>JAZUQR010000031.1:0-4867 GCA_045605805.1 Alphaproteobacteria bacterium | reverse complement strand
TATTTTTCAAGGAGTTAGTGACTCTTTCTTGGTTCTTTACTTGAAGCATTGTGCCTCCCTTCATGCTTTCCTTTTACTCTATGTATTATAGAATGTCAAGAAAAAAATCTATTGTTTGAGCTTTGTTTCATCAAAAGGTTCGGCATGAATAATTACTTGCATATCCGGATATTTTTGAAGGATGTTTTTTTCAATTTCATCCAACTGTTCGTGGGCTGTTTTAAGCGAGATATCTCCATCAAACTGCACATTAAATTGAACAAAGCGATTGTTCCCTCCTTCACGAGACTTTAAGGACGATACATTCTTTACCAACGCAACATTCATTGCCAACGCCCGAATATCCTGCCTTATTTTTTGGGGCAACTCTTTGTCCATCAACATGGCACACGCCTCAACCATTATATGCCAAATTGAATACAGCAAATACAGCGCAACCAAAATGCCAAACACACCATCCACCCACACAATACCAAAAGCGGTTGACAGCCACAAAGACACCAAAACCCCAAGATTCATTAAAACATCACCCATATAGTGCGCTCTGTCCGCTTTGATGGATAAGGCACCTGTGTGCTTCACAACATAGTTTTGAAAACCAACCAAACCAACAGTAATGCCCCCAGAAATCAAAACAACCCAAACGCCTAACTGTGCATTATGCACAGCAGTATGATTTATCAAATGTCCCAGCGATTCTTTAAGCAGCCATATCGCAGACAGACCAATAATAACCGATTGTATCAAACTGCCAATGCCTTGTGCTTTTCCATGACCAAAGCGATGTGCTTTATCGGCCGGTTGAATCGCCTGATGAACGGCAACCATATTGATAGAAGCGGTTAAAAAGTCTTGCACAGAATCCAACAGGCTGGACAACACAGCAACCGAGCCTGTTCCCAAAAAGCCAACTGTCTTTAAGGCCATTAAACTGATTGCTGTCAGCATGGAGGCGACAGCCGAACAAATCATCAATCTGTTTTTCTTTATTCGTTTCATGTGGTACATTATAACATTTTTTTTCATTTTGTCATGGATTTTTTCAAAAAATGCCCTATATTATATGATAGTATGTTTCAAAAGGAGATATTTATGGCAAATCTTTATGATTTATTGGGCGTTTCCAAAAGTTCAAGCGATAGTGAAATTAAAAAAGCCTATCACAAAATGGCGAAATCGTTACATCCGGATATCAATCCTGATCCAAAGGCTCAGGAAAAGTTTAAGTCTGTCAGCAAGGCCTATGAGATTCTGTCCGACAAAGCCAAACGGTCCAGATATGATGCTGGCGAAATTGATGACAACGGCAATCCCACACCCTTTGGGGCTGGGTCGTATGACACCTCAGGTGGCGGATTCGGTGGTTTTGGTGGGGGTAAAACCTATCGCAGAGGCAACACAACCTATACCAACATCAATCCCGAAGATTTGGCTTCTATGTTTGGAGGCATGGGTGGCATGGGTGGTAGCGGTGGCTTTGACTTTGCCGATTTGTTCGGTATGGGACGAGGCGCACGTTCTCGGGCTTATCCACAACAATCACATGATGTACAATATGATTTGACCATCCCCTTTAATTTAAGCATTACAGGCGGAGAAACAACCGTAGAAATCAGTGGAAAGAAAATCAAGATGCGTGTACCGGCCGGTGTGGATGACGGTGGCACTTTGCGCTTGCGTGGACAAGGACAAAACGGGGGTGATGCCCTGATTAAAATACACATTCAACCCAGCACTTTATTTATACGAGAAGGCAACAACTTATCGGTGCGCATTCCCCTGACATTAAAGGAGGCAGTCATGGGAACATCCGTCACCCTGCCCTTACCATCTGGGGCTGTGGCTGTAAAAGTACCTGCCTATACAGGGGGTGATAAAACTTTGCGTTTGAAGGGCAAAGGTGTGGCGAACAAAGGCGATTGTTTTGTTCATTTTTACATTGTTTTACCACCAAAAGAAAACAAAGATTTATCCAGATTTATGAAAGAATGGCTTGATCCAACAGGGAATCCACGCCCTTTTTAACAAGTTTTTTCAAAAATCTGTTGACTTTCTGTATAAACAATGATATAGTTGTTCTGTTCTTTTCAGAACCCCTATGGGCGACTAGCTCAGCTGGTTAGAGCATATGCTTTACACGCATAGGGTCTGCGGTTCGAATCCGTAGTCGCCCACCATTTTCAAAATAACGCCTTGATTTATCGGGCGTTTTTTTCGTGCTTTCAGGAGTCTTCATCTACAACACACCCTTTCCAGTCGCAAGAATTGAATTGATATCCTTTTGGGCATATTCCAGCCGAGAGACAATCATTTTCTCGATGATCTATGTATAACCACAAACCACCCAAAATAATGCTCATCATTAATACAAGACCTATCCGTTTCATGTTAAGCATCTTACTTCATTTATTGATAATTTGCAACATCAATATTTTTCATCCAATCTTTTTGATACTTATTGACTTTTTCCATAAAACCCTTACAATAAAAGCATGAAAAAGTTTTTGATTTTTTTGTGCACTCTATTGACTGCTTGTTCTTTATTTCAAAAAAAAGAAGAGCGGTTTGTGAATCCGCTCTTCTATGAAACGTTATATCCAATTCCTAATACAGAGGCAGAAACAAGATTAACCACCTCCAAAATCTATTCTGAATCTACTATTCCAGAACGAATGTGTCAATTATTAAAAAACACCGAACGAGAATTAATATTTTCTTGTGAATATGACCATCCACACGAAGGACATGTTTCTGACGTTCTTTATAAGTACGTGTTATCTGATGATTTTTATACCGAGAATTGTCAACTGGTTTATAAATATGATTTTTATATTGATAAATTTGAAACATTTCCTACTGCGTTTTGTATTCACAAAGACAAGTCTTAATCCTTAAAATGCCAACCGTCTACTGTGGGAATTTCTTTTAAACTTCTTCTTGCCCAATCATTACGATTTGGTCCCACTTGCGGCCGATTGACAAACAAAGAAAAAAGAGGTAACCTTAGTACTATGAGAAAATTATTTTTATTATGCACACTCGTTGTAACAGCTTGTTCTTTATTTCAAAAAAAAGAAGAGCGGTTTGTGAATCCGCTCTTCTATGAAACGTTATATCCAATTCCTAATACAGATACAGAAAAAAGGCTAACGCCTACCAAAATCTATTCTAAATCTGTTGATCCAGAGTTGGATTGTCAGTTATTGGAAAACAACCAAACAGAGGTTGTTTTATCATGTCTTATTGAGGAGAATTATAGCCTTTTGTTCAAATATGTATTAACCGATTTTTATCATTACCAGGGATGCCGTGTGGTAGAACAATATACATATCATCCCTCAAACACAGCAGAATGGACTGGTTATACAGGATTTTGTTTGCATACAGATACATTTAATCCTTGAAATGCCAACCATCTATTGTGGGAATTTCTTTTAAACTTTTTCTCGCCCAATCATTGCGTCCTGGTGCAACTTGTGGCCGATTGACATGTTCAACCATTTGAGAGATATCTTTGTTTCTTAATCCTTCATGAAAATAATGCCATTTTTTATCATTAAAATTATACGCCATATTATACTGCATATCCAACAAGACCATTTGTAAAGACCGCGGATAAGTTTCAAATGCTGGAAATTTTGTTTCTAACTGTCTTAAATCCCATTCCAAATGTTCCATCGCCATATCCACTATTGCGGTTTCTGGCAATTTCAATTTTTTTGATTCATTCTTTTGTTGGAATTTCCAAAATCCATAATCTTTTCCATACTCTCCTCGTTCCTTAAAGCCAGACAATCTAGCGTATTCGGATTGTTTTTCCGTTATGGTGGCCGGGCGCCCATTTATTTCCAACGGAAGTGCAACAAAATCATCCTCATTTTCTATCATTCGCCCTAGGCCAATGGTAAGATTTCCCAAAGTATCCAGATACCCTTCTTTTTGAAAACCTTCATGTTGTTTCAAATCTGGCCAATAGCTTGTCCGAAAATAAAGAATCACATCATGCATCACACTTTTCTATATTATAATGTAATGGGAATTAAAAATACATACCTTTTTATCCATCCCAAAAAATTTTTAAGTCAACAATTCTTGACAGTTTTTTATAAAACAATTAAACTGTTCTTCATGAAGAAACTTGTAATGATTTTATTATTAAGTTTGACCGCTTGTTCTTTGGTTCAACCCAAAGAAGAAGTGAGGTTCAAAAATCCTATCTTTTATCAAAGAATGGAGAGTGCATCAACTTCTAAACCTTATGATATAGCCATCACACCAACCACAAAACAAATATTTTATAATGAAAAAGCAGAGCTTGTTTATACAGCGCCTTGTGAATTGTTAGAAAATTCAGAAACTCGTGTTCTTATGAAATGTTGTGATGAAAACAATTGCACTTATTTAAGATATACAAGTGCTGGAGAGACTCATTGGGGGGATTGCAATGTTATTGAAGAAGAATCCTTTCAAAATCCAGATTTTAAGTTCTGTAATGCTCAGGGATTTTTTGTTGACAAAAAACTTCTGCCGAACCGCAAATGCGGCCCGGCAAAAGTGTGGAATTATCGTGCCTGCAAATGGCAAGATTGATCTAAATCCATTGACCTGATTTTTGTTTGCGTTGCATTTCACGTTCAGCATCATCATACAATTTTTCAATAGCCTTATATCTTCTGTCTTTCATATTTTCACGGTGACTTTGATCATAAGCGGTGTCATAGTCTCGTTGTTTAATACCATTTTTTAATCGGTTAGATTGTTAAATAGTCTCAAACAAATCAATTGACATGTTCCAGTAAATACATTATTATAAGGGCATGAAGAAGGGTTTGATTGTTTTGTGCACACTATTGACCGCTTGTTCTTT
>JAZUQR010000030.1:0-52181 GCA_045605805.1 Alphaproteobacteria bacterium | reverse complement strand
ATGCCTTACGCCGGCCTTCAATGGTTTGTTCTATGTTCCAGTTCATTTTAATTCCTTTCATTTGTTTTGTTTGTTTTTTTGTTTAATATTAAACTTGTGTTTGCCTTCCTTGAAGCCTTGTTCGCATAATTTACATTATGTACCCAGCCCCAAAAGCCCACGAGAAAATGAAAGGTTTTTAATTTGGATAGGTGATTTCTCCACCCGAAAAGGGTTGTAAAACCCCTGTGGTTGTTGGAAATGAGATGGGCAGACCGGACAAATATCTTGCCCCGATGAAGGCAAAACCCATGGCATTTAAGCCTTCGGTATAAGGTAAAGCCTGAGAGGCTGATTGTGTGTTTTTTAATTTTTGTTTTAATTGCAACATCAAGGTCGGGTTATAGGTACCCCCTCCGATGAATATCCATTGTGCCGGTGGTTGGGGCAAAAATTGTTGCGCCTGTATGATGCTTTCCACAATAAATGTGGTTAAAGTGGCGGCTCCGTCTGCCGGTGACAGCCCTTCCACATGTTCCAAAATGTTTTTGAAGTCTTCTCGTTGGGCGGACTTGGGCGGTTGTTTTTGAATATAGGGTAATTTGAGTAGGGCCTGAATGACACGCTTATCTGGTTTGCCTTTGGCCGCCAATGTGCCGTTAAAATCCATTTCTTGCCCTGTGTGCTTATAGACCCATCTGTCCACTGCAAACAGGCCGGCCGCTATATCAAAGCCGATTTGTTCCCCTATTGGACCAATATAGACCAAACGGGTGAGCGCACCCAGTGCTACCAAGGCCACAGGCTTTTCTTTATCTTGACACAGAGTGGCCCAAAAGGAGGTGAGCAAGGGCGCACCGACTCCACCCGCATTCATATCTTCCTTTACAAAGTGATGAATCACAGGAATCTTTAATGTATTAGCCAATGTTTCGGCATTGCCAAAATTGATGTGTACTTTTTCTTTTGGGTTATGAATAGCACTGTGACCTGACAGTGCTATCACATCCACCTTGATTTGCTTTTGATGAAGTTCTTGCACCAGTTGAGAGATTTCCTGTATGAAAAAGTTTGTTATTTCGTGATTCAGTTGATTGAACTGCGCCACATTTGTTTCTTTTTTTATCGCAAACTCTATTAATTGTTCCCGAAGGGCGTGGGGATAAGGTACGATATGTGTTTGGTGTAAGGCCAGAATATCTAATCCGTCTGTTTCTATTACCGCCAATTCAACGGCAAAAGCAGATGGGTCGGAATAGATGCCTAAAACAATGTGGTTTTTCAAAAGCATTTTTATCCTTTTTGAAAGGGGTTAGGCAATTTCTTTTGCTCGTGTTCAATTTGGGATTGCAGTTCTTGCAAAAACTGACGCTTTGGCAGCCCAGGTTGAATAGGCGGCAGGATATGCACTGTCACCGTTCCAGGATAGCGCATAAAGCTGTTTTTCGGCCAACAATAACCTGTGTTTAAGGCTATTGGGACAACAGGCACTTGGCAGGCTTCGTAAATGAGGGCGATGCCGGGGCTGTATGGTTTTGTTGTTTCTTTATCCGGTGGTGTACGTGTGCCTTCCGGAAAGATGACCATATTCATCCCTTCTTTGAAGCGTTTTTTTGCCCCGTTGAGCATTTTACGCAGGGCGACGCCGCCTCCGCTTCTGTCCACAGGCAGACATCCCACCTTTAAGGCATATAAGCCGGCAAATGGCAACCATAGTAATTCTTTTTTGAAGATGAAAAATGTTTCGGGTACAAGGGTGTGAAACATTTGTGTTTCCATGGCGGATTGGTGCTTTGAGGCAACGATATAGCCATTTTTCTTTGGCAGGTTTTCTTTGCCTTCAATTTTAATTTTTATCCCACAAATCCATTGCAACAGCTTGATTGTGCCACCTGTCCAAACGATGGGCATAATCATGGCCCACTTGCGTGGCAGGATGAACACAGGCAACATGATGATGAAAACCAACAGTGAATAAATATAGTGGCAAATTGTGAATAAAATTGATCGTATCCAAATCATAAAAAGTATCCTTTCATTAGATATGTTAGTTTGACAAAAACAAACTTATGATATTCCACAAGCAGTTGAAATGCAGAACGAGTGTGCAACCAGGAAACCGACTCGGTGACATCTTTTGGCCAAATGGGATAGGGATAAACGGTTGTGTTGGGCAGTTGATGTTTGAATTCAAGAAGACTGCGTGGAATGTGGTAAAAACTTGTGACTAAAATGACAGAGTTTATGTTGTTTTGATAGACCCAGTCGGCTGTTTCCAATGCATTTTCTTTGGTAGTTGTGGCTTCATACCCCAGATGGATTTTCTTTAAGGTTTCTTTGTGTAGTTTTCCCAAAAATAAATCCGGATTGACTTTTTGATTGACCCCAGAAATCAATAGTCTGGGAGCATGTTCGTTTTGAAGCAGGGTGATGCCTGTGCTGATGCGTGAATTACCTCCTGTCCAAACGGCAATGCCATCACTTGTGACGGGTGTGTTAAAGCGAAAACTGAACACATATAACAAAAACATGACAAAGCCTATCAACCACAGGGGAAGGGCAATCATTGTTGGATAAAAAAGAAAACTTAACACTTTTTTTATCATAAGAACTTTCGTAAAAACTTGAATACGGTTTTGAAGGTTGTTAAAAAGGCCAAAATGGCAACTGAAATAGGGATGGCTGCCAAATAGCCCCATTGGATGGGGGTGAGAGTGCTTTGAAAAATGTTGCCGGAAACGGATTTTAAGAACATACTGATGCCAAACAGAATTGGCAGGGCTAATGCGAAACCCAACAAGCTGCCACACAAGGCAATTTTGAAATTATGACAAGCATATCGGTTGGTGATGTAAAAATCTCGGGCCCCCAGCATATGAACCAAAGACAAAACATACTCTTGGATAGACAGACTTGCTTTGGTGGTATAGATAACAGTCACAAATACGGTGAAGAACAACAAGCCCAAAATGCCAATGATTAAAGTCAATAAGGTGTTGGCAAACTTGATTAAATCATTCAACCAAATGCGGTGGCTGTCTAACACAGCACCAGGAACTTGGCTGGCCAAATCGGCTTTTAATTGTTCCAGTGACGGTGGTTGAGTGGTATCAACCGCCACATCAATCAATTTTGGCAGGGGCAGTTGTGATACAACCGCTTTGTTGCCAAGCCATGGGGTCATTAAATCTTGCATTTGTTCATCATTCAGGACAATTGCCCCCAATACCCCTGGGGTTGTGCGCAATAACATCAATGCTTTTTCAATGTCTTGATAGACTAATTCGTTTCGTTCATTCCCTTCTTCGTCATAAGTTGGGATTTGAACCGTTAGAGATTCGGCAACGCCTTTTTGCCACAGTTTTAATGAATTATGTGTGGTGATGCCTCCCGCCAAAACCAAAGTGGCGATAAATACCATCAAGGCACAAATCCACGGTAAGAAAAATCGGGATGATTCTTTATTGAAAAGGAAATCAGACTTTTTGTGCATTATTTTATCTCCTTTTTGAATAATTTAGAGGCCATATCTGTATGATTAGGGCTGGGCGGTAAGATTGTTAGGTGGCCGTCGGCCAAATGTAATTGCGGAAAGTGAAAGTTTTTAACCAATCCCACATTGTGTGTGGCCACCACCACTGTTGTGCCGAGTTTATTTAATTCCAAAAACAGATACATCAACCGCTTCGCCATGGCATCATCTACATTGCCGGTGGGTTCATCGGCCAGCAAAAGTGTGGGCTTATGAATAACAGCCCGTGCAATGGCAATGCGTTGTTGTTCTCCACCAGATAATTCTTCCGGATAAGCCTTTAATTGTTTTTCTAGACCGACCCAAGACAGCAATTCGGCAACATGTTTTTTGATGTCTGATTCTTTTTCTCCGGCCAATCTTAATGGTAAGGCCACATTATCAAAGGCGTTGAGGTGATTTAACAGCCGATAGTCTTGAAATACCACACCGATTTGACGACGAATTTGGGCTTTTGTACTGCGAGACATCATGTCTGTGGCTTGCCCCAGCAAACGAATGCGCCCTTTTGTTGCTTCCAGATGCAGATACAACAAACTTAAAAGTGATGTTTTGCCGGCACCGCTTTCGCCCGTCATAAAATGAAACGAGCCGGGTGACAGAGAAAAATTGATATCTTTTAAGATTTCTGGCCCTTTATTATAACGCAAAGACACCCCGTTGAATTCAGCAATGAAGGGGGACGGATTGGGCTTTTGTGACATTTTTCCTCCTTATTCATAAAAAAGTTGTATCTTTTTTTTTATTTCGTTATATTATAAATACACTATTTTTTAGAAAAGGGAAAGATAAAAATGCTTATTACATGTCCAAAATGTTCTGTGCAATACCAAATACCGGAAGAAGTGCGATTGGTTTCGGGAAAAAAATTAAAATGTTCTGCGTGTCAGCATGTGTTTGTTTTTGAACAAAATCAGACTGATGATCCCATTGTTTTGTCTGAACCTGTGGCGGTTGAATCTGTTGTTGAGGTTCAACAGGAAACACAGCCTAATGTCTTTGCGGATGCACCTGTGTTTCAAGAGGATGTGCCACAAGCCTTTATGCCGGTTGTGGTGCCTGTTTCCCCCCAAAAAAAATCATTTCACCTGTTTGGGAGGAGGGTGGTATTGATTTTTGTTGTTCTTTTGGTGGGGGCTGGTTTTATTTATCGGGATATTTTGTTTGCCCCGTTTTCTGAAACTTTTTCTGTTTCTTTACCTAAGAAGGTTGTACAAACCGAACAAAAAGAAGTTGTGCCCCCAAAACCTGTTGTGGTTGAGCCGGCAAAGGTTGATGTTGAGCCAGTGCAAGAAAAAGTTATACAAGAAAATCAAACTGTGGTTGCTTTGCCTCGGATTCATTCCGTGCGTTTTGAAAAGAGGGAGGCGCCCGAATCAGTTGTGCGGATGGAAGGCATTTTGAAAAATGAAACCGATCAGATGATGCGTTTGCCAGAAAAGGTGCGGGCAATTGCTTATAATGCACAAGGCGGTGTGCTTTTTGAAAAAGATATTTATTTGGCCGATTCTGTTTTAGAAGCAGAGGCGGAACAGGCTTTTTTCGGTTCACACTCTTTGCCAGAAGAAGAAATTCAATGGATTGATGTGACCTTTTAATCAACAGAGGGGGAAAAATGTATCGGATTCTTTTTATATTTGCTTTATTTGTTTCTTTTGGGGTATCGGCATCGTTTTGCCCGTATTCATCCACATTTTTGAATTCTATGCCTGTCAAGTCTATGCTGGTTCTTTATAAAAATTGTGCCGAAACCTTAAATGATGATGTTTCTCAGGCAAAATTAGCTGAGTTATATGATAAAGGTGGTGCTGGGGTGACTCAAGATTTGAAAAAGGCTTTGTACTATTATCAACTGTCGGCTGATAATGGTAATGCCGAATCGCAAACAAGATTGGCTCAGATATATATGGAAGCGGATAAAACAAGAGAGGGACGCCAACAAGTGCGTGAGTATTTAGACGAGATTGCGTATATTTCTTTTTCGGACAGTGAGGAAAAGGACTTTGATGGCAGCCTTGTTCATCCCTATGTTTTGTTGATGTTGGCCAATGAAAAACCAGAAAATAAATGGTATTATCCGACAAAGGTTTTACAAGCACCGGCCTATGCTAAGTCTTTGTTTAATTCATTTAACTTGAATGACAAGCAGATTCATAATTTTAAGCGTCAGGCATCGGCTTGGAAAAAACGCAAATTGTTGGAAATTGCTCGGCAGATTTTATCAAAAGAAGAATATCAAACTTTTGTTTCAACACTTTATCCCACGCAAGGAAAAGCAGATGCCTTTAGGCGGAGTCAACTGTTGAAAGAGTTTCAGGAAAAAGTGAAAATCAGAAAACAACAGGATTTGGAAAATGCCCAGACTTTATATTAAAACTTTCGGTTGTCAGATGAATGTTTATGATTCCACACGCATGCGTGATGCGTTGGCTGTACATGGTTATCGTGAAACGGAAGATGTGTCTGTGGCGGATGTGATTTTGTTGAACACTTGTCATATCAGGGAAAAAGCCAGTGAAAAGATTTTTTCTGAGTTAGGACGAATTGCTCGCCAAAAAAAGAAAAATGCCTTGGTGGTGGTGGCTGGTTGTGTGGTGCAAGCGGATGGACAGGAGATTTTACGCAGGGCTTCGGTGATTGACATTGCTGTTGGGCCGCAGAATTATCATCAATTACCGGAACTGATTGCACAATATCAACGCAAAAAAGGACGCCTTTTGAAGGCTGATTTTCCCGCAGAAATGAAGTTTGATTTTTTGCCTCTGCCTCAACAAAGCAAGGCTTCGGCTTTTTTGGCTATTCAAGAAGGGTGTGACCATTTTTGTTCGTATTGTGTTGTGCCTTATACTCGGGGGTGTGAGTATTCTCGTTCTATCAAAGATGTTTTGAAGGAAGCCAAATCTTTGGTTAAGGCTGGTGCAAAAGAAATTATGCTTTTGGGCCAGAATGTGAACGGTTGGCATGGGGATGAAGGCAAAGATTTTGGTGATTTGTTGCGGGCTGTGGCCAAAATTAGAGGGTTAAAACGGTTGCGTTATACAACTTCTTATCCCAGTGAAATGACACCAAATATGATTGAGGCACACAAGGATTTGAAAAACTTGATGCCCTATATTCATTTGCCGATTCAATCGGGCAGTGATAAAGTTTTGAAGGCGATGAATCGCCAATATACCGTTCAAGAATATGAACAAATTGTGGCGGATTTTAGAAAGGTTTGTCCGGATATTGCCGTGTCTTCCGATTTTATTGTTGGTTTTCCAGGGGAAACGGAGGAAGATTTTGAACAAACTTTACAGTTGGTTGAACGCATTGGTTATGCCAGTTCTTATTCCTTTAAGTACAGCGCACGCCCAGGGACTCCGGCTAGTTTGATGAAAAATCAAGTGCCGGAAGATGTAAAAACAAAACGGTTGATGCGCTTGCAGGCTTTATTGCTTAAACAGCAAAAGGCCTTTAATATGGCCTCTGTGGGTAAAGAGTTTGATGTGCTTTTTACGGAAAAAGGAAAGGAAAAAGGCCAACTTTTAGGATATAGCCCTTATTTACAGGGGACGATTGTGAAAGCTCCGTTAAAGTTGTTGGGCGAAATTGTTCGGGTAAAAGTGATTGCGGCAACTGCAACGGCTTTGAAGGCTGAATTGGTTAAAAAATCAAAATGAAAAAAAATAAAACCTTGCGTTTTTTGGGTGCTTTAATGGCTGCAGCGGCTGTATCCAAGGGTTGTGTTTCGGCTGATTTGGATTCAAAGCCAGACAAAGAAATTGATATTCGTCCTTTTTTTGTGAATCGTTGTGAACAGACAGATGAAATTGCTCAGGATATCAGCCGATTTTGTCTTCAAAGTCCTTCTGCACAAAAACTTTTACAAGATGTGAAAAAGTGTTCTCCCTGTTTATTGCTGGAAGATGTTGCCCCTGATTCTGATGGAAATGTGGATGGGGGAAAGTGTGATGGGAAAAACCTTATTTTGAATATCAATCCTCAGGTGCGTTCTGTGAAGTCGTTGTTTGATACTTTTTTGCATGAAGCCGAACATCTGGTGCATTTGGTGGCGGGGCAGAAAATGGGTATCAATGCGTTGAGTTTTGCTTCATTAGATGATTTGTTTTGTTATAATGCTATTTTAGAGGCTTTGGCTGAACGTAAGGTGGCGGTTTGTTTTGCGGAAAAAGAATGTTTTCCGATGTCCTTGCAAGATCAAAAAGAGATAGAGGCCATTGGGGATAAGGCCTTTTTGGATTCTTTGCTTTGTGTCAGTCGTGAGAAGGGCGTTCAAGATGCTTATGTTATACAAACCCTTTTATTTGCCAATGGGGATACCAAAACTTTGCCTAATCAACGCTTTTTTAATGAAAATCCAAATTGGGATGAGATTGTTTGTATTTTAAGCAGGGGGCAGGTTAAGAAAATGCCACTGATGCCCAAGCCAACTTTGCAATTTATGGGGATTTGTTTGTTGCGGGAGATTCAAAAACACCCAACGGCAACCAGTGTGGATGCTTTTGATTTATCTTGTGTGCTTCACAATCGCTCGGAATTAAAAAAAGATGAATTGGCTGTTAAAACTTTTGTTTCAGATATGTTGTTGGAAGTTATTGAAAAAGCAGAAAAAAATGGCTATCGCTTTTCGCCAGAGGAACAGCAATCTCTTTGTTATTGGCTGGGTTTTCCGACTGTTGCACAAGTTGCGTTGATTCAATCCAATCAAGCCACTTTTAATGACCTGAGACAGGCAAATTTGAATGCTTTGAAGACACAAGAGTTGTTTGATGCCACAATTGAATTGGTTGAAAATATAGAGCAAAAAAATGAATTAAAGGAATGTTTTTCCAAGGACCATTATGCCAAGATATTGCGATTTTCCAAACAGATTTTATATCCCAACACATCGGGATTTCCTAAATACAAGGAAAAATCAAGATAATTCTTTGACAAGTTGTCACGAATGAAGTATACTAACTTTATTCATAAATGAAAGGATTTAAGATGGCAGATAATTTAACCTTAAAAACCAAACTGCGTCACATCAACCCCAGAACGGCAAATCAAAGTGTGTTTATTGAAGCAATGAACACTCACGATATGACTTTTGGATTAGGTCCGGCCGGAACAGGGAAGACCTTTTTGGCTGTGGCGAAGGCTGTTTCCGAAATGGAAGCCAACAAAGTGGATAAGATTATTTTAACTCGTCCAGCGGTGGAGGCAGGGGAAAATCTGGGCTTTTTGCCTGGGGATTTGAAAGAAAAGATTGATCCGTATTTGCGCCCGCTTTATGATGCGTTATATGATATGTTGCCACGGGAAGTTGTGGATAAAAAAATTGAAAATGGTGAAATTGAAATTGCTCCGTTGGCCTATATGCGGGGGCGGACTTTATCACACGCTGTTGTGATTTTGGACGAAGCACAAAATACCACACCCATGCAAATGAAAATGTTTTTAACCCGTTTGGGGGAGGGGTCAAAAATGGTTATCAATGGTGATTTAACTCAAACTGATTTACCCAGAGGGATGGAATCCGGTTTGCGTGAGGCAACTCGTATCCTGCAAAATGTGGATGAAATTGCTTTTGTGCAATTTGATGAACGGGATGTGGTGCGTCACGGTTTGGTGTCAAAAATCGTGAATGCTTATGCCAAGGAAAAAGAGACAAAGTAAATGCAGATAGATATTCAAGTTTTGGATAAACATTTTTATCTTAAAAATCTTTTTATCAAGCACTTATGTGCGGAGGTCATTCGCTTTGCTTGGCAAAAAAAAGAAGAAGTGATTGTGTCGGTTGTGTTGGCTGATAATGATTTTGTTCATGATTTGAATAAGCGTTATCGGGGTAAAGATCAGCCCACGAATGTTTTATCTTTTGAAAACGAGTTTCCTTTTGCAGGGGATATTGTCATTGCCTATGATGTTGTGTGTCAAGAAGCAAAGGCTCAACATAAGTCATTTAAGGCTCATTTGACACATTTATTGATTCATGGGGCTTTACATTTGCAGGGATATGACCATTTAACCGATAAACAGGCCTTGAAAATGGAAAAATTGGAAACAAAACTTATGAAACAACTGGGATTTAATGACCCATACGAGGGAGTGATGTAAATGTTTGACAAGATTAAAGATTTATTTGAGAAACATCCGGAAGAAGAAGAAGCCATTGAAACTGTGGAAGAAATTATGGATGAGCGGGAAGAACGAGGTGAAGATGTTTTGGTGGATGATGACGAGATGTTGTTGTTAAAAAATGTGTTTAAGTTGCGGGACAAACGAGCCAGTGATATTGCTATTCCTCGTGCTGAGGTGGTGGCTCTGCCTGTGAATGCTTCGTTGGATGAGGTCAAGAATGTTATCTTGAAAGATAAATATACCAGAATGCCTGTTTATGAAAAAACTTTGGATAACATTGTGGGCGTTTTACACACGAAAGATTTGTTGAGTGCAGCCTTGCAGAATAAGTCTATGGAAGTGTCCCAAATTATGACGCATCATGTTGTTTTTGTTGCCCCTTCCATGCGCTGTTTAGATTTGTTGCGTGAGATGCAGGCTAAATCTATGCAGTTGGCTGTGGTGGTGGATGAGTTTGGTGGCACTTTTGGCTTGATTACTTTGGAAGACCTGTTGGAAGAGGTTGTGGGCGAAATTGAAGATGAACACGATGTGTTGGATCGTCCGCCAGAATTGAAACGAGTTTCTCCTCGTGTGATTGAGGCTGATGCTCGGGTGGAATTGGCCGATTTGGAAGCGATGATTGGGCCGTTTTTAACTTTTGATGATAAGGAAGCAGATATTGATACCGTGGGTGGTTTTGTGTTTCATATTGCTGGTCGTTTGCCTTATCGTGGGGAAGTTATTGTTCATCCTTCCGGCATAAAGTTTCAAGTGATGGATGTGGATGCCAGACGCATCAAGAAAGTGAAGATTACTCATTTTGAGTTTTTGAAGGCTAAGCCCAAAAAGCCAAAAAAGAAGGAGAAATGTCACAAAAAGAAATAAAAAAAACGCCCTTTGAAAAAAGGGCGTTGATTTTTGCTGGCCTTAAAAGAGTTTTTTGAAGTTATCTTTTAGGTTGTTGATGGCCTCTTTGCCTTGTTGAATGGTGTTTTTAACCCCTTCTTTGGCGGCTTTGACGGTTGCCTTTGCTGATTCAGTGTTAAGGGTATTTAAGATGTCAACAATTGTTTGACTGAGGGTTTGTTTTTTCTGTTCCCCAATGTTTTTTTGGTGAATGTTTGGCAACGGTATGGTCATCATTTGTCCGGCAATTCCGGCACGTACAGACGAGTCTTCAATTTTCAAATCTTTAATGACAACCGTTTTAGCTGGGCTTGTTTGTGTTGGTGTTTTTTCTTTTTTTGTTTCTTCGGCTGGTTTTTCTTGGGTAGAGCCTGTTATTTTTTGAATGTTGTTTAACAGCTCGGTCACATTTGTTTTGCCTTTTGCATTGAGTTCTGTGGAAACCTGAACGCCAGAAATTGTGACATCATTGATGATGATTTTATTTGTCAGCAGGCTTTTTGGTGTGAAATCAACACTGATTTTCCCAAGTTGAAAAACATTTTTATCCTTAAAACCTTTGGGGTTGCCGATGGCCAAATCATTTAATTCTATGTGGCCGGACAGCAAGGATAAGTCCACTTTGCCAAGTTGCGTTTCGGTTTGTGTGATTTTACTTATGAAGTCGGGGGCAAAGCGTTGGACCAGTTGCCCTGCAAAAAGATATATTGCCGAAACCAGAATGATTAAAATGACCAGTATCCAGCAGATTGTTTTTAACAGTTTTTTGAAAAATTGAGAGATTTTTTTCATGTTTTTCCTTTCTTTTATTTGTTTGTTTTTATTTTAATGCCGTCAATAATCAGACTGTTTTCTTTTGTATTGAGTGTGGCCTTTGTGCCAATCGGTAGGCACATATGATGTGGCTGATGCCCATATGCTACACATTGTAAGACAGGCAGCTTACAGTTTTGAAAAAACTCTTTTAATGTGTCATTTATGTTTTGTGGTTGTGTTTCGTTGGTACATTGATAAAAATTGCCCAAAACAACGCCATTGATTTTTTCAAAAACTCCGGCAAGTTTTAGGTGGGTCAACATGCGATCAATTTTATAAGGCGGTTCGCATACATCTTCCAACAATAAAATCTTATTTTTCAGGTTGGGCATATAGGGTGTTCCAAGTAAAGTGACAAAACAGGAAAGGTTGCCACCGACTAATGTGCCACTGACTTTTTCTTTTATCCCTTTTGAAAGGACAGGACAATTGCAAAATTGGATATTGGCCCCATTGATGATTTGCCAAAAGAGGTTGCTTTCATCAGATGTTTTGTTTAACTTGAGGATATCTTTTGCAATAAAGCCGGTCAGACTTGGTTTGCCTGTTTTGGTATAATAGGCGTTTTGAAAGGTTGTCAGATCGCTGAACCCGACAAACAAGGACGAGGATTTTTTTAATTTTTTCCAATTGATTTGGTTTAATAATTTGATACTTCCATAGCCACCACGCAAAGATAAAATGATATCCGAATTTGATTCAAATGCGTTCATCAGGTCGGCTGTTTTTTGTTCGGTTGTTGCTTGTTTTAAGGCATATTTAGCCCACGACACAGTGTAGTGATTGTTTTTGAAAAAGGCATTGATTTTTGCTTTTTCTTTTGTATTGATGGGACAAATGGAAGCCGGTGAAACGATTTGAACTTTTTTCATTTTTCTTCCTTTTCTAGGGTTGTGTAGATGTCTTTTGCAAATTGGGATAGGCTGGGGTCTCTGGCCCCCATCAACAAGATGATATCTCCGGTACAGGCCCTTTTTTGAAGATATTCTAATACTTGCGGGCGGGTGTTCAAGGTGACTGCTCGTTTGCCTTTTTGTTGTAATGGGGTGATAATATCATTGGATGAAATATCTTTATTGACTGTGCCACCGGCAAAATAAACGGGCAACATAATCCATTCTGTGTTTTCATTTAGAGTTTGATTTAAGGTTTGAATCAAGTCATCCTTCATCAATTTTAACGGACCAAAACCATGGGGCTGATAGACGATAAATAACCTTTTTGCCAAAGGCTTTAAGGCTGTAATGGCGGCTTGGATTTTGGCGGGATTATGGGCGTAATCGTCATAGACTGTAATCCCATTGGCTGTGCCGATTTTTGTCATACGCCTTTTTGTTCCCAAAAAAGATTGAAGCGCTTGAAGGCTTTCTTGGATGGAAATATCCATGTGCATACAGATGCTGATGGCTGCCAATGCGTTTTCAATGTTGTGTTTGCCTATCATCGGCAAAAAAGCGGGGGTGTTATTGATGAAAAAATGAAGCCCTTCTTTTTCTTGTGATATGTTTGTGGCGTAAAGCGTGGCTGATGGATTCCCAGAAACAGAAAATGTGATGATATTTGGCCGATTGATTGTTAAAGTTTGTGATTCGGTATCATCCAGATTCATTACAATGCCTTTTTTGGTGCGATTTAGAAAATCTTGAAACAATGGTTTTGTTTCAGATAAGGCTTTGTGGTCAAGCGTGATGTTGGTGACCACTGATAAATCGGGCGTGTATTGTTGAATAGAGCCATCAGATTCATCGGCTTCTATGACGCAGATTTCATTGCCTGCCATCAACAGATTTGATTGTGTTTCGTTGTTATAGAGATTTTCAGAAATGCCTCCGTTTATCATCAGTGGTTTTTTGTTTAATGTATAAAGAATATGTCCAATCATAGCGGTGACTGTTGTTTTGCCACTTGTGCCGGCCACAGCAATTCCAAAGTGGTTGGATAAAATATCTGCCAACACCTCGGCCCGTTTTTTGATTGTCAAGTTTAATTCTTTTGCTTTTTTTACATCGGGGATTGCTTCTTCTACGGCTGATGAAACAACAAATATATCAATGAAGGGAGAGATGCTTTTGCCGTCTTGTGCAAAAAGAACAATGCCGGCTTGTTTTAAGCGTTCTTTGGTTTCTGAGGCGGTGTTTTGATCAAAAGATCTGTCTGACCCCAAAACGGTATGCCCTTGTTTTTTTAGGTAGAGGGCAATGCTGCTCATTCCGATTCCGCCAATCCCACAGAAAAAAAATGTTGTCATTTGTAAAAACTTTCTTTATAGTTATTCTTGTTTGTTTTATATTGTAGTCAATTTGTACTGAAATGTCAAAGAAAGGATAAAAAAAAATGAAAAAATTATTTATTGCTTTGATTGCTTTTGTGGTGTCTTCTGTGTCGGCTCAAGAGCTGTTCCCGGAGTTTGCTGCTTATGAAAGAATTACAGAAGAGACAGAAAATGCTGTGTCCCCTTCAACAGAAAATGCTGTTGTGACAGAAATGACAGAAAATGTGCTGCCTGTGGACGATGTTGTTCCCCCCGTGTCAGAAACAGACGAAGTGGCCGTGACAGATGCGGTTGCAGATGTGAATGAAACTGATTTGTTTGCGGAATCTCCAACCGAACCGGTAGCTGTTGATGCGGAAGCAATACCTGATGAGAAAGAGGCCGAGGAGGACGAAGAGGAAGAAGATAAAAAAATTGTGATTTATATGAAAACGGCAAAGGCAAGAATTATGCCACAAAAGGCTTTTTCTTACTGTGATGGTACAATTGCTGTGACAAACCCATTCAAAAAACCTATTCAACAGTTAGATTTTTCGTTGAACTATGGTGGTTTTGATACCGCTTACAAGGTGCGTAATTTAGCCCCACAACAAGAAAAAGAAGAGTCGATTGTTTTGGTGGATGAGGCGTGCGATTATATTATGGGTATGCCAAAGATGGAAGTTACTCGTTGTGTTGTGGAAAATATGACAGAAAAAAACTGTATTAAACGAGTTGTTTTTTTGCCACTTTCTGAATAGATTTGATGTTTGTTCGGATTGTTTTTCTTTTGCTTTTGTTTTGGGTTTCGGCTTCGGTTGAGGCCGCTTTACCCAAGGTTTTGAAAAAAACAGATGTCAGCATTTACAGAGAAATCTTTGATTTACAACAAAAAAATCATTTAACTTCGGCAAAAAATAAGACAAAGGATATTTCCAACAAACTGTTGATGGGGTATGTATTGTATGACCGTTATTTTGCTAATCGCTATAAAACCTCGGAGAAAGAGATTCGGGATTGGATGAAACGTTATTCCGATTTGCCGATTGCCGGAGAGGTGTATGCGCTGGGACAACAAAAAAAGGTTGAAAACTTAAAGCGTCCAAAGGGGTTGTTTGGTTCCAATACGAATGCTTGTGTTAAGCCTTATCGTCAAGAGCCGATTGATTTGGTGGTGGAAATGTGTTTTTCGGACTCGTTGGCCGAGACGGATAGGCAATTTTTAACAGAACAAAAAGATTTCTTTTTATCGTTATTGAAAAAAAACAATTTGGCCGAAGCACATGTTCTTTTGGCACAGGACAAACTTCAAAGACTTCTTCCTCGGGTGGATTTTGATAAAATGAAAACGGCTTTGGCGTTCAGCTATTTATTATCCGGACAGTTGGAACAGGCTGTTGCCTTGGTGGAAGAAGCCACTTTTTTTTCTTCCCAGCCGGTGCCATTGGCTTTATGGGTGGGTGGTTTGGCTTATTGGCAGTTGGATGATTTTGACAAAGCGTTTGATTTTTTTTCAGACTTATCTGATTTGGATGGGGCGGATGACTTTTTGCAGGTGAAGGCATCCTATTGGGCGGCCAGAAGTGCTTTGGCTGTGGGGGATTATCAAAATGCAGTGATTTATTTGCAAAAGGCAGCGCAATTTCCCCGTTATTTTTATGGGATGTTGGCGTTGGCAACTTTGGGGCAAGATTTGAACTATGTTTGGGATAAGCCCTCTACACCTTCAGATGAAGTAATTGGTCGGTTTTCGCATCCAGCTTTGGAAAGATTTTATGCTTTATATCAAATCGGTAAGAAGGATTGGGCAACACAGGAATTGTCAAAACTGTATTTAGAGGCTGATGATGAGGCAAAAGGTGTGTTGATGATGATTTCCGAAAAAAACGGTTTTTCAGATGTGTTTCAAAGTTTAACAGGTACTTTGCAGGGCGAGGAGGCTCGGTATCCGATGCCTAATTGGCGGCCAGAAGGCGGTTGGAAATTGGACAAGGCTTTGGTTTATGCTTTTGTGCGTCAGGAATCGTGTTTTAACAAGCGAGCTGAAAGTTATGTTGGTGCTGTGGGGTTGATGCAGTTGATGCCGGATACCGCAAAGGCTTTGGCGGGTAATTTACAATGCCCTTATTCCAAACGATCATTGAAAGATCCTGCCTATAATTTGCGGTTGGGACAGGCTTATTTGTTGCAGTTGATGGACTATCCTCAGGTTCAAAGTAATTTGATGTTTTTGGCGGCTGCTTATAATGCCGGACCAGGGAACTTGAATAAATGGCAAAACAGTGTGCTTTATCGGGATGATCCGTTGTTGTTTTTGGAGATTTTGCCTTCCAAAGAAACACGAGGCTTTGTTGAAAGAATCCTTATCAATTATTGGGTTTATTGTAATCTGATGGGGTTGCCGATGACCACATTAAACGAAGTGGTGCAAGGGCAGTGGCCCATTTATGTGCGAGAGTGATTCTTTGTATAATGTCGGTGTGTGCTGTTGATGCATAAGTTGCGGATAAGAGGGCTTTTCCTTTCCTTGGGCATATCCTTGATAGCCTGAACGCATTCAGCAATACCTCTGGCAAAGATTTCATCTTCTTCGGGGGTGATTTCGTTGGCTTTCTTTTTTTGGTCATGGTGATTTTTTAGACGAATCATCATCATGACTTGTTCTTCGGGCGTAAAGGTTTTGACAATATATGATTGCAACAATTTTTGTTCCTTTTGCAGTTGGGGTAAGTTTTGAGGTTTTTGTTGACAAATGTTTTGAATCTGATTTTTTAATTGCTCTTTAACCAATGGATGGTTGACTTTGGCCAGTTCATGCAACAGATGAATGGCATAAAACTTTTTTCCTATGTTGTGAATCGCTTTGTTAAAAGCGGATACAGAATTGTCGGTTAGATGGGAGGTGCAGCCTTCAAGGGCAGTACGTTCCTCTGGGGTTAAAGCTGTATAGGTTCCAAGAGAGATATGTGGAATAGATCCAACCTGTGTTTTATTTTCATAAACGGGTGTGCGTACATTAAAAATTTGAATATCTAACATTTCCAACTCCTTAAAAAATTGGTTATATTATAATTATAACTGTTGTTTTTGTCAAGAGTTTTCTTAAAATAGACCTTTTTCATTTTGTATTATTAAACTTAAAATTTGTCAAAAAGTACTTGCAATTTGTTTCAAAATGTGTTTATACTAAACCCACGATTTTGAAGTCGTATGTTAAAAATATGAAAGGATAAAAAAATGACAGTAAAAGTTGCTATTAACGGTTTTGGACGTATTGGCCGTTTGGTTTATCGTGCTTGGTTAGAATCAGGCCGTGATGATGTGGATATTGTTGCCATCAACGATTTGGGTGATGCTTCTGCTAATGCTTATTTGTTGAAGTATGACTCTGTTCATAGAAAATTGGATATGGATATTCGTGCCGAAGGTGATTATTTGATTGCTGGTGACAAAAAAACACGGGTGATTGCGCAAAAAGATCCAACTCAATTGCCTTGGGGTGAAATGGGTATTGATATCGTTTTTGAATGCACAGGTATTTTTACTTCCAAAGAAAAAGCCACTGTTCATTTGACAGCCGGTGCCAAACGTGTGTTGGTGTCTGCTCCAAGTGAAGGGGCTGATAAGACCATTGTTTATGGTGTGAACCACGATACATTGACAGCCGAAGATTTGGTTGTATCCAATGCTTCTTGCACCACAAACTGTTTGGCCCCTGTGGTATATGTATTGCAAAAGGCTTTTGGTATTAAACAAGGCTTTATGACAACCATTCACAGCTACACCAACGATCAAAAGATTTTGGATCAATTGCATAAAGATTTGTATCGTGCTCGTGCTGCTGCTATGAGCATGATTCCAACAAAAACTGGTGCGGCCAAAGCTATTGGTTTGGTGATTCCAGAAATGGCTGGCAAATTGGACGGTGTGTCCATTCGTGTGCCCACACCAGATGTTTCTTTGGTTGATGCTAACTTGATTATGGAAAAAGAAGTGACTGTTGACGAAGTGAATGCTGCTATGAAAGCTGCCGCAGAAGGTGAATTGAAGGGCGTGCTTGGTTATAATGCTGAAAAACTGGTCAGCATTGACTTTACACATGATCCTCACTCTTCCACATTTGATGCCAATGGTACAAAGGTGATGGGTGGCACTCAATTGCGTATTATGAGCTGGTATGACAACGAATGGGGATTCTCCAACCGTATGTTAGATACAGCCGTTGCTATGGGCAAATTGCTGTAAGCAATAAGCAATGTCGCTTAAATACAAAAACACCCCCGAACAATCGGGGGTGTTTCTTTTAATCTAATGTCACGCCTGCGTGTTGTAAGTCTTTTTGTCCTTGTTTATCGTAAGTATAATAATATAGCATTTCTTTTTTGTTGATTGTGTTGGCATCAACGGCGGCTTCTGGAATGCCCCACAAAATAGAAACGGGCCAAGTCAGTAAATTCAAAAAACCATATAACCAGTGTGATGATTCGCCAGCTTCGCCTGCGGCAAGATAGAAATTACCAACTCCTGGTAAGACATTTAATGCGGCGGCTCCAATCGCAGAGGCGGGCTTGGTGTAGTGTCCCACAGGATGATCTATTGTGACTCCTTGGGCTTTTAGTTGATGTAGTTTTGCATTTTCAATTCCACTTAAAGAGGTGCATGCGCCCAAAAATAAAAATGATAGTAATAAAGTTTTTTTCATAAAGGTTCCTTTCAACATAAAAAAAACGCCTTGATGAGAGGCGGTTGGAAGCTAGAAAACTATCAATTGAAAATAGCATCGCATATTTGGTTGCCCTTATTTTGCGATCTTCCAACCGATAGATATATCAGTTGGAAATTTTATGTCTTTCCAGACATCAATTGGGAGGTTTTCTAAGCCTCAAGACAGGAATCGCCTGTCTCGGTTTGAATTGTACCACAAATAATTTGATTGTGCAATAAATAATTTCGCTTGCTTTTTTTGAAAAAAAAGGTTAGAAATATGGGTACGATTTATTTTAACAAACGAAAGGAAAAAAATGTTTAAAACTTTGGATGATTTTGATTTTAATGGTAAAACAGTGTTTATTCGTGCCGATTTGAATGTGCCTGTGAAGGATGGGGCTATTTCAGATACGACTCGTATTGATCGCTTTGTGCCAACTTTGAAATATGTGATTGAACATGGTGGTAAAGCTGTGGTGGCCAGCCATTTTGGGCGTCCAAAGGGACAGAAAAATCCTGAGTTTTCCATGGCATTTTTGGCACCAGCTTTGGAACAAGCGGCCGGCGTTGCTGTGAAGTTTGTGGATGATTGTATTGGCGAAGAACGGGATGCTGTTGTTCAAGGCATGCAAAACGGTGAAGTGATTTTGTTGGAAAACTTGCGCTTCTATGCAGGTGAAGAGGCCAATGACCGTGCGTTTGGTGAAGCCTTGGCTCATGGAATGGATATTTATATCAATGATGCTTTTTCCACAGCACACAGGGCGCATGCTTCCACAGAAGGGATGGCTCATTTGTTGCCAAATGGGGCTGGCCGTTTAATGCAAGAAGAATTAGAAGCCTTGGATAAGGCATTGGGAAACCCACAACATCCTGCGGTTGCTTTGGTGGGTGGCAGTAAGGTATCCACAAAGTTGGATTTGTTGGGCAACTTGGTGAAAAAAGTGGATTATTTGTTGATTGGTGGCGGTATGGCCCATACTTTCTTGGCTGCCAAAGGGATTCCGATGGGTGAAGGTTCTTTGGTTGAACCAGATATGATTGACACAGCCAAAAATATTTTGGCCAATGCCGGTGCTTGTCAAATTGTGTTGCCTGTGGATTTAGTGTGGGCTGATGCCTTTGGTGAAGGACAAGAAGCTCATACATCTGATGCAGATGCTGTGCCTGCCGGTAAAGTGTTGATGGATATTGGTGAAAAATCGGTGGCTGAATTTGCCAAAGTGATTCAAAATGCCAAAACTTTGATTTGGAATGGCCCTGTGGGTTGTTTTGAAATCAAACCTTTTGATAAGGGGACAAACGAAATTGCCAAAGTGGTGGCCGAGCAAACTAAGGCTGGTGTTTTAACATCTGTGGCTGGTGGCGGCGATACTGTTTCTGCCTTGAAAAAAGCTGGTGTAAAAGCTGATTTGACCTATGTGTCTGCGGCTGGTGGGGCTTTCTTGGAATGGATGGAAGGTAAATCTTTACCAGGCGTTGCCATTTTGGAAAAATAAACTTATCCACAAGTTGAACACTCCGCCCGAACAAGGCGGGGTGTTTTTTTATGTTTGAAATAGGTAAAAAAACTTGACAGAATGATGCGTTTATGCTAGACTTGTGCAAATTATAATTATTTTTGGAGGTTATGACGATGAGAGAAGCTCGCCCTTTCAAATGGACAGAAACCTATGATGCTTCATCTAATTTGTTTGATGCTGATAATGTGTCCAAAGCCCAAACAAAATTGATGGAACATCTTTTTTTTGGTAAGAAACAAAAATCCCTGTCTTTGGAAAAATGGTATGAACAAAACTCGATTACCGATTTGGGCTTGTATGGTGGTTTAGGGTTGATTTCTCCGTTGGAATATAACTTTTTCAAAAATCATATGCTGGATTGGCAGCTTGATTTTGTGAATCAATGTAAGGAAAATGAAGAAGCGGAGACAATTCAAGATGAAGAAACAGGAACAAAGATTCTTGTTTTAGATTCAGAAGAACAGATGCCGGATTTTTCTTTGTCTAATTTAATTCGGGGTTGGAATTTTGATGCTCATGAAAATCTTTTTTTGCGTTTAGAGCGTCCATTGAAAATGATGCCAAAATTGACTGAGGCTCTGTCTATGGAAAATCTGCGTACGGATAAGTCTAAATGGATTAGCGTGTTGGATGAATTGACTTGTCGTGAGGATTATCCAAAAGATGAAAGAGGGTGTTGGGAAGCATTAAACCAAATGGTTTCTGATAAAATGGATGCGCCGTTTGGGGTGCCTTTGGACAGTGCTCGGCATGCGATGGAAAAATTGAATTCTTTTCAAATCTATCGGGCTTTGGCGGATATCAATGATTATGCACACAATCCTGTGGTGAAGCAGCGGGTGAAGGGCAAGTTTGCCTCTTATCGGCTTAAACATCATGCGACTCGGGTGAAAACGGCTTTGAACTTCTTAAAAGAAAAAAAGATGATAGAGGGGGCTTTTTTGGATTTGGTTTGTTCTTTATCGGCCGAAAAACGAGAGGCGAAGACATTGGAATTAAAGCGTGCGGCATTGTCTGCTTTTTTATCTGATTTGCTGCGGGCTTCTCCTGATGAAGATTGGTTGAATCGTTTATATGCTTCTTCGTTGGTCTATTTTGATCCGTTGTTTCGTGAATTAGGTACGCCTGTTGTTTCTATGAAATCTCGGGTTGTACCAAATAAGTCAGGTAAAGATGGCCATATTCGTCAAATTGACATTTCTTTTGATGAGTCAGATTCTTTGAAAAAAATATCCAAGTCTCAGCCTGCCAGTATTTATTTGGGACAATTATTACTTGATGATGGTTTGGTTGAACAAAAGGCAACAAAAAAACCCCAAGTTCCTTTAAGAAGACGCAAGGGGTTAGAAAGATAGTTTGTTATTTTTATTATTTTTCTTTTTTTAGCCAACTTTTGATTTGTAATTGTTCCAACGGTGTTTTCTGTTTTTTATGTAAAAGTTGGCGGAACTTTTTCTTGTTGCGTTTAATTGCTTCGTGTTTTTGCAGTTGGGCTATTTCTTGTTGTTTTTGCGCTCTGTTTATCAGGTATTGTTTTTCGTCAAAATCGTGCCATAGCAACAAACTTATTAAAGCGGTGGCTTGGGGATGGGTATCGTTGGGCAAAGCGGTTTTTTTTATCAATTCTTTATTTTTTTCGGAAAAGAAGTTTGGAAACAGTTTTTTTAATTGAACCACACGCAACATATCATAAAATGGTTGTTGAATGGGCGGATTGAGGGGTATTTCTTCATAATCTTCCTGCCCATTTGTGGTGAAGTCTGCCCGTACAATATGTTCTCTTAATTTTTGCAAGTAGGGGTATTTTTTGTTCATTTCAATGCAAAATGGTAGGATATCATTCGTTTTTTTATCCAATTCTTTTGCGTGTTCAATAAAGTTGTTTAGAAGCAGCATCAGGTTCTCCTTTGAAAAACAGATACTTTATTTTAGTAAAAATTATTTTATTTGTCAAGTTTTTTTGAAAATGTTTTTGCTGTCATAAAATAATAGAAAATCTTCTTGCTTTTTTATTGAAAAAGTTGTATAAGAAAATTACCAATTTTTGAAAGGAAAAATATGTCAAAAACAAAAATGTTAGATGCAAATGAAGCAGCCGCTTTGGTTGCTTATAAATTAAACGAAATGTCCATCATTTATCCGATTACACCATCAAGTCCGATGGGGGAATGGGCCGATGCTTGGGCAGCTGGAAAACAAACAAATATCTGGGGTAAAGTACCAGAAGTGGTTGAAATGCAATCCGAAGCGGGTGCTATTGGTGCTGTACATGGGGCTTTGCAGGCAGGTTCTATGACTGCTACTTATACTGCTTCACAAGGGTTGTTGTTGATGATTCCGAATATGTATAAGATTGCCGGTGAATTGTTGCCATTTGTGATGCATGTGGCGGCTCGTACTGTTGCTGGACACGCTTTGTCTATTTTTGGGGATCATTCTGATGTGATGGCTTGTCGTCAAACCGGATTTGCGATGGTGGCTTCCAATTCTGTGCAGGAAGCACACGATATGGCTGCTGTGGCACACATGGCGACTTATTTGTCTCGCATTCCTTTTTTACACTTCTTTGATGGGTTTAGAACCAGCCATGAAATCAACAAAATCAATTTGTTGAGTGATGAGGATTTGAAAACCTTGATGGCGGATATTCCAACAGATTTTACAGGAAAGAATGCTTTGACACCAGATCATCCAAAGATTTGCGGTACAGCCCAAAATGCGGATGTGTTCTTCCAAATTAAAGAAGCGGCCAACAAGTATTATCAGGCTTGTCCGGATATTGTTGAAAAATGTATGCGCAAGTTTGAAGAAGTGACGGGGCGCAGCTATCACATTGTTGATTACTATGGTGTGGCGGATGCCGAACATGTGGTTGTGGCCATGGGGTCGGGCGTTGAAACATTGACCGAAACAGTTGATGCTTTGAATGCAAATGGCGGTAAATATGGTGTTGTGGCGGTGCGTTTGTATCGTCCGTTCCCATCCAAAGCCTTTGTGGATGCTTTGCCAAGCACAGTGAAATATGTGACTGTTTTGGATCGCACAAAAGAAGCCGGCTCGGTTGGTGAACCTTTGTACTTGGATGTTGTTTCTGCTTTGGCCGAAGCTGCCGTCAATGGACATGCTATGCCAAAAGTATTGGGTGGACGCTATGGTATTTCTTCCAAAGAGTTCACACCTGCTATGGTGAAAGCTGTGTTTGAAAATGTGGAAAAGAATCACTTTACCGTTGGTATCAATGATGATGTGACCCATTCTTCTTTGGCTTATGATGCTTCTTATCAATTGCCAACAAAAGATCAAACAGCTTGTATTTTCTTTGGATTGGGGTCAGATGGTACTGTGGGTGCTAATAAGAACTCAATTAAAATTATTGCTGATGCAGATGATATGTATGGTCAGGCTTATTTTGTGTATGATTCCAAAAAATCTGGTGCGATGACAACATCACACTTGCGTTTTGGGAAAAACCCGATTAAGGCCCCTTATTTGATTACATCGGCTGATTTTGTGGCGTGTCACCACGAACCTTTCTTGCATAAGATTGATTTGTTGGCTGTGGCTGCGCCAAACTCTGTGTTCTTATTGAATACACAAACACCAGCTGATCAAGTATGGAACAGTTTGCCTCGTGAAGTGCAACAGACTATTGTGGATAAAAACATTAAAATGTATGCCATTGATGCTGTGGATGTGGCCGGTAAAACAGGTATGGGTCGTCGTATCAATACTATTATGCAGGCTTGCTTCTTTGCTATTTCTGGTGTATTGCCAAAAGATGTGGCCATTGAAAAGATTAAGGCAGCCATTACCAAAACCTATATGAAAAAAGGTCAAGATGTGGTGGATGCCAACATTAAAGCAGTGGATGCGTCTTTGGAACATTTACATGAAATTGCTGTGGGGGCTGTGGATTCCAAAATCCGTCGTCAACCTGGTGTACCAAGTGAAGCCCCAGAATTGATTCGTAATGTGACTGGTGCCATTATTGAAGGCCGTGGTGATGAATTGCCTGTATCCGCTTTTGAATGGACTGTGGATGGGGCTTGGCCAACAGATACGGCTAAATATGAAAAACGCCGTGTGGCGACTATGTTGCCTTGTTGGGATTCTGAAACATGTATCCAATGCGGTAAATGTATTGCCGTGTGTCCTCATGCGGCTATTCGTGCCAAAGTGGTTTCGGAAGAAGCATTGGCTTCGGCTCCGGAAGGCTTTAAGTCTGCTGATTACAAAGCACCTGATTTCAAAGGCAATAAGTTTGTGATTCAAGTGGCTCCGGAAGATTGTACCGGTTGTTCTTTGTGTACACAAGTTTGTCCGATGAAAGCCAAAAATACTTTGACGATGGAACCCATTGAAAAGCATGTGGATCAAGAAATTAAAAACTTTGATTTCTTTATGAAATTGCCGGATATGGATCGGTCTAAATTGAATCCAAAAACTGTGAAGGGTGTTTCTTTGATGCGTCCTTTGTTTGAATTCTCGGGGGCTTGTGCCGGTTGTGGTGAAACACCGTATGTGAAGATGATGACCCAATTGTTTGGTGATCGCTTGTTGGTGGCCAATGCCACAGGTTGTTCTTCCATTTATGGGGGCAACTTGCCGACAACTCCTTATGCCAAAGATGATGCCGGTCGTGGACCAGCTTGGGCCAACAGCTTGTTTGAAGACAATGCTGAATTTGGTTTGGGTATGCGTTCTTCGGTGGATTCTAAAACCGAGTTTGCTATTCAGTTATTGACCGAATTGAAAGATCAATTAGGGGCTGATACTGTTGATGGTATCTTGAATCAAGATCAAACAACAGAAGAAGGTATTGCGGCTCAACGTAAGCGGGTTGCTGATTTGAAGGCAAAACTTGCTTTGATGAGTGGCGATCGTGTTCAATTATTAAAAGAACATGCTGACTATCTTGTGAAAAAATCCGTTTGGATTTTGGGCGGTGACGGTTGGGCCTATGATATTGGCTATGGTGGTTTGGACCATGTGTTGTATTCTGGTAAGAATGTGAACATTATGGTGATGGATACCAATGTTTACTCTAATACAGGTGGTCAAAGATCAAAAGCTACACCGATTGGTGCTTCTGCCAAGTTTGCTGTTTCTGGCAGCAGCTTGCCACGCAAGGACTTGGGTGCTATTGCCATGAGTTCTGGCGAAGTTTATGTGGCCAGCATTTCTTTGGGTGCCAATGATGCTCAGGCTTTGAAAGCAATGAATGAAGCTGAATCCTTTAACGGACCTTCTTTGATTATTGCTTACAGCCACTGTATTGCCCATGGTTATGACATTGGGACACAAGGTTTAGAACATCAACAGATGGCTGTGAAGTCTGGTTTGTGGCCACTTTACCGCTTTGATCCACGCTTGAAGGCAGAAGGCAAAAATCCATTCCAATTGGACAGTAAGCCAAGCATTCCTGTGGCCGACTTTATGGCAACAGAAACACGCTTTAAGTTTGTGAAACAACAAAATCCTGAACATTATGAGGAATTGTTGAAGCAGGCTCAAAAGCAAGTGGATGATCGTTGGGCGTTTTATAAACAACTGGCTGGCGAAGATAAATAAGCGGTCAGTTATACCTCAACAAAAAGCCCGATTTTTATGTCGGGCTTTTTTGTTTGACAGATAAAGGTTATTGGGCTATAATCCTGTTGTTATTTGTCAAGGAGTGTTTTATGGTGTCTGATACTTTTACCATGCCGGAGCGTATTGAAGGTGAACGGATTGTTTTGGTGCGTCCGTATCCTGTGACAATGGAATTGGCCACAGAAATGTTTGGTTATGTGGAAGCATCCAGAGATTCTTTGCAAGAATGGTTGCCGTGGGTGGCATATACACAAACTCCCGAAGATGAATATCAACATTGGTTGATTGATTGGTGCTTAAAGGGATGGGAAGCCGGAACGGGCTTTGCCTATATGATGCGGGATAAGCAAACGAATCAATTTTTGGGGGTTGTTGAGCTGTTTCGCTTGGATAAACAGAATCGTTGGGCAGAGTTTGGTTATTGGTTATCTGAGGAGGCCTGTGGGCATGGCTATGTGCGAGAGGCTTTGCTTATTTTGGAGAGGATGGCGTTTGAACAAGGCCTCAATCGTTTGGTTATTCGGAATGATGTGGATAATGTGCGGTCTGTTCATGTGGCGGAACGGCTTGGGTATCACTTGGATGGGGTGATGCGGGCCGAGGAATGGTCGCCTTATTGGAATATGTATCGGGATAAAAATGTGTGGTCTAAGTTGAAATCCGAATGGGAGACGGAACAGAAAAAATAGTTTTTTCAAAAAAAGTTGTTGCATTTTATTTCAAAATGTGTATAATTGACCATACAGCGTGCCTGGATAGCTCAGTTGGTAGAGCAAGAGACTGAAAATCTCTGTGTCGGCGGTCCGATTCCGTCTCCAGGCACCATCTTTTTTGAACGCCTTGATTTTTTCAAGGCTTTTTTTGTTTTTTAGAGGTTGGTTTTTACGGAAAAAGGTCTCTTGTATTTTGTTATTGGTGCAACACTTGTTTTATGTTTTTTTTATTTTGGTTGGTCAAAAAAATGATTTTTTTCTAAAAAAAAGTATTGCTTTTTGATTTTTTCTGTTTTATGCTGAAAGTGTATTTTTAGGAGTAGAAATGTCTATACCGCTTATTGAACAAGAGAAAAACTTTAATATTTTACAAAATGAATCAGGACAATTGATGATTTTGATTCGGGCCCGATTGGAAGATGCAGAGTTGCCCAAGCTGGTTTATAATGGGGGCGAGCATGCTTTGTTATACAGAAATGATCATAACACTGTTGTGTTGGATTATATTCACCCCGCCATTCGCAAGGCTTTGCGTCAAAAAAAACAGGTTTTGATTGTGGAAACTAACAATGGGGCTGTGGTGCGTGAATATGTCTGTGCGGTGGCCTATTTGAAAAATGTTTCTGTTCCTAAAAGCCTTGTGACGATTTAGGATTTTTTTATACCGAAGCAACGATTTTGAAAACCCCTTCTTCAATTGGTAAGGGGGTGTTTTTTGGAATTGTCACCGGCTGAACCATTATGACATTTGAAAAGATCGGGCCTTGCCAGCACAGACCTAAAAAGTGATTGATATCTTCCTCGTGGCCTTTTATCATTATTTCAACCGAGCCATCTGATACATTTCTTACCCAGCCGGACAGATTATCTTTTATGGCATGTTTTTCGGCCCATCTGCGAAAGCCGACTCCTTGTACTCTGCCAATAACGGAGATGTGTCTTGTTATCATTGGGCCAATGCTTTGAACAAGGAATCCATCAACTGTTGCTTGAACTCTTGTGTTTTATCTTGTGTTGGTTGTGGTTGAGCCTCTGGTTTTGTTTGTTGTTGTGTAGGCTTTGGTTCTTTTTTTATCAGCTCATCTTTACCTAACACCATTTGACACAAGGATAATTGTGTGTTTTGTTGTGGTATGATTTTTTCCATGCCTTTTTCAATAAGATTTTGGGCAATTTTTTGTGTATCCACTTTCGGGGTTAGGTTTGTGAACGGGCCAGAAATCCGAATAAACTTTGTGAAATCCAACCAGTTGTTCGTTTTACTTTTTTCAGACAAAGAGGGATGTAAGGCTATATCCATTGTTTTGTCATTTAGGTTGATTGTGCCTCCTGCCAAAAGATTTATATTATTTGTCATTAAAGCCAATTGGTTATCGCCTTGGATAATGCCGTTTTTGATTTTGATATTGATGGCTGCACATTCTATGGATGTTCGGACTTCGGTTGCGTTGAATGTCGTAGCGTTTTTTTGGGTTAGATTTAACAACTTTGGCAGGTTGGAGAACCATTTGTTCAAAATTGTTCCTTGATGTGTTTCTGCCACAATTTGGGCATTCAGATTATTTAAGGCTTTGTTGAGTGTTGCCCCTTGTGTTGTGGCGGAAATCTGGCTGTCTATCACCATATTTTTAATTTCGTTTTGAATGGGGCTAATGTTGTCTAAATTGAGGTGTATTCCTCTTGCTGTAAAAGAGATGTTTTGTTTTATGGCGTTTGCATTTAATGTGCCTTGTATTGAGCCGTTTAATGCCTCAATTTTGAAAGGAACGGTTAATACTTCGTCATATAAGGTGGACCGTGTGGATATGCCGATATATTCGTCTATGACATCTAGTGTTTGCAGATGTTTGATGTTTAGATTTAAGTTCACATTGAATTTTTTTAACAAATCCCAAGGTAAAACAACTTCTTTGTTTTTTGTGGTGGAGGTTGTTTTTTTTGTTTCTTTTGTGGTTTGTGTTTGATTCTTTTGAAAAATATCATAAATGTTCAAAAAGTTTGAAGCCAACGCTGTACTTATGTTATATTTTCCCTCTGTTTTTGTGGCATCAAAAGTCAATCGGATATCTGAACGGTTCGCATCTACCGTTAAAAGTTTTGATTTAATATGATCTTGAGAAAGATGCAAATCACCCGTGATATTCATGGGTTGTATTTTCCATAAATCACTTGTTTTTCCTTTTAATAATTGAAAGTTGATATCCAAAGTGGCAGATGGGTTTGTTTTGATGTTTTCAATGGTTCCTAGGGCTGTGATTTGCATATCTTTGGCTGCGTTGATTGACAAATTACCCTGTTTTAATGTCAATTTTTTGATGTCGCCAACTGCTTGAATTTTTGCTTTGGCTGACTGTGCCGGTATCTTTTTGTTTTGGATATTGAAAAAGTTGCAAGCATTTTTTAAGTTTTGTGTATCTATTGTGACGGTTGCTTGCAAGTCGGATAGTTTGTTAAAGTCTCCGATTTTTCCGTTGATGCTAAGGTTAAGAATGCGAGATGTAATTTTCAAATCAATCGGGAAGTTTGGGGTTTGATTCAAAAAGTCAAAGATGGTACCGGCCTTTAAGTTAAATGAAAAGGTTTGATTCTTTTGAATCACTTCACCAGATAAAATGTGAAAGTTTTTGAGACTTAATTTTTTTAGTTGAAGTGTTTCGGTTTGATCTGCTTCGTTATAGGATATATTTAGATTATTGACAGAAATCAGATTCAGATGAAAGTTATCTGTGGTTAATTTTTTTGTTGAGGCTTTCTTTTTTTGTTCTTCTTTTTCTTCTTGGATTTTACTTACCCAATTGTTATTTGTGCCTTCTTTATACAAATTGATTGAGGCTTCGTCAATGATAATTTTGTGGATATTGATGTTTGAGTTGAGTAAGGGGGCTAATTCCAACTCCGCATCCATATGTTGCACATATAACAGCGGTTCTTTTTCTTGGAATGGTTCTGTGTTTAATATCTTTAATCCATTGATTTTGATTGTGGGAACCAATGATAATTTTGTGGTCATTGATTCAATTGTGACAGGCCGATGCAGGGCTGCAGACAGCTTCTTTTCGGTAAAATCTTTATAGCGATTTAAGTCAAAGGTTAGAATGAAAATGGCAATCAATGAGCCGATTAAAACAATCAAGAAAAAGAGGATGAACAGTATTTTTTTTATCAGACGGAACATTTTTTCTCCTTTTGTAGAAAGTCAAGTGGGTTTTTAATTGTTTTTTCGTCAAACCCAAACAATTGAAAGGTTTCTTTCATATGTGGGGGCAGTTCGGCAATGGCTTGGATTGTTTTGCCAGTTTTTGGGTTTTTAATTTCAATGGCTCGGGCGTGAAGGTGAAGCCCTTGCCCCATGCCAGCCAATTCTTTTTTGCCATATTTGGTATCTCCCAAAATTGGGGTTTTCAAAATCTCGGTTAAATGAACACGCAATTGATGGGTGCGGCCGGTTAGAGGACTGAGCGCCAACCAAGAGGCTTTTTTGCCTGCATTGTCTATGATTTCATAAACCGAAATTGCTTTGTCGCCTTCCTCAAAATCAACCAATACTTTTTCTTTGCCTTTTGTTAGGGGGGCATCAATTTTGCCACTGGGCAGTGCTGGTTTGCCAGATACAACGGCCCAATAGGCTTTTTTAACCAAGCGTGTTTTGAAATCAGCGGTGATTTTTGCGGCTATATTGGCAGAACGAGCCAAAACCAACACACCAGATGTTTCCTTGTCCAGACGATGTACTAAATGTGGTTTTTCATCCTTTTCAAAGCGCAAGGCATCCAACAATCCATCAATATGTTTGGTTGTTTTTGTGCCTCCTTGTACAGCAAGTCCGGCCGGTTTGTTCAAAATGAGGATTTCATTATCTTTATAAATGACCATTTTTTGCATCATTTGAATCTCTTTTTTACTGAGATTCAACGGCGTGTTTTCTTTTTCTTTGACTTCCAACGGAGGGATGCGGATTTCATCACCCGTATGCACATGTGCGCTGGCCGATGTTTTTTGTTTGTTGAGTTTGATGTTTTTATTTTTTATCAAACGTTCCAACATACCGTGTTTTAAGTCGGGATAATGGCGTTGAAACCATCTGTCCAGACGGATATCGTTATCGTTTTCTTGTACATATATCAATTGAACTTGTGTCATTTAGGCTCCCTTTTTTGTATCATAACTTCAAAATAATAAAAAATCAAGGGATAGTTTATGCTTTTTTTTGTTTTTTGCGCAGGTTGTTCCAATAATCTAAGCGTTTTTGGATTTCTCGTTCAAATCCCCGTTCGGCCGGTTTGTAAAAAGTTTGATGTTTAAGTTCGTCCGGAAAATACTCTTGACCAGAAAAACCGTCTTTTGTGTCGGGGTCATATTGATAACCTTTGGCATAACCGATTTCTGACATCAATTTTGTGGGGGCGTTCAAAATGTGTTTTGGAGGCATCAGACTGTCTGTTTCTTTTGCCATTTGAACAGCTTGTTTCCATGCACGATATACGCCAATTGATTTTGGGGCGGTTGCCAGATAGACTACCAATCCTGCCACAGCCAAATCACCTTCCGGTGAGCCAAGCCGTTCATAGCTGTTCCATGCATTGATGGCTTGGACAAGAGCCTGTGGATCGGCCAGCCCAACATCTTCCGAAGCAAAGCGGGTAAGGCGACGCAGAATATATTTCATATCTTCGCCTGCGGTGACCATACGGGCCAGCCAGTAAAGACCAGCATCCGGATCGGATCCTCGCAAGGATTTATGAAGGGCCGAAATTAAATTGTAATGACTTTCTCGGTCTTTATCATAGTTGGGTAATCTTTTTTGCAGCAGTTTTTCAAGTTCGTTTTTATCCAAGATTTCATCCTGTGTGGCATATTGATAAACTGCTTCTATCAAGTTGATGAAATAGCGTCCATCTCCATCAGCCAAAGAAATAAGATAGCTACGCCCGATATCATCCAAAGGCAAGGGTTTTTGCATAATTTGTTCGGCTCGGGTGGCCAGTTCTTGTAATGCTTCGTCATTTAAGCGATTTAACACAAACACTTTACAACGGGACAGCAAAGCACCGTTTAGTTCAAAACTGGGGTTTTCTGTGGTTGCGCCCACCAAAATAATTGTGCCGTCTTCCACATAGGGCAAAAAGCCATCTTGTTGCGCCCGATTAAAACGGTGGATTTCGTCCACAAACAGCAGTGTGCCTTGTCCGGCCATACGTTTGCGTTTGGCTTCGTCAAAGACTTTGCGTAAATCTGCTACACCAGAAAAAACAGCCGATAATTGTTCAAAGTGAAGATTTGTTTGTTCGGCCAAAATGCGGGCGATTGTTGTTTTGCCACAGCCAGGGGGACCCCAAAGAATAAAACTGGATAATGATTGGTTTTGGATCATGCGGGCCAGTGGGGCTTTTTCGCCCAACAGGTGAGATTGCCCCACCACTTCGTTCAAACGGTTAGGACGCATTTTGTCGGCCAGTGGCTTGTGTGCCAATGTTTCAAATAAACCTGTCATAAGGGTATTTTACTTTATTTTTTGAAAAAAAACAACTCTTTGCCTTAAAAAAAAGACTTGATTCTTTGGATTCTTTGTGTTAACTTGATAAAAAAAAGGGGGAGGTTATATGAAATCGTTATCGTTATCTTTATTGTTGCTTTTGGGCAGTTCTTGCGTGGCGTTGGCCGGTGAAGTGATTGTGCCTGTTTCTTCCCAAGTGGGTGTCAATGTGACCATTTATAATCAGGGGCGGGCTTTGATTAAAGACGAAAGAGAGGTTGCGTTATCTATGGGTGAGAATACCCTTGCTTTTCAAGGGGTGTCGGCCAATATAATGCCTCAAACGGCCTTGTTAAAAGGAAATGGTCTTTTAACAAAAGAACAAAACTTTAATTATGATTTATTGACAAAAGAGGCTTTACTTAAAAAGTCTGTGGGACATCAAGTGACCACAGAATATATTGACCCTGTGACAGGCAAGGCGCAACGAGGTATTGCCACTTTATTAGCCTATAATGACAAACCTGTTTTGAAAATTGGCAACAAGATAGAAACAGATTACCCAGGGCGGATTGTTTTTGATTCTGTGCCGGCTGATTTGCGGGCAGAGCCAACTTTGTCGGTGGTGGTTGAATCGGACAAACAAACTCAGGAAACGGTTGAGTTGGATTATTTAACCCAAGGTCTTTCGTGGAAGGCCGATTATGTTGCTAAATTGAATGAAGATGAAACACAGATGGCTTTGAATGCTTTTGTGACTTTACAAAACCATTCCGGGGCAGCGTATAAAAATGCTTTGTTGCAATTGGTGGCCGGTGATGTGAATATCGCACGAGAACCGGAGTCTAAACTGAGATATTATGACGGTATGGTGGCGATGAACTATGCTGTTGCGAGTGATAATATGACGGCCGAGTCTTTGTCTGATTTTTATATTTATACTGTGCCGCATAAAACGGATTTGCTTTCTAATCAGACCAAACAGGTGGCTCTTTTTTCGGTTGATGATGTGGGTGTGACTAAGACTTACGAGTTCAATCGTCCCTTTACGGTTTCTGCGACAGAGAAAAAAGAGATGAAGCCGGCAGTGTATGTATCCTTTGAAAATACAACACTGAATCATTTGGGCAAGCCTTTGCCAAAAGGAATTGTACGCTTTTATAAAGAAGATGCAGGGCATAATATGCATTTTGTGGGTGAAGATACTGTTCCGCATAAGGCAGAAAACGAAGTGGTTCGTTTGCGTTTGGGAGAGGCCTTTAATGTGTCGGCTGATATGAAACGGACACAAGTCCACAGCGTATCCGATAAGCTTAAGAATGCTGCTTACGAGGTTGTTTTCAAAAATGGTGGAGCCAAAGAAGTGACTGTTCAATTGATGCTGGATTTTCCAGATAACTTTAAGCTGTTATCGGAAACTGTAAAGTCGGAAAAAGTGACCTCTAATACCTTAAAATGGTTGGTGGTGGTGCCGCCAAAGGGCAAGGCTGTATTGGAATATAAGGTGCAATACTGACTTGATTTGAAAACACAGTAAAAAGTGCCTTTCGTTTAGAAGGGTGCTTTTTTTGTTGCAAAAAGATATTTTTCTTATATAATAGAATTGTCACAAAAGTGTCATATTTTAATATGAAGGAGTTTTTTATGTTTCAAAAAGTGATTCGTTCTTATACGATTGGAGAGGAGATTTGGCATTGCTCTATTCATGGTTTGGGGGTTATTTTGGGCATTGCCGCTTTGGTTGTTTTGGCGTGTTTCTCGGCCCTGTATTCTGATGCATGGGCTGTGGTTTCAACCACCATTTTTGGTGTGAGCATGATTTTGCTTTATACAGCTTCTACTTTATATCATGCTGTGCCACAGGCAGAGGCCAAAAAAGTTTTGAAAAAGTTTGATCATATTGCGATTTATTATTTGATTGCCGGTTCATATACGCCCTTTTTATTGGTGACTTTGCGTGGGGCTGTGGGTTGGACTTTGTTCGGCATTGTTTGGGGATTGGCTTTTTTAGGTACGGTTTTGAAACTTATCTTGCCGCCCAATGGTACAAAAGTTTGGTCTATTGGCCTTTATTTGTTGATGGGATGGCTTATTGTTTTTGCTTCACATCGTCTATTTTCTGTATTGCCAAAAATATCGTTGCTGTTTTTGGTGTTGGGGGGCTTATGCTATACTTTTGGGATTGCTTTTTATGTGTTGAAAAGCAAAAAATATACGCATGCTATTTGGCATTTTATGGTGTTGGCTGGCACAGTGATGCACTTTTTTGCCATTTTATATGGTTGTGTTTTAGGTGGATAATTTATTCCAAAACAAAAACACTTTTGGGTTGGGCGCACAAAGGACACAGCCAATCTTCGGGTAATTCTTCAAATGGAATGTCACCTTGATAGACATATCCGCAAACAGTGCAACGCCAATGTTTTTGTGATTTGTTTTGGGCTTGTGTTTTTTGATAGTCGGCATACAGTAATGGGGCTTCCATGGTGCCAGCTTGGCCTTCTTCTACATCACACAAAAACACAAAATGGCCACTTGTTTCACAAATTTGTGTGGCTTTTGCTTTCAGGTAAGCAACCGCTTGTTTATATATGGGTAGGCCGTGAAACACTTCGTGGGGGACTTGGTCCCATTTGTTTGTGTTGCGAGAGGTTGTTGTTCCAAACAGCTGAATCACTTCTTCGGGCGTATTTTTTGGCAACACAGACAAGGTTATTTGATGTGTTTTTTTAAGTACTTCTGCGGTGTATGACCCTTTATTTAAGGAAATGATAATTTGTTGAGGGGTAGCTTCCACCACCATTGCCGAATCAATACAACTGCCAACAAAACGGTTGTCTGTGTCCAGAGCACCAGTTAGGTAAACGCCGTGCGAAATTGTAAACAGTGCTTGTAAATCCATTTTTCCTCCTTTTTTTGGATAGGATAGAATGAAATTGAATAAAAATCAAGCCTTTTTAAGATGGATTTTCATAAAAAAAAGATGTTGACTTTTTGTGTTTTCTTCTTTATCCTTTGGACTAGATTGTTTTTTTATAAGGAGTGTAATATGACAAAAGCGCAAAGTGTGAAAGAATTTGTTGAACGGGTGGATCAAGCCAAAAAGAAAAATCCGAAAGATTTATCGTCTGATCAAGATTTAACAATTGCCATTATGAACTTGATTTCCATTGAAGAGCATTTGATTTTTTCGGGGGCAAAAACCGGTAAAACTGCCTTTTATGATATGGTTCAAGATGTGCGTGAATTGCGCAAAAACTTGATGTTAAAAGTGATTCCTTCTTATGAAGGCGAGGTGTGGTGTATTTCCAAACATTTATTAGCTACTTCTATGCGTTTGATGGAAGTTGGTACCAAACAACAATCTATGGGCAATACAAAAGATGCGTATGATTTGTTCAATCAAGCTTATGATTTATACTGCTTATTCTGGGGCTTGAATATGAACCTTGTGGATACAAAAGATATTGAATGGAAAACGGATTCTTTGGATGATGTTAAGAAGGAAGTGGCAGCTTTGAAGGTGGCGGCTCCTGTAAAAAAAGAGGACAAAGAGCCAGCAAAAGATACTTCTTTATTTGGGCGGTTGAAATCGGTTGTACGCAAAGCGGTGGATTGTTGTATTGAATAAGAAAAAAGGGGGGTATATGAAACATATTTTGATTAGTGCTGTTTTATCGTTGATTTGTACAATTGTGTTTTTTGCCACACAGGCCCCAGCTTCGTTGGACAGCTTGATTCCGGATGATGAGATTTTTGTTTTTACACAAAAGCGTTGTCCGCATTGTCATACGGCTGAGGCTTATTTGAAAGAGGCTTATCCTGATTTGCAAGTGCAGATTAAAGAAATCTCTCAGCGGGAAAATATGCAGTTGTTTTTTGCTTGTGGTAAAAAGTTTAATTTGGATCGTTCTCAGATGGGGACACCGCTGTTTTGTATGGGGGACAGCTATGTGATGGGTTGGAGTCCGGCAGAACAGATGAAGTTTGATGCCTATGTGCAAAAGTTTTTACCAAAAGAATAACGGATGATGGATAAAAAGATATATCAAAATAAGGCTGGTGTTTTTATCGGCCTTGTTTGTTTTTTGTGATTGTTAGGGGTGAAAATGGCTTTAATTGTAAAACAATTTGTCAAGGGTATATTAAAAAATAACAACTATATTTTAGCTGATTCTGAATCAAAAGAAGCTGTGTTGATTGATTGTTCAATGTCGGATAATGAGATTTGGGATTGGCTTTGTCAAGAAGGGTATACTTTGAAATATATCCTTTTGACACATGCGCATTTTGACCATATTATGGGCGTTGAGTTTTATCGTGAACAGCATCAGATTGAGGCATATCTTTATGAAAAAGATGTGCCGTTGTTGGACCGTTATCATGCCTATTTGGATTTGTTTCAATTAGACAGATTGCCTGTGCCACAAGTGATTGCTTTTGCGAAAGAAAAAACTTTTTCTATCGGTTGTTATACAATTCATGTTATTCCAACGCCTGGCCATACGCAAGGTGGCGTGTGCTATCTTGTGGAAAATCTGTTGTTTTCCGGTGATACTTTGTTCCATGGTACTTGTGGACGCACTGATTTGCCCGAAAGTAGTGAAGAACAAATGAAAAAAAGTTTGGCTTTGCTTTTTGAAAAATTACCAGATGAAATACAAGTGTATGCCGGCCATGGGGCGCCCACAACGATTGGCCATGAACGCTGGCTTTATTAGGCTTGTTTGACTTTTTTACGATTTTGTGATATAATCATGGGCATGAAAATAACAGAACTTTTAGCACCAGCCGGTGATATTGAGGCCGGATATGCTGCCCTTTTCTTTGGGGCGGATGCGGTGTATTTGGGTTTGAAAAGTTTTTCGGCCAGAGCAGGGGCTGTGAACTTTTCGCCAGAGGAATTAAATGAATTGACAGCTTATGCCCATCATTTAGGGCGTAAAGTTTATGTTGCGGTGAACACTGTTTTACAAGAACATGAATTGCCCGCTTTGCTTAAAACATTGGATGTTTGTTCTTCTTGTCAGGTAGATGCTGTTATTTTGCAGGATTTAGGTGTGGCTCGGGTGGTTCAAAAGGAATATCCCGAATTATCTATGCATGCTAGCACTCAGATGGCGGTTCACAATAAAGAAGGGGCCTTGGCTTTGAAAAAGTTGGGCTTTTCTCGGGTTGTTTTGGCACGAGAATTGACTTTGCCAGAAATTAAAGAAATTGCCGATATTCCTGATTTGGAAACTGAGGCTTTTATTCATGGGGCATTGTGTTATGCTTACAGTGGGCTATGTTTGTTTTCTTCGGTGATGGCTGGTCGCAGTGCCAATCGGGGGAAGTGTCAATATCCTTGTCGGGCCTTGTTTGAAAAAAATGGTCAAATGACACACTGTTTTTCTATGAAAGATATGGCTCTTTGTGAAGATGTTTTGAAGATGCCTGTCACTTCTTTGAAAATTGAAGGCCGAAAGAAAAAGGCTTTGTATGTGGCGGCTGTGGTGGATTATTATCGCCAGATTTTAGATACAGGACAGGCTTGTTTGAAAAAGGAAGAACAGATTAAACAGATTTTTTCACGGGCTTGGACAAAGTTCCATTTGAACGGCAAAAATTTGGATGTGATTGATCCCGATTTTGTGGGACATCGGGGGCTTGTTATCGGTCAGGTAGAAAAGGTTGTGGGGCGCAAACTTTCTTTTGTGCCAACACACACTGTTTGTCGGTATGATGGATTACAGATTGATTTACCCAATAATGAAAAACCGTTTGGTTTTTCGGTTCAAGAAATGATGGTTCAAAACAAAAATGTGTTTGAAGCCAAAGCGGGACAGCGGGTTCAAATTACTTTGCCGCCACATACACCCTTTATGCCAAAGGGAAGCCCTGTTTATTTGGCTTCGTCTTCCTTTGTGAAAGGGGCATATGCTTATGATAAGCCAAAGCCTAAACAATTTCAGGTGCGCCCACAATTGGATGTGCTGGTACAGTTGGGGGCAAAGCAGGTATGTGTGAAGGCCGGATCTGTTTGTCGGTGTTTGGATGGGGGATTTTTGCCGGCTCAAAACATTGACAAGATGAATGATTCGGTAATAAAGACCTTTCAAAAAGATGGTGATTTTGCTTTTGAAGCCAAGGTGAAAGTGGTCAATTCAGATGGCGTTTTTGTACCTGTTTCAGTGTTGAATCAATTGCGTAGAGAGGTGTATGAGGCGGTTGAGCTTTGCTGTAAAAAAGGGGTTTTACCTTTAACGGAAGAACGTTCTTTTGCGGGGACTCAATGGATTGTCAAAACAGATTCGTTGCCTAAAATTGCGGCTTTGAATGCGGATGATTTTGCCGAGATTATTTTAGAGGTGCAACCCGATTTTTGTTTAGATGATTTGAAAAAGTGGCCCAAAAACAAAATTCGTTTGGCTTTACCAACGGTTTGTCGGCAACCTGATTCTTATCAAACTTTTATTCAAAAGGCGTTGGCTTTGGGCTATCGCAAATGGGAAGTTGGCAATTGGTGGGGGAAAGAAATACTGCCCGCAAAAGGCATTGATTTATCTTTTGATACCAGTTTGTATATGTTGAATACACAGGCTGTTCAATATGCCAAAGAAATGGGTGTTTCTCGGGTGTCTTTGTCGGTGGAGGACACTTTGGATAATTTGGGGGCGGTGGCCGCAAAATCGTGTTTGCCAATGGTGTTGGTTGTTTATCAAGATATCCCATTGTTTATTAGTGCTAACTGTATTAAAAAGGAATGTGCTGCTTGTCGTCAGGCAAAATGTGTGTTGCCTGTTCAAAAGGATGGGCAGACTTATTTTGCTAAGTTAGACAAGTGTCAATTGACTTTATTTCACAAAGATGCTTTTTATATTGGACAGGAACGCAATGGTGTGAAAGCCGATTTTTATCGGGTGGATTTTGTGGGTAAAGACTATATGCCCGAAACAGTTTTGGCTTTGTGGCAAAAAATTCGTTTGGGAACAAAGATGCCTGCCACGATTCAAGCTAATTTGAAGCGGTCTATTTAGCGTTCTCTAATTGATGCATCAATGAGCTGTATCCCTGTTGAATGGGTTGTTTATTTTGAAGACCCAAAGTCTGTGCTTTTTCCAACAGTTGTTGACGCAAGAGCGTTTCATCTTGTTCATCTTCTTTGGGAACGATTTGTTCCATTTCCAAAAAATAGCCCAGTTTTTTTACTTCGTCTAGCACATAAGTCAAGTTATGCTTTTTGAACTCGGTGCGTTGTTTTTGTACTTGTGTGCAAAAGTTGATTTTTTCCCCAAGTGATTGGGTAATCCATTGCCACAATATGTTTGGCTGGGTATAATAAAGAGGCGGTGGGCAAGGCACTGTCATTTGATACAACATTTCATTTAACTGATGTGTTGTGGATGGTTGAATGGGAGCCTCTGTTTCTTGACAATAGGCAAATACACCTTGTTGGTTATAGATTTTCTTTTTTATTGTTAAAAAGGCTCTGTTGCTTTCAATGCGGATGCGTACATGTTCTTGTGTTTTTAATTTACAGACAAAGTCATTTTGAACGAATGTATGTGCTGTGGCGTTTTGGGACAACACATCAAACAACATTTGATATTCGTCTTGGGTCAGTGCAATTTTGATTTCTATTTCTTTATGGGTTGTCATATCAGTGATATTAATTTGTTTTTGTTTTCTTGTCAAATGATTATTTTTGGCCAAAGGGGGTGGGATTTATTCGCGCAAAAGCGCTCACCCTTCGGGTCGCCTGACGGCGTTGCCTTCATTTCATTTCGGCCGAACCAGAGGTTCATTCACCTCACCCCATATATAAATCAAAAAGGCCAACCTTTCGGCTGACCTTTTTCCTTTATGGTTGCGGGGGTGGGATTTATTCGCGCAAATGCGCTCACCCTTCGGGCCGCCTGCCGGCGTTGCCTCATTTCATTTCGGCCGAACCAGTGGTTCAACCCCACCCCACGTATAAATCAAAAAGGCCAACCTCTCGGCTGACCTTTTTTCTTTATGGTTGCGGGGGTGGGATTTGAACCTCACGACCTCCAGGTTATGAGCCTGGCAAGCTACCGGACTGCTCTACCCCGCGATAGTGATTGTTATTATACATTGTTTCAAATTCTTTGTCAAGACTCTTTTTGAAGAAAATCTCAAAAAAAGTACTTGCAATCACAAGATAAAAGGATTAGATTATCTTTTGTTGAATCATTAAAAAGGAGATAAATATGAAGAAACAATCTTTATTTTTGGTGGCCGGCTTGGCTTTAATGACAAGTGCCTGTGCCAATTTATGCGAAACAGATTGCGGTATGGAACCTTGCACATCGGGTGAAGTGATGTTTGTATCCTCACCAGCTATGTTTGGTTTTGACTCGGCTAAATTGACAGCAAAAGATGCTGATGCATTGGCAACTACTGCAAAACGTTTGAATGCTGATGCTGATGCAACTGTGACAGCAAACGGTTATGCTTCTTTGGAAGGTCCGGCAAGTTATAATGTTGATTTGTCCAAACGCCGTGCTGAAACTGTGAAGAAATACTTGGTTGAAAAAGGTGTGGCTGCTGATCGCATTGCTGTTAAAGGACATGGTGCAACAGACGCTTTTGGATCCAACTATGCTGACAACCGTCGTGTGGAAGTGGTTGTTGATTAATCCAAATAGCACAGTGTGTTATGAAAGAAAAGTCGGGGGTTTCCCGACTTTTTTTTGAAAAAAAACTTGTCTTTTGCAAAAAGTCGTTTTATACTTATTCCAAAGAAAGGGGCGTGAATGAAAAAAATAGGCTTATTTTGTTTGTCTTTTGTTTTGACTTTTCCTTGTTTGGCTGGCTTTTTGGATGGTGAGAAGGCTTTTGCCGATAAAAGATATTCCGAAGCCATTCAACACTTTCGTCCGTTGGCCGAAACAGGGGATTATCGTTCTCAGTATTACTTGGCGTATATGTATTTGAACGGCTATGGTGTTTCCAAAAATGATAATATTGGTTTGGCCTATTTGGAAAAATCTTTGGATCAGGATTATGATTTGGCTCAGGCTTTAATGGCTTTCCTTTATGAAAAAGGCGTTGTTGTTCAACAAGATTTGAAAAAGGCTATTAGTCTATATCAACAAGCAGCCGAAAAAGGCAATGTTTCTGCTTTGTTGAATTTGGGGGTTGCTTATTTTCAAGGAAACGGTGTGCCGATGAATTATTCCAAGGCCATTGAAATGTTGAAAAAGATTCCGGTGGAACAACAACCAACTGCTGGGCGCTATTTAGGTGATATTTATTTACAACAGAATCCAAAAGATGCAACGGATGCTATTGCTGCTTATGAATCCGCTGCCACCTATGGGGATTTGCCTTCTTATGCCGCTTTGGCAGACATTTATTTGAATGGATTGGGAACGGATATCAATGAAGAAAGGGGCGTGAAGTATTATGAGTATGCCGCCTCACAAGGTTATGAACCAGCGCAATATGCTTTGGGGCTTTTATATGTCAATGGAGATGGTGTTGAAAGAAGTACTGTTTTGGGGCATGCTTGGTTGTCGTTGGCCAGTAATCAAAATTATGAGCCGGCAACTGATGCTTTGGAGCAATTGAAAAAAGAGATGACTTTGTCTGATTTGGATCGTGCCAGACATGAGTATATAAAGATTCAGCGTCAGCTTTTGGGACAACTTGTTTCTCCTTTTGAAGAAGAACAGCGTTTGCGGGAAGCTCAATTGAAGAGCAGAAGCAGATCTAACAGAGGTCGCAGATAGAGGAGGATAGATGAACGAAACTTTATTACATAAATTATTTACTTTTCGCTTTGTTTCTTTATGCGGAATGGTGATCGCTTTGTATGTTTTTTCTTTAACTTCGGAAGCGAAGCCGCTTTCTTCTTTTTTATTTAGTCCTTCTTTGTATGTGATTGCTTCTTTGATTGCTTTGGCTGTGCGTGTTGTTTTATGGTTGCTGATTGATAAGGGTACTTTTTATGAATTTGGTCTGACATTAAAAAATACCTTTGAAGACTGTATTATCATCAACATTGTGTTGCTTTGCTCTTTAAGTGCTTTGTTTTTATTGACTTCTTTTGCTTAGAACAGATTCAACAAAATCGGGGTGGTCTCGGTTAAAAAGGGTAATTCTTTACTTAGAGTGTAATCGTCTAAGGTTTGTTTGAGTGTTGTATCTATGTCATCAAGGCTAAATTGTAAAGCGTGCGCTTGGATGTTTTTATATAATGATTCATTGGGATATGGTGGTGTGAATTGTGTGCTTAAAGACATCATTGTTTTGCCTTTGTTTTGAATGATCAGTTTTACACTGATTTGATTGGGGGCTGTTCTTTTGGCGTTCAGAAAAATGTCGGCTTCTATTTTGTCTTGCCCCAAAATTGCCCACGATAAAATTGGATGGTTTAGCAAATCTTTTGATGGTGTGTATTGTGCCAGCTGTTTTTGAAAGTCGGGCGGAAACACTGTTTGTAACGATTGAATGGCCGAGCCTTGAATGCCTTGCAGATAGACTTTGTATGATGTTTTTGTGTTTTCCAACTGTAAGCGATGTATGGTGATGTGTGGATAGTTTTTGTGTTGTACATTATACAGTATGATTGATGTTCCCAATGCATTTGTCGTAGCGTTTTGATAACTTATTTTTTCGGTTATTAGGCCTTCTTGATGATATTGTTGCATCAGTTTATTTTTTGTATGATGATTACAGGATAATAAAGATATTGTTAGCAGGCTTGTGCCACAAAGGATTAAAAAAATTGTTTTATTCTTCATTTGCACACCATTCCTTTATACATTTTGTTGTTTTTTCTACTTGGACAATCGTTTGGGGGGTACTTTGTGTAAAAGTACCTTCAATTAAATGCCATCCAGTAGATAGGCTTGTTTGTGTTTGCAGTAATAATGGATAGGGGCGAGTTACTTGCGCTTGTTTCGTTTGTTTTGTTTCGGCAACCCAAACAGCTGTTTTTCCTTTGATGGGGGTTTGTAAAACTTTTGCCGATAAAGCAAGGTCTGTGGCCGAATCAAACCTTTTTCTTTGTTGGTTTTGCTGTAAGTGGGATGGTTGTTTGGCTGTGTTGTTTTTTTTCTCGCTTTCTGGTTGTTTTTGGGCTTGAATCGTTAATAGTGTTTCGCCTGTTTCTGTGCGTAGTTCTTGTGGCTTTGGTGGCTGTGTTTGTTCCTTTTTATCAAAGTAATTGATGGTTAAAGTGTCATTTTGAAAGTCTGTCTTTATTTCTAATATCGCAGCGTTAGTTGATATATTTGATGTATTGGTGAACAACTGTAATTTTGTTGCTTTGGGACATATTTTTTGAAGATGTTCTTTGGCTGTTTTTATAAGGCCTGTTTGAAAAAGGCTTTGTTGAAGGTTGGCACTGTTTTCATGAATGGCCAACATAATGGGCTGATCTGGACACAGCATAAACGGTGTATAGTTTTTTTCGTTTTGTGTGGAACGAGCTACAACATAAAAATCGGTATTCAAATCATTGTCTTTCCCTATATGATAAATAAAATCTTGAACTCCTTCTTCGGGGGAGTTGCGCACAAATGTGTTGATCTTTCCTGTAAAATCAGACAGCCAATAGCCTTGATGAAAATAGCCCGTTAGGGTGTGAGCAGTTCGGTTAAGGGCATCTTTAATTGTGACTGTGGTGAATCCTTGTACCCATTGATTTGTACAATAACTTTCAGGGGTTTCTATGGTCCATAGCTTCTTTTCTTTTGGCGAAAGATAGTGCAAGGCACATTGCTTGTTTTGCGAAAACAGGTTTTGCTCGTCCAAATCTGTGGCCCATGTGGGAAAAATAAAAAATATCCAAGATAGAAAAATTATTTTTTTCATTTATCCCCCTGCGGTATCACAACAAAACAGGCATGATGATTATGGTTTAAGGTATCACAGGCCGCTTCGGCCATTTGCTTTGTTTGAAAACCCGTCAGGCGTGAACGATACAATTGATTGTCTTTTTTTTGAATTTGAACCGCACATTGGTTGATGTTTAGGACAGACATGGCTTTGTTGGCCATGGACAGGGCTTTTTCCTGTGTGCCGAATGCACCAATTTGAATTGTCCACATGTAATCAGGATTTTGTGTGAATGTAATTTGGTGCATTGTATCGTGGATGGATTGTGCCATTTGTTTTGCTTTTTTTGCCTGAGCAAGCACCTGTTTTGTGCGCATTTTCATCATGGGGGTGAATACATTCATATTCAGCTTGCCTACCATTGCTTTGCGTTGCAAGGGGTCAAAAGCCGGTTGCAAAAGTCCTTGTTGGAGAGCGTTTTTTTGTTTTTGAACTTTTTCAAAGCCAAAGTCTAATAAGGATTTGGCATAGTCATCTCGTTCTTTGGCGGAGGAATGGCCCAAAACAATGCTGACCAAACGATGGTTGTTTTTGTTTGCTGTGGATATGATATTATATCCTGCGGCGGCAATATAGCCTGTTTTGAAGCCTTCTGCCCCCTCATAATCTGTGAGAATATGATTGTGTGTGTTGTATTCCCTTCCTTTATAGGTGAAGGATTGTGTGGCGAACAGTGGGTAGTATTGCGGAAAGTTTTTGATGGTTGCCAAAGTTAAGATGGCCATATCCTGTGCGCAAGTCAATTGATCGGGGTGGTGTAAGCCAGAGGCGTTTTTGAAAACAGTGCGTGACATTCCCAATTGGGCGGCCGCCTGCGTCATCATATCGGCAAAGATTGCTTCGGTGGGAGCCAATGTTTCGGCCAACACCACTGCAACATCGTTGGCGGATTTTACTATCAATGCCAAAATGGCCTCACGCACAGTGATTGTTTCTCCGGCTACAAGGTTTAACTTTGATGGTTCTTGTGCGGCTGCCCATTCGGAAATTGGCAAGGCATCGTCCATTTTTAACAAACCTTCTTCTAATGCCGAAAAGGTGAGGTATAAAGTCATCACTTTGGTTAAAGAGGCCGGATGTAATGGCACATCAATGTTTTCTTTGGTAAAAAGGTATCCACTGTTCACATCGGCAACCAACGCAGAAGCAGCCGAATAGGCCTGTGCCGTTTTTGCGTTGGATAAAACAAAAAGCAATGATACCAAAAACAATAATTTATACATACTTTGTTTGTACCTTAAAATAAAAGTATTTTCAAGGTTTTTTTCAGCTATTATTGATTTTTATTCAAAAAAATGATATTTTGGATTTATGGCACAAACAGGCATTGATTTTTTGAAGGAAAAGCTAAAAGCCGTTTCTCATCGTTCGGGGGTGTATCGGATGTTGGATGAAAACGGTGTGGTTTTATATGTCGGTAAAGCCAAAAATTTGAAAAAAAGATTGGCTAATTACACAAAAGAAAAAGGGCTTTCTTATCGGATTCGTCAGATGGTTTCCAAAGTGCATGATTTGATTACGGTTGAAACGGCAGGCGAATCCGAAGCCTTTTTATTGGAAGCCGAATTGATTAAACAATTTCGTCCAAAATACAACATTTTGTTAAAAGATGATAAAAGCTATCCGTATATCCTTTTGACAAAAGAGGCCTTTCCTCGTCTTTGTAAGTATCGTGGTGAACGCAAGAAAGACGGTATTTATTTTGGCCCTTTTGATTCGGGTCTTTCGGTGAATAATACGATTAAATCTTTACAAAAAGTTTTTGGGGTTCGTTCTTGCACAAATACATATTTTAATGCCCGCAAAAGACCTTGTTTGTTGTATCAGATTAAACGGTGTACTGCCCCTTGTTGTGGCTGTATTTCGCAACAGGATTATGCCGATTTGGCCGCCGAAGTAAAGGCTTTTATGATGGGACATTCTTCTGCTTTGCAAGATAAACTTACCGAAGAAATGAAGGCTCTGTCCGAAGCTCAGGATTTTGAAAAAGCGGCTGTTGTTCGGGATAAGATTTGGGCATTGAATCATATTCAAGGCACGGGTACTTTGCAATCGGGGGAGCCTACCGATGTGGTGGCGGTGGTGACACAAGGCGCTTATACTTGTGTTCAGATTTTTTTTCATCGGCCGAATTTGTCCGGTAATATCTATCAGGTGATGAAAGATTTTTCTTTGGATGAACTGCCTGCGTTGTTGTTGCAGGTTTATGATAAGACAACACCGCCAAATGTGTTATGTTTATCCACAGATATTGAGGAAAAACTTTTGTTTGAACAGGCTTTGTCACAAATGGCGAAAAAAAAGGTATCTGTTTTATGCCCTCCTTTCAAGTTGGCAAGGCGTCAATGGATGCAAGAGGCTGAACAGAATGCCCAACAAACTTTGCGTCAACAGATGGACAAAGAAAATGTTTTTAACGAAAGTTGGAATGCATTAAAAAACTTGTTGAATGTTTCTCGTCTGGACAAAATTGAAGTGTATGATAACAGCCATATTCAAGGTACGGCAGCTGTTGGGGCGATGGTTGTGGCCACAAAAGACGGTTTCCAAAAAAATCTTTACAGGCGCTTTAATATGGAAAAAGGGGATGTGAATGATGATTTTGCGATGATGCGTGAAACTTTAACCAGACGCTTGAAACGGGGACTTAAAGAAAATGATTTACCGGATGCCATTATTTTGGATGGTGGTAAGGGGCAGCTGAGTCAAGTTTTGGATGTATTGGATAAAATGGGCGTTTCGTCTGTGCGTGTGGTGGCGATGGCCAAAGGGGCAGGGCAACATGATAAGGGATTGGAAACTTTGTTTTTGGACAGGGCACCGACCACTCCCATTGTTCCAGACCATAAAAGCGATTTGATGTTTTTATTGCAACGGTTAAGAGATGAAGCGCATCGTTTTGCTGTGGGTTCTCATCGGGCTAAACGCAGTCGGGAAATGTTCCATGAAACTTTGTTGGATATTGAAGGAATTGGTCAAAAACGCAAAAAAGATTTGATGACTCATTTTGGTTCTGTTCGGGCGATTTCGGGGGCTTCTTTGGCTCAATTGATGCAGGTGGATGGATTTAATGAAAAAATTGCAAAAAAAGTCTATACTTTTTTTCATGATTAGGATATAATGCGGATATTGGAGGTAAAAACATGGTGCAAAAAAAACATAAAAAACAACAAAAACACAAACAGATGGTTCAAAAAATGAAAACTACGGCTGCGGCTGTGCGCAAGGGGATTAACATTCCTAATTTATTGACGGTTGGCCGTATTTGGGCGATTCCTGTGATTATTGCGACTTTCTTTTTCCCTCAACCAATTTGGGCATGGATTGGGGTTGCCTTGTTTGTTTTGGCAGCCATAACGGATTATATGGATGGATATTTGGCCCGTCATTTGAACCAACTGTCTCGGTTTGGTCGGGTGTTGGATCCAATTGCGGATAAATTATTGGTTGGCGTGATTTTAATCATGTTGGCTTGGCAAGGTAAGTTGGGTGGCGTGATGGTTATTCCTGCTGTCATTATCTTGGGGCGTGAGATTTTGGTTTCTGGTTTGCGTGAGTTTTTGGCCGAAATCAAAGTGGGATGTCCGGTGACTCGTTTGGCTAAATGGAAAACTGCCTGTCAGATGACGGCATTGCCGATGTTGATGGTGGCAGATAAATCTTGTTCGGGTGTCTTTTCCGGTTTTTTCACATGGCTAGGTGGTTTTGCTTTTTGGATTGCTGCTATTTTAACCATTATGACAGGATATGATTATTGGAAGTCTGGTCGTAAATATATGAATGATTAAAAAAACATTTTTGACAGAAGCCATGCAAAACATGGCTTCTTTACATTTTTATGAGGATACATTTTAAATGTTGATACTCAACATCAATGGGCCAATGAATTGGAAAAACATTCGCCTTTGGTTTTATCAATGTGAGAACACAATTGGTTTAAGTTGATGTCGTTTGCTTCTCAGATTTCGCTCAGCGAGAGCCATGTTTCTTTATCTAATCTCATACTGGTGCGCCGGCCATTCACAATTACATTTTTGCATATCAACATTTTTCAATCCTTTGTTAAAGTTTTCCCCATACTTATAGCTGTATTTTTTACAAATTGCAACTAAAAAATAACAAACCTTCAAAAAGACAACCAAAAGGTGTGTTTACTTCCAATAAAACAGACCCCAGCCCAGAAAAATCAAGGCTTTTTATTCATAAAAATCGTGTTTGGGATGTAAAAAATAGATCCGACCCTAAAATCCATTCTATTTTCACAACCCCCGCAACTACTTAAGCTTTCTCGACCTCATCAAAGCACAAAAAAAAGAGGATAGAAACATCCTCTTTTAATAATTGGTGGAGGTAAGGAGGGTCGAACTCCTGACCTTTGCAATGCCATTGCAACGCTCTACCAACTGAGCTATACCCCCAAAGGTCATATTGCATATTATACACAAAACAAAACAAATTGCAAGCGTTTTTTTGAAAAAAAATGCAGTTTTTAGCAAAAAATAAGAAAATTGGCCTGTTTTTAAGGTTTTGCTGAGATATTGCGTGCAAAAAAAAGACCTCGATTTATGAAAAACCTCTACCGGATACACAAGTAGAGGTTAAAGTTTATTATTTACCTTGATTTGACTTTTTCTGAATTGCTTGACGCTTTACAAAATCTTTTGCATTTTCACCGAATAAGTTTTTTATTTGCTCCCTTGCCTGTTTCGATTTGGGGTTAAATTCTTTATCTGTCCATTCAAAAAGTTCTGTTTCCTCTTTACTCCATACACCTCCATGTCCTCTAAGCGTTCCATATAATAAAGCATAAAAGGCGGCTGCCCCAGCCAACTCGTTTTGTCTATCTAACATCTTTTGTTCATCTGAATAAGCTATTTTCATAGTTTTTACACCATTTTTTTGAAGCTCACTTTTTGCAAGAGCTTCTTTCTTTTCTAAATTCATAATTTTAACATCTAACTCTCTTTGTAAAACTTCTCTATCAAACTCTCCATTTAAGGCTAATTCTGCGTTAGCTGCAATTTTAGTAGGATCCATTTTGGATAGATCATCACCAAAATATTTTTTTGCCATATCCTCAATCGCTTTAGCATCAAAGGGTGATCCAGTTATTTCTATCAATTTTAATAAATCATCATGTACAGTCTTATTATATGATACCATCTTTAATAATTCGTTACGTTTAATATCATCTCCTAAAATAGTCGCTAATTTCTTATCTGCTTCAGCAGATTTTTTTGCGTTATTACTTAGTATATTTAACAATCCCATTTTATTCTCCTTTCATTTATCTTTTTAAACCATTATTTATTTTAATGGCATTGTTTAATTTTTGTTGTGTTGATTTTGTGTTATCAAATAAAACCTTGCCATCACGCACTAATTTTTTCAGTGCCCAATTTTCAGAAACCCTTTGTTCAACCATTTTTCCGCTTTCATCAAAGATTTGACGATCACGTGTTCCATCTATGTTTTCATCTGTCCGTTCCATTAAAGAATATTTACCATCTTTTCCACGAACAAACATTTCTTGGATTTTCCTGTCTGGTGAATATAAAATTGTTTCATACGAACCTTGATAAGTTTCTTTTACTGCAAACAAATTCTTACCGATTATCGTTAGCTCTGTTTTTTGTGAAAGAGCATCTTTTGCCTCCCAAACCCCAGTTTCTTCATTCAAATGAAAGAGGCGAACACTTCCTACCTCATTTGTTTCTTGCATGGTTTTTTCATCTAACTGTTGAAAGCGTGCATGAAAACCTTTTTTCAACAGTTTGTCCTGTTTGCCATCTCCCTTTGATTTTTCCCCCTCATTTAACATCCAGTGTGCGTGTTTACGGCGGTATTGTTCTACAAATTGTTCTACAATCTTTATCATTTCAGGAGAAAGAGATTTTTCTTGTTCTTTAATCCATTCCTCCACCGTTCGGAATTTACCTTTTTTTGCCATTTCATAAAGTTCCCGAGTACGCTTACCCTCAATATTCGTACTTTTAGATAATCGATTTAACAATCCCATTTTATTCTCCTTTTGTTTATTATGATAAGCCTCCTGTTTTGGGGATGAGCATATGTTTCTTATACCCACTCTTATATGATAACATAAACCAACGATTGTGTGCGCTTGATGATAATAGCAAGATGAGCTATTCTTTTGTATGTTAGAAAATACAATCTTTTGCTGTATTTTCAATCCATTCATAAGATTTGGAGAAAAATATGAAAGTATGAAAAAAGTGTTTGACTTTATCGTTCTATTAAAGAGAACACTTTTGTGGTGTTTTGTGGAAGAAAATCAACAAAAACAGAAGGATTAAAAATGGCTATTATTGGATATATCAGAGTCAGCTCAAATAAACAAACGCTGGAACATCAAGAATTTGAAATTAAAAAGTTCGCTAAATCTCAAAAAATCAAAATTGACAGGTGGGTTGAAGAAAAAATATCCTCCCGAAAACCGCTTGCCAAACGCCAGCTGGGGCAACTGCTGAATGAATTGAAGGAAGGGGATATCTTGATTGCTTGTGAGATATCTAGGTTAGGCCGATCTTTGTTGGAGGTGATGCGTATTTTGGAATCGTGCCTGAATAAAAATTGCCAAGTGTGGACCATCAAGGAAAACTATCGCCTTGGAAATGATATTCAAAGTAAGGTTATGGCGTTTGCTTTTGGATTATCCGCTGAAATTGAAAGGAATCTTATTTCTCAACGCACCAAATCATCGTTGGAAAATGTGCGGGCGAGTGGAAAGAGACTAGGGCGACCTTTTGCCGCTCAATCAAAAAAATTGAAATTATCAAAAAATACGAAACGAATTAAAGATTTACTTGATCAAGGTGTTTCCATTACACATATAGCCAGATTGGTTGATGTGCAAAGAATGACCGTTTATAGATTTATTCAACGCATGGGGTGGGGGATGAACAGGGTGGAGAAGCATTCTGAAAATAAAAAACAGGTTGCACAAAAGTACAACCTGCCCAAAAATAACGATTTTGGTATCGTTTCCAATTACCGTTTGGAGAATTGGAAGCGTTTGCGAGCTTTTGACAAACCCGGTTTTTTACGTTCAACCACACGGCTGTCACGTGTTAAGAAGCCGGCTTTTTTCAAGGCTGTGTGTAATTCTGGTTCAAACATATCTAACGCACGGCTGATCCCATGGCGCAAGGCATAGGCTTGACCGGAAAGTCCACCACCCATAGCGGTACACACAACATCATATTGCCCTTCACGAGCGGTGACGGCAAATGGTTGATTGATAATCATTTGCAACACAGGGCGAGGGAAATAGTCTTTAATATCACGATCGTTGATGGTGATAGCCCCTTTGCCCAGTTTCAAATAGACACGAGCGATAGCGTCTTTTTTCTTACCAACAGCATGGCTGCGCCCCAATTTGTCTTTTTTGGGTTCACGCACTTTGACTTCTTCTTTGACTTCTGTTTTTTCTTAAACAGGAGCAGCAGCTTCTTGAACAACTTCTTTCAATTCGTCCAGAGTTTTTTTGGCTGTTTTGGAAACTTTCTTTTCCACAACAGTTTTTGTGGCCGCTTTTTTTGTTGTTTTCTTTTCTTCTTTTACTTCTACAACTTCGGCAGTTTCTTTTTTCTTAGCGACCATTATGCACCTCTCTTATTTTTTGGATTTTTACCAGCGATATCCAACACAATTGGCTGTTGAGCAGCGTGTGGATGTTCTGTGCCAGCGAACACATGCAATTTCTTCATTTGTTTTGCACCCAAAGAATTGCGTGTCAACATTGTTTTCACAGCTTGTGTTAAAACACGTTCCGGATGATTTTTCAATTGTTCCGGCAATGTGACGGTTTTCAAGCCACTGATGTATCCAGTGTGATGATAGTATTCTTTTTGTGCCATTTTACGACCAGTGACGGCCACTTTTTCGGCATTGATAACGATAACATGGTCACCGCAATCTTGGTTTGGGCTGAAACAAGCCTTGTTTTTTCCACGCAAAATGGTGGCGATTTGGCTTGCCAAGCGACCCAAAACAACGCCTTCGGCATCAACGAGATACCATTTGATATCAGCATCAGCCGGTTTAATTGTTTTTGTTGTTTTTGTAATCATTGTACATTCCTTTTGTTAAAACGGTGCTATTATATCGTTAAAAACTTTATTTGTCAAGCACTTTTTTGTGTGGTATTTTAATACCGTATGTCCAGAGATATATTTTTATTGACTTTTTGTGTGAAATGTTGTACAATTCTTTTTGTCAGATGGTCAGGCAATCGCTGTAAGCCTTGTGCTTATGGAGGAAAGTCCGGGCTTCGTATGAGACGCAATACCGGATAACGTCCGGGCGGGGTGACCCGATGGAAAGTGTCGCAGAAAATAAACCGCCCGTCTTTTTGGCGGGTAAGGGTGAAACGGTGAGGTAAGAGCTTACCGCACAGGCCGAGAGGCTTTGTGGCAGGACAAACCCTATTGGAAGCAAGACCAAATGAGTCGGCCGGTGTTTGACATCGTAAAAAAACAGTCTCAGGTTTGCCGGCGTGAGGTAGGTTGCTTGAGCGTGTTAGTAATAGCATTGCCAGACGAATGATTGCCCATTGACAGAACCCGGCTTATCGGCCATCTGATTTTTTTCTTGACATTCAATGATATATAGAGTAAAAAGGAGAGGTGAAAGGAGAGAAAATGCCCCGTTTATTGCAGGTCTTAAACCAAGCTAACCCCTTGAAAAATAACGAAAAAATCGTGAGGGG
>JAZUQR010000029.1:0-2560 GCA_045605805.1 Alphaproteobacteria bacterium | reverse complement strand
GCAAACTTTTTCTGCAACGCCAACACCAGCGGACGCAATTAATCCCAAAGAATTTACAACTGTTTGAATAACTAAAAAAGAAATTCCTACAAGAAAATCTTGCAATGCGATTGGAGTTCCAATTTTTAATTCAACTCTTATAAAATATGAATCAAGTTTTATGTATTTTCTGTGAAAATTAAAAGGCAATTTTACAGTTTTTGTTTTTTTTATAATTATCAACAAAGAAAAAATTACGCTTAATGCTTGTGCCAAAATTGTTGCAAGGGCAGCACCAAAAGCTCCCAAATTAAAAACTGCAACAAAAATCAAATCTCCAATAATATTTACAACACAGGCAATGGCAACTGTAATAAGCGGAGTTTTTGAATCTCCAATTCCACGGAAAATTGCACCAAGCAAATTATAAAAGACAATAAAAATCAAGCCGCCGCCGCAAACTCTAATGTAGTCGCAAGTTTGAGAAAACGCTTCTTGTGGGGCATGCAAAAGAAATGCCAGAGGTTTCGTAAAAACAATAGTAAAAATTGAAAGAACAATACCCATTATCGTAAAAAGGAATATTCCAGTTCCAATGGCTCTTCCGGCTTGTTCTGGTTTTTGTTCACCAATTTTTTGTCCAACAAAAACCGTAACGCCCATAGTCAAACCAACAATCAAATTTGTCAAAGTATGAAGAAGCATGCTTCCTGTGGAAACACCAGAAACATCCATCGTGCTGCCGAACTGTCCGACTATTAAAAGGTCTACTCCGCCGTACAATGCCTGCAAGAACATCGCAAGCAAAACAGGCACAGCGAATTTCAAGAGGGTTGGTAGAACTTTTCCCTGCGTAAGGTTTTTTGTTTTTTCCATTTTTAGATGAACTCCACGGAAAACATTCTTGAAAATTGTTGAATGGAATGCATTGTATTGGGATTGAAAGAAAATGTCAAAAGAAAAGGCTTGAACAAGCTATTCGTAAGGCATATGGTTATTTCCAATATGTTTTGGTACAATCATTTCTATGAGCAAAGAAAATATTGAGCGTTTTACGTCCCTGGCACAGGCTTTGTCTTCCATCTACGGCAAGGACGTTCGTGTGGCAAAGAGTTTTCGTGTGCCGGGCGGCGACATAAACAAGTCCTATGGAATCCAGCTTTCTTGCGGCAACGTGCTTTTTATGAAAGCCAACGAAAAAAACAATGTGGATTTTTTTGTAAAAGAAGCAAAGGGCCTAAAAGCCATTGCATCTACAAAAGCCGTGTCCACCCCAAAACTTTTGGCTCTTGGCACTGATGACGGGGAAGAAGTAGGCTATTCGTTCTTGCTTTTGGACTTTGTTGAGCTTGGCAACCTGGACAAGTGTTTTTGGGAGCGTTTTGCGGAAAGTCTTTCAAAAATGCACAAGGCAGACTCCAGCTTTTATATTCCACAAGAAGATTTTTCAAAAGGCTTGGTCTTCGGGTTTTATGAAGACAACTACATTGGACGTACAAAACAAATCAACGCCGCAAAATCTACTTGGCTGGAATTCTTCAGGGAAAACAGGCTTGTTCCCCAGTTCAAAATGGCTGAAAAATATTTTTCAAAAGAAGACTTTTCTCTTATAGACAGACTTTTGGACAAATTGGACTGCTTTCTTGTGGAACCGGAAAAACCCAGCCTTTTGCATGGGGACTTGTGGGCGGGCAATGTGATGTGCGACACCAGGGGGCAAGGTGTGCTGGTTGACCCTGCCTGTTATGTTGGCCACCCAGAGGCGGACATAGCCATGACGGAACTTTTCGGCGGCTTTGACGGCAGGTTTTATAGTGCATACAAAGAAACCGGTCTTTTGCAGCCAAACTATACCGAACGCAGGGACTTGTACAATTTATACCACCTTTTGAACCACTTGAATCTGTTTGGTGCAACTTATCTTTCTGCGGTAAAGTCCGTTGTAAAAAAATATGTGGGCTGACCTCCATGAAAAAGACATTGTTTTTCTTGTTTTTTTTGTCTTTGTTCTTGTCGGTGTTTTCCATTGCTTTGTATGCTTTGTTTGCTTCAGGTGTTTTTCTTACACTTGCCATAACTTTTTGTACCACTTTTTATCATTTTTCTTTCCGCCTGTTAATTGCTCCTTTGTTGAACCAAAACTACAATAAATTCATGTCCACTTTTTATGACTACCAAAATTTTTGGTTTAGGGAAAAAAACTTTGAAAAAAAATTGTACAAGATTTTGCGGGTAAAAAAATGGAAAAGTAAAATGCCAACTTGGTCGCCACAGACTTTTGACTTGCAAAAGAATTCAGTGCAACAAATTGTAAGTGCAACCTGCCAGGCGGAATTCATACACGAACTGAATGCATTGTTGAGTTTTGTGCCTTTGCTTGGTGCAATCCCTTTTGGTGAATTTGCTGTATTTTTTATAACCTCCCTTGCCTCTGCTGTCTTTGAGTTGATGTTCGTGTTGGTTCAGCGGTACAACAGACCAAGGTTGGTTGTGCTGCTACGAACAAATCCTTTGTAAAGAGTAGCCGATACAGTTGATGTAAAATTGTAACTTATTTGATAATGGAAGTCGGATCGTAGCC
>JAZUQR010000028.1:0-27182 GCA_045605805.1 Alphaproteobacteria bacterium | reverse complement strand
CATTGAACAGTTTATTCTTGAACGAGTGGAAAACCCAAATGAAGACGGAGAACACGAAATTTGACAAGAGTTCAAGAAAAGTAAAGTGACACTTTGGGAACGGTTTTATTGACCGTTCCCTTCTTTTTTCCGAAATTTTGGACCCCCCGAACCTTTTATGACAAAAAATCGACAACTTTCGTGACAACAAAGTTGCTAAATTCTTATTCAATACAAACAACAGCAATGGGTTGTGTTATCGCTAACTTGCGTATTCATAAAACTTTAGTCAGAATTCACTTTTTTGGCGAATTGTTGTAAAGTGTTCTTTTCTCAATGTTTATGACTTCCTTTTTTTGACTTGCGTATTTTTGACTTACCCCATTTTGACCCCAAACGGCAACCGAAACGGCAACAAAAACGCTTGACTTTGGTCCTCATTTTTAGTAAGTTATGACCAACACAACAAAACACACAGCCATGAACAAGAGAATAGCCAAAAAACTTGACAAGATTGACAGCCTTCTGATGCAGGTTCAAGACACCTTGAACACCATCAGAATTGACGATGTTGAACCCCAACTTGAAAAAGCGGAAGAATACGCTGACGAACACGAAAACAGCGAGCGAGCACAAGAACGGCTTGAAATGTGGGAAACTGACAACAGCGAACTTGAAGAAATTGAAGACGAACTTGACCAATTAAGAAGCAGATTACAGGACTTGTATTCTTCATTTATTGATTAACCAGACAGCCCCCTTGAAAAAGGGGGCAACCATTTTCAAGAACAAGAACACAAACCACAGTTGCAGTCATGAAAATAAAGCACGACAAAAAACAGAAAAAAATTTTCTATCGTTGGACGGATTACTTGAAAAATACCTATGTCCGAAAACAAGTTTCAACTGAAAACATGACAGCAAATGAAATCAAGTTGAAAATTGAAGAACTGAAAAAGTTTTGTAAAGAACAAGAGAATTGGACACTCAAAAAAAGTGAAGCAATTAAGAACAATGAAGACCTGACTGAAACAGGAGAAACACCATACTTTGCAATTCAATATTTGGAACAGGTTGAAGGGGATAACCTGACCCGTTGCAAGAACTATCAGGACAGAAAAAGGGCAAAGAACATTGTCAATGAATTCTGCACATTCTTGAAAGAAAAAGGACATGAAAAAATTTACTTGCACCAAATAAACAAGAAGATTGCAAGAGAATTCCATGAATGGATGAAGCAACAAAAAAGAACATTCTCATACAAAAAACATCGTTGGTTGCGTTTGGGGTATGTATTCAACATTATTATGGATGAATTTGAAGACAGTTCCCTTGGGTACAAGAACCCTTTTGCAACACTCAAACTTGAAAAGATTGCACAGGAAGAACCAATTCAGAGTAAAGCAAGACTTACCCTCGAAGAGATACGGGAACTGTTAAAGTTTTCACTTGTTTGGCAGAAAACGAAAATCAAGCAAGCAAGAGATGTTGAAAAAGTTCAGCGTTTTTGCATGGTCTATTTACTTGCCTTGACAGGTATCAGACCCAAAGATATTGTTCTTCTTAAATGGGAACAAATAGACTTCACCAAAAGAACATTGACAATTGTTCATACCAAAACAGAGAAAAAGGGAATTTCAACTGTAATTTTCTTGACACCTCATTTGTTGGAAATCTTTTGGAAAATGCAGGAGTGGCACGAAAAAGAAGAACCGTTGAACAAGAAGTATGTGTTTTCATTTTATTCTGACAAGGGAACAAACAAGAAGAACTTTGAAGATTACTTGTCAATTGCGGGGGGACAATCACTTGTATATTTGTTCAGGGCATTCAGAGAGATGAAAGAACTTGGAACACATAAAGTTTCCAGCGGTAAGAGATACCACACACATTGTCTTTATTCATTGCGTGGAACAGTAAGTTCTATTTTATCGGCTGAACATTTTAACCAGAACGCGATTGACTACTTGCAGGGTCACAAACCGAACAATACAACAGCGAAGTTTTACCTTGACTTGGCAGCAGACCCCAAACGAACAACGGAAGCAATGTTGAACCACATGGCTTACAAGGTCATTCAAATACCATTAACAAAAAGGGGTCTTGAAGTTGCATACATTGATGAATTGGAGGAGAAGAAGAGAATTGAAGAACAGCGTCAAATTGAACATGACATGAAGCGTGACAAAGACGGTTCAAACCTTCTTGTTCATACCCTCATTGACAAATCTGACGATGAAAAGAAAGACGCTCAAAAGAAGTTTGAAGAATTGGTTGCAATACACGGTGAAGAACTGGCAAGGTTCATCATGGAACATTAAATTATTTTCAACTTTTTTCAAGTTTTCTTCCCCTCATTGGGAAAATATGGTATAAATAAAAATGTAAGTTTCATAAACATGTAAATGTTTCTTACAAGTTGAAACCCGTTGTTTGTAGTATTGTATAGTATTTCATCGTTATGGGGGGCATGTGGTTCTAGGGTTGCCACATGCCCCCTTTTTTATTCCATGTTCATGAACCCGAATTCAAGCCGAATTTCAGGCGAATTTCACCATGTTTGAAAATTATTTTCAAGAAAATTCAATTTTTTTCACTAGAACAGAATTAAAATGACTAAATACAAATATGACGATGAAAAACCAAACAACAAACGAACCTGAATTTGCCCTTTTGACAGACTTCCAAAGTTCAACCAACAAAGTAACACAGAACAACATCATTGTTCAAGTGTTGAAGTAGAACTTCCCCAATGACATCAATGAAGAAGTGTTTCATTTTCCGTTCAACTGGTTTTATTTGGTGACAGATAAGGGGGCATTCTTTGCAATAGAAAAGAAGTTGAAGAACAAACACAGTGAAGTTGAATTAAAGTTTCAAAGCAAATTCACAGAACTTGCAGTATTTGAAACCATAAACAAACATGTCTTGAACAACGATGAAGTAAAGATTAAACATGACAAGTTGAAAGAAGAACTTTCAGAGTTGGCACATGACAAGAACAATGACATTGAAGTTGAATACAGGATTGCAAAACGCAAAATGAACAACCAACTTGACATATATCTAAACAAGAAATCAACAATAACGGTGGCAACATTGGGTTACACGGTACATGAAAGAGAAACTGAAACCAAGGTTCAAACATGGTGTTCAACTGAATTGAAGTTTATTGAAGAAACCAAACTTGAAAAACATTACTTCATCAAATTGACAGACCGTGTGTTTATGAACGCTTGTTTTGCAAATAGACTTTTGAAAAGGGGTTTGACAATGGACAAGAACGGAAAGATTGAAGAAGTTAAACAGGGTAGAACAAAAGGTTGCAACAATGACCATTTGACTAAAAGAATGAAGTTCATTGAAGTTGGAACAGGAATTGAAAAAGTATTTGACAGCATGACGGAAGCAGCAAAAGAATTCAAGGTTGCCAAATCCAACTTTTCACGAAAGATGAAAGACAAACAGAACGGTGACATCATGAAGTTTGGCAAAGTGAAGTTTCAATTTTTTTGGGCTTGAATGAAACTTGAAACTATAAGCACAGTGTATTGATTACTTGAACCAAAAAATGATAACTTGAAATAATGGTAATAAAAGAAGATTATCTTATATTACTATACTTTTAAGTTATCATTTTATTATAGACCTGAACACTAAACATGAACACTGGACTTGAACCTAAAAACAACATAAGTGACGGATTGCCCCCCCAGGAGGACGGAGGGGGCAAGACGGAACGACAAAGAAAATAATCCGTTGGGGGGTTCCCTCACGGGGGGAACCAACGGAAACAACATCACTTGACTTGAACCATAGACAAGAACAGTAATCAAGAATAATAGACTAGAACAGTATTCAAAACAGTATCATTGAAACATAGACATGAATACTGTATTGATTACTTTACTTGAACCATAGACAAGAACAATGTCATTGAACTAAACTTGAATTATAAACAAGAACACTAAACTTGAACACTTGACTTGAACAGTATTCAAAACAGTATCATTGAAACATAGACATGAATACTGTATTGATTACTTGACATGATTACTTTTCATTGATGTGGGGGTGTTTTCACCCCCCACGCCCCCTGAAAAAACATTCTGTTTTATCGTTCATTCAGCCCCTTGCGGAGCAAGTGGGCTTCATTTCTTTTTTTGGTTGAACTAGACTTGAACCATAGACATGAACACTTGACTTGATTACTTTTCATTGAACTAAACTTGAACCATAAACAAGAACAGTAATCAAAAATAATAGACTAGAATAAAATGATAACTTGAAACTATGGTAATAAAAGAAGAAAGAAGATTACTTTATGTTACTATACTTTTAAGTTATCATTTTTTTGTCAGGGTCAAAAACAAGTCATTATACCGTGCTTATAGTTTCAAGTTTCAAAATGGCTCATTCTTGCCACATAATACAACACAGAAAAGGGGATTGCCCTTTTCATGATACTTTATACCCAAACGGAACAACCCCCCGTTCTATACATAAATAAAAAGGAAAGAATGCCATAAAATAATTCATGAACATTCCAATGAAAGACAACACATGTGAAACCGAACTTCACCATATATGTGAAGAAGAACTGATTGACCATTTTGAACAACAGATTGAACTTGCCAATGACTACATTGAACTTGCAAAGATGTTCAAGGACATTGACATTTTACAATTCATTTGTGTGAATAAAAAGGTCATTGACAAGTTGAAGAACCATTGAACTTCCTTTTGATTAACAGGCGGGTGAAGTATGCAGTATTACCAATGACCCCGCCCGTTGTATAAACTTGTTTGCCTTTACTGATGCACATGACCCGTTTTCCACAATACTTGCCATGTTCAGGTTCATTCTTTGGGTATGAATGCAGTCTTCCAACAATTTCAAATTGGGTTTCATCGTGAATTGTAAAATAAGTCAAAGGAACTGCCAACAATTCAAAACAGTCACTTGGAATAAGAGAACATTCAGGAATGTGAAAAGCGTCAAAATTGCTGTATTTCTGAAAAGGATAATCACACATTTTGACATCAGACTTGAATTGAACTTGTTTATCAATGTCAATGTTTGTGAAGAATACCACATTTGACAGCGTGACATAATGAACACCGTTCTTTTCTGTGTGATAATCACACCAATCAGGAACAATGAATTCAAGTGACTTGTTTCTTGTATAGCCTAATTTCAACTTGCCATGAAACAGGAATTCAAAAACTTTATGACGGTAAAGAACACCAAAGAACCCAAGAAGAATGAACCGTTTGTTGTTTTCAATGCAAAGTTCGGTTATCTGTTCAAACTTGCTAAAAGGTGGATTTGTAACTACAATGTCACATTCATTCAAAAACGGTTTCACTTCATCACAATCAAATGAACCGTCCCCGTTCAAGATATGTGTGGAAATTGAACTTCCGTCAAAGATTGTAACCTTGCCTTGTTTGCCATAACAAGAACAGATTACTTTTTTCAAACCAAGTTCATGAAAGTTCAAAAAGAAGTAACGATAAAAAGAACTAAAAGCAGAGTTATCACACGGAAGCCATACAACAGCGTTCTTGAAGTTGTAATGTTTCAATTCATTTTCCACATCTTGAAACAGAGTGTAAAATTCGTCATGTGTGATTTTAGCCATACGCCCAATTATAAACTTTTTTTGAAAAAAGTAAAGTTTTTTACCAAAAGTGACAAAAAACGGAGAATGAAATTACTAAATACATATATGGATAACATCTTTATTGCACTTTTTAATTTATTGGGAACAAGTATAGCACTTGTCATGATTTTAGTTTTCTTTGCTTTTGCCTTGGAATTAGCCAAAGAAATAACCGTTGCAATTTGGGAAAACATGGTAAAACTTTTCAACTACATTTTCAAGAAGGGAGACAAAACAAATGAGCAAGACTGAATACAAAGAAGATTGGAAACTTCACAATTTTGGGAATGAATAGGAAATAAAGCGTGAAGCAACACTTCCCCATGACCTTGAAAAAGGTTTATTTGATGAAGACCAACTTGAATATTTGACAGAATACATGGCAGATTATAGACTTGAAGTTATACGAACAATTTTGAATTGGATAACCAACATTCAAGCAAACGGAAAGTCTAAAAAGAACCTTGAAGCATTATACGCTAGAATTGCAAGCCGTGCGGTTATTCTTGACAGCATACTAAACAAAAGGGATTTCAAAGTTCTTGAAATGAAGTCATTGTTCGGAATTTCAACACATCAGTATTATGATGAATTGAACAGAGTTATGGCAGAATTGAACAGTAAGAATAAAAACATTGAAAACATTTTGAAAAGAAACTGACCATGAATGAAATTACAAATGACCAAACGGCTTCATGTGAATTTGATGACATTGAAGTTGGATTGAAAGACAAGACCGTTCTAATTATTGGGAGCGGTCAGGACATAGACGGAAGAAGAATGAAGAACATAATTGAAGGCAACCGTTTTGACATCGTGGCAAGAGTGAATAAAATGTATGGCAATGAACTTGACATTGGTTCAAGAACTGACTTCATTTTTACAAGGTGGCAACAATGGGTTAAGAACGGAATGAATTTCTTTACTGATGAAGTGTTGAACAAAGCAAAGAAGACAATTATATTAAACCAATTTGTTGGTTATTCTGAAAGTGAAAAGAATGAATTGTTGGTTGAAGTTGGTCATGAAAATGTTTCAGCGGGTATTCAATCAATTCATTATTTTTTGAACAGAGATGTCAAGAAGGTTTATTTGATTGGGTTCGGTCATTTTCAAGACGGTTTCAAGAATGTGAAGAAGTATTGTCAGAACGCCCATAATTACCCAAACGGAATGACTGACATGAACCAACATTACAACTGGCAGAAAGAACAACATTGGATGAAAAACCAAAGTAAAATTGTATTTTTATGAAAATTGAAATTTTAATTCCAAACACAAAACATTCAGAACGATGTCCGAACAAGAACCATTATTTGAGACACTTCACGCTTGAATATTTGGAGCATGAACTTGAATTGATAAAAGAACAATGTGTTTCAATGTGGAGGGGCAAGAACAATCTGAAAGTTGAAGTTGTAGAATTGAGAAATTAGAAAGTTCTTGTCAATGATGAAGAAGATTTGAAGTATAACTTCCCAATTAGAAAAGTCTTTTGCCCTGATGAAGTATCACATGACATGAAGCCTTTATTGAATTGGTATGATGAAGAAACCAAAGCAGACATCATTATTCTTTTACAACTTACGCAACCAAAAAGAAGAAGCGGTTTATTGGTGGATGTCATAAATGATTTATTGAAGCAAGACACACGACTTGTAACTTCATTTGTGAAAGTTCCATTTGAAGAACCTTGGCGGGTAATCAATGCAAACGGTGACAACTGGAATGAAGCAATAAGAAACACAGGTATTGATTACTTGAAGTTGTATGACGGGGCGGTTTATGGCTTCCACATATTCAAAGAACCAAATTATCATGAAGACAGTATTGAAGCAAGTTACAATTTTGAAACTGAATACCAGTACCGAAAACGAAAACAATTCTTGAACAGTCAAGTTCTTTGGAGACATGACAGCCCCAAGAACCTAATTGAAAATTACAACGGACAGGTCATTGATATTGATTATCCTGAACAACTAAAACAATTCTTAAACACTAAACATGACTTACATAACATTCACCAATAAAGACGAACAAGAACTTCTTCATTTGCACTTCCAAGGAATAAAGAAGTCTGACAAAACAGCGGAAGTAATTTACATTACACCTGAAAAATTAGATACCCCAAAAGGTTCATTGAACTTGTTTGGAATAGACATTTCGCAAAGGGGACACAATAATTTTCTAAAACTTCTATCATGCTTGAAAGTTCTAGCAGAAAACCACGGTTCAACGCTCATTGTTTCCAAGTCAAGTGTTGTTTTTAGAAGCCCCATTGATAAACCATTGACAACGGGTGAATGTGATTACTTGGGTTTTATGTCAAATGAAAACACACAGTCATTGAATTCTTGTTTTGGAATAAACTTGACAATGATTGAAAACATAATAAAGTGGCTTGAACAACCTTTTTATTTTGACTTGTTTAATCGTGACCCGCTTGAAACATTACAAGGTTTATGTCACATTGTTTGTAAGCCTGAAAGAATAAGAATTATGCAATGTGTGTTACCAAACCAACAAAACGCCCTTGTCTGTCAATTCAATGGTAATCATTATTCAAACATCCAAGTCTTGAAGTCTGTAATTCTATTTGTGGAGTGTGCAAACATTGGTTACTTGAAGAATTATCTGACAGGCAGAATTCCCCCAATTATACCAATTAAACGAGCAATGTCACATTGCCTTCATGTGTGGAAGAAGTAATTTATCACTTTACATGAAGTTTTTTCACTTTTTTTCACTTTTTTTCAAAAAAGTTGCATTTTTTACAGTTTTTTTGAAATGAAATGAATAAATAATATTATAGGAAATGAAACTGACAATCACGGTGAAGGTCAGGTTTCCTAAAAATAAAAACTAAATAATACTACAATGAAAGTAAATCACAATACAAAGACGGAGACAGCAAACATGACTGTCATGAATGAGAAGAACATGAACAGCGTTCTTGAATATGCAGCAAAGATTGAAGGCTTGAATGAATACATTTGGTTTAAGCATGGCAAATGTTGGAGCAATAGAACCAAGTCATTTATTGGGTATGACAATGGGCATGGTTACATTCAAGTTACATTGACTGATGACAATGGCAAAGTCATTCATGAGATGTTACACAGAATGATTTGGAAGGCATTTGGTGGAAGAGAACTTAAACATGGTGAAACCTTGAACCACAAAAATGAAAACCCATATGACAATTCATTTGATAACCTTGAAGCCATGACTTTGAAAGACAATGTGAATTATGGAACAGCGAATGAAAGAAGAAGTTTGACAAGAAGAATGAACAGTTGTTTTTAGAAAATTGACTTCATTCATAAATTGATAAATGAGATTAAAGCCGTTCTTCATGACAGAAACTTTTGGCAAGGCAAGTCACATTACACAATGTTGGATGATGACAGATTGAATTAGATTTTAGAAGTAAATGAAGAAGCAATGAAAAAACTTGAAGAACGATACAACGAACTTGAAAAAGAGAAGAAGAAACTTGATAAAAAGGTGAAAGAGTTTAGAAAACAATTTTCATAAATAAGTTGATAGAATAGCCATAATTATGAAGCAACCATTGAACAAGAATTTCAATGGTTGCTTTATTTTTGGGAGATGTTTTTTCAATTCCTACATAACATAGGGGGTATAAGAAATCTATTACCGAGGGGGGGTGTCTGATTGGGTGTTTCGCTCGCTTGTTCTTCTTTTCGCAAATTTTCTTCATCAAGGCGTTATAACCGCCTGATTATCAATACTTTGCAATTATTATTCAAAAGCATCACTAAAAATTGATAATCAATGACTTGTAACACCTTGGAAAATTCATGAATAAATAGAGACATGAGCCGTGGAAATTTCACAGATAGATTGATAATTGACGCTTATTCAAAAGAGTTCAACTTGAAACCAAAGACCGCACGAGAACACCGAAAGAAACAACATGAACAATGGGTTCAGTGGTGTAATGAAAACGGGTTTGATTACAGACATATTGAAATGAAAAACATGAAGACAATTGAAAAGAAGAATGACAATGAACTTGAACAGTTGCTTGAAGAAGTAAATGTTCATCAAGTGGCATGTACGGAACAAGAAACCATTACAGACACATTGGTTGAAAGATACAAGTTACTTGAACAAACAGCGTTCAACCAATTAAGAAAAACACAGTTTCTTTTGGATGAAGCCATAAATGAACAACAGTTTCAGACATTGCGTGTGTATGTTGGAGGTGTGAAAGATTTAACTTCCACATTCAATGAACTTTGCAGATTGCGACAGATTGCGGAAGTTCAAGAAGGCAAGTATCTTCCAATGGAAGTGTTTGAAAGATACAAAACACACTTTTACCCAAGATTGAACAACGGTTTGGATGAAATGAAACTTGCCATTGAAAACAATTTACCCGCTGACATGGTTCCTGAATTTCAACGAGCATGGAACATGGCTTATTATCGTTACAAAGACGCAGCAAAGGAAGCAGAAAACGCCTTAAACGATTACAAAGAACTTGCACAGATTGAAGCCTTGCAAAGTATAGACAAGAAAGAAAACCGAAGGGAAAAGGCAAAGAACCCTGTCAGAAACAAAATAAAGAAGAACAAATAAAATGGATGACTTTTCACAATTATTGTTCAATGAAACTTTGGACATTGACGCTTCACTTTGGCTTGAACAGAATGTTTATTTTCCAAGAGAAGTGTCACCAAATGCAGCGGGTAATCTTGACTTGTCACAACAGCCGTGGGCAAGGCAAATTCTTGAAGATGTAACTGACCCAAGGGTTCAAGAAATAACTCTTGTATTTGGAGCACAAACAGGAAAAACGACAATTCTTTTATTGTCATATTTACTTTTATCAAGGTTTAATCCAAAGCCTTGTTTAATTGCGTTATCAACTGACCCACTTGCACAGCGTCTTGTCCGTAGAAGATTGATACCGTTATTAAAGTCAAATTCATGGTGGAAAGAAAAACTTCCACCCGAAAACCAAGGTCAAGAAAACATGATTTTATTCCCTGCCATGGACACATTTTATACAGGGGCAAGAACGGCTGACAAGTTGGCTTCCATGTCTGCGGGGGTATTGTTGCTTGATGAAGTGAGCAAATGGCAAAAAGGTTCGGTAAAAGAAGCACATCCATATTTGTTGGTAAGAGAACGAACAAAGTCATTTTCTAATCACAAAATAATCAGTTCTTCTACCCCGTCAGTAAATGAAGATGTATTTTATCAGGAGTTCCTTCATTCAAGTCAAAGTCATTACTTCATGCCATGTCCCCATTGCAATGAAGACTTTGAATTTGTGTTTTCCAAGGAAACACTAAATTGGGAGAACGCAACACTTGAACATGTGAGAAAAACGGCTCATTATGTCTGCCCTCATTGCAAAGGCAAGATAACCGACAACATGAAAATTGAAGTCATGAACCGTGGGCATTGGGTGAAAACGAGAACGAACCACACAAAAGGACATCATGGTTATCATTTGAATTCAATTTATTCACCTTTTGTTTCATTTGGTGACATTGCGTGTGAGTTTATAAAAGCCCAAAGTTCAATAATCAAACATGAAGCAATAAGGAACTTTCAGAACAGTTGGCTTGCACTTCCCTTCACAGAGGTTGGACAAACAACTTCCACTAATGACATTCAAAACATTATTGATAAGTCATACATGCGTGGAGAAATACCAGATAATACACTTTACATTGTTCTTGGAGGTGACGCAGGACAAAACGCTTCACATTGGGTTGCGACAGCCGTTTGTCATGATGGTTCATTGAAAGTGATTGATTGGGGAACGCTAATGTCATATTCATCAGCAAATGGAAAAACAGGTTACAAAAAATTGGTTGATGAATTGAATTGGAAAGATAAAAACGGTGTTGATTGGGGTGTTGACATTGCATACATTGACAGCGGATATTCAACAAACGAAATTTACAATGAATGTCTTCTTGGAATAAATGGAAAATTGAACCCAACAAAAGGTTCAACCGCGAAGGGTGTTTGGAATGAAACCCAAGTAAGAACACACGCAGATTTGACGCTATACACATACAATGACTATTCATTGAAAATGACTTTACACAATCAGATAAAGGACAAAATGGTTCATCTTCCTGCAAACACAGACAATGAACTTGTAAAGGGGTTAGAGGGGCAACAGGTGATAATCACAAAGTCAGGTCAAAGACAATGGAAAGATTTGAAAGAAGACCATTACAATGACTGTTTGAAACTTTGCTTATTCTGCACTTGGGTCAATCCCGTTCAAACGGAAAATCAATTGTAAATTATAATAAAATGAATTTGAGTGATACAGTAATAAAAGCAGTTGCGAATTTATACACGGTTGAAGAACTTGAACAAGAACTTACCAAAGCGGTGAATGAGATGTTGAAGAACCCTGACAGAATTGTTTCCGCTTCCACAGGTGCAGGAGCAAGTTATACAAAGGCATTGAACATGACAAGTCAAGAATTGGTTGAGTTATTGACATTTGCCATTGAATACAAGAAGAACGGTTTCATTGGTGGAGGTTCAAACATTATGTCATTTGTGAGTGTAATCTAAACAGAAAGAATTGAAGACTATGAACAAGAGAATGAAGAAAAAGAAGAACAAAAACATTGAAATTTTGAACCGTGCTGACGCTGCACTTTATACGGCTGACAGAAACTTTTCATTGACAGATTGGTTTAACCTTGACCCAAGAAACCAAATTTCAAAATGGGACATTCAAACCATTTGGAAAAGGGCAAGACACTTGTATTTGAACACACCTGAAATAAAACAAGCGGTTTCAACTTTATGTTTGTTAATGGGAACATTGACCCCAAGACCCGCAACAACTGATGAAGATTGGAACAAAGAAGCCCGTGAAGCGTTTTTGAAGCGAGCAATGAACCCCCGTTTATTTGAAACCACAGGTAAAATGAACTTCTTTGAATGCCAAAATTGGATTGAAAAACGAGCAATTATTGACGGTGATTGTTTGACAGTAATGACAAGAAGCGGATTTGACAAGGGGGCGGGGATTGCCTTATTTGCAGCCCCTCAAATTTGGAGTGATGAAGACAAGAATAACGGTGTTTCAATGGGTGTCAAGTTCGGTAAAAGCGGGAAGGCTCAAAAGTATTTTGTAAAAGATTATTACCTTGACAAGACAGTTGAAATTGACGCAAACAGGGCTATTCTATACGGTCACAACCAAGAACCAAATGAAACAAGATGTCAGTCTGAATTGGTAACAGCAATTACAACCGCACAAGACATTTATGAAATAAACAAACTTCATAAACAACAGGTCAAAATTGGGGCAACATTTGGTTTGGTTGAAACAAAAAACATGGCAGATAAAAGAACAGGTTTGAATGACCTCATTCAAGCAAGACAGGCTAAACAAAACGGTGAAGAACCCATTGTTCAACAAACGGAACAACCGCTTATTATTGACGGTGTAAAAGCCATATCTCTTGAACCTGGCCGAGATTTGAAGACACTTCACAACCAAAACCCAAGTAATGAAGTCAGGGCATATGTTCATGACCTCATTAACAGTTTGGCTTATTCAGTTGGAATTGACCCACAGGTTTTATTCAACCCTGAAACTTTGGGGTCTGCTTCTACACGCTTCATTTTGGCAAAGGCGAAAGACTGGGCAAAGTCAAGATTGTATGCAAGAGAAAACTGGGCAAACCGTGTTTATCAACATGTCATTGCATGTGAAATTGAAGCGGGAAGATTGAGACCTTGCAGCAAACCCGAAGAACAATTTCATGTTACTTGGATAAATAGAACAGCATGGTCAATTGACTTGGGACATGATACAAATAACTTCATTGCTCAAAAGAACGCAGGTCTTGCGGACGGTAACACATGGACACTTGCCAATTATGGAATGACGGTTGAAGAAATTGCTGAAAGAACTGCACATGACCTTGCACATATCCGACAAATTGCGGAAAAGTATCAGTTACCCGTTGAAAGTTTAATTCAAAACATGGCAGGAGCAGCCCCGATACAATGGAACGGTCAAGAAATACCATTACCAAAGGACACCGAACCCGAACCAAACTTGAATGAATAATTGGAAAAACAAAACATTAATTGAACGAAAATGAAAAAAGAAACTTTTATTGAAATGTTGAAAAAGGTTTATTCATGGGCGGTGAATAAAGGCATGAACAATACATTGGTGAAGATTATCATTGGTGTATTGTTCGGTATAGTATCTGCCTTGTATTTTACTTCATGCACATTACACTATGCAGACCATGAAAAGCAACTTGATGTTGAAATTTTAACAGTAGAAGGGAACAAGAAGTAATGTGTCAGAAAAGACCAGATGAAAACATGATTGTCTATTTTTTCAGACAACTTGCAGAGAAGCCACTTGAATTGTTTTGTTTTCTTGCAATTTGTGGTTTGGTCTTCCTTTATTCTGATATGCGTGAATTCATGCAGTCACAGACAGCAGCGTTCCAAGAATTTACAACCACATTGAAAGAACAGAATTTAAGATTGCAACACTTGGAAGAATACCATTTACAGGAATTATCAAAGAAGAAACCGAACCAGAACCAGAACAATGATAAATAAAATTGTCAATGATACAGAATACTTGCAAAGATTGCTAAAATTTGCGGGGTATGATTGCGGGAAGGTGGATGGAATAAGGGGTTATAAAACGAACAAATGTCTTGAACAATGGTTACTTGACGCTGATAAACATTTGAAGAAGTTTGGAAGTCTTGACCAAAGAACAGAAAGTAATCTTTCAACACTTCTTCCAAGTGTTCAGTTCAATGTCCGTAAATGGTTTCATGACCATGTTTCAGACTGGATGAATAAAACAGGTTACACAGTAAAGGTAATTTGTGGAACAAGAACCATAAATGAACAGAATGAACTTTACGCAATTGGACGAACAAAAAAGGGTTCAAAGGTAACAAATGCAAAAGGCGGTTCAAGTTTTCATAACTTTGGTATTGCGTTTGATATTGGTATTTTCAAGGGGTCTTCATACATTACCAATGATGACATTTACAAACATTTGGTTCAAGAATGTGGATGTCCTGATGAAATGTTGAACGGTGGAAGTTGGACTTCTTTCAAAGATTACCCACATTTTGAAGTTGCAAAGTATGGTTCAAAGTCTGCCAATGTTCGCAAAGTTTGGAACAAATTGTAAAGGAAACAAGCAATCAATGTTACCATGAAAAGCAAAAGTCAATTCTTAAACGAACACACAAATGACCGTCAGAAAACGCAGGTTTGGACAAGGGTCATGGGCTACATGAGAAACCTTGCTTCATTCAACATTGGAAAACAATCAGAGTTCAAAGAACGAAAGTTTTTTGATGTGAAAAGTTTATTCAGAAAAAGAACGGAAAACGAACAATAAATTATAAAAAGAAATGTTTGACAGAAAAAATGAAATTTTGATTACAGGAGAAATCACAACGGAAGCAGCCCATGAATTGCAAAGAGAAATTGACGCATTGGTTGCAAACGATGTGAAGCAAATTACATTCATTATTGACAGCAAAGGCGGGTCAGTTGTAGCAGGTCTTGCCATGTATGACGCAATTACAGCATTGACCAACATTGAAACCGTTTGTGTTATCCGTGGCATTTGCGGAAGTGCAGCCACATATCCAGCCCTTGCATGTGACAGGGTAACAATTCAACCAAATGCAACATTTTTTGTTCATTTGTGTGAAGGTGGATTATACGGAACAATTGAAGAAATACAAAATGACCTTGTATTTTTTGAGAACTTACAAAATCAAGTTCTTGCAATTTATGCAGTAAAGACAGGAAGAACGGCTGATGAAATTTACAATGAAATTGAGAAGCCAAAATATTACACAGCCGAACAGGCTTTACAATTAAATTGGGTTGATGAGATTACAGGCGGTGTAATTACTGTTACCAATGAGAATGAACTTGAATTGACAAACACAATGACTGATGATGTGAAGACAGAAAATGAAACACCAATTTTCAGTTTCAAGAACATTTTGCGAAAGTGTAAAGAATTGATTAAAGCAGATAAAGAAGAAACTGAATTGAAAAACAAAGTTTCTGAACAGGCTGAAACCATTGCAGACTTGAAGAACCAGATTGAAGCGTTTGAAAAGGAGCGTGAAGCCATGACCCAAGAATTGAAGAACCGTCTTGCAGAATTGGAATTTGAAAAGTCACAGTTTAAGAACGCATTGAACAATGAAGTCAATAAAAGAATTGCAAACTTGGGTTACAATGTGGAAGACTTACCAACACCCAAAAACGAAATTTCAAACCATGATTACAGAAAAATTGTCAAAGAAAAAGGATTGAATGCAGCCTTGAATATGTTGTTTTAATCATGGGAAAACCTAAAATAAAATAAATAAACTTTTTAACAATAGAAAGATTTTACAAATTATGATTACAGAAGATTTTAATAACAAGTTGAATACTCTTTTCCCTTCTCTTACCAATGCTGACAGTGGTAATACCACAGCAACGGGCGAACTTTGGAAGGGTGTTAGTGAAAAATACGCTGACGGTGTTGCAAAGATACTTGCACCCGTTGCAAGTCAAATTATTGATGTTCAGACAGACTTGCAAGTTCGCAATCCTGATGCTTGTCCCGTTGTTCAGGTTGAAGTCATTTCTTCTATGGGTGACGCTATGATTGACGGTGAAAATTGGGATACCACGAACATCAAGAATAAGTATGTTGATGTAAAACTTCATCGTGTATCCAGACCCTTCAAATTGACCGCTTATGACATCATGAAGGGCGAGAGAATTGAAAGCAAAGTAAAGGCTGCAATGGAGGCAGTTGCACAGGGTGTAAATAAACTCTTTTATGACAGCATTAATACATTTGTGGATGCAACTTATACAATTGGTGAATATACACCAACATCAATAACACCCGAGAAAATTGTAGCATTGTCAGGCGCGTTTGCAATTGCTGGTCTTTCATTGTCACCTTCTGCATATTCAAGACTTGTTCCAACAAACGGTTTGGGACTTGACCCCAAGACTGAAGGCGTTTATGGCATTGACCACATTTACAAAGATGAAATTATTAGTGATTATAATTACTTATTTGGTTTCGCATGGGCAAAAGATGCCATTGTTGGAGCCGTTGCAACCCCTGAAATTCTTTTCACAAAAGTTGGTCAGGGTATGCAGTATCTTGGCGAAGTTGGTGGAATTCCAATGGTTCTAATTTCTTCTTTTGATTACAACACCCAAACTGTTAAGTGTTCCGTAGAAACTCTTGCAGGTTTCACAGTTGCTGATGAACATAAGGTATTAAACATTGGCGGTACAAGATAATTAAACCACACATAAAACAATTTATTCATGGACGGTCAATGAAAGAACATTGACCGTTCTTTTTTCTTCACGGAAAATGAAGTAATAAATAAAAAATTATGATGAAGAAGTTTTTTGAAACAGCATTGAATGACCAACTAAAAACAATGGGAGAACCTTGTAAAATTGTTGATAAAATAAACCAAACTGTTACACCTGAATTCATGGCAGTTGTTACAACAAAGACAGGTGAATTGACCGCTGAAATTGGAAGCATGACTTACAACATAGACGGTCATGCACTCATTCCCGAAAGTGTAGGTCAAGAGAAATTACAGGGTAATAGACTTGTCACAAAAGAAGGTGAATACATTATTACATCAAGTGTCAAGTCAAAGTATGAAGTCGCGTTTGCGTGTGATTTGGTAAAAGTAAGAAGTATCTAATATGCCAAAGGTAAATTTCAAATTGATGTCAAACTTTGAAAGTCTTTTACAGAAATGGAAAGACGGATTAAAAACTGTTTCAGCAAAAACAATTCAAGCAACATTCAATGAAATTGTAAAATACACATTACCTTCTTCACCCACAAACGATGAAGATTTTAATAAAACTTCCGCTTCCAAGTCTGCCCCAAAGATAAAAGCGAACATCAAAGCATTGCGAACCCGTATCAAAAGGGACATCTTGGGAAGTGTTACCAAAACCAACAAAAAAGGAAACACAGTTGAAACATGGTCAGGAAAAAGCGGAATTCCGTCAGGTATTCCAGCAAATGAAAATGGTATTATTGCCCGTGGAACGAAAAAAGGAATGATAACGGCGGGTTACATTGTATTGAGACAAAGCAAAAGTAAAAAAGCAAAGAAAGTCATTCAACCTGTCAATTTTACCACTTCCCCCCAAGAACTTATAAAACACATTATAAAAGCAACAGTCTATTACAAAAGGGGTGGAAAAGTGGCAAAGAGAATTAAACGCAAGGGGTCAAGAATAATGTGGATTGACAAAGCAGAAACAGCCATTGAAGCAGCAAATATTATGTCTAAAAATGCAGGTGTCCTTCTTTCAGGGTGGCGAGCATTACAAGAACACATTTTACAAATGAAGGGATTGAAACAAGCAAAGTCTAATTTATTGAATAATGTTTTAGTCGGAACAAACCCGAACAAGAAAAAGGGTCAAGGTTCAATAAAACAGACCGATGAAGAAATTCACCTTAAAGCAACAAACGAAAATGTTGATAAAAGTGTTCAACGATACCAACAACAGGTAATTGACAAGAACCTTGAAAAGAACTTGAACAAGCATTACAAGAATGAAATAAAGTATCTGAATGAACAGATAAAGCGAGACATGGAAAACAACACTAAATTGAAAGTAACAAAATGACAACATTAACAGAATTATTGAAAGAAATTGCAGCCGATTGGACGGAGAACCAAACAAACACTTTACTTCATTGGGATGTTCGGTCAGAAATACCAAATGAAACACCTGACGAAAATAAGAACCTTTTAGCCGTTCTTCACATGAACGGTAAAAGTGAAGTTGTAAAAGGTAACAAGACATTTGAAGTTGATGTTGCCTTGACGGGTCAAATTCTCATTGGTGAATATGGTAATGAAAAAGTTTTGAATGAAGTCAAAGAATTTGAATTGTTTGTTTCAAATTGGTGTAAAGAAAAGCATTACACAAACATTCTTGACGCTGTTTTGATTGAAGCCATGTCTGAAACAAATGAAGTCAGTATTGATGGAGTTTATCTTTCGTTCAACTTACCAATGACATTCATTGTTCAACTTTGAAATGGTTACATTCAAAGGAAACTTTGATTTGGTAACATTCAAAGAAAACTTTGAAATGGGAAAACTTGAAACAAAATAAAGTATTATTAACAATTTTTACAAATAGAAAGATTTTTACAAATGGCAAATATTTTAAGACAAGGAAAAACCCCATATTGGGGAACATGGGACAGCGAAGGACAAAAGTTCAATTCATTGAAGAACGGTGTCATTATTGACAGTTTTAACACCAATATTGAAATAAAGGACTATGAACAGACTGACGAGAACGGGGCAGTTTGCGGTTACTTGATTTATGACCAGACCGTTGGGTTTGACATGAGCGGAACAATTCTTAATACAAATAATTGTTTAGAGATTAGAGTTGGAGATGCAAAAGCAATGTCATGTACCAATGAATTAAAACTTTTACCCTTCCTTTTGTATGAAGGTCAGCATATTGGTTTCAATCAAGAAATAAATGTTCCAAACATTGCAATAATCAAGTCTGCTTCTTTCAACACTTCCGCAGGAGGTGCAGCAACATTTAGTTTGAGCGGAACGGCTTATTCTTTCAACTGATTAAAAAACTAAACAACAATTTATTCATGGACGGTCAATGACAAAAACATTGACCGTTCTTTTTTATGGAAAATGAAAAAGTAAATAAATGAATTATGAATTATGAATTGAAAGTTTTGAATGTTGATTTGGCAAGTTTTCTTGTTTCTCTTGGGTATGCAATGAAGAAGTTTCTTGTAACTTCCACACTTGACTTGAATAACCCAAATGTGAAAAGACCGAAAAGCGGTCAATGGTCATTTGACGATGTTTCACAGGGTTATCAGGATTTGGGAACATGTGAAGATGTAATGAAAAAATACAAGTTACCAACAAAAGGTAAAGCAATTTCTAATTTGGCAGAATATGCAAAACTAACAGCCCATAATTACCAAGTTTTGAAGTCAGTTGTAACAGACAAACAACCATTGCAACAGATTATTTGTGACGGTTACACCGTATTGAAGAACGACAACGGGCAACAAATACCAATTACAAGTTCAAGTTATTTTGACAATGAAAGAACAAGTGATTTATGGGATGTTGCAACCGCTTGTTCTTTGGGGTGTTCAATAAGTGGTTATTATTTTGACGAAAACCAACAGTTGAACATAATGTTGAACCGAACAAGCGACATGTCATTGAAGAAGATTGAAGACATGAAGAATAAAGTAATTGAAACTGATAACGATGATTACAGCCCCTTGTCCGTTTTGGTTTCAACTGGAATGAATAGAAAAGAATTGATGTCAGGTGTATGGAATGAAGAAAAAATTCTAATTGTTCGCGGTGAAAAAATGGCATTGATTGACAAACGATGTGGAAAAGAAATGAAGCAAAAAGTCATTGACATGTTGAATAATGGATGAAACCTTTTGTTGAATAATTGAACGAGTGAAAACGGAAAGAAGAAAATAAAGAAATGAGTAACGGAAAAGTTGGAATTGAAACAAGTATAAACAACAAACCCGCCTTGCAGGGTTTGAAGACTTTACAAACCGAGATTAAACGAACTGGACAAATTGCTGAACAGCAAAACAAGAGAATGTCAGTCGGTAGCGGTTTGGGTAAAGGAAGAACAACAGTTTTGTCAAAAGGTGGAACAACATCAGGTTTATCAGGATTTGGGGGAACTGTAAAAAACTTTTTAAGTGACAAATTAGGTGGATTGACATCAAAGTTTAGCGGTATTGGTGGCGGTATTGGTGGCAGACTTGGAGGTTTGGCAAGATTGGGCCCGTATGGTGCAGCCATTGCAGCGACAATTGGTCTTCCCGTTTTGGGCTATAAAGTGACAGCAAAACGAGCGGAACAGGGTCAAGCAAGGTTTAATCAAGAAAGAAGTTTGAACAACAATTTGGGCAACTTGAACCGTAATATGGGCGGTTCGGGTGATGTTTCCAGACTTACAAAAGACTTGATTGAACTTGGAATTAAAGGTTCAATTCCCGTGGAGAACTTGACAAAGACAGCCCAAAAGATGATGTTAGCATTCAAGGGCAATCAATGTGAAGTCAGAAAATGGACAGCCCTAATTGCAGACATGGCAGCGGGAACGGGTGAAAGTGCTGATTTCTTTGCTGAATTGGTTGCAAAAGCCCAACAGTTCGGAACAGTTGAAAACGAAAGTTTGAAACAAATGAATGAAAAAGGTATTCCAATTTACAGAACTTTGGGTGACATTTTGGGCGTATCTGCGGAAGAAGCAAAGAAAATTGCTGAACAAGGTAAGATAACCGCTGAACAATTTAAGAAGGCAGCGGAAGAAGCAGTAAAAATTTCAGTTGCAGGGGCGAACCAAAACAATGTAATCAAGAACGCTCAATATTACCAGAAACAAACCCAAGAATTACAAAATGACTTTTACGCTAAAACATACACAGCCGAATTTGACAAGGTAAGAACTGAACATGCCAAAAGAGAACATGAAGCAGAAAAAGCATATTTGACTAAACAAGATGTTGAAACAATGCACGAGACATGGGCACGCATGGGGGCACAAGCGGAAGATTTATGGCTGACCATGAAGGACGGGTGGAATGACCTAATGCGTGATTTGGGAGAAGAACTTGCAGGTTTAATGTCATGGCTTGATAATGTGGTGAATGACAAACAGAACATTGACGCACAGAACAGCATGAACAAACTTGACAGCCATGTTGCAGGGTTAAATTTATCTGCACAGGCTCACGGGGTCACATTGTCTGAACTTGCGTATGGTATGGAAGACAGCGACAGTGTTGCAAAGTTATCTTCTAAAATTGAAACAATGAAGAAGTTAATTGAACAAACTGAACATGACATTGCTGACCCATATGTTGATGAAGAAAGAAAAAAGAACGGTGAAGTTTTAGTTCAACAGGCAAAAGAACAACTTTCAATTCTTGAACAGACACTTGAAAAGAAACAAAAGGACATTGAACTTGAAAAGGAGCGTCAAAGACTTGCCAAACGAGCAAAAGAAATTCAAGTTGAAACATTGTTAAGTGACGCACAACATGAAAATGATTACATAAAAGCGTGGAGGTTGAACCATAGACAAGACAAATTTACAAACGCTGATGAAGTTCGCACACGATACGATGAAGCCAAACAAAACATGAGAAGTGGCAAAGGAACTGACGCTGATGTTGAATTTGTTAAACATTTCAAGCCCATGTTTGACATGATTGATAAGAAGCAAAAGGAAGAAGAAGCCAAAGCAAAGGGGCGTGAAAACTTTGAATTATCATACAAAGCAAAGAACGGTGACAGACAAGCGGCATTCCAGATTGACATGAACCGAACTTTGGAACAAATGGTAAAACTTGGGTATTCACTTGAAGACATAAATAAACATGTCACAGGCGAACAAGACAAAATGATAAAAGACCGTGAAAATAAATTGTTTGGTTTGAATAATGAAAGTAAAACTTTACAAGATAAAATTGACTTCATAAAAGGTGGATTGAATTTTGTAACTTCATCTTGTTTGGAATGCAAGAACGGAAAAATTACCACATACGAGCGTGGAGCATGGGGACAAGGACTTGCAATCACTCACAATGACCCCGCCCTTCATCAAATGGCACAACAGAGAAAACAACTTGAAGAACAAAACGCAAAATTACAATGTCAGATAAACTTATTCAAAACAGAGATTGAAGCAATTCAAAAATTGAATATTGTTCCAAGGGCATTGTAAAGGAAAAACTAAATAAATACAATTATCACACAATTATGAATAAAGACAGTAACACTTCACGAGATAACACTTTTTTTGATGTTTCAATTCCAAACAATGAAACCATTTCAGGCATTAGACATGTCAGCATGGGTTCAATCTCATTGTTGCAAATGTTGAATAATCCGTTTGTTTCAGTTATGTTGAACGGGGCAGAAATTCCAATTGAGAATGTAACAGCCATGTTGGAATTTGTTTATCTTCACACACAGCCAATTGAACAGGTAACAAAAGAAGTCTTGCAGTCAAGATTGAAGCCTGAACAATGGACAGAAAAAATTGTAATGTTCGGATTGAACTTGACCATTGACGACATTGTTGTTTTCATTCAAGACATCATGCGTGACAGAGACAACATAAACAACAGCAAAACAAAATCAATTTCACAAAGTAAAGGTCAATCAAAAAACGAGCAACCCCAAGTTTGACAGTTTGGCTCATTGCTTACTTGGGAAGTAAAATGAACTTGACTGAAAAGGAAATCATAAACATGCCTTTTTACAAAGTTCTATTATACAGCCACGCATTGCAAGTTTTAGACGGAGCAGAAACAACATGGTCAAATGCTGACGCTTCTACACCTAAACTTGACATTGACAGCCTTGACACATTTATTGAAGAAGAATTGAACGGTTGAACAAACAACCGTTCTTTTCATTTATTGTTTTATCAAAAACAATTCTTTTCATTTTACTTTTCATTTTAGGAAAACACATTGTAAATTATAAAGAAATGAGTGTATTGAAGTATAACATAAACTTGAAAGAACAGGTTCAACGAACCTATACAAAAACCGCACCAACACAGGAAGAACTTCACGGTTTCAATGTTTCCGTGTCTGATGAAACAATTGAATACAGTTTTACAGGAACAAAAGAACAGATTGAAGAACAACTTGAAGAAGAATTGAACAAGGCTTATTTCAACCCAAGTTCAGCAACCGTAAGTGAAGCGACAATTCTTGAAGTTGGTCTTTCAGTTCAAGCAACTGTTTCAAGAAGTGAAGGTGAAATGTGGAATTTGCAAATAAGAACGGGAAAACTTTTGCAAACACTTGAAGCAACACAAAGTGAAGTTGAACAGCAACAAAAAGAAAAATACGGAACACCCGACAGACCCAAAATTGTAAATACGAGCGTCACAGCAATTCAACAGTCAATTCTTTTCAAAGAACCGTATAAATCATGGGACGCTGAAAAACTTGGAGCATTGAAACAATACATCAACGGGGCAAGCCCCTTGACAGTTATTCCCAACGGACTTGACGCTGACGGAAATCCACAAAACAAGTTCTTGAAAGACATCTTGCTTCATACTGACCCCAATGTTCTAAAAGCAATAAAGAACCCCGTTTATTATGTTCCAAGTGTGAATATCACGGTTTCATATTGGAGTGAAACACCCGTTGCAAACATGAACGGAATTGGAACACAAAAAGCCCCAAGTGGCGGTAACTTCCAATTTTCTGCACCATACATATCAGTTTTCATGGGAGCAAGTTCTTCACCCGCTGAAGGTGGCGGTTATCAAGTTCAAGAAACTTATTCAATTGGACAGTATGACCCCGATATGTTAGCCACATCAACAACAACAACAAACTAAATAAAAGCATGGATAAATTAGAACTTTGGAAACAGGGCGAACCACTTTTTCATGACAAGTTGAATGAAGAAGTAAAAGCAATCAATGAACTTTTTGAAAAATTGAACAAACAAAATGACATTTCTGTAAATGGTTTTACAGATACCGTTCCTTTACCACACACACCAACAGTCACACATCCAGTTGCAGAAATGTGGAAAAAAGACGGGGCGGGAATTGTCTTGTCAGGGTATGACAACACATTTGTTGGTGAAAGTGGATTATACGCAAGAGATGTTTCATTTTCCATAAGTGACAAATTGCGTTATGTTCCATGTGACTACAAATTGAAAAAGATTGCTGATTACAAATGTTTGTCAGACAATGGCACATTGTATCAAGTTATTTATTTGAATGATAACCATGATGAAGTTTTGTGTTCAATTTTGAAGTATAGTTCAACACCATTAATGCAATCTAATGAAAAGAATGTTATTTATAGAAGACTTTCAAGAATTGCAACAGATTGCAAGTTTGCTTCATGTGGTAATCAAAAGAAGTTTGTTGCCATTGATACAAATGAAGGCTTTTTTAATTTGAATAATGGGGGAGGTTCAAGCAGTGGTAATGACCCAATTATTTATGAACCCACAATGAAGGGTATGGTCACAACCACAAACGAAAAAAAGACTTGGGAAGACCTGAAAACACCTCAAAATGTTCTTTATTTGTTTGACATGGAAACAGGCTTCAGAACTTACATTACAGCCCAAAATTGTAACGGCTTCATCAAATTGAACACAAAGTTATCAGTAAATTGTTGAAGACCCAATGTTTTGACTTGACATGTTGGTTCAAAAGTGGTTCTATACGGTTACAAAATAAGGGTTTCATGGTGACACCCTTCTTGAACCTCAAACACAGAACACAGTCATGGAAAACGAGAAGAAGCAAGTCGCACAGGCTCAAATGCAGAAAATTGCCAAAAAGCAATTTTCTGAAAGAATGAAAGAATTGGAGGGTAACGCCCTGAACAAGGCTTACAAACATTATTGCAATGTTGAGTTGAAAGACCCCGCAGAACTGAAAAAAGAAGAAAAGATTACAATTATCAAGAACGCAATTGACAATCTTGAAGAAGCAATTCTTAATAAACTTTACTTGCAATATGGTTCTAACGGGTCAAGTGAAACCATGAAGAAGCGTGAAATCCGTCAAGCACTCAAAGAAGCAAATGTTGAAGAATTGCTGTATTTTGTGGCAACATTCAAACCCGCTCGCAAGACAGCAAAGAAAACGGAAGAACCCAAGTCGGAAGAACCCAAAACGGCTGAAACCGAAGACAACGGAGAAGGTCAGGAAATCTAATTATTCAAGAACCACAATAAAAACATGGCGGTCAAACTTGACCGCCTTTTTTCCTTCTATGAAGTTAAGAAGACTTGATGATAATGGCGTTTATTGGTTTGGTATTCCATGCCTAAACGATGAAACATTGAATTGTTACAATGAACTTAAAACATTCATTGAAATTGGTTTTACAGGTGGAACACATGAAGAATTAAAAAAGAAACCTGAAATTGGACAAGGTTATTTGACAACAAATGACGAACACGGAACATTTTTCTTGAATGCCTTTTACAAGGGCAAACAAATTTTCAATGAAATGAAAACAGTTTCTTCATTTGCTCATTCCATTTTGATTGATAACCGTTTTCCAAATGGTAACAGATTAAAGAACGCTAATTTGTTCTTGACTGATGGAAAACGGACAAGTCAAAAGAATGTGACATATTTTCCAAATGTTGGCAAACTTGTTTTGTCATTCAACAGCCCTGAACACCCCTTGCAGGGGTTTGAAATTATTTTACAAGTAAATGACCAAATAAAGGTTCAAAACGCTGATAAGACCCGTTTGACGCTAAAACCGACAATTGACAAAAAGGTTGAAGACAGTTTTGCAATTCACTTTTTCAATGAAGAAACCAAACAAGGCAAACTTTACAAGTTACAATTTGGGGAATTCTTGCAACAGTTCAACTTCATTGAAACCCCAAATTGCCAAACTGATGAATTGTTGTTTATGTTTGACTACACCAAACATGAAGTTCAAGAACATCAAACCGAAAACGGAACAAATAAACTTGAATATTTGAACTTTGATTTGGTGATTGCTTACAGGGGCAAACAATACAAAATAAAAAGTAATGATTTATTTTGGTCAATAACGCACCGTTCAACAGGTCACGGCAATTTTAACAAAATAAATGTCACATTCTGTTCTTTTGAAAAATGAAAGTCACATACAACGCCAAAACAAGAACATTCAAATTGATTTATCGTGACCCGCTGAAAGTTGCAAAGGGTGACAAAAACCCCTACACACGCAAACAGCAATCTTGGAAGGGTCATTTTGCCCCGAACAGATACCAAAGGGAAAAGATAAAACAAGATTTAATTGACTTTGCAATTGCTGAAATAAAAAAGGCTGAACTTGAAGTTGAACGCATGGCAGATATTCAAGAAGTCAAACAGGCAATTGAAAAGTCTGACTTTGGTAATGAGATGTTGCCAATTGCAGCATTTAGACCCCTTGTCAAAAAAGCAATCATTGACGCATTTGAAAGCGTAAATTGGGAAAACATTATAAATTGGAATGAACTTTACAGGCACATTGAACAGTTTATTCTTGAACGAGTGGAAAACCCAAATGAAGACGGAGAACACGAAATTTGACAAGAGTTCAAGAAAAGTAAAGTGACACTTTGGGAACGGTTTTATTGACCGTTCCCTTCTTTTTTCCGAAATTTTGCACCCCCCGAACCTTTTATGACAAAAAATCGACAACTTTCGTGACAACAAAGTTGCTAAATTCTTATTCAATACAAACAACAGCAATGTGTTGTGTTATCGCTAACTTGCGTATTCATAAGCCGGTAGTCAAGCAGAAAAGACGCTTTATTTCAAAATAATTCACTATTGTGCGGTCACTTTTCATACACTACATGCCAAATATTCAACTCGTTTATATCCATGTGTTTTGATAGGATAAAATACGGC
>JAZUQR010000027.1:0-233943 GCA_045605805.1 Alphaproteobacteria bacterium | reverse complement strand
TCGTTACGCCATTCGTGCAGGTCGGAACTTACCCGACAAGGAATTTCGCTACCTTAGGACAGTTATAGTTACTGCCGCCGTTTACTGGGGCTTCGGTTCAAGGCTTTCACCTCTCTCCTTAACCTTCCAGCACCGGGCAGGCGTCAGTCCATATACGTCGATTATACATCTTCGCATAGACCTGTGTTTTTGTTAAACAGTCGCTACTCCCTAGTTTGTGTCCATCACACATGGTTGCCCACATATGATGCATGCTTATCCCGAAGTTACGCATGTAATTTGCCTAGTTCCTTCAACATAGTTCTCTCAAGCGCCTTGGTCTACTCGACCTATCCACCTGTGTCGGTTTAGGGTACGGTCTAATGTTCGGGCTATTTCCTGTGTCTTCTTGCCCTGCACATCCAATCCAATAAGGATGCACAAAGATCGAAAACCGTCACCTCGAACTGGCTGGGGAATATTAACCCCATTCCCATCCACTACGCCTTTCAGCCTCGCGTTAGGGACCGGCTCACCCTGCGCAGATTATCTTTACGCAGGAACCCTTGGATTTTCGGCGACAGGGTTTTTCACCCTGTTTGTCGTTACTCATGTCAGCATTCGCACTTCTGATATCTCCAGGCAACCTCACGGTTACCCTTCACAGACTTACAGAACGCTCCGCTACCACTCACATATTGCTATGCAAGTCCGTAATTTCGGTGTATGGTTTTAGCCCCGTTAAATCTTCGGCGCAGGACGTCTTAACTAGACCAGTGAGCTGTTACGCTTTCTTTAAAGGATGGCTGCTTCTAAGCCAACCTCCTGGCTGTTTTGGATACCCCACATCCTTTTCCACTTAACCATAACTTGGGGACCTTAATTGACGGTCTGGACTCTTTTCCTCTCGACCCTAGACCTTAGCACCTAGAGTCTGTCTGCTGTACTTGACTTATCCGTATTCGGAGTTTGGTTGGTTTTGGCAAGACTTGCGTCCCCCTAGACCATCCAGTGCTCTACCCCAGATAAGAAACATACAACGCACTACCTAAATAGTTTTCGCGGAGAACCAGCTATTTCCACGTTTGATTAGCCTTTCACCCCTAATCACAAGTCATCCCATACTATTGTAACAGTAACGGGTTCGGCCCTCCAGTGAGTGTTACCTCACATTCAGCCTGCTCATAATTAGATCACGTGGTTTCGGGTCTAATACATCTAACTAAACGCCCTGTTAAGACTCGCTTTCGCTACGCCTACACCTAACGGTTTAAGCTTGCTAGATACATTAAGTCGCTGACCCATTATGCAAAAGGTACGCCATCAGGGCCTAAAGCCCCTCTGACTGATTGTAAGCATCCGGTTTCAGATTCTATTTCACTCCCTCTTCAGGGTTCTTTTAACCTTTCCTTCACAGTACTGGTGCACTATCGGTCAATAAGGAGTACTTAGCCTTGGAGGATGGTCCCCCCATATTCAGACAAGGTTTCACGTGCCCCGTCCTACTCTAAAATCAATGCTCTTTCTACCTGTACAGGACTATCACCTATTATTGTCAACCTTTCCAGATTGTTCCAGTTCTTAAGCATTCATCGTTTGGCTGGTCCGCGTTCGCTCGCCACTACTAGCGGAGTCTCGTTTGATTTCCTTTCCTCCGGGTACTTAGATGTTTCAATTCCCCGGGTTCGCTTCGTTACCCTATGTATTCAGATAACGATAACACATAAAGTGTTGGGTTGCCCCATTCAGACATTTTCGGATCAAAGCTTATTCTCAGCTCCCCGAAACTTTTCGCAGAGTATCACGTCTTTCATCGCCTCTTATTGCCAAGGCATCCACCAGATGCCCTTTCTTACTTGATTCTTCTATGCGTATGTGAAATCTTAAAAAATCACATACATCTTATGGGCCTTTTGCTTTACCCATAAGACTCAAAGTTTTATTTCTTTGAACTCTTTGTTCTTTCTCAGCACTCGCTTTTGGAATACATTGCTATACTCTCAAATGCAAATACTATTAAAAGACCTCATATACTGATTTTCATCAATATATTCGTTACACTTCTTATTCACAAAATCTAACAACACCTTGAAGTTTATTCAAGGAACTTATGTCGTTCTATACCGCTTCGTTTGTTTCACTTTTGGTGGAGGCAAGGAGGCTCGAACTCCTGACCCCTAGCTTGCAAAGCTAATGCTCTACCAACTGAGCTATGCCCCCTCACTTCAAGAGTGGTGGGCCTGGGAGGACTCGGACCTCCGACCTCACGCTTATCAGGCGTGCGCTCTAACCACCTGAGCTACAAGCCCTTTGCGGTATTAGAAACAGATGCAAGGACGATCCTTGACCCTTTGAAGTTCAATCTCTTGAACTTTTCTTTCTCTTTGAAAGGAGGTGATCCAGCCGCACCTTCCGATACGGCTACCTTGTTACGACTTCACCCCAGTTACTGATCTTACCGTGGCCACCTGCCCCCTTGCGGTTAGCACAGCGTCTTAAGGTAAAACCAACTTCCATGGTGTGACGGGCGGTGTGTACAAGGCCCGGGAACGTATTCACCGCGACCTGCTGATTCGCGATTACTAGCAATTCCAACTTCATGCTCTCGAGTTGCAGAGAACAATCCGAACTGAGGCGATTTTTTGGGATCCGCTTGCGCTCGCACGCTTGCTTCCCTCTGTCATCGCCATTGTAGTACGTGTGTAGCCCACCCCGTAAGGGCCATGAGGACTTGACGTCATCCCCACCTTCCTCCGGCTTACACCGGCAGTATCTTTAGAGTGCTCAACTGAATGGTAGCAACTAAAGACGAGGGTTGCGCTCGTTGCGGGACTTAACCCAACATCTCACGACACGAGCTGACGACAGCCATGCAGCACCTGTGTGGTATCCAACTAAATGAAGAGTTCATTACAAACTCGGCGATACCCATGTCAAGGGGTGGTAAGGTTCTGCGCGTAGCTTCGAATTAAACCACATACTCCACTGCTTGTGCGGGCCCCCGTCAATTCCTTTAAGTTTTAATCTTGCGACCGTACTCCCCAGGCGGAATGCTTAATGCGTTAGCGGCGGGACCAAACCTTAAAGGCCTGACCCCTAGCATTCATCGTTTACGGCGTGGACTACCAGGGTATCTAATCCTGTTTGATCCCCACGCTTTCGCGCCTCAGCGTCAGTAGTAGCCCAGACAATCGCCTTCGCCTCTGGTGTTCTACCCAATCTCTACGAATTTAACCTCTCCACTGGGTATTCCATTGTCCCCTACTACACTCTAGATACACCGTTTTGAAAGCAGTTCCGAAGTTGAGCTCCGGGATTTCACTTCCAACTAATATATCCGCCTACGCGCCCTTTACGCCCAGTAATTCCGAACAACGCTTGCACCCTTCGTATTACCGCGGCTGCTGGCACGAAGTTAGCCGGTGCTTATTCTTGTGGTACCATCATCATTTTCCCACACAAAAGAGCTTTACAATCCGAAGACCTTAACACTCACGCGGCATGGCTGGATCAGGGTTGCCCCCATTGTCCAATATTCCTGACTGCTGCCTCCCGTAGGAGTCTGGGCCGTGTCTCAGTCCCAATGTGGCTGATCGTCCTCTTAGACCAGCTATGGATCGTCGCCTTGGTCAGCCATTACCCAACCAACTAGCTAATCCAATATGGGCCGCTCTTCTAGCGCCTGAAAGGCTTTCTCCCGTAGGACTTATGCGGTATTGCTCTTCGTTTCCAAAGAATATTCCCCACTAAAAGGTACGTTCCCATACATTACTCACCCGTCCGCTACTGCTGTATTGCTACAGCCGTTCAACTTGCATGACTTAGGCCTGCCGCCAGCGTTCGTTCTGAGCCAGGATCAAACTCTCATATTTTAAAAATCTTTTGAGTAGCTGTCCTGTGCATCATAATTACTTACTATAAAGTAGTATAACAGAAACCCTACAAAAACTTACCATCTACATGTTATGTACACTTTCCGTTTTTATAGTTTCCTGATGCACAACAGCCCTATAATCTATAACGACCAACGACCGTCCGTGCATCCGTTTCTATATTTCGTATTGACTTCTTTTAACAACCCTTCCGTTTTCCGAAAGTGAAGCTATTCTACCAGAAGATTAAAACAATGTCAAGCACTTTTTTCAACTTTTTTTAGTTTTTTTTCTAAAAAGTTCGTTTTTCCTTATTTTTCAGTGGTTATCTGTGTTCACTTTTTTTTGAAAGAACTTTGTTTTTTGCCATTTTTTGTAAAATTTCTTCTTTTAGAGCGGGTGTCATATCATATTTTAGGGCCAACGCCTTGTCATATTGATAACCTGCTTCCCGAAAACGCCCAAGCGATTCGTAGATTTCCCCCAAATGCATATTCGTCACAGAACTTTGAGGCATTCTATCCACCGCCCGTTCCGCAAATGGTAAGGCCTTGGCTTTATTTCCCTTTTTCAAATGAGCATAGGCCATACTGTCCAAAATGTGCGGATCGTTAGGTTTGATTTGATAGGCTTTTTCTATGAAATAGAAGGCTTTTTCCAGCTCCTCCCCCTTTTCCAACAGCATATACCCCAGATGATTTAATAAAATCGGGTTTTTAGGATTCATTTCTATTGCTTGGTATAAATCCGTTTTAGCTTTTATGGATTCATTTTGCTCTATATATATAAAAGAACGAGCGAAATAAACCTCGGACAAAAAGGCTTTATCAGATTTATCTGCTATCTCTAATATATGTGTATAGGCTTGGATAGCTGCCGGCCAATTTTTTTGTGCCACATAAATTGAGGCCAAGCTCATCCACAACGGTGTGGAGTTTTGATTCGTTTGTTTCAGCTGTTGCAACAGAGCATGTGCTTGCTTTTCTTGGCCACATGCCATCAGGTTCATTGCTTTTTTGAATTCCAAAGTTTGTGTCATTGGCCCGTTCATCTTTTTATAATAATAAGAGGCCAGTTGCGGTTTTTGGATTTTTTCCAAAATCTCAGCACTCCATATTTTAGGCAAATCCTGATTCGGATTGATATATAAAGACAGAGCATTCAAAATCAAGCTGCTTTCAAAGCCGGTTTGCGCCACTGTTTGACCGGTGGACAGCCCATAAAACACTTCGGCCATTCCTTTTTCTGGTGTTATTGGTTTATCTCCTGCAAGCATCAACAATTCCGCTGTGGCCGGTTGTGAGGCCGAAAACACTTGCCATTGGATGAAAAACGGATTTTCCAATCCCCACAAGCCTTTTGACACATAAAAGGCCCGAATTTGCGGATAAAACGATACGCTTAGCAGATCGCCTTGCGCCATATTTTGAAACGATTCGTCTGCTATTACCTCGTCACCGGCCATTAAAGCTATGAGGCCTTTATGGTAATAATAGGCAAAACTTTCACCAAACTGTGTGGCCATTTCATCCAAAATTCGAATCGATTCGCTGTAATCTTGTTGTGCGGCATAAATCCACGCTTTCAAAAGCGATTCGGTTCTTGCCTCTTTTGGGCTTGGATTCCGATTCGCCAGTATTTGAAGGGCTTCATTCCATTTTTTATCTTTCACCGCATAGGCCAAGCGAGTGTAATCCGTATAAAGGCCGGCCTTCTCATTATTTGCAATTTGAGATGTCACCTTTCGCAACGCCTCAAAATTGCCCAACATAGCGTTCAAAAGATAGGCTTCCTTTTGGATTGTTGGATTATTTGGGTCGCCCTTTAATACTTTCAGGTAAAAATCAGCCGCCTTTTCTATATCTTCGTCAAAAACAGCGTTCAAGGCGGCCAGATAGGCCCCTGTATTAATTTCCTTTGGCACAGGCATGGCAGAAACCCACAGAGGTTTTTCTTCCTTTTGAGCCACTTCCTTGGCCGATTCGGTTGCAATTTGCCGATATCCAAACACACCGGCAGCCAGCAAACCAAGCCCTGCACAGCCCCACAAAAGCACTTTTGATATTGATTTTGAACGCATCCTCTTTCCTTTTTTATGAAAATATGGTATTTTATTTTTAGAAAAAAAGAAAGACAAAAATGGATATCAAACAAAAAATATATTGGCTTATACAGGCGGGGATTGATTCTTTTTGTTGTGAACCCCCCTGTCACAAAAAAACAGGTGTTGCCGATTCGCACCCGATTTCATCAGACACACCGGCCACGCAGCAAGCCCAAGCCTTTGCCATTCAAGCCGATTCGCTTGAACATCTGAATCAGCAAAAAAAGGGATTTTCGCTTTGCTCTTTATCCAAAACAGCCACCCATACTCTTTTAGGAAAGGGCGTTGTTCAACCCAAGCTGATGTGCATCATGGAAATGCCGGATGCCGATTCGGATAAGACGGGGCAATGTCTTGCGGGGGCGCAAGGGGAATTGTTCACCAAAATGATGAAAGCCATTCATTTGGATGTGGATAAAGATATCTATGTGACCTATCTCAGCCCATGGCGCACGCCAGGGAATCGGGCTTTAAGCGAACAAGAATCTGCTTTATTTGTGCCGTTTTTGAAAAAAGAGATTCACTTGGTACAACCAGAAAAGATTTTATTATTTGGGTCTGGTGTGGCTTCGGCTTTGTTTGGCCCCACTACATTGGCCAAAGCACGGGGAGCGTGGCATGCGTTTGAACAGATTCCGACTCGGGTGACTTTGTCGTTAAATGCCGTTAAAACAACCCCGCAACGCAAGCAAGCCTGGGACGACTTGCAACAAGTGGAAAAGCTGAGTTAGGTTTTTATTGTGGCAATTGACATATATCGCCGTAGCACATACAGGATTTGGATGGGACTTTTCGTTATACCATTTTTCCCCTTTTTTAAGGATTTTTTAGCAAAGCGTTTTAATGTGGTTTAGCCGCTGCAGGTTTTACTTAGTGCTTTATATTGATAACAGTTCCATCCCGCATTATCACCGGTTCCTCCTCCATATTTTATATCACAGTCACTGCCTACTGTATAGCGACAACTCCATGGGCTGCTCAGCGTCGATGAAGAGCAGGTGTGGTTTTGACATTGGTTGTCTACTACTGAGTCAAAGTTTGTGCCATACTTCCATTGACACCATTGAACGGCTGTTTGACAACTTCCTGAGCCATTGCTGCAATAGGTACAACGACATTTTTTCCCTTCGGCACAATTCGCACAGCTTCCATTGCTGTTGCAGTATTTACCAGCGGAACAGTCAGTATCAGCGGTACATGACACGCAGGCCTCTCCGTTCCACTTTTGGTTGTTTGGGCAGGCCACACAGGCTGTGCCACTCCACTTTGGCGTGTCCTCTGGGCAACAAACATTATACCCTTTTCCCGAAGTGGTTGGACAAATTGGGTATTCAGATGGGCACCCTGTATCTTGTGAATTACCAGTTTTATCATTTATACACAAGTAACACCCTCTAAAACTTGCATCACGTGCTGGTGTTCCAAATAGTGTTTTAACCAGATCGACTGTCGGTCCCACATCTGTCATGGCGCCCACCTGCGTACAAGTTTTACATGTACCATCAAGACAATATGGGGTGCTTGCAGGACATTGATAACCATCGCCTGTTACGTCATAATGTCTTTGACAGGATACACATGTTTTGCTTGTGGCGTCCCAATTTGGTTTTGTTGAATCTGCTTCGGCACAGGTCACGCATGTTTTTCCTGTGGCGTCCCAAACTGGTGTGTCTGAATTGTTGTCGGCACAGGTCACACAGGTAGTTCCATTCCAAGCTGGTGTTTCGTCTGGACAGGCTTCACATGTTTGTGTGGCAGTATCACATTTTGGGGTTGCGTTGGCACAATCGGTGTGTTCATCACATTCCGGACATTCGTCGGTTTTTAGCTTACATTCTTCTACTGCCTCACACCACTGAAAGTCATTTTGTGTACAAGTGTCTTGGGTTGTAAAACTGGAGGGGGAACAGGCGATACATTGCTTTTGTGCTTCATCCCAACATTTTTCACTTTTGTCTTTACACAATGGGCATGGGGCTTGATCTTGACAAGTGCATTTACCCTCCACACACACGAAGTCTGAGGGGCAGTCTGGGTTCCCCTCACAATCACAATCTTTTTCATTGGATACTACCGCCCCATTTGGACAGCATAATTCATCTTTTTCACCTGCCTTGCAAGGGGCACATTGTGTATGGTTGGCGTTGGGTTTTGTTCCTTCATCACATTCTTGTTCATTTACCCCATCACAACGAACTCGACCTGTGCATTTCACACACTCACATCCATTGCTACTGATTTTATAACCTGCATCACATATGGTTATTTGCCCATTCGCACATGTGGCATGGGTGGGGCAAATTGGGTTTTGACAATCGGGGTTATCCAGCAAGATGTCTTCAAGATTGACTGTTTTTCTTTTTTGAAAATAATATGTGATTGTTTGAATCTCTGCGGGACAGTTTTCAACAATCTGCCCATTGACCAATATCGTTTTTAAGCCCAACCACTCTTGATCTGTGATGTTCTTACTGTCTAACAACTTTTGGCATACTTTTTGTTCAGCTATAACATTGATATCGTTGATTGTCACCCAAAACAAAACTTGCTCTGTCCCCACGGTGCCGTTTTGGCTGGTAATAGTTGTGTTATATGGGCCTTGATGGCTTACTTCATGAGCATCTGTATCATCCGATTTTGAATTTTCGTGTTTTTTAATGGTGGCTTCTTCCAACACTGATTTTTCTAAGTGTTCTGCCATTAAAGAAGATTGAACAGCAGAATACACTTGAAGCCCGCCTAAGGTTAAAAAAACCAACACGGCCAATACGCCTATAATTTCTAATGTGCTACGTCCTTGTTCTTTTTTCTTCATTTATGCCCTTTTCAAGTACTCTTGTACTAATTGATCCACATCGGATATTTCTGATTGCAATTTTTCGGCCAATATGATGTTTTTACTTCCTGAGGAATAAACTTTCAAATACGGCCCTAAACCCGACAAATCTACATCCAAAATCACTGATTCTTTTGCCTGTGGACGCCTCACCAAAATAGCATATTTTCTATCCGCAAATTCTTTACCTAAAACAAAATTCAATTCTCTTGGTGTCAAGCCCCAAGATTTATAATCATCTGGCATAGCACCGTTGTTTCTGAAGAAAATTTCTGTCTGACACTGGCCACGAATCACTTCGCCCAACCCTGCTTGTTCCAAAAAACTTGGCTGCTGGAACGCACACAAATATACTTGTCTTTTTTTACGCCCCTCTCGTAACCCCACTTTAAATGACTCTCTAAACATTGGATGTTCCAACATTGGAGCTGTTTCATCAACCATGATCATACTTGGCGCACCTGTTGATATTGATAATTCATCTATACGATGCATAATATAGCTAATTACAGCTGGGGCCAAAGATTTATTACCATCATCAAAAATCTTTGTAAAATCAAAACCCACATATCGGAAATTCAAATCCAAATTATCTGTTGAACAGTTAAAAATCTTTCCATATTGCTCTGGATCAATCCAACGATTGAGTTCTCGCCGCATATAACCATTTGGCGCAAAACAAGCTTTGTATAAATTTCTAAGTATCCGATCTTCTTTCGGCAAGTATTCATAGGCTGTTGTCACTGCGCGCGCAATTTCTGTTTCCGAAATAGCATCTTTTCCTTCTGTAATATCTCTCATCCACCCACGTAAAAAAGCTCTATTGTTTGGTGTATCATTCATTAAAAATGGATTCAAAGAAACAATTTCATCCGTTTCCTCATCCGCAATAAACTTCACATATGGGAAACCATTCACCGTGGCAAATACTTTTGCACCATTATTGCGATCAAAGAAGTACGTATGTAAATCTGGAATACGCATAGCTTGAGAAGCAATAAAACTGAAGAATGTTGTTTTACCTTGACCAGTAGGACCAATTAACACTGTGTGTCCCACCGCATATTGTTCTTCGGATACATGAAATTGAAAAGCATATGGCGTTCCTGTGATGGTTCTGAAATAAGAAAGCGGCACTGGCCCCCAATCGGACTTTTTACGCCCTTCACTGGGTTGGTCAATCATTGTGGCGCACGCCACCACATTAGACAAATACAAATAGGTTCTTGGATATACATCATAGGTTGGAAATTGATTGAAAAACACTGCTTGGGCTGACCACCCTTCCCGAACAGGTGTCACATTATGAATGCGGCAAATGCGTTCCACTTCTTCTTGTCCAAACTTTAATTCCTCAGGTGAATCACCATACAAAATGATGGACATGGCATATTCGTTTAAGGTTTGGCTATCCACATCCGTGGCATCCAATGAGGCTAGTGCTTCATCAAATTGATCTAACACATTTTGTGAAAAACTTGTCATATACGCCATTTTGCGCTGGTTGAGTAAAATTGCCGTTGATTTTGACATAGGGATGGCCTTCACATTATGTAATAAGGTAAGCTCTATATCAATACTGAGCAAATCCGCCACCATTTGTTCATCCATAAAATCACCTGGTTTGCGAACTCCCATCATAATGGCCAATTTATCCCGGTCCCCCGAAAAGAAACGCACAATCCCTTCATCTTTTGAAAAGTGTACATAGTCCGAAGTTAAAAGTGTGTTCAGATAATCTCCCTGCTCCCCATGAACCAACGGCTTTGGCCGAGAAAGCGGACTGGCCAAACGGGCATATAACCACAAGGGGCTTTTATCTTCTTGGTGGATATTTTCCTGTTCTGATAACAAAACCGGATGGTATAAATCCATGATGGAGGTTAAAGCACTGCATGCTTGATCTAAATCACGCATCGCTTCTTTACGGTCGTTCACACACAGCACAATATAGTGTCTGTTCTTAAAAACACGATGTAAATCTTGCATCCACAGTTCATCAATTTGCCGAAGCAGTTTATTATCTTTGAATGATTCCATTTGTTCTAGATGCACTTTGTCACGCACCGTTATCATTCTGATTACAATTTCCAATTCTGCCATTGAATCCAGCCATTGCTTGCGTGAACTTGTCAATGCCATTCTTTCTTCGGGGGCCATTAAAGTACTGTCCACACCCGTCACTTCAAACACACGAGCCAGCGACCCATTTCTTAAATGAATTGTGGCCCCATCTTCATCCATATATTCAAATGGTAAAAAGTCAGATAACTTTGTTTCTTTTGGTTTAGGCAAAACCCATTCCCCGATTTTGGATACGGAAGCAAAAGAAATTAAAATGGCTGCTATCAACCCCAACACGGCCAAAATCATCGGGAATGACGATGCACTTCTTAAAATAAAATCAACAATGTTTGCATCTATATTATTCATGGTGCCAATTTTACCCCTTTGGAAGGATAGATGTTATGACTACTTGTGGGGCCTGAGGTTCCCCATGCTTTTAACATATGTGACAAATGCGGTTCTCGTGTTCCCAGAATCACCAATATCGTATGCCCAATTAAAATTGTTATCAACGATACCAATGGGTTCACATTAAATAAACCAATCATAATGAACATACCGGCTGCCTGTATCACAAAATTGGCCATTGCAGGCACAAACGGCGCCCAAAAAAGGCGTGGTGGCATACAGACTGCTTTTAAGATTGGTGTGCGCATTTTAATCTCCTTTATATTATTCATACCCTAAATTATCATAAATGAAAAGTAAAAAATGCTTTTTCCTTGACTTTTTTTCAAAAATCTTGCATACTTTTTACATTTGATAAGGAGAATAAAATGGCGTTAAATCAGCAAACTATTGAAAACTTATCTGCTTTATCCAGATTAAAACTGCCGGCTGACAGAGAAGAAAAGATTTTGTCTGACCTGCAAAGTATTTTGGATTGGGTGGAAGAATTAAAAGAAGTAGATATTGAAGGCGTGGAACCATTGGTTTCTGTGACACAGGGCAATGCCCCTATGCGTCAGGATGAAGTGACAGATGGTGGCTTACAAAAAGAATTGATGCTGAATGCGCCAGAACAAATTCAAGGGTTTTATACTGTGCCAAAGGTGGTGAAATAATGACAGATTTAGTGAACTTAACCATCGCAGATGCGTTGGATCTTTTAGATAAAAAAGAAATCTCATCCGTGGAATTGACGCAGGCTCATTTGAACGAAATGGAAAAAGGGCGGGTGTTAAATGCTTATATTACCGAAACACCGGAACTTGCTTTGGAACAGGCAAAAGCCAGTGATGCAAAGCGTGCCAATGGTCAGGCAGGCCTGTTGGAAGGGATTCCTGTGGCCAACAAGGATTTATATTGTACCAAAGGTGTGAAAACAACTGCCGCCAGCAAGATTTTATCTCGCTTTATTCCCCCTTATGAATCTACGGTTTCGCAAAAGTTAAAGGATGCCGGTACAGTGATGTTGGGTAAACTCAATACTGACCAATTTGCCATGGGTGGTTCTACTTTAACCAGTTATTTTGGCCCCACCAAAAATCCATGGAATCTGGATTTAGTGCCAGGGGGGTCGTCCGGTGGGTCGGCAGCCGCTGTGGCAGCAGGTTTATGTATGGGAGCAACCGGTTCTGATACAGGTGGTTCTATTCGTCAACCGGCCAGTTTTTGCGGTGTGACAGGTATTAAACCAACTTATGGCCGTTGTTCCAGATATGGTATTGTGGCTTTTGCCAGTTCGTTAGACCAAGCCGGCCCTATGGCCAGATCTGTCAAAGATTGTGCGCTGATGTTGGGGGCTATGGCCGGTGCGGATGACAAAGATTCTACTGTGGCCGATTTACCTGTGCCAGATTATGTGGCCAGTTTAACCGGTGACATTCGGGGCAAAAAAATCGGTATTCCCAAAGAATATCGTCCAGACGGCTTAAATCCGGATGTGGCGGCTGTTTGGGATAAAGGGATTCAATTTTTGAAAGAAGCCGGAGCCGAAATTGTGGATATTTCTTTGCCGCACACAAAATATGCCTTGCCTGTTTATTACATTGTGGCTTGTGCTGAAGCCAGCTCTAATTTATCCAGATACGATGGTGTACGCTATACCACCCGAATTGAGGGCGACTCTTTGGATGACATGTATGAAAAAACACGCACTGATGGTTTTGGGGATGAGGTTGTGCGTCGGATTTTATTAGGTACTTTTGTTTTATCGGCTGGTTTTTATGATGCCTATTATACTCGGGCGCAACGCGTGCGTCGTTTAATTTACAACGATTTTGTTGAAGCCTTTAAGCAAGTGGATGCTCTTTTGGTTCCGGCCGCACCAACACCTGCTTTATCCGCAGAAGCCATGAAAAATATGAAACCTGTGGATGTTTATTTGGGGGATGTCTTTACTACCCCTGCCAGTTTAGCCGGTGTTCCAGGGTTATCTTTACCTGTTGGTTTAAGTTCAAACGGCTTGCCCATTGGCTTACAGGTGATTGGCAAACACTTTGACGAAAATACGGTTTTCCAAGTGGCTGATGTCTTGGAAAAACAAGCAAACTTTGATAAAACACCACATCGGGTGAAAGGATAAGACTATGTACACAATTGAAGGAAAAACAGGAAAATGGGAACTGGTTATCGGTTTAGAAGTTCACTGTGAAATCTTATCCAAATCTAAGGTTTTTTCGGGGGCCAGTGCGGCTTTTGGCGGTGAACAAAATACACAAGTTTCTTTTATTGATGCCGCTTTCCCAGGGATGTTGCCAAAAGTCAATGAATACTGCATTGAACAATGTGTGAAAACTGGGATGGGTTTGAATGCCCAAATCAACAAATACTCCCGTTTTGACAGAAAAAACTATTTTTATGCCGATTTACCGCAAGGGTATCAGATTTCTCAACTGTATCATCCGATTGTGGGCGAAGGCTTTATTGAGGTGACAACAAGCGAAGGAACAAGAAAAATCGGCGTGGAACGCCTGCATTTAGAGCAAGATGCCGGTAAATCCATTCATGATATGCATCCCAGCAAAACTTTGATTGACCTGAACCGTTCCGGTGTGGGTTTGATGGAAATTGTATCAAAACCGGATATGCATTCCCCTGAAGAAGCAGGTGAGTATTTGCGTCAATTACGGGCCATTGTGCGGGCGCTTGGTACTTGTGACGGCAATATGGATGAAGGCTCTATGCGGTGTGATGTGAACATTTCTGTGCGTCCCGTGGGCGAAGAAGGGTTGCGAGCCAGAGCCGAAGTGAAAAATGTCAACTCGGTGCGTTTTGTCATGCACGCCATTGAGGTGGAAGCCAATCGTCAGATTGAAATCTATGAAAACGGGGGAACTATCAAACAAGAAACTCGTTTATACGATTCGGACAATGGCGAAACACGGCCTATGCGCAACAAAGAAAATGCCAATGACTATCGCTATTTCCCTGATCCAGACCTGTTGCCTGTGGTTTTAACAGATGAATATATTGAAAATATCCGCAAAAACTTGCCTGAATTGCCGGAAGTGAAGAAAAAACGCTATATTGAGCAATTGGGCTTACCAGAATATGATGCCGGTATTTTAACGGCTGATAAAGAGACGGCGGCTTATTTTGAACAGGCGGCCAAGGGGCATGATGCCAAAAAAGTGGCCAACTGGGTGATGGGTGATTTATTTGCTTATTTGAATAAAGAATGTTTATCCATTACGAACAGCCCTGTATCGGCCGATAATTTAGGGGCTTTGGTTGGCTTGATTGAAGACAACACTATTTCGGGCAAAATTGCCAAGGATGTGTTTTTGTTGATGATTGAAACCGGCAAAGAACCCGCTGTGATTGTGGACGAAAAAGGCTTAAAACAGACCACTGATACCGCTGCCATTGAGGCGATTATTGATTCTGTTTTGGCTGCCAATCCAGAACAAGTAGCCGAAATCAAGGCTGGTAAAGACAAGCTGAAAGGGTGGCTTGTGGGCCAAATTATGAAAGCAAGTCAAGGTAAAGTCAATCCGGCTATGGCCAACGAATTATTAAATAAAAAACTGCAATCTTAACAAAAGGAGAACTGATGTCTTTAACTTCAAAATTACAATTATCTCAACAAGCAGCCGAAAAAGCAAAAACCGTGATGTTTGAAACAACTTCATCCTCGATTCCAAAATCATTTCAAGACAGAATGAACGGTTGGCATCAAGTTTTTGGTTCTCGCCAAGAATGTTGGTTTGAACAGGATCATAAAAATCCCAACCTCATTTCCATTTGTTTTGATACTGGTTTAAGAATTGATGATCAAGGTGATCGTGTTTCATTTGTTGCTTCTCGGGGGCAAGAATCTTTGCAACCTTTTGAAAAAAGTAATATCCAATTTGTACGACAGGTAGCCAATCATTTATATCGCCGTGGTGACCGTTCTGAGATTTCTTCTATTTATAGCTCAACCCCTTATATGGATGCCTTTCAACAGGCAACAACAGAAGCAAGAAAACATGTGAATGATGAGATGATTGCTTCCTTAAAACACAATAACAGATAACAAAATGAAAGCTCGTCTGAAACAGACGAGCTTTTTTTTGAGGTAAAGAACTATTTTGATTTTTCGGCAAAATAATCTATAATCAGCCACAGGCCTGACACGCCAACGGCTCCATAGATAATGCGGCTGAGCATGGTCATTGGACCAAACAAAGCGGCCACTAAGTCAAATCCAAAAAAGCCCACAAAACCCCAATTGAGTGCCCCAATCAACACTAAAATGCCGGCAATTTTATTTATTATTCTCATTGTTTTTCCTTTCGTTTTTTTCAGTTTATGAAAGTTGTTTTACGGTGTTCATTTAGGGCAAGTCTTTTTATGTGTCAAGAAAAATAAAAAAGCCCCATTCCAAAGAACAGGGCTTTTATGACAGCATTTTTTTAGAACTTATATTGAACTTGAATACCCAAAATATGTGATTGCATATTTTTGAATTTCACTTTGTTGGTATTATTCAAGGCTTTTGCTGTTCTTCCCATCATATGGGCATAACCGACATCCAATTGCCAATTGTTCTTCATATAACTTGCCCCAACGCTTAACCAAATACGATCGTTATCAGGGATACGAATGGTTCTGTTGCTGTTGTTATGTGCCGGACTTTCATCCCATCCACCCCCAAAACGGAAGGTGAGGTTTTTGCAATAGTAATAATCCACACCACCGGTTAATGTCCAAGCGTTATCATAGTTATAGATTGTGCGAACTTCTGTTCCTCCTGTTAAAGCCGGTATAGCCTTTGCATTTGTTTTCACAACCAATTCTGGGAAAGATTGGCTCCAATGGGTCCAACGGGCTGTTCCCGAAAAACCAAACTTTTTATAACGGTGATAAGCCGAGAAAGTTAAAGTTTCGGGCAAAGCCGGTGAGGCACGACCAATGGCTGTTTCATTAAACGGTGCATATGGCCCAGAAAGACCGGATACCGTAAAATCACCCTTCACCTGTTGGGTGGAACGCAAGCGATAGGACAGGCCAAAGCGAGTGTTCTTTGTGGGTTCATACATAATCCCCAAGGCACCGGTTTTTGTCCATCCGTCCACTTCAATGTCAATCTCTCCACCCGGAAGCGGTGCTTTATTTGTTAAATGACCATAAATATAGCGCATAATTGCACTTGCCCCAACGGACCATTTATCTGTCAATTTATATGCCGCAGATACATTGAAATCAATGATTTCTAATTTAGATAAAATGGCATCTTGATTGCCATACCAATTGCTATCATATTCTGTTTTTAAGCCAAATGGGGCATACACACCCATCCCGATGGAAAATCTGTCATTCACATTATATTGTGCAAAACCGGTTGGAATTGGTTGCCAGAAGTTCATTTTTTTATGTTTATCTGAATTCAAAGAATCCACATCAGCCTTCAAATTGATGAACGAACCGCTCAATTGGACACCAGAGTGTTTCATCAATGTCATACCGGCCGGATTGAATGCAATGGCGGAATAATCATCTCCAACAACACCAGCACCAGCATATGAACGCCCCAAACCTGTGACAGAATAATCGTTTAATTGATAACCACCAGCTTGTGCCGAGCAAACGCCCAATGTGGCCCCAATGAATAAAGCAAATTGTGTTATTTTTTTCATTTATCATATCCTTTGTTATTGTTAAACAACACTTACAAGGGATATTGTACTCATTTCTTTTTGAATTGCAACAAAATTGTCACAAATCTTTTATAAAAATGTCATATTTATTTAATTTCTTTGAATTCTACATCAATAACATTTTCATTATTATGATGTTTTTGGGAGGTATACGGGTGCTGTGGTTTTGATGGCAAAAATGCTTTGATAATAGCCCCAATAGCCGATGCCACCAACATCAACAACATAATTGGTAAGGCAATGTAAATCCCCACCCATATAATGAGTGTCACAATCGCCACAAAAATAGCCCCTGTTATCAATAAACCAAAGATATTCATTGAATCTCCTTTTTCAAATTATACAGCACCTCTAACGCTTCACGGGGCGACAAAGCATCAATATCCATTTCTTTAAGCTTTTTTTCCACCTGTGAAGGCGTCACACTATGATATGTGGGTGTTGGTTGTGAAGAAAACAAGGGGAGATCATCAAAAAGAGGTTTTTGAGATTTCTTTTTTTCTTCCAATTGAGCCAAAATTGTGCCGGCTCGCTCTATCACTGTTTCGGGCAAGCCCGCCAACTTCGCCACATGAATCCCATAAGAGCGGGCCACTGCCCCTTCGGTCACTTCGTGTAAAAAAACGACATCCCCTTGCCATTCTTTAATTTTCATTGTATGGAGAGACAGTTTTTTTAATTTACCGGTCAAGCCTGTCAGCTCATGATAATGCGTGGCAAATAAAGCTCGGGCTTTTACCTCATCATGCAGGTATTCCACCACCGCCCATGCCAATGATAAGCCGTCATAGGTGGCTGTACCACGTCCAACTTCATCCAAAATAACCAACGATTTTGAAGTGGCATTATTCAAAATTGTGGCCACTTCCACCATTTCAACCATAAATGTAGAGCGTCCCCGTGCCAAATCATCACTGGCCCCCACCCGTGAAAAAACTTTATCTACAAGGCCTATATGGGCTTCTTCGGCCGGCACATAAGACCCCATTTGTGCCAAAATAACAATCAAAGCGTTTTGGCGCAAATAAGTACTTTTTCCCGCCATATTCGGCCCTGTTAAAAGCCACAGGTTTTGATTTTCATTCATCTCACAGTTGTTGGGAATAAACGGTATTTTTTGCTCTTTTAATGAGGCTTCAACCACCGGATGACGCCCGCCTTTTATGGATAAATCTGTTGTTTCATTCAGCTCTGGTCGCACCCAATTATTTTCCAACGCCAGCTCGGCCAACGAGGTAGCCACATCCAATTCAGCCAAGGCCGATGCAGCCCGCAAAATCTCGGTTCCCCGATTGATAATTGCTTCACGCAATTCTTCATATAGCCGCAACTCTATGTTCAAGATTTTATCATCTGCATGCAGGATTTTATCGGCCACTTCGGCCAAATCCGTTGTGGTAAAGCGCACCACATTTGCCAATGTTTGACGGTGAATAAACCCGCTTGTTTTATCCATCAACAAAGGTTCTGCCGCTTTGGCTGGTACTTCCACATAATAGCCCACCAAATTATTATAAGCCACTTTCAGGTTTTGAATGCCGGTTTGGCGGGCATATTTGTATTGTAAATCCATCAAGTATTTTTTAGAATCCGCTTTTACCATTTTTACTTCATCTAACAAAGCACTTGCCCCTTTTTCTATGAATCCACCATCCCGAGCCAACAACGGTACTTCCTCTTTCAGATAATGCTTTAATTTATCACACATTTCACTGTGAATGCCTAAACGATTATTATTTTCTTGAAGGCTGAGTGGTTGATCGGCTGTCATCAGGTTGCGCATTTTCGGAACCAGATTCAGGCTGTCAGCAATCACCAACATATCCCGAGGCCCTCCTCGGTTTGCCAACAATCGGTTGAAGGACCGTTCTACATCCCCAATTTGATTAAATAATGTCCGAACCTGCTCTGTTATCAGGGGATTTTCATAAAAATAATTGACCTTATCCAACCTTGCGTTGATTTCTTCCAGAACAACTAATGGCGAAGAAAGATAGGTATATAACAATCTTGCCCCCGAGCCTGTTTTTGTTCTGTCTATCACATCTAAAAGGCTTTTTGCGCCTCGTTCATCCGACAGCGTATTGACCAATTCCAAACTGCGCCTTGTGGCCCCATCAATGGTGATGTAGCGATTTTCAACAAATCTTTTTGGGGCTGTTAAAACAGGCATATTATCCAATTGTGTTTTTTGAAGATAGTCTAATAACACCCCAATGGCGGTTTGTTCCACCTTGCTTAAATGGGGATATTTTTTGATAGCCTCTTCTTGATTGACAGGTAAAAATAAGCTATCCGGACAATAAGTCGGTTGCGTCGAGGAAACTTCTTTTATAAAAGGCATTTTTTCTTCAAAGGATTCAGGCACCAACAATTCTGATGCACTCAATCGGCTGAGGGCGGTGGATAATTGTGCAAAAGTGATTTCTTCCACATTAAAATCTCCGGTGGAAATGTCAATCCATGCCAATCCATAGGAAGAAGCCCCAGGTGAAACGGCTGCCAGATAGTTATTTGTTTTGGCACTGAGCAACGCATCTTCTGTTAAAGTGCCGGCTGTGACCACACGAATCACCTGTCTTTTCATAACTGCCGAAGAACCTGCCCGCTGTTTGGCCTGTTCCGGTGTTTCCATTTGTTCACATATCGCCACCTTAAAACCTGCTTTAATTAAACGAACCAGATAGTTTTCATAAGCATGAAAGGGAATGCCACACATAGGGACTTCTTGGCCTTCATATTCCCCCCGATGGGTTAAAACCAAGTCTAATGCTTTTGAGGCTTGTTTCGCATCTTCAAAAAACAGCTCGTAAAAATCCCCTAACCGAAAGAACAATAAACACTCTTGATAGTTCTTTTTTATTTCAAAATATTGCTCCAACATCGGAGATGTTTTTTTCTTAGCCATTTTTTTACCTTTCTTTTTTTTCTGTTTTCTATTATACTCTATTTATGCATAAAAAGAAAGTCTTAAATGTTATCAAGAAGGTTTTGAAAACATCGGCCAGAGTGTTGATTTTGAACATTCCTGCGGTGATTATTTTACTTTCTTTGTTGGTGGCCGATAAAATTTCATGGTTGTCTGCCTTCATCTCGCTGCTTGGTTTTTGGGCCATCAGCACGGTTATTGTTTTATATGTTTTTAAGGATTTAGACACTTTTATGGCTTATTTGAAAAAGTTGGCACAAGGCATTGAACCGGAACTGCCCAAACTGCGATGGGGGATTTTTTCTTCCATGCGTTTAACCAATACTTTTTTAAGTGTCAAAAACTTGTGGTCTGATCAATTTTTATCTGACAGAAGTGTGCTGGAAAATCTGCCCTCTCCTTTATTGATGTTGGATAAAAATCAAAAAATCGTGTTCGCCAATTTAAGCGCCCAATCTTTCTTTAAGATGAAACTTATCAATCAAAAGCTATCAACCGTTTTCAAAGAAAAAAAACTGTTAAAGGCCTTTTCAACTGTTTTGAAAACCAAAAAATCATTTACTTTGGAGGAATGGATTTTCAAAAATCATCTTCATCAATCCTTTTCGTTTCAAGTTCAGGTTGATCATTTACCTGCTCCCACCAAAAAAGGGGCAATTATTGCTTTATCTTTTTTTGATATTACGCCCTTTCAATTATTCAAAACACAACAGGCCGACTTTTTTGCCAATGCCAGCCACGAATTAAAAACACCTTTGGCCATTATCAACGGGTGTGTGGAAACACTGCAAACTTCGGCTAAAAATGACAAAAAAGCGCAACAACAATTTCTGACTTTAATTGCCGAACAAAATGCTCGTATGACGCAATTGGTTCAAAAAATGTTGAAACTATCTCGCTTACAGATGGATATCCCTTTAACCGAATATCAAACTTTTTCTATGAATGATTTAATTCAAAAAGTTGTGGATGATTTTCAATTATCTGCAAAACATATAAATAAAAAAATTATCTTAAATAAACATCCTCACCTCCCTTTGTTTTCGGGAAGTCGTGATGATTTTTATCATTTATTTCAGAATCTGATTGATAATGCCTTAAAATACAGCGCACCCCGTTCACAAATTACCGTTTCAACTTATTTGGATACTGTTCAAAAAAAACAACTTGTTATCAGTGTTCATAATATCGGCAATCCTATTTCGCCCGATCAGCTCAATCGGATTTGGGACAAGTTTTATCGGGTGGAACAAAATGCCTCTTCTTTGAATGGATTCGGCCTTGGTCTTGGCATTGTTCAACACCTTGTGAAGCGATATAACGGCATCATACAAGTGGAAAGTTCCCATCAAAAGGGGACAACTTTCTATGTTTATTTACCCACCGATGCATAGCAGAACATTTCTTTCAAAATTCGGTTCAAGTCATTCATTAAACTTTCGGGTAAAGTACCAATTCTTGTGACCAAATCTGTTTTTGGAACGACGTGCATCATATCTGGGGCAATTTGTCCTTGTTTTCCACGCAACTTCACCCCCAACCGAAACGGCAAGTTTCTTTCGGCCGTTGTGATGGGAGCAATTAAAATATACGGCATTGTTTCGGCCATTTCATCCGGTGACAAAATAACACATGGTTTTTCTATGCCATGCGATTCACAAATATAAACATCTCCCCGATTTACCATTCCCAATCTCCCAAATATCTTAACGGTTTTGAATTGATTTCGTCTTGTATGGCCTCTTTCCAGCCGTGCCGTGGCTGTTTTTCGGCCGTCAGAACAACACTTTTTCCTTTGACATTCATTTCTATATCTGATTCAAAGCCACAACTTTCTATCACGGTTTTAGGCAGACGAACACCATATGAATTGCCGATTTTTATCAATTTAACCTGCATTTTTTTCTCCTTTGAACAAAGTTGCCAAAACCATATACAGACGGCCGGCATCAGACCCAACCAATACGCCCAACCAAGGGCTGTTTTCCAACCCTTTTGTTAAACTTTCAAATGTTGCCATATAAGTTTTAACATTTTCTTGAAAATCGGGATTTATTAAAGCACTGTCAAAAATGCGCTGATGTTTGGATTGACCCAACATATTTTTAATATGACGCATAAAAACCGCTTTATCGCCCGCATAATAATTATTCCACAGTGTTTCTTCATTTTTAAGTTCAAACACCGACATCATTTCTACGGACAGACCTTGTAATTTTTCAAGAATCTGTTGCATTTTATCTGTGAACTCTTTCGCAGATGGTAGAGCTGTTTCTTGTTCAGTTGTTTCTGTGGCAGGGAGAGATTTTTGCTTTAATGTTTTCAAACGCATATCCAATGTTGTGCCAATTTCTTTGAATTTTAACAACACTTTATCTGTTTCTTGTAAAAAATGCGCCATTTCGTTTGTTTTATTCATGGCTTTTTCAATGTTTTGGGCATTTTGTGACAGCCCTTGAACCAGAACGGCCGATTTATCCAAAGCTGTTGAGATTTGTTTTTCGCTTTGTGTGACGGCATGCATATTTTGGCTGATTTCTTCTGTTTGTGTTGCCAGATTTTTGGATGTCTTTTGTAAATGACTTTCTGTTTCTTGGCTGACTTTTAATAAAATATCTGCTTGTGTGACCATATTTTCTGTGGCCTGTAATGTTTGCTGATTCGCTGTTTCCGAAGCCGATTCTAACTCCGCCACAAATTCGGCCATTTTTTGTGATTGAACGCCCATATGTGTAATGATATTATTTAATTCTTCAATCCAATGTGTTAAATCTTCCCGCACCTGTTTTGTATGCTGTGTCACCTCGGTGAAAGACCCCTTAAATAGTTGAATTTGCTGTTTTAATTCTTGATTCAACTCTTGCACATGTTTGGCCCCTAACTCGGACGGATAAATCAATTCTTCTAAATAAGTTTTAGACGCATTTAGGCTTGCCTGAGCCAACTGATTACGATCCATATACGAACCAATTAGATAAAACACGGACACAGGAAAGAATAAGGCACTGATTTGAATAACAAATTCGGCCGGTGATAAATCCGCAAAACGCCCCACCCATCCAAATGTTTTGAATCCATACAGGGCCATCACAGCCCATATCACAGATAATCCTATAAAGGTATATCGCCCATACCAAACGATGTTTTTGTGTGTTTTCATCCTTTGGCCTCCTTTCACAGATAGTTAGAACATATTTTTTTTGTCTTGTCAAGAGGAAATTACTTTGTAATTACATCTTTTACAGTTTGTTTTTTTTAATTTTTTATAACATATTGAAAAATATATCTTTTTATATGTAATTACTTTGTAATATCTTCTATTTTAATATCCGCAGTATTTGCCACAACCACATTTGGCTGACCATGATGGCGGAACCATGTCATTTGGCGTTTAGCATATTGACGAGTTGCAATCACCGCTTTTTGAATCATTTCTTGTTTAGACAGTTCACCCTTCAAATAAGCCTTTATTTCTGGCACGCCAATGGCTTTTAAGACCCCACCTGTTGCTTTTAAGTCATTCAAACGAGCTACTTCCTCTATAGCCCCTTCTTTTATCATTATTTCAAAGCGTTTTTCACATGATTGATAGACCTTTTCACGAGGGGGCAAAACATGAATTAAACAGATATCGGCATTGATATATTTTTTTTTGGGTAAATGATGAAAATAGCTTAACTCTTTTCCTGTGGACAACAACACTTCCAAAGCCCTCCTGATGCGTTGAGAATCTTGATACGGATAGGCTTTCATACGGGAGCGCACCTCCTCTAATGGCATTTGACGCACCAGTTGGCGGATTTCGTTTGAGATTTCCGGCACAGGACTAACCCCTTCTGTTAAAGCATTCAAATACATACCTGTTCCCCCTACAATCACGGGATTTTCAACAGTTGGTATCAATTGTTCAATTTGTTCCAGCCAATCCGTTATAGACGGCGTTGTCCACGCATCCACATAACCAAACAGATGATGTGGCACTTGTTGTTCATCCGATTGGCTGGGACGAGCCGATAACAAGCGTAAATCCTTATAAACTTGAATTGAATCCCCATTTACAACACAACTTTTGAAGTGTTGAGCTAATTGGATGGCTAAGGCAGATTTTCCGCTTGCTGTTGGGCCGCCAATAATAAATACTTTTTGTTTTTTCATATTGAAGATTATACCCTATTTTCCTTCTTTCGTCCATTCTTTTTTCTTGTTTTTTTTATTAAAAACCGTTATACTGACATTAAAAAACAAGAGGTGTTTGTATGCGTTTTTTATTTTTATCGTTCTTTTTGTTAACCGCCTGTTCTTTTCAACCCTTGTATGTGGATAAATCCATTCATCAGGTGTGTGTTGCCCCTATTTCTGAGGCTTCCGGTTTTCAAATCTATCAGGCTTTGGTACAACACTTTCCAAACAAGGAAAACTGTCTTTATACACTAACGGTTCATCCGCCCAAAACAACTTTGTCTGATGAAAATATCTCGGATAAAGATTTTATCACTATGCAACGGATTACCACAGCTACTTCTTATACTTTATTAGATAAAAATAAAAAAGTACTGTTTGAAAACAGTGTTTCTTCTTCTGGTTCCTCTGCGGTTGTTTCCAATCCTTATGCAACCGTGATGGCAGAAGAAAAAACAGCACAAAACCTTTATTCTATTGTGGCAGAGCAAATTGCTTTACATGTTGCGGCTTTTTTACATAGGAACTCTCCGTGAAGGCAAAATCTTTTCAAATCTCGGCTTTAACGACTCAATTACAACAACACACCGATGCGGTTGTTTTGTTTGGCTCTGATGAGGGGGAATTAAACCATGCTTTCACACAATTAAAACAACTTTTTGGTCTTGTTGGAAAAAACAATTCTTTATTATTTTTATCTAAGGAATCGTTTGATAAAAATCCTTTTATTGCTACGGATGAGGCCAATATGCCTTCTTTAATTGCTGAAAGGCGTTTTTTATTTGTAGATGCAAATGTTCCTTTTACAGGAGCAGCTTTAACGCATTTTTTACAACATAAACAAACGAATGCGCTTTTGATTATTCAAGGTGGCAATTTGAATAAAACAAATGCTTTGCGGATAGAGGCAGAAAAAAATCCAAGAGTTCTTGCGATTTCTTGTTATACGCCTTCTTTGGCAGAGATTCAAAAATCTGTTTTAGGTTATTTTCAAGAACACGACAAACGCATCTCTCAAACTGTTTTGAATGAGTTATGTCAAAAAGTTTCTTTTAATCAACAGGTTATCAATCAAGAGCTTGAAAAACTTTTGCTTTATTTAGGTGATCAGAAAGAACTGACTTTGGCAGATTTATCAGCTTGTTTAACCACCTCCTCAGACACACCTTTAGAAGATTTATGCATTGATTTAGCCGATGGCAAAATTGAAAATGTTCAAAAGTTTATTCATTTATATTTATCCTCAGGTGAATCAGAAGTGGCTTTATTTCGATCGGTCAGAGATTATTTTGAACGCCTCCTTTTAATTCTTTGCGATACTTCCGAACCTTTGCCCATGGTCGTGAAAAAAAACCTGCGTTCGCATCAATTTCGTTTAGAAACACCTTTATTGCGTCAAGCCCGTTTTTGGACACCCAATTCTGTTTTACATTTATTGGATATATTGGGCTTACTTGAACAAAATACTCGCCAAACAGGTCTTCCGAAAGAAACGCTGATTGAATATACCTTTTTACAGATGACAAAATCAGCCAACAGTTTAAGCGGGTTGCGTTAATTTTTGCAAAATCGTATCTAATTTTCCCAAACTATCATAATGAATGACCACACTTCCCTTGATACCATTCCATTTGATAGACACCTGTGCGCCCAACATTTGAGACAAATCTTTTTCCAAAGCGGCGACATCTGTATCTTTTTCCACCTTAGGTGTTTTAATTATTTTTTTCGGTTCAGAAACAAGGCGTTCTGTTTCCCGAACACTCAGCCCTTTTTTGACAATTTCTTTGGCTAATTTTTCCGGATTTTGCGAAGTGAGTAAAGTTCTTGCGTGGCCAACTGTCATTTGTTTTTCAGCCACCATTTTTTTCACTGATTCAGGTAATTCCAATAATCGCATCATATTCGCCACATAACTGCGGCTTTTTCCTACCACTCGGGATAATTCTTCCTGTGTATAATCAAACTCTTTTAACAGACGCACATAAGCCTCTGCTTCTTCAATCGCATTCAAATCCTCTCGTTGAAGGTTTTCAATCAAGGCCACTTCTAATGCATTTTTATCATCAAAATTTTTAATGATAACAGGTATTTGTGTCAATCCTGCTTTTTGCGATGCACGATATCTGCGTTCGCCTGCAATAATTTCATAACCCGCTTTATTGGGATTTGGACGGACCAACAAGGGTTGCAAAACCCCCTTTTCTCGGATGGATTCAACCAAATCATTTAAGGCGTTTTCTTCAAACACTCGGCGGGGTTGAAAGCGGCTGGGCGTTAAAGAATCCAACATTACCATCATAATTTTATCCAACGATTCGGCTGTTTCTTGAATCACAGGGTTAAACGAAGGTAAATCATCCCCCATCAAGGCACTTAAACCTTTTCCAAGACCTAAACTTTTATCCATTTGTTTTCTCCTTTTCTCTGTTTAACACTTCTTTTGCAAGGCGGACATAGCTTTGTGCGCCGACACTTTTGAAATCATATAACATCACCGGTTTTCCATGGGAAGGGGCTTCCGGAATACGCACATTTCGTGGCACAATTGTTTCAAAAACAAGCTCGCCAAAATAGGAACGCACATCTTGAACCACCGATTTAGACAAGTTAGATCGCCCATCAAACATCGTTAAACATATTCCTTTGATTTTTAAGGTTGGATTGAAGTTTTTTCTAACCTTTTCAATGGTTTTTAATAAGTCCGCCACCCCTTCTAATGCCAGATATTCACACTGAATAGGGATAATGACATCTGTGGCAGCCACTAAGGCATTCATTGTCAACATTCCAACCGCCGGCGGACAATCAAAGAAAATATAATCAAAATTATTTAGTTCATTTAAGGCTTTTTTGAAGAAAAACTGACACCCTTCCTGACCTGCCAATTCTAAATCAACGCCTAACAACTCTTGACTGGCAGGCAGGATGTACAGATACGGAATCCCTGTTTCTAAAATACTTTCTTCTATCTTATATTGTCCCAACATGACACTGTAAGAACTTTTGCCACCAATTTGACGTTTTAATCCCAAACTTGTTGTGGCATTTCCTTGCGGATCCAAGTCAATAATTAAAATCTTTTTTCTTAAGGCCGACAAGGCAGTTGCCAAGTTCACCACCGTTGTTGTTTTTCCCACACCGCCTTTTTGATTTGACACAGCAAAAATTGTTGGTTTAGTCATATTCTATCCCCCTTATTTTCAAAACACATCCATCTGAATTGATTATATTTTTTATTTTTTCAATCTCACACTTATATGTATTGTTTGTTATTTCTTCTGACACATTTTTTCCTTTTGGTAAAAGTAAAATTGTTTCACGTGAAACATTTGTGTGGATAAGTTTTAATAATTCATTTAAGGGCGCAAAAGCACGGGCTGTTATCACATCTGGCGTTAAAGATAATTTTTCAACCCGTTCCCGCATAATTTTTATTTTTAAGTTTAACTGTCTTGCACATTCTGCCAAAAATAAACTTTTTTTCAAATCAGATTCCACCAAAATAATTTCTGTCAAAGGTCCATTTAATGTTTTATTCATTATAGCCAAAACAATGGCCGGTAAACCCCCGCCACTGCCCACATCCATCAAGATATGCTGTTGATTTTCAATTAAAAAATAAAGTTGTGCAGAATCTAAAATATGCCGTTCCCATCCGTCTTTTATTGTATTGGGCGAAATTAAATTGACCGATTTTTGCCATTTTAACAAAAGTTCCCAATACATTTTCAACAGAGGAACACAAGGAGTTATTTCTTTTTCCAATTCAGCCCTTGTTTTCATTTATATTTCCTTTTTTTATGTATATTTTTCTACATTATATTAAAAAAAAATATATTTTCAAGTTTTTTCATGATAAAAAAATAAAAAATGTTTCACGTGAAACATTTTTTATGTGGATAAAATTATTTTTCTATTTTTTTTATTCTGTGGATAATTTTTCCCACAAAGGATTTTTAATTTTTTTCAAAAACTCTTTATGAGCTTCCAGTTCCTCAGTTAATAATTCAAAACTTCTTGGGGATAATGTTTCACGTGAAACATTTGTGTGGATATCTTTTTTTTCTTTTTTTTCAATGGGTTGTGAAAATTTCAATTCTTTATCCAGAATCATTGCCAAATAAACATCGGCCAATAATTCACTATCCAGCAATGCTCCATGGACTGTTCTACGGGAGGCATCTACATTGAATCTTTTACATAATTCATTCAAATTGACACGAGAACCAGGGTATTTTTTGCGTGCCATCACCAATGTGTCCAGCACATGTTCGTATTTTAGCAAAGGTCTATTTACTTTGTTTAATTCATAATTCAAAAACTTCATATCAAAGGGAGCATTATGAATGACTAATGTATCTTCCCCAACAAATGCCAAAAAATCGTCGGCAATTTCTTCAAACTTTGGCTTGTCAGACAAAAATTGTTCTGTTAAACCGTGTACGGCTATTACTTCCTCGCTCATAGAGCGTTCCGGATTGATGTATTGATGATAGGTTTTGCCCGTTGGAATATGGTTTACAAGCTCAACGCACCCTATTTCAACGATACGGTCCCCAGTTTCAGGATCAAGACCTGTTGTTTCTGTATCTAATACTATTTCTCTCATGTGGATAATTATATCCACATTTTTTGTTTTTTTCAAGGATAACTTTTTTATAATGTGGATAATCGTTCTTTTAATGGATTATTTTAGGGTGTCTTGTTTTTCTATCCTATTTTATGCGTTTTTTATTCACAGCCTGTTTTTTACCCTTCCGATTCGTTTTTTTACACAAAAAATTATCGTTTTTCTTTTGTTTTTAACGATTCGTATTCTTTGTAAAAATCGTGTCAAGAAAAATTACAAAAAAATATCCCCACAATCCCCAAGATAACTACTACAAATATATATATTTTATTTATATAGTAAGGAAGTTTTGGGATAACTTTTCTGTTCCAGATATTCTATGGCTGATAAGGCTGCTTTTGCGCCAGAGCCGGCCGCAATAATAGCTTGACGGTTTTTAGATTCTTGAATATCTCCACAGGCAAAAATGCCTTCTATACTTGTTTGATAAGAAGTGCAATTTGTTTGGATGTAGCCTGTGTTTGAAATGGCTAGTTGATTTTCAAAAAGCTGGCTTGCAGGCGAAAATCCAACTGCTTCAAAGCAACCATCCACTGCCAGCAAAAGCGGCTGTTCTTGGCCCTTTATTTTTATTTTTAGATGGGTGAGTTTTGTTTGCCCCACAAACTCCATGACTGTTGCATTGAAAATGGTGTGGATATTATTTGTTTTTTTGATTTTTTCTTTTAAGGCAAACTCGCCTTTTAATGCGGCTTGATTTGAAATAATAAAAACTTTTTTTGAGGTTTTTGACAAATGGATTGCTTCATACATAGCTGTATTGCCTCCTCCAATCACTGCAACGGTTTTGTTTTTATAAAAAAATCCATCGCAAATGGCACATACAGAAATGCCTTTTCCCTTAAATCTTGCTTCTGATTTCAAATTGAGCCAGTTTACAACAGAGCCGGTTGCAATGATTAAACTTTGGGTGTGATATAATTCCTTTTCTGTTGTAATTTCAAAGGGATATGTTTTTACATTGACGCTTATTGCTGTTTCGTTTTTGATTTGCACTTGGGCTTTGATGGCTTGGTTTTTCAAGTTTTGTGTCAATTGATAGCCACTTATGTTTTCAAAGCCTGGATAGTTTTCTATTGTATTTGTTAAAGACAATTTACCGCCCTCTTCCGGTCCTGTTAAAAGGGTGGTGGTATAACCACTTCTGCCGGCATAGATTGCGGCTGATAATCCAGCGGGGCCTGCGCCTAAAATTAAAATATCTGTCTGCATAAAAAAAACCTCCTTTTTGGGAGGTTTTTTTGATTTTATTCTTTTTTATAGATAGCGAACAGCGGCAACCTCGTAAGCTTTTTCGCCTTTTGGTGTATTGACTTCAACAATATCTCCTAATTGTTTTCCAATTAAGGCTTTTGCAAGGGGGGAGATGAAAGAAATCAATCCTTTTTCAAGATTTGCTTCGTATTGTCCCACAATTTGATAGGTGGATGTGACATCTGTATCACAATCTAATACATCCACAGTGGCCCCAAACAAAATCTTGTCACCGGACAAAGTAGCGGTATCCACAACTTGGGCATGAGAAAGTGCGCCTTCCAAATCTTGAATACGCCCTTCAATAAAACTTTGCTGTTCACGAGCGGAATGATATTCGGCATTTTCGGATAAATCGCCACGGCTGCGGGCTTCTTCAATGGCCGCAATGATGTTTGGACGATCTTCATATTTCAATTTTTTTAATTCTTCGTTTAAGCTGGCAAAACCGGCTTTTGTCATAGGGACTTTCTCTTCCATTTTGTACTCCTTTCAATTTTGTGAAAAAAGATACTGTGGCAAATCATCAAGTGCCACAGTTTTTTTTCAGAATACAATGAATATACAGCATTTTTTTTCAAATGTCAAGGTAAATCGGCTTTTTTATTTTTTATAATGTATATACTTTGTTATTACTTCCTTTTTTATTCTGTGATTACATTGTGTATACATTTAGAAAAGAGAGGGTTCGTCAACCTTTATTTGTTTTTGCTTATTTTCTTTATTTTTCAATGGGATAACCTGTATAGTTCCATCTGAAAAACGCACATTTAACATCTCTTGTAAGCCGGCTTCTTTTGCTTCAACAATCACTTTATTTGGGCTTGACACGATGGCAAAACCCCGTTTTAAGACCGATTCATAAGAATAAGAAGTTAAAAGCGCCCTGATGTGTTTGAAGTGTTCTTGTTGATGGGTCAGATATCTTTTTAACGCCAATTCCAATCTTTCCGATTTATCATCCAATTTTTGGATAAATCCTTGAATTATTTCAGTTAAATTAGGTATTTTATTGGTTAAGGCTTGGATTTTTAATTTAGATTCAATGAGTTTTCTATTCAGACCGTTTTTTAACGAATTTTCTTTATTATTCAATAAGTTCATAATTTCCAAACGCACAGGAACAGCCTTCTCTGCCGCACCTGTTGGGGTGGGAGAGCGTAAATCGGCCACGAGATCAATGAGAGTTGTATCTGTTTCATGCCCCACAGCGGAGATTAAAGGTATTTTTGATTCAAAGGCTGCCCGCACCACACATTCTTCATTAAATCCCCACAGGTCTTCCAGTGATCCCCCTCCTCTGGCTACAATTAAAACATCCGGTTTGGGGATGGGGCCGTTTTCTGGTAGATGATTAAATCCTTGAATGGCAGAGGTGACCTGTTCGGCACAGCCTTCCCCTTGAACCGCCACCGGCCACACAATGATATGACGAGGAAAGCGTTCACTGACCCGATGGATAATATCCCGAATGACGGCACCGGTTGGGCTTGTAATCACTCCAATCACTTTTGGCAGGTAGGGAATGGGCTTTTTGTGTTTTGCATCAAATAGCCCTTCTTTTTCTAATTTTTCTTTTCGTTCATTTAACAGTTTTAATAAAGCCCCTATTCCTGCCGGTTCGGCCGATTCTACAATCATTTGATAATTTGAACGCCCCGGATAGGTGGAGAGTTTGCCTGTGCAGATGATTTCCAACCCTTCTTGTAAGTGGGGCAACACCGCCGAACTGTGGCCTTTCCAACAAATGGATGATAGCACAGATTCTTTATCTTTTAATGAAAAATAGATATGGCCAGAGGTGGCTTTTTTGATTTCAGACACTTCTCCACGCACTTTGATGTGAGCAAAAACCTGTTCTACACAACTTTTTAAGGACAAAGAGATTTCAGTGACAGACAAAATCGGTTGTTCACTCATTTGCGCTTCCTTTTGAAAAATTGTGTCATTAAAGCCCCACATTCCAGATTGGGCCAAAGTTGTGTTTTTATTTTATGATGTGTTTGGGGATGGGTAAAGACCTTTGTCCCCTGCTCTATTGCCCCTGTTTTTGCATCCTGTGCGCCATAATATAGGGCATCCAATCTGGCCCAAGCAATTGCTCCAGCACACATGGTACATGGTTCTAATGTGACAAAAATGGAATAACCGCTTAAAAACTTATCTTCCACTTTTGATAAAGCCTTTTTCAAGACCAACATTTCGGCATGAGCTAATGGATTTTTTTGTTTTTCCACAAGATTATGGGCTTTGCTTAGAATTTGACCTGTTTTTGTGTTAAAAATAACTGCCCCCACAGGGACTTCTTCTTGATGAAAAGCCTTGCTTGCTTCTTTTAATGCAGTTAAAATAATCTTTTTTCTTTCTTTTTCTTCCATAAAGCGTATAATAGCATAAATATGACAGAAAAGAAAGAACGAATTGCAAAAAAGATGGCGGATGCCGGATTATGTTCTCGCCGTGAAGCTGAACGCTGGATACAGGCCGGTCGGGTGGTTGTGAATGGCCAGATTTTAACAACCCCAGCTGTGACAGTTGGGAATAATGATGTTATTTTGGTTGATAATAAACCATTGAATAAAAAACAAAAAACCCGTGTATGGCTTTATCATAAGCCCGTTGGATTGGTGACCACTCATCGTGATCCGCAAGGGCGGCCCACTGTGTTTGATGCTTTACCCAAGGACTTGCCCAGAGTGATTTCTGTGGGGCGGTTAGACCTGAATTCGGAAGGATTGTTGCTTTTAACCAATGATGGTGAATGGGCAAGACAGGTGGAATTGCCCTCGTCTCATTTACCACGAACCTATCGGGTGCGGGTGTTTGGTGTGTTTCAGCCAGAGATGGTTGAAAAATTGTCCAAAGGTGTTGTGATTGATGGGGTGCGCTATGCCCCTGCCCGCTTGGTAGTTGAAAAAATACAAGGCAAACACACTTGGTTGCAAATTACTTTAACCGAAGGCAAAAACAGAGAGATTCGTCGTTTGATGAAGTTTTTTGGATTAGAGGTTTCTCGGTTGATTCGGGTGGCTTATGGTCCTTATCAGCTGGGGGCTTTGAAGGTTGGTGAAGTAAAGGAGGTTGCGTGCGTATTATTTCAGGAATAGCCAGAGGTAAAAAACTTTTTTCGCCTTTAACAGAAACAACTCAACCCACGATGGACAGAGCCAAAGAAACTTTGTTTAATATGTTGGAATCATGGCGATTACAAGAAGGCCTTGGTTGGGGGCAGATTAGCTTCTTGGATGCTTTTGCTGGGTCTGGTTCTGTGGGCTTGGAGGCTTGGTCACGGGGTGTGAAGTCTTTATATTTTATGGAAAATGATGTTTCTGCTTTGCAGATTTTGAATCAAAACAGGGCGTTATTTCATTTGCCGCCTGTTGAAAAAACAGATGTCTTACATCCTATGCCAGCCAATCGGGCCATGCGCGTTGTGTTTATGGATGCCCCTTATGGTAAGGGATTATGGGCGCAAGCCTTGCTGGCTTTAACCCAACATGGGTGGATTGATTCTGAGACTTTGGTGGTTGTGGAAACAGACAAAAAATCCCCCGAAGCTGTGCCAGACACTTTTGAGGTTCTTAAAGAACGGGCGGCAGGGCGTAATTTATTTTTATTTTTGAAAACAAGGAGTTGATTATGAAACAAGATTTTAAGAAAATGGCAACCGCTTTGCGTATATTGTCGGCAGATATGGTGGAACAGGCGCAATCCGGCCATCCGGGGGCGGCTTTGGGTATGGCGGATATTGTGACCGTTTTATATAATCGGTTTTTGAAGTTTCACCCCAAACATCCCGCTTGGTTTAATCGGGACAGAGTTGTTTTTTCAAACGGACATGCTTCGGCTTTGATTTATTCAACCCTTCATTTTGCCGGTTTTGAAGATTTAACGATGGATGAATTAAAGCGTTTTCGGCAACAGGATTCTTTAACTCCCGGACATCCAGAACCCCATATCAATGGTGTTGATTTTGGGGCCGGCCCATTGGGACAGGGAATTGCTTCGGCCGTTGGCATGGCTTTGGCAGAACGCATGATGAATGCCACCTTTGGGGATGAACTTGTCAATCATAAAACCTATTGCTTTGTGGGGGATGGTTGTTTGATGGAAGGTATTTCAGAGGAAGCCATCAGTTTGGCCGGTGTGTTAAACTTAAACAATTTAATTGTGCTTTGGGATGATAATACCATTACCATTGACGGCCACACAGATATTGCCACCAAAACAGATATGAAAAAACGCTTTGAAGCCAATGGTTGGCAGGTTTTAAGCTGTGATGGACATGATTATAAATCTATTGAAAAAGTTTTATATAAAGCACAATCTGCCAAGAAACCAACGCTTATTGATTGTCATACACGCATTGGTTTTGGGGCAGGGGAGTTGGAAAATACTTCCAAAGTGCATGGCTCGCCTTTGGGAAAAGGAATGGCTCAATTTAGGCAAAATATGAATTGGAATAAACCTGCGTTTGAAATGCCAAATGAACTTTATGATATGTGGCGTGAAACAAGTGTTAAATATGAAAAAGAATATCAGAAATGGATTGAAAAAGCCAATCAAAATCAAGATTTTATCAATCGGATGCAAGGGGTTTTACCTGATGATACTTCTTCTTTATTTCAAGAGATTAAACAACAATTTTTGAAGGAAAAACCAGAAATAGCTACTCGTAAGACAGGACAGATTGTTTTGCAAAAAATGTTGGAAAAGATACCGGCTTTGATGGGGGGCTCGGCTGATTTGGGGGCCAGTAATTTAACCAAGACAAGTGCTTCTAAACCAATTTGTGCGGGGGATTATTCGGGCAACTATATCAACTATGGTGTGCGGGAACATGCCATGGGGGCTATTTCCAACGGTATTGCGGCACATGGCGGATATCTGCCTTATTCCAGCACTTTTTTTGCCTTTTCTGATTATATGCGACCGGCTATTCGGATGGCAGCTTTACAGAACTTAAAAGAATTGTTTATTTTTACGCATGATTCCATTGGGGCAGGGGAAGATGGGCCGACTCATCAACCTGTGGAACATCTTGTTTCGCTGCGTGCGATGCCGAATTTAACCGTTTTTCGGCCGGCTGGTGCCATTGAAACTGTGGAAAGTTATGAGGTGGCTTTGAAAACTGATGGACCTTCTTGTATTGTGTTGTCCAGACAAAATCTGCCTACTGTTCGCAGAGATGCCGGTGATAATTTGGTGCAAAAAGGGGCTTATATTTTGCGGCAGCCTTTGAAAAAACGCCAATTGACTTTTGTGGCCAGTGGGTCGGAGGTTGCTTTGGCTTTACAGGCTTTTGCCACCTTGGTTGAAGAAGGGATGGATGTGGCTGTGGTGTCTGTGCCGTGTTGGGATTTGTTTTTTAAGCAATCTGTTCGGGAACAACAATATATTTTAGGCGATGCTCCCCGTTTGTTTATTGAAGCCGGCAGTGCTTTGTCGTGGTATCCGTTTAAGCGGGAACAGGATGTGATTTTAGGAATGGATTGTTTTGGTCAAAGCGCACCAGCCAAAGATAATTTTATCAAATATGGCTTTACAAAGGAAAATGTTTTGCGTCTTGCCAAAGAGATGATTCAACAAAAATAAAATCCCTTGATTTTTATCCGTATCTTTTGTACAATAACTTTACCATTTAAGTAAAACAAAAGAAAGGATAGAAAAATGGCATTAGTTTCTTTAAGACAACTGTTAGATGACGCTGCGGAACACGGTTATGGTATTCCTGCGTTTAATGTGAACAATATGGAACAAGTTTTGTCTATTTTGGCTGCGGCTCATGAGACAAACTCTCCTGTGATTATTCAAGCCAGTAAAGGGGCTCGTCAATACGCTAATGATGCTGTGTTGAAACATTTGATGATGGCCGGTGTGGAAATGTATCCAGATTTGCCCATCTGTGTACATCAAGACCATGGTTCCAGCCCAGATGTGTGCTATTCCGCTATGGCGGCCGGCTTTACTTCTGTGATGATGGATGGTTCTTTGGATCCAGAAGGCAAACCTGCCACTTATGAATATAATGCTCAAGTGACCGGTGAAGTGGCCACCAAAGCTCATGCTGCCGGTGTGTCGGTGGAAGGTGAATTGGGTTGTATCGGTTCTTTGGAATCCGGTAAAGGTGAAAAAGAAGACGGACATGGTTTTGATGGCGCAATTGATAAATCTAAACTGTTGACAGACCCAGATCAAGCTGTTGATTTTGTGCGTTCTACAAAGGTGGATGCTTTGGCTGTGGCTATTGGTACTTCTCATGGGGCTTATAAGTTCACACGCAAGCCAGATGGTGCTATTTTATCCATTGATACAGTGAAAAAAATCCACGAAAAATTGCCATATACTCACTTGGTGATGCATGGTTCTTCCAGTGTGCCACAAGATTTACAGGACATTATCAATGCCCATGGTGGTCAAATGCCACAAACATACGGTGTGCCTGTGGAAGAAATTCAAGAAGCCATTAAACATGGTGTGCGCAAAGTCAATGTGGACACCGATTTGCGTATGGCTATGACAGGGGCTATTCGTACTCTGTTCACAGAAAAACCAGCCGAATTTGATCCACGCAAATACTTGAAACCAGCGATGGTTGCCATGCAAAAAGTTTGTAAAGAACGTTATGAACAATTTGGTGCAGCCGGTCAAGCCGCCCATATCAAACCGATTTCTTTGGAAGATATGGCCAAACGCTATGCTGATGGTGAATTAGATCCAAAAGTGGTGGCTTAATCCGATGGTTCAAGTGGCTCCCAGTCTTTTGTCTGCCGACTTTGCCCGTTTAGGCGCAGAGGTTCGCTCTTTGGACAGGGCTGGGGCCGATTTGATTCATATTGATGTGATGGACGGATGTTTTGTACCTAATTTGACCTTTGGGGCGTTGGTTGTAAAAGATATCCGTCCGTACACAGAAAAACCTTTTGATGTGCATTTAATGGTGGAAAAACCCTCTGTTTTAATTCCTTCGTTTTGTGAGGCGGGAGCGGATTGTCTGACTGTACATTTGGAGTGCAGGGAAAAAATTGATGATTTAATTGCACAGATTAAAAAGTATGGTAAAAAAGTGGGTATTTCCATTAAACCCCACACAAAAACCGCAGATGTGATTTCTTATCTACCCATGATTGATCGGCTTTTAGTGATGAGTGTTGAACCTGGTTTTGGCGGGCAGGCTTTTTTGCCACAGGCTTTGAAAAAAATTGCCGAATTAAAGGCCTTGATTGGGCATAAAAAAGTGGAAGTTTCTGTGGATGGCGGTATCAATGATATCACCGCACCGGCTTGTGTTTTGGCGGGGGCGGATATTTTGGTGGCCGGTTCTTATGTGTTTCATGCGTCTTCATATAAAAAAGCCATTGCAACATTAAAGGGGGCAAAATGACAAAAGTTCTGGTTGTTGAAGATGAAGCCGGTTTAGTGGCTCTTTTAACCTATAACCTTGAAAAAGAAGGATTTGATGTTGTTTCTGTGATGGATGGGGCGTTGGTTCTTCAATCTGTGTTGAAAGAAAAGCCTGATGTGATTTTAATGGATTGGATGTTGCCCAATGTATCGGGCGTTGATTTGTGTAAAAGTATTCGTGAAAATGCTGCGATGAAAGATATTCCCATTATTATGGTGACAGCACGGGCGGAAGAGGCCGACAAAGTGCAGGGGCTTTCTTTTGGGGCTGATGATTATATGACAAAGCCGTTTTCTATGCCCGAGTTATTTGCCAGAGTGAAGGCTTTGTTGCGCCGTGTAGGGGAAAAGCCTCAGGCACAGGTGCTGACAGCGGGTATTTTAACTTTAGATTTTGATAAAAAATTGGTTTTGAAAGAGGGAAAACCCATGCATATGGGGCCAACTGAGTTTCGCTTGTTGGCCATTTTAATGGAAAAGGCGGGGCATGTTTTTTCCCGAGAGGAATTGTTAAAGTTGGTGTGGGGAGACAGTGTTTTTGTAGAACCCAGAACGGTTGATGTACATATTCGCAGATTGAGACGTAATTTGAAAGATGATGAGGCTGAATTGATTCGGACTGTGCGATCGGCCGGTTATGCTGTGAAAGTGTAAGGAATAGATGAAAAATTATAAAAAAAAAGGCGATTTTCGGCATAAAAAAAACAATGAAAATGTTATGGAATTAGTTGTTTTTTCCAAGAATAAGGCAAAATCTGAAATTCAAAAAAAAATGTCCACTTGGGTGAAAGATACCCAAATTCGCAAGACAACTGATAAGTTTAAGAATCTGATGCTTCATTTTGTTTGCCAAGATAATAAGTATTTTAAGGAAAATCCCCAGACTGTTTATTTAACGGAAACAGTTGTTGGGGAAAAAGAAACTTCTGTTAAAAAGTTTCATATTCAACAATTCAAAAAACAGGCTAATCTTTTTGTGCGACGCTTGGCCACACGACATTGTTTTGATGGTATTTTTTCGGAAAAAGACAAGGCTATTGCGTTAAAAACAGGTCATTTACCCAAAAATTATATGGTTGATTTTCGCATTCCTTTGGAATTAGGTGGTACTTTGGATACTTCTAATATGTATGTGGTTTCGTCTGATGTGGCCGAAATTATGGATGAAACTTATTGGTCTGTGATTAAAAATTGTAAGGACAAGTTTTTACAAGAAAAAGATTTTACACATAAACTGGGTTTTTATATGCCGTCCCTTCCTTGTGTTTTTACAAACGAGGCTTTTTTGGATTTTGTACCGGCTACTGATAGAGCTGCTTATGAAAAAGTTTTTCAAAATAAAGCAAATTGGCGTTCAAAATTGGGCAATAAGGTTATCAGCCAACAATTCAAAAAAGGGATTTTATTGAGTTTGCATAAAAAACCGGTTGTTCCAGAAAATATGAGTATGCAAATTGTAAAGGCTGATTTTGTATCGGGGGCCGAAAAAAAAATACGCCGATATGATTTTAACCAGAACCGTTTGCAGTTTTTGCAGGCTTGTGGTTTGCGGGGTGATTTTAATTTATTTTTTCATTCTGATACAACTGACACCCAACAAGATTTAACCGCCCATCATGTGATTCCTCTTGCTTTTGGGGGTAATAATGATATCAATAACATTGTCTTTTTACCCTATAAGCAACATACGGCTTTACATGAAGAATATCTGGATCCCATTCAAGAAAAGTTTAATTTACTCTCTTTTATGGGCAAAAATGTCTTTATTGAAATCCCTGTGCCGGATTGTTGCCGTTTGCCCACCTATCATGTGACCAAAGACAACAAAATTGTTGTGTTGGATAATAAGGTAAAATCCAAAGGGCGTTCTGTCTAAAGTAGAGCCTGATTTAATCATAAACTCTTTGACTTTTAACGAAAAAGATGCTATAATTTTGTTGTTGTCAAACAGGGGTTGTTTGACTTTAATAATAACAAAAGGAAAAAAATGATAGAAATTATGTTGCCTGATGGCTCTAAAATGCCGTTTGAAGCACCGGTGAACGGCCTTCAAATTGCCGAAAAAATTAGTATGAACTTGGCCAAAGCTGCCCTTGCCACCATTGTGGACGGCACACTTACTGATTTAATGACGCCCATCACAACCAACGCAACTGTTTCTATTGTGACACAAAAAACCCCTGAGGCTTTGGAAATGTTGCGTCACACCACAGCACATACTTTGGCTCAAGCGGTGGAGGCTTTATATCCAAATGCAAAAGCCACTATTGGGCCGGCCATTGAAAACGGCTTTTATTATGATTTTCATGGCATTATTTTGAAAGAAGATGATTTGGTAAAAATTGAAGCCAAGATGGCCGAGATTGTGGCGGCTGATTTGGCTATTGAACGCCAGGTTGTTTCACGTGAAACGGCCCGACAGATTTTTACCGACCGTGGGGAATTGTTTAAGGTAGAATTGATTGATGATTTGCCTGAGGATGTGAAAGAGGTTTCCATCTATACTCAGGGGGATTATGTGGAACTGTGTCGTGGGCCGCATTTGCCTCGTACCGGTTTAATCGGTAAGGCTTTTAAGCTGACCAAAGTGGCGGCTGCTTATTGGCGGGGAGATGCTACAAAGGCCTCTTTACAACGTGTATATGGAACGGCTTTCTTCAGCGAAAAGGAATTAAAGGCTTACTTTGAATTGTTGGCCGAAGCCGAAAAGCGAGATCATCGTAAAATTGGTAAAGCGTTAGAGTTATTTTATTTTGATTCAACAGCCCCAGGTTGCCCTTATTGGTTGCCAAAAGGCTTAAAAATGTACAACATTTTGTTGGATTATTGGCGCAAAGTTCATGAAGCAAACGGTTATCAAGAGTTTGCTGGCCCGTTGATGAACTCAAAAGTTTTATGGGAAACTTCCGGCCATTGGTCGCATTATAAAGACGATATGTATCTTTTAACAGCTGCTGATATGGGAGAAAATGAAGTGTATGCTTTGAAACCGATGAGTTGCCCTTCAACCATGCTGTTATTCAACTTAAAAACTCGTTCTTATCAAGATTTGCCCATTCGTTTTTCTGATGTAGATATGATTCATCGCAACGAAGCCAGTGGGGCTTTGAATGGTTTATTGCGTGTGCGTGAGTTCCATCAAGATGATGCCCATATCTTTATTACAGAAGATCAGATTGAGGAAGAATATGAAAAACTGTTTGCTTTGGCTGATCAGTTTTATAACTTGTTTGGTTTGACATATGAAATGAAGTTTTCAACCCGTCCGGATGATTTTATCGGAGATGTGGAAACTTGGAATCGGGCAGAGGCTGCTTTGAAGCGGATTTTGGATAAACATTGTGGGGAAGGAAACTATGCCATTAAAGATAAAGATGGGGCTTTCTATGGGCCAAAGGTGGATATTTCCATGAAGGATGCTTTGGGGCGTGAGTGGCAAACAGGTACTTTCCAATTAGATTTCCAATTGGCTGGTCGCTTTGGCTGTAAATACATTGATAAAGACGGGGCGCAAAAAACACCTGTTGTGATTCACAGGACTATTTATGGCTCGTTGGAACGCTTTATGGGGGTGTTGACCGAACATTTTGCCGGTGCTTTCCCTGTATGGATTTCGCCTGTTCAAGTGCGTTTATTGCCTGTTTCGGATAAACATCGGGATTATGCTGCACAGATTTTGGAAAAATTAAAATCTGTGGGGATTCGGGCCGAGATGGAGCGTCAATCCAACACAATCGGCTATCAGATTCGGGAAGCGCATAATGCCAAAATCCCTTATGCTGTGATTGTGGGGGATAAGGAAATTGAAAGCAATACTGTTTCCGTTCGGGATCGAACAGGTCAACAAAAAAATGCTTTGCCATTAGATGATTTTATTGCTGTTGTGAAACAGATAAGTGAGAGCCAATCGTTGAACTTGTGGTAAAATCTAAACGGTGTTTTGTTTAAGCCCTGCTTATCCTGATCAGTGGGGCTTTTTCTTTAACTTGACAAAAAGTTAATTTTGTATTAAAATAGTTTCGTTTTTTATAGTTGTTTAAGGAGTTTTTATGTCAAAAAAACAATGTGATTCTATTTTCAAAACCCCTTTTTTTTGGGGATGTTCTGCCTCTTTTCTTTGTGTTATGGGGCTGCTTTTACATTCTTGTGAAAATATGTGCAGAAAGTCTTTAAGTAAAGACTGGTATAAACAAAATGATGTGGCTTTTCATAAGATGTTGGCCGATACACAAGGAACGATTGTTGCAAAAAGGGCTTTGGATAAGACAGGTCGATTTTATTTGGATACAGATAAGAATCCCAAAACCATTGAGGCGGTGATGGATGTGCCGTTTCCGACTTTGAAGCAAGAGGTTGCTTTTCAAGAAAAACCAGTTGGTTCTGACTCGTCTTTATTGGATTTGAAAAAACAATTTCAACCTGCGAAAGTTGATACAACCAAGCCTGCATCCTATGTTGGGGTTCATTTTTTGAAGACACAAAAAACAAAATAATTTGGTTTTATTAAAAAGACTTGACAATGCAAGGTCTTTTTGGTATTATGACTTTATCACATGTCAGGAGCGTTGGCAGAGTGGTAATGCAGCGGATTGCTAATCCGTCATCCTGTTAAAGGGATGCACAGGTTCAAATCCTGTACGCTCCGCCAAAGTGAACAAGTCGTCAGAAATGACGACTTTTTCTTTTATTTTCAATGGTTTAAGGCGGTTCGATTGTTAAGCAGGAAAAATAGGCATACTTTGTTCAACAATCGAACCGATAACTCAGTAAGCGATTGATTTTAAAGCATTTCGCATTTTTGACACTGTTTGAAACCCTTACTGACACTCGAACATTTTTTGAGTGATTACACCATTTGTGTTGTAAATCACATTAAAATATGTTAGTGTGATAAAAAAAGGAGAACATTATGGAAAATTCAATGGATATGATAAAAGTGTCATATGGGGTTTTATTGACAGAAGAGGAGCAATATCTTCTTGAACATAGTTTTATAGATGAAGAAAGAGCAAAAGAGTTAAAAAGCAAAATAAAAACATGCTCTATTCGTGAGTTTATATATCCAGAAGATTACCCGAATAATCCAAAATTAAATTTAAGCGAAAGAGAACAAAAGGTTCAACAGGCTTTAAAATTGATTTATGAACTGAATGGTAAGGAAACACCTTTGTATCATAAATTTTCAACCTTTCGTCAAGATACGAACCCTCTCATAATTGACACTACAATAGTCAGAGAAAGAAATAACGGAGATAAGGAGGCAAAATCTGCGGCTTCATATGGACCGATGGACAATAAGGTTGTTTTTGAAAAGGTGGATGATCTTAATTTTTTAGTTTTAGTATTATCACATGAACTCAAACACGCAGAACAAAATGATGAGGCTGCCTATCATCAGGAAGAACGTATGATGAATGCTTCGTTTTTTGGAATTCCAATAGAAAATGCCTATGCTTGGCATCAGCTTGAATTTTTATCAGAAGCACAAGCATTTGAAACCGGTGCGCGAGCTTATTATGAAATTTTTGGTCATACAGATGATACTAAAATGACTGGGGTTAAAACGTATGAAGAAATATTAAAAAAACACGCAAATGATGTGAGCCATAGAGGTGATAAAAAAATTGAAGAAGAGGCGATAAGTGCCATATTAGATAGAGTATATGGTAGTCCTTATAAAGATTTATATGATATGAGAGCTCCAATTGGGGAAAATGATCCAGGTTTAGATTGTATTCCAGAGGTATTTCACTTACCACAAAGTTTGATGAAAAAATTACAAGAAGCCCCTAGAAGAGCTAGACGTTTTCGAGGAAAGTTATTGCAAGCCAAAAAGAATAACCATCTGGATGAATATATACGTCTTTTACATGATGGTGTTGATGAAAAAATGCCCAAGGATTATGAAGAGGTTTTAGGATACATATTGGAAAATGCTTCACCAGCACAGATTCACGATATATTGACATTGAAAAGAACTGATTCTCAATATGTATTTAATATAGAAAAAGTTAGAGATCTTTTTAAAGGTTGTGGTATTCAGCAAATTATTAGTCCCGCTGCATTAAAGTACCTAGTTGAGGCTACTCGTGATGGTGAAAAAATAGCGACTTCAGAAAATATTGCGAATATATTGTCTTTTAAAACAAAGATTCCAGAAGATTTTAAAAAGTCTGTTGCTATTCTTTCAGATGATGAAGGACGTCTACCCCTTATAGAAAAAGATTTACGAGCCTCTTTTGATAACACGAGGAATGTGTTTTTGGGACATTTCGGTCCTTACGATGAGGACTGGATTAAAATGCTTCCATTACTTCCTCAAATACTAAAATTAACAGGTCGTGATGGAAAGGTACTTGTTAGAGAGGAACAATTTGCTAAAGCATTGGATATTTGGGTGCGAGACATAAGTAGAGGAAAAAATTGCAAGGAAGAAATTAAATTATTATTTGATGCAATTAAAGATGAAAAAGGAAATCTACCACTTTCCCGTAAGACTTTTGATACAAAAGAAGGAAAGAATATATTGTTAGAAAGTCTTATTCAGGCACATTCAGATTATGCTGAACAATTACCTATCCTTATGTCATTAAAGGACAAATATGGGAAGCCGATTATCAGTCAGGAGAATATTGATAGATTTCCAGAAAACAGTCCTTTAACTTCTTCCGTTAAGTCGCATAAGAAGTCTGGGAATAATACAGGTAAATCCGGTTTAATACAAATGCTTTCCAAAAGTGCTGATAAAAGATCGCTTTCAAATAAAAAACAACCTCCTCTTTCTATTTTAAAAGGACAAAATACCCCACAGGCAGGAGGTTGAGTTAAGACCTTTTATGTATCAAAATGCTCTAGATGACTTCCCATTATGCACAGCATTGCCCGCCAAAGTGAACAAGTCGCTTAAAATAGCGACTTTTTCTTTTGTTTTCAATATGTTAAGCTGGTTCAAATGTTGTTTGGTCAAAAAGCACATACTTTTTCAACAATCGAACCGATAACGCAGTAAGCGCTTGAATTTATTACATTTCACATTTTTAACGCTGTTTGGAACCCTTACCGACATTCGAACATTTTAGTAAAAAATTTTATAAATTAACACGGAAGGATAAGGATATATGGTTCTTATTTATTTGTTGGTGTTATTGCAAACTTTATTAATGTTAGTTATATTCTGTGTGGGAATAATAACCATCTATTTTGCTTTTAATTCCAGTTTTATGCGCAATGCACCACCTGTTCCATCAAGTGGAAAAGTTAAAAGGGCTATGTTAAAAAATGTTGCTCAACTTTTAGAGAAAAGAAAAAATCAAACCATAATGGATTTGGGAAGCGGTTGGGGTACCTTACTTTTACCCTTGGCGCAACAATTTCCACAGCACAAGTTTATTGGAATTGAATATGGGTGGTTCCCTATTTAGTTAGTAGATTTAGAGCCAGAAAAATGAAAAATATCGAGTTTTATCGTCAAAATTTCTTTAACGCAGATATATCCAAAGCTGATATTATATTTTTATTTTTATTATCCCACTTAATGAAAAAAATCAGCACTAAATGTCAAACAGAAGCAAAAAAAAGTACCCTTCTTTATGTCAATCGGTTTCCAATTCCAGATATGGAACCAAAAAAGGAGTTTTCCTTAGGTTCCAAATATGATACATACTATATCTATAAAGTAAATAAAAATATTGAGAATACGAAAAATCAGACAATTAAATGAGTTCCCATTATGCACAGCATTGCCCGCCACTTTCAAAATAACCTATTGAAATACATAGGTTGTTTTTCTTTTATTTACTTTTCAAAAAGGGCTAAAATTGACAAAAATTTTGTTTTATGGTATAATTTATCTACAGATGCAATTTTTAACAGGAGGAACAAAATATGCCTTTTGGAACAGCGGTAGATCATGCAAAACTTAAAAAGAAACAAACAATTGCCAAACTGAAAACGGTTGGTTTGACTGTTGCTCTTAGTTCTATTGTTGCCGGTGGTGTCTGTGCAGTCGGCAAAGGGAGGGCCGCTGAACGCAAGGAAGAAGCAAAGCGACAGATTATAGCAGAACGTATTTACAATTATGGTGAAGAGGCTGGTTGGCAATTACCAATTAATGAATCCAGCACTTTATGGGATATTCGCAAAAAGGCTGTTTTTTGTAATGAGATGCAAGTGAAGTGTTATAAAGACTATTTGAATGATTTGAGAACGTATATAGAAGGGACTCAAAATTATGGCCGTGATTGGGTGAAAGATTCATTAATATCTCGCATCCAATGTGCCAATGCAGCAATGTATAATGCCGAAAACGAAGGCGTTGCGAATGTACATTTGGCGCAAAAACAGAGGCATCTGAAAATTGCTGAAACAATGGAAACGATTTGGAAGGAAGATGCACAATTTAGAAAAAAGAACCATAATAAATTGCCTTTTCAACGAGAAGCGTATTTGAAGGGTCTTCTTACAGATATTCACAAGCGTCAGGCAGAAGCAGATAAAGCCCAATGTGTATACCAGGCACAAAAACATCATAGAGGAAGATAGTGAACTTAAATCAAATTATGTTCCTTGGGGCTTTGATTGCCTTGGGTGGTTCTGGTTTATACAAAGGTGGTGCGCTTGTTTTTGAAAATGTTGTGAAGGCTAAACATCACCGCTATATGCGCCATGTGGATTTTTCCAAAAAGAAAGATAGATAGGTTATACTTTTTCAAAATGAAAGCCCCGTTTGAACGGGGCTTTTGGGTTTATTCTAACACTGCTTTGATGCGACGGACACCGGCCGAAGAAGATTCTTCTTTTAAGATGCGAAAATGTCCTAAATCGCCTGTGTTTTGGGCATGAGGCCCGCCACAGACTTCTTTGGATACTGTGCCGATGGTATAGACTTTTACCTTTTCTGCATCATATTTATGGGCAAATAACCCGATTGCCCCTTCGGCTTTGGCTTCATCCAATGTTTTTTCTTCACAGACAACAGGAATCTTTTGTTCAATGACTGCATTGACTTTGGCTTGCAATTCGGCCACTTCTTCGGGGGTCATCTTGCGGTCAAACGAAAAGTCAAAGCGCATTCTTTCGGGTGTGATATTGCTTCCCTTTTGGGCCACTGTCTCCCCAAACATTTGGCGCAACATGGCGTGCATGATGTGTGTGGCGGTATGATAGTGGGCAGACTTTTCAGAATGGTCAGCCAAGCCGCCTTTGAACTTTTGTTCGGCCCCTTTACGGGACAGTTCTTGGTGGGCTTCATAGCATTTGTTAAACCCTTCCACATCCACTTGAACATTATGTTCTGCGGCAATTTCTTGGGTGAACTCTAATGGAAAGCCATAGGTGTCATACAGATGAAAAGCGGTTTGTCCATCAATCAGGTTGTTTTGAACACGGTTCAGAACTTTATCCATTTCTTTTAAGCCGGCTGTAATTGTGCGGTTGAACAATTGTTCTTCTTTTTCCAATTCAGCCATAATAAAGGCTTTGTTGCGTTCCAATTCCGGATAGTATTTTTTATATTTATTCACAACAGATTCCGCTAATTTGGCCAAAACAAAATCGGTGACATCCAATTTCTTTAAGTTGCGGATGGCAATGCGGATAAGACGCCGCAAAACATAACCTTGATCAGTGTTGCTTGGTGGAATGCCTTTATCATCCCCCAAAATGAACACTGCTGTGCGTAAATGGTCTAACACTTTGCGGAATGGCACCAAATTATCAGTATATTTTTTACCGCTGATTTCTTCTAATTTCAAGCGAGATTCTTCAAATAATTCTGTCATAAATACATCGCCTTCGCCATTTAAGAAAGCAAGTGTGCGTTCCAACCCCATTCCCGTATCCACATTCTTTTGAGACAGCGGTTCTAATGTACCGTCTTTTTTCTTTAAGTATTGCATAAATACATCGTTCCAAATTTCGGTGTATTTGCCACAGTTGCAAGATGGATTACATGCTGGGCCACAGGCTGGTTTGCCGTTGTCAATGAACATTTCCGTATCCGGCCCGCATGGCCCCCCATCGGCCAAGCCCCACCAGTTATCTTCTAAAAAGAAAATCTGATTGTCTTTTAAGCCCAAAGAGTGCCAAATGGCGGCTGCTTCTTCGTCTTTTGGGGTGTTTTCATCGCCTTTATAGCAGGTGACGGCCAATTGTTCGGGCTTGAATCCCAATTTTTGAGTTAAAAATTCAAAACTCCATTCAATCATTTCTTTTTTGAAATAATCCCCCAATGACCAGTTGCCCATCATTTCAAAAAATGTTAAATGACAATGGTCGCCCACTTCGGCAATATCATTTGTGCGGATGCATTTTTGAATGTCGGTTAAACGATTGCCGGCCGGATGTTTTTCTCCCATCAGATAGGGAACCAATGGGTGCATGCCTGCCGTTGTGAACAACACTGTGGCATCATTTTCCGGCAACAGAGAGGCCGATGGGATTTCGCTGTGTTGCTTTGATTTATAAAAATCCAACCACAATGTGCGCAATTCATCATATGTCATTTTCATTTTCTTCTCCTTTATTGAAATTATTCGGGATTGTATCAAAAATTGATTAAAAAGTCAAGGTATTTGACAAAATTGCAAAATGTTTCTATAATGGTGTACATATTTCAAATGACAGAAAGGATTTTTATGAAAAAGCTCTTTATTTTTATGTGTTCTTTTATTTTAACTGCCTGCGTTCAAAATGCCGATACATCCAGCACTTCTTTGAATGCTTGTTTAACTCAAAAGGCCTATGCTGCTTTGAATGATGGTTCTTTATTTACAACAGACATTAAAACATTGGCCAAAAATGTTTCAGTTCAATGTTTGAAGGATTTAGCGTTGGAAAAGTCTGGTTTATCACAAGAATCAGTGACGGCTGCGACCAATGTTTTAACGGCTTTGAAGGCTGCCAAAGGCGAATAAACATTATAAACATATTCAAAAAAAACCGGATACAGAACATATCCGGTTTTTATTATGTGACACAGAGGAGTTATTCTATTTCTGTGGCCGCATCATGGTCGCCAACAATCATTTCTTTTGAAATGTCTTTGGCATTGTCCCGAATGGCTTTTTCCAATTCTGCGGCTTTTTCGGGGTTTTCTTTTAACCATTTTTTGGCAGCTTCACGCCCTTGTCCGATGCGTTCGTCTTTATACGAAAACCATGCGCCGGCTTTTTCCACTAAACCAGTTTTGGCCCCTAAATCCAACAATTCGCCCAGTTTAGAGATGCCTTCGCCGTATAAAATATCAAAATCAACTGTTTTGAACGGAGGAGCCACTTTGTTTTTTACAATCTTAACCCGGGTTTGGTTGCCGATCACATCTTCATGGTCTTTGACCGAACCAATACGACGGATATCCATGCGGACAGAGGCATAAAACTTTAAGGCGTTGCCCCCTGTTGTTGTTTCCGGATTACCAAACATTACCCCAATTTTCATGCGGATTTGGTTGATGAAAATAACCAATGTATTGGCTCGGGCCACAGAAGCTGTGAGTTTGCGTAAAGCTTGGCTCATTAGGCGGGCTTGCAATCCCATGTGTGAATCGCCCATATCGCCTTCTAATTCGGCTTTTGGTACAAGGGCGGCCACAGAGTCTACCACCAACACAGATAATGTGCCAGAGCGCACCAATGTGTCGGCAATTTCCAACGCTTGCTCCCCTGTATCAGGTTGCGAAATCAATAAGTCGTCAATGTTCACACCCAATTTGCGGGCATAGCTTGGGTCCATGGCGTGTTCCGCATCAATATATGCGCAGACGCCCCCTTGCTTTTGGGCTTCAGCCACTACATGAAGGGCCAATGTGGTTTTACCAGAACTTTCCGGACCATAGACTTCTATGATACGGCCTTTGGGGAGACCACCAATTCCAAGTGCCAAATCCAAGCCCAATGAGCCGGTTGAGATGGCGGGGATTTCTTCGCTGTTATCTTGTTGACCCAAACGCATGATTGAGCCTTTGCCAAATGCCCGTTCAATTTGGGCCACGGCCGCTTCTAATGCTTTATCTTTTTCCATATTTTTCAACTCCTTATCAATTTTGTTCTTGTTTTGTTCTCATATGATAAAACACTTTTTTTTGATTTGCAACACTTTTTTATGTTTTTTCATCTTTTCTTTGAACAGAAGGGGGAGAAGTTTTATTTTTTTCTTGATTTTTTGAAAAAAATTTGATATACTCTGTGTGTTATTTCAATAAAGAAGTGACAAAACACATGCGGGGCAGGCGCATTTCGGGTGTTCCGAAAATTCGCTTCCGGTGTGCTTAAAAAATGAGTTTTAAGCATATTTTAAGCCTTGCAGAGGATCAACTGGAAAAAGAAAGGATTATAAAAATGTCTATTCCAACAATTACTATGCGTCAGCTGATTGAAGCTGGTGTTCACTTTGGGCATAATGCCCGCAGATGGAACCCAAAAATGGCTCCGTTTATTTATGGTACACGGGAAGGTGTTCATATTATGGATTTGGCTCAAACTGTTCCGATGATGTATCGGGCAATGGAGGCTGTGCGTGATGTGGCTGCCAAAGGTGGTAAAATCTTGTTTGTCGGCACAAAAGCACAAGCTCGTGAATTGGTGGCTGATGCTGCTGCTCGTTGTGGCCAATTCTATGTCAATCAACGTTGGTTGGGTGGTATGTTGACAAACTGGAAAACCATTTCTTCCAGCATCAAACGCTTGAAAGAAATTGAATCTAAGCAAGAAAAAGGTGCTTTTGAAGGTTTGACAAAGAAAGAAAAGCTGAACATTGAACGTGAGCGTGAAAAATTGATGGCCTCTTTCGGTGGTATTAAAGATATGAACGGTCGTCCAGACATTGTGTTTGTGATTGATGTGCCACATGAAAGTTTGGCTGTTGCAGAAGCCAAAAAATTGGGTATTCCTGTTGTGGCTATTTGCGATTCCAATGCTAACCCAGATGATATCACTTATCCCATTCCTGGTAATGATGATGCCGGCAAAGCCATTGCTTTATACTGCAATTTAATGGCAGGTGCGGCTTTGGATGGTATTCAAGCCGAATTGAAAGCAGCTGGCGTTGATGTGGGCGCTGCCGAAGAAGTGGCTGAAATTGTAGAAACAGAAACAAAGGGGGAATAAATGGCTGAAATTACAGCAAAACTCGTTGGTGAACTGCGTGAAAAAACAGGCGCCGGCATGATGGAATGCAAAAAAGCATTGGTGGAAACAAATGGTGATTTGGATGCTGCTATTGACTTTTTGCGTAAAAAAGGTATGTCTGTGGCCGAAAAGAAGGCCGGTCGTGTGGCTAATCAAGGCGCTGTCGGTGTGAAAGTAGCCGGCAACAAAGGGGCTTTGGTTGAAGTGAACATTGAAACAGACTTTGCCGCCAAAAATGCTGATTTCCAAAAGTTTGTGCAAGATGTGACAACCGTTGCTTTGAATGGTTCTAATGATGTGGAAGCCTTAAAAGCCACAGATATGAATGGTACTTCTGTGCAAGACAATGTGGTGGCTTTGATTGCCAAAATCGGTGAAAATATCAGCTTGCGTCGTGTGGCTGTTTTGGAAGGCGAAACTGTTGTTCCTTACATGCACACAACTTTGGGTGATGATTTGTGCAAAATCGGTGTGTTGGTTGCCGCCAATGGGGCTAATGCCGGTGAAGTGGCCAAACAAGTGGCTATGCACATTGCTGCTACCTCTCCGAAGTTTTTAAGCGTGGATGATGTGGATGCAGATACAGCTGCCCATGAACGGGAAATCTATGCCGAACAAGCAAAGGCAAGCGGAAAACCAGAAGCCATTATTGAAAAAATGGTTGAAGGTCGTATGCAAAAATACTATCAAGAAGTTGTGTTGTTAGAACAGGCTTTTGTGATGAACCCAGATAAAAAGGTTAAAGAAGTGTTGGCAGATGCTGGTGTGACTGTCACTGGCTTTACTCGCTTTGCTTTGGGTGAAGGTATTGAGAAAAAACAAGAAGATTTTGCCGCAGAAGTAGCTGCACAAATGAATGGCTAATTAAAGAAAGGAATCACATGACTTGGGATGTAATTAAATCTGAAATGCAAACAAATATGGCCAAAGCGGAAGAGGCTTTGAAAAAAGAGTTTTCCGGTTTGCGTACGGGGCGTGCTTCCACAGCTTTGTTGGATGGTTTAATGGTGGAAGCCTATGGTTCTGTGGTTCCTTTGAACCAAGTGGGAAATGTCAGCGTGCCGGAAGCTCGCATGCTGACCGTTTCCGTTTGGGATAAAGGCTTGATTAAAGCAGTTGAAAAAGCCATTGTAGAAGCCAATTTGGGGCTGAATCCCATGAATGATGGGCAAATGATTCGTTTACCGATTCCTCCCTTGTCGGAAGAAAGACGTTTGGAATTGGTAAAAATTGCTGCTCGTTTTACAGAAGAAGTGCGTGTGTCTGTGCGCAACTATCGTCGTGAGGCCTTGGATGCTTTGAAAGCGATTAAAGATTCTTTGTCGGAAGATGATTTCAAGCGTCATGAAAAAGAAGTGCAAGATTTGACAGACAAAACGATTGCCAAATTGGACGAAGATTTGAAAAATAAAGAAGCTGAAATTAAACAAGTGTAAAATGTCGTCTGTGGTTGAATCTGATACTATCCCTCAACATATTGCTATTATTATGGATGGCAACGGTCGCTGGGCTTCGGAACAGGGCTTACCTCGTTCGGAAGGGCATCGTAAAGGGGCCGAAAATGTGCGTGTGATTTTGGAACATGCCAAGGAACGAGGGGTCAAATATGTGACCTTATATGCTTTTTCTTCCGAAAATTGGAAACGCCCAAAAGAGGAAGTGAAAGTTTTAATGGATTTATTTAGAAAATACCTTAAAGAAGATGTGGCGGAACTTCAAAAGAAAAAGGTGCGTGTTTCTTTTATTGGTGACCGAACTCGTTTTCCAGAAGATATGCAGGATCGGATGAATGAAGTAGAAAGAGAGACTTCTGAATATCATGATTTTCATGTGATATTAGCTCTTTCATATGGGGCTCGGGATGATATCATTACGGCCATCAAGCGGATTGCTTTGGATGTGATGGACAGAAAATATATGATTTCTGCTATTGACGAAAAAATTATCAATGAGGCTTTGTCTACGCATGACCTTCCTTATCCAGATTTAGTGATTCGGACAAGTGGTGAGCAACGGGTTAGCAATTTTTTGTTATGGGAAATTGCCTATGCTGAACTTTATTTTACCCCGATTTATTGGCCAGATTTTAATGAACAGGATTTGGATTTGGCTTTGGAATCTTTTGCTCGTCGTCAAAGACGATTTGGTGGTGTGGTTTAGTTTGATAAAAAGTTGTTGACAAATCAAAAAAAATTGATTATAATCTTTACATACTTCCTGAGATGATAACAAACGGGTGGGGCTTCAAAAGAGCTCCACTTAAACTTTACAAGGAGAAAAAATGGAATTGATTCAAACAATTGAAGAGGCTATTGAGCCTGCGTTGCAAGATATGGGATATGATCTTGTGCGTGTGGCGGTGAACGGTGGGGATATGAAAACCGTTCAAGTGATGGCGGAACGCACAGATCGCACGGATATGACAGTGGATGATTGTGAAAAAATAAGTCATACAGTTAGTGCTTTGTTAGATGTGGTAGATCCTTTCAATGGCCGTTGGGTGTTGGAAGTTTCTTCTCCGGGGATTGATCGTCCGTTGGTAAAATTGGCCGACTATGAACGCTTTTTGGGTGAAGATGCCAAGGTGGAATTGATGCGGGATATTGATGGCCGTAAAAGATTTAAGGGAACTTTGAAGTCTGTGGAAAACAGCAAAATCACCATGGATTTTGAAGGACAGGATATCACTTTTGACTTTGAAGATATTGTCAAGGCAAAATTGACTTTTAAGGATGAAACATTAGACAACAAGAAAGGAAAAAAACAACATGCATAATGCAACACTTCCCAGACCAGAATTGATTCAAATGGCCGATGTTTTGGCCCATGAAAAAGGTATTGAAAAAGCCGCTGTTTTGAAAGCTATGGAAGAAGGTATTTCCAAAGCTGGGCGCAGTAAATATGGCCCTGAATACGATATTCGTACCACAATTGATCCAAATAACGGTTCTATCAGTATGGCCAGATACATTACCGTTGTGGAAGAAGTGATGGATGAGTTTCGGGAAATCAGTTTGGTAGAAGCCCGCAAAAACAATCCATTTGCCAAAATCGGTGATGAAATTGTGGATGAATTGCCGCCAATGGACTTTGGTCGGATTGCGGCTCAAACAGCAAAACAGGTGATTACGCAAAAAGTGCGTGAGGCTGAACGCAGCCAACAATATGAAGAAATGAAAGATAAAAAAGGCGAAATTGTTCATGGTGTTGTGAAACGGGTGGAAGCCGGTAATATCATTGTGGAAATGGGGCGGACAGAGGCTTTGTTGCGCCGTGATGAAATGATTCCCAGAGAAATGTATCGGGTGGGGGATCGCATTCGGGCGTTGGTTTTGGATGTGCGCAACGAAGTGCGTGGTCCTCAGGTGTTTTTAACCCGTTCTCATCCGGATTTCTTAGCCGCTTTATTTAAGGCCGAAGTGCCAGAAATCTATGATGGTATTATTGATATAAAAGCAGTTGCTCGTGACCCAGGTTCTCGGGCTAAGATTGCTGTGTATTCAAATGATTCCACTTTGGATGCTCGTGGGGCTTGTATCGGTATGCGTGGGATTCGGGTACAGGCTGTTATCAACGAATTGCAGGGTGAAAAAATTGATGTGGTGACTTGGTCTAATGATCCGGCCACATTTATCATCAATGCTTTGGCCCCCAATGAAGTGTTGAAAATTGTGATTGATGAAGAAGCCAAAAATGTGGAAGTTGTTTTGAACGAAGAACAACTGTCATTGGCTATTGGTCGCAGAGGGCAAAACATCCGTTTGGTCAGCCAATTGACCGGTTGGCATATTGACATGATGACGGAGGCACAAGAATCCGAACATCGTCAAGCCGAAACAAAAGGCCGTGTGGATTTGTTTATGTCTGCCTTGGATGTGGATGATATGATGGCTCATTTGTTGGTGCAAGAAGGCTTTGCCAAAGTGGAAGATATTGCTTATATTGAATTGGATGAATTGGCGGGCATTGAAGGCTTTGATGTGGATTTGGCCACAGAACTTCAAAATCGGGCAAAGGCTTATTTGGTGGCCAAAGAATCTGAATTGGCTGCTAAACTTAAAGAATTAGATTTAGCCGAAGACTTGTCCAGTTTTGAGGGATTGACCCAAGAAATGTTGGTGAAATTAGGTGAAAAAGGTGTGAAAACTTTGGATGATTTGGCTGATTTGGCCGGTGATGAACTTCAAGAAATTGTTGGTTCGGAATTGTCCGAAGATGATGCGAATGCCTTGATTATGAAAGCAAGGGAGCATTGGTTTGGTGAATAGACACAATCACAAAAATTCAAATCCCAAAACAGTTGTGGGAACACGCACTTGTTTTGTTTGTAAAACGGCTGCCCCGCGGGCCGAGATGTTGCGCTTTGTGGGGCGAGCGGGACAAACTGTTTGTTTTGATGCAAAAGAAGTGATGCCCGGTCGGGGAATGTGGTTGCATGCCAATAAAGCCTGTTTAGAACAAGCGATTGACAAAAAACTTTTTTACAAAGCGGCAAAAGGAACGGTTCATATTCCAACGGATTTGATGTGTGTGGTTGAACAAATGCTTGAAAGATATCCCGAAAAACAAAAACTCTTTTTAGAAGGAGCCAGTCATGAGTGAAGATAAAAAATTGACATTATCAGGTAAAACATTATCTTTGGGGGGGACTTTGCGCCCAAATACTTCGGTGCGTACCGGTGTGCAGGTGGAAGTGCGTAAGCAACGCAGAGTTATCTCACCAGAACAAAAACAAACCGTTTTAAGTGAAAATACGGCCCAAAAATTAAAATTGTTGCAAGAAGCTCAACGGGTGGCGGAACACGCCCGACAATTAGAGGCAGAACGTCAAGCTCAGGCCGAAAAAGTGCGTTTAGAGCAAGAACGCAGAGCCGCAGAAGAAGCCGCTGTTCAGACACAGCCTGTGGCAGCGGTGACAGCTGTTGAAGCACAAGTACCTTCTAAACCCAAAACCTTTACTGAATCAAAAAAGAAGGATGTGAACGAGATTTTAGCCGCCAAAAAGCAAAAAGAATTAGAACAATCTATGAATCGTTCTCAAGGTGCTTTTGAAGCTAAACGGGCCAATAAGATGAATCTGAATGCGTACAAGCAATACACTTCGGATGATGAAGAAGGAGATGGTGAAAGCGGGCCACATCATCACCGCCGTTCTTTGGCCTCTATTAAACGAGCCAGAGAAAAACAATATCAAAAGTTTTTGAATGCCCAAAAGGGGCCGGCAGAAAAGGTGATTCATGATGTGATTATTCCGGAAACTATTACGGTTCAGGAATTGGCTTCTCGTATGGCCGAAAAAGGGGCGGATGTTGTTAAAACCTTGATGAAGTTAGGGATGATGGTGACGATTACACAGTCTATTGATGCGGATACCGCAGAATTGGTTGTGACAGAAATGGGCCATCGTGTGAAACAACGTGTGGCCGAGTCGGATGTGGAAAACATTTTGAAACGGGATGAAATCCCCGAATCCGAGCACGAATTCCGGCCGCCTGTGGTGACGGTTATGGGCCATGTGGACCATGGTAAAACTTCTCTTTTGGATGCGTTGCGTTCCACCAATGTGGCGGCCAAGGAATCGGGTGGGATTACACAACATATTGGTGCGTATCAGGTGGAATTGGAAAACGGTAAGAAAATTACCTTTATTGATACGCCAGGGCATGAAGCCTTTACGGCTATGCGTGCCAGAGGGGCGCAGGTGACCGATATTGTGATTTTGGTTGTGGCGGCCAATGACAGTGTGATGCCTCAGACCATTGAAGCCATTCATCATGCCAAAGCGGCGGGTGTGCCTGTGATTGTGGCCATCAACAAAATTGATGTGCCAGGGGCTGATCCAAACCGTGTGCGTTTGGATTTATTGCAACATGAAATTGCGGTTGAATCTATGGGCGGTGATGTGTTAGAAGTGGAAGTTTCGGCCAAAAAACATATCAATTTGGATAAACTAGTTGATGCTATTTTGTTGCAGGCGGAAATGTTGGATTTGAAGGCCCCAAAAAATTGCCCTGCCGAAGGGGTTGTTGTGGAAGCCCGTATGGAAAAAGGACGGGGTTCTGTGGCCACTATTTTGGTGAAAAAAGGCACATTACATGTGGGGGATTTGTTCGTTGTTGGTCAAGAATGGGGGCGTGTGCGTTCTATGAGTAATGCCAAAAATCAGGTTTTGGAGACGGCTGAACCGGCTCAACCTGTGGAAGTGATTGGCTTGAACGGTACGCCAGCGGCCGGTGATGATTTTTCTGTGGTGGATGATGAACAAACTGCCAGAGATATTTCTGCTTATCGTCAACGCAAGGCTCGTGAATTATTAAATGTGAAACATATTGGTGGCACAGAAGGCTTGTTGGCCCAAATAAAAGCCGGCCAGATTAAAGAAGTACCTGTGTTGATTAAAGCCGATGTGCAAGGCTCTGTGGAGGCTTTGATTGGTATTTTATCCAAAATTAAAAATGATGAAATCAAAGTCAATATTGTACATAGTGCTGTGGGGGGTATCAATGAAACAGATATCGCTTTGGCCAGAGCCAGTCATGCCATTGTGATTGGATTTAATGTGCGGGCCAACCAAGGGGCAAGGGCCGCTGCCAAACGGGATGGTGTGGATATTCGTTATTATTCTATTGTATATGATGTGGCTGATGATATCAAAAATGTGGTGGAAGGAATGCTTGCCCCAGAAGAACACGAAAAGATTTTGGGTTATGCCGAAATTCGTCAGGTTATTTCTATTTCCAAAGTGGGTAAAATTGCCGGTTGTATGGTGACAGAAGGTATTATCAAACGGGGGGCAAAGGTGCGCTTGCTGCGTGATGATACGGTGATTTATACCGGTGATTTGGAACAATTGAAACGCATTAAAGATGATGTCCGTGAGGTGAAAGAATCTTTTGAATGCGGTGTGAAGTTGGCCAAGTTTGATGATATTAAAGAAGGCGACATTGTGGAATGTTTTGAAATGGAACAAACTGCGGTGAAGTTTGTGGCAAACTAAGGAGAATGTGATGCGTGGAAAAAAAGCACCCAGTCAACGGCAATTGCGTGTTGCGGAAGAAATCCAACATGTGTTGGCCACTTTATTGATTCACAATAATTTCTTTATTACAGGCTTGAAGGCTTCGTATATTATGTTGACGGAAGTGGATATTTCGCCAGATTTATCTTTTGCTCGTCTTTATGTGCGGGCTATTCCTCCCGTTGATACGGCCGAGCAGGTGGCTTTGTTAAAGGCTCATAAGGGGATTTTCAGAAAGGAAATTGGCCGACAGATTCGTTTGAGGATTGTGCCAGAGTTGGATTTTGTGGTTGATACTCGTATGGAACAGGCTGAACGCATTGAACAGCTTCTTAACTCTCCAAAAGTAAAGGCTGACATTGAATCAGAAGAATAAGATAAACGGTTTTTTGGTGGTAGATAAGCCCTATGAAATGGGTTCTACACAAGTTGTTTCTTTGTTGAAAAGATATTTTCATCCCGAAAAAATTGGACATGCCGGTACTTTGGACCCTTTGGCAAGCGGTGTTTTGCCTATTGCTTTTGGAAAGGCAACCCGTTTAATTTCTTATGTGATGGAGGGACAAAAAACCTATCGTTTTACGATTCAATGGGGCGTGGAAACGGCTTCGGATGATTTAGGTGGAGATGTGGTTGATCACAGCGAGGTGCGCCCTTCCAAAGAGGCCGTAGAGGCTGTTTTAGGGCGTTTTAACGGTCAGATCATGCAAACCCCTAATATCTTTTCGGCTTTGCGTGTGAATGGACAAAGGGCCTATGATTTGGCCAGAGCAGGAAAGGAAGTGCATTTGGTGGCTCGTCCTGTGTTTATTTATTCATTAAAGTTGATTGATTTTCAAACCGAACAAGCCACTTTTGAAGTGGTATGCAGTAAGGGGACTTATGTGCGTTCTTTGGCCCATGATATAGCCCATGCTTTGGGAACAGTTGGCGTTGTGACTTTTTTAAGACGAACCGTTTGTTTGCCGTTTGATTTATCTATGGCTGTGACGGTTGAACAAATTAAATCGGGGGCTGTTTGTTTGGATAATTTACCGTTGATATCCATGGAAACAGTGTTGCCACCGATGCCCTGTTTATTTTTATCCACAGACGAGCTTTATCGGCTTTCTTGTGGCCAGCGGTTGAGTATGAATAAATTATCTTTACCACAGAAGATAACTTTATCCACAGGTGTGGTGAAAGTTCAAACGGATGGTGTGGTGTGTGGTTTGGTTCAAAAAGACAATTTGGTTTTGCGTCCTTTATTTATTTGGTAGGTTTGGAAGATTCAAAAAAACACCCCACCTTTTGGGCGGGGTGTTTTCTTTGCCTGTTTTTATTCGGCAGGTGTTTCAGTTGGTTTTTCTTCTGATTCACCGTCTGTGTGTTTTTTCTTTTCAGGTAATTCAATCAATTCGCCTGTTTCTTGGTTCACACGTTTCATGGACAGTTTGATTTTTCCACGATTGTCTGTTCCTTGACACAAGACTTTGACTTTATCTCCTTCATGCAACACATCGGTCACTTTTTCCACACGTTCCGGTTTGATTTCGGACACATGGACCAATCCGTCACGATTTGGCATAAAGTTCACAAAGGCACCGAATTCCATAATCTTGACAACTGTTCCATCATAGACTTGGCCCTTTTCAGGTTCGGCGACAATGCCTTTAATCCAATCAATGGCGGCTTGACCGGCAATGCCATCCACGGCGGCCACAGACACAATCCCTTCCTCAGAAATGTTGATTGTTGCGCCTGTTTTTTCGGTGATTTCACGAATGGTTTTTCCACCAGAACCGATGACTTCACGAATCTTTTCTTTATCAATTTGGAAAGATTGGATGCGTGGGGCATTCGGGCTTATTTCAGCACGAGGTTCAGCGATAGATTCGGCCATCTTGCCCAAAATATGCATCCGGCCTTCGTGGGCTTGTTGCAAGGCAATTGCCATGATTTCTTTTGTAATGGATGTGATTTTAATATCCATTTGCAAGGCGGTGACACCGTCTTTTGTGCCGGCCACTTTGAAATCCATATCGCCTAAGTGATCTTCATCACCCAAAATGTCGGTTAAAACGGCAAACTTTTCGCCTTCTTTGATTAAACCCATTGCAATCCCTGCCACAGGTTTTTTCATTGGGACACCCGCATCCATCAAGGACAAGGTTGAACCACAAACTGTTGCCATAGAGGAAGACCCGTTAGATTCCATAATATCAGACACAACACGAATTGTGTAAGGGAATTGTTCTTTGTTCGGCAACATTGGGTGGATGGCACGCCATGCCAATTTTCCATGGCCGATTTCACGACGGCCCGGAGAGCCAAGACGGCCCACTTCACCCACAGAATAAGGCGGGAAGTTATAGTGCAACATAAAACTTTCAGAGGTTTCACCATCCAACGAATCAATGATTTGTTCGTCATCTTCTGTGCCTAATGTTGTGACAACCATGGCTTGTGTTTCACCCCGTGTGAACAAGGCAGAACCATGGGCTTTTGGCAACAAACCGACTTCGGTTTCAATCACACGAACGGTTTTTGTGTCACGCCCATCAATACGAGGATTACCAGCCAAGATGGAATCACGCACTGTTCTGGCTTCTAATTCATGAAACACTTTTTCATAGATGGATAATTCTACTTCTTTGCCTTCAAACAAGGCTTTGGCTTCTTCACGAATGGCATCCAATGTGTTTTGGCGTTCCAATTTATTGTGAATTTGATAGGCGGCTGCGATTTTATCACCCAAACTTGTTTTGATTTGTGTGCGGACTGTTTCGTATTCAGCCGGTTCGGATTGAACTTCCCATGGGTCTTTGGCACATTCTTCGGCCAAGGCAATAATCAAATCAATCACAGGTTTCAAACTTTCATGACCAAACTCCACAGCACCCAACATTACTTCTTCGGACAATTCTTGGGCTTCGGATTCAACCATCAACACCCCTTCTTTGGTACCGGCAACAACCAAGTCCAAATCGGTGTTCTTCATTTGTTGAATATCTGGGTTTAACACATATTGACCATCAATATAACCCACCCGTGCGCCAGCAATTGGCCCCAAAAATGGCAAGCCGGAAATTGTGATGGCCGCAGAAGCCGCAATCATGGCAACGATATCGGCTTGGGTTTTTTTGTCATAAGAAATCAATGTGCAAACAACTTGTGTTTCATTATTAAAGCCCTTGACAAACAAAGGACGGATAGGACGGTCAATCAAACGGCTGACCAACACTTCGTGTTCACTTGGTTTTCCTTCACGCTTAAAAAATCCCCCAGGAATTTGACCGGCAGAATAGGTTTTTTCTTGATAGTTGACGGTCAATGGAATGAAATCTTCAAATGTGTCCGGTGTTTTTTTAGAGGCACACACAGTTGCATGAATCACTGTATCTGCATAACGGACGATGACAGAACCGTCGGCTTGACGGCCGATTTTACCTGTTTCAATGGACAAGGGTTTTCCGCCCCATGTCATTTCTTTTTTATATGTTGTAAAAATTGACATCTTTTTTCCTTTCTTCATCATTCATACATACAAAGGCAAGGGGCATCCCTTGACACCCCTTGCTGTGAAATTATTTACGCAATTTCAAGCGGGCAATTAAATCTTCATAGCGAGATTTATCTTGCTTTTTAACATAAGCCAACAATTGGCGACGACGTGTCACCATGGCATTCAAACCACGACGGGAGTGAAAGTCTTTGGCGTGTGTTTTCATGTGTTCAGCCAAGGCGGCAATCTTTTCTGTCAATACAGCAATTTGCACATCCGGTGAACCTGTATCGCCTTTTGTTGTGGCGAAGTCAGCAATCAATTTTTGTTTTGCTTCTTTTGTTAACGACATCTTTTTTCCTTTCATTTGTTTTATTCGTTGTTATTTTTTCCAACAGAATTGGCACACACCGAGATATCGTTCAGTTAGGTCAACACTGTTTTCATTAAAAATAACGAGATATATTATACATTACTTTTTGAAAAAAATCAAGTTTTTATTTTATGACAAGAGGTTGTGGGTGGTTGCCTAAAAAAAATATTATCCAAAAGAAAAAACTTGCAAAAGTGTGGAAAAAAGTTCATGATAGAGTAAAAGAGGAGGTTTTTTTATGTTTGAACGCTTTTTACATGGTCGTCCGCCGGAAGATTCGGAAAATCCAAATACGCCTGTGCCGGTGGCACCTGTGCCAAGGACAGAGATGCCTAAACCAGCCGCTATGACTTTGCCTTCTGCACAGCCTGATGTACAACAAAATCCTTTGCCGGAAGTTCGGCCACAACTGATGTCAGATGCGCTTGATCCCAACGCTAAACCTCCCATGGCAAATCATCCGATTCTGCCAGATGAATTACCTTCTGTTGTTCGGCCGGAGGCGGGCCAGAGTGCGCTGGATTTGGCTGATTTGCCGGATGAAGAAGAAAATCCAGAAACAGCTTTACCTATGGATGAGTTGCCAGAGAATAAGGTGGAAAATCCGCCAGAACCGCCTTCGTTTTTGAAAACAGAGGCTCCACAGAAAGTGGAAAATGCCAAAGTCTTTATCCCTTCGGACGAAACACCTGTTGATTCAGTGACCCCTGTTGCCCCCAAGTCGTCCATTGAATTTAAGGAACATTTTGAAAAAGATGTGATTCATGAAATTAAAACGGTGCGTGGGGATTCGTTACATAATGTTGATTTTGCGGATATTTGGTTCACACCAGAAGGGGTGGCCTATGTACGGGATAAGGATACTCGTTTTGCTTTAACGCCCATTGAAACAGATGATTTGGATGAGTTTCATACGGTTTTGGAGCAAGGTTTTACGGGGATGTCCAGTTATGCCGTGCGTTTTGCCGGTGATTCCTATCGTGTGGAGCGGGTGAATACGGCCGATGGGTTACAATATAACTGTCGTAAAATGCCGACCACAACGCCCGAAATTGAAACTTTGGGGTTTGCTCCATCGGTTGTGAAACATTTGACAAGTTTAAGCCGTTCTTCGGGATTGTTGCTTTTTGCCGGACCGACAGGACAAGGTAAAACCACCACCGTTTCGGCTTTGATGAAACGCTTTTTGGATACGGATGGCGGCTTTTTATACACCATTGAAGATCCCCCTGAAATGCCTTTATCGGGCGTGTATCATTCCAAAAATGGCGGATTAGGTCTTTGCAAACAAGTGCCGGTTGAAAATGACCAATGGGGGGCCGGCTTGCGTTCGGCTTTGCGTTCTAAACCACGTTATATTTTAGTGGGTGAAATCCGAACCCCCGAAACGGCCAGCCAATGTTTGGTGGCGGCTACTTCCGGACACTTGGTTTTATCTACCATCCACGCCAATGGGGTGGAAGATGCTTTGAACTCTATTATTAAATATGCGGCCTCAACAGGGTTGGATAACAGCCTTGTGGCGGATTTGTTGGCTCGGGGTATTTTGGGTGTGGTACATCAACGCTTGGAAGGGACAACCAAATTAAAATTGGTTTATCAATCGGCTTTTGCCAATCCAAATGCTCAGGCGGCCGACCAAATGCGAATGGCTATTCGGGATGCCAATATCAATTTGGCGACATTTATGGAACAACAAAAAACACGCATGGAACGTGGTTTACCAATGTTTAGGGAGTAGAATATGAAAAATTATGTTGTTGAGTTTTTCACATATGTGACTCATCCCATTGTGGTGGCGTATGAGTATATTATGCACACCATTGAATGGTGTGTGTACACTGTTTTGAATTGGTTTATTGATATGACAGATCGGATTTTGGATCTGCTGCATGATATCCTGAGTGTGTTTATGTAAAACCTATTTGGGGTTGATTTGTTGAACAGGTTGATATCTGTTTTGAAGTGTATCCAGCATTTCTTGCATCATTTCACTTAAATAAGGCACATTTAGGCTTATCAAGGCACTGATAATTTTGAATATGATGGCGATAACCAAGGTTGCCCCAATGGTTAGCCCTACACCACGAGAAATCCCGCTTATCAGGTTTATCCAAATTAAACGAGAAGTTTTGTTTAAGTTGGTGACATAATCTCCCACACGCATCACTTCCAATCGGTTGGCCAACTTTTCTAATTGGGAAATCCGTTCTTTGGGGGATTGTTTTTTTTGTGTTTGTGGTTCGGTTTGTTTTTTGTTTTTAGTCATTGAACAGCTCCTTATATAATGCCAGTGTTTTTTCACACATTTTTTGAACAGAAAAGTGTTGGTGGACATTTTGGTATGCGGCATTTTCCATTTGTTCTTTTTCAGAAGCGGACATATCCAAAACTTTATCCAATGTATGGGCTAATTCGGTAATGTTGCCAACAGGGGTTAAAAAACCTGTTTTTCCTTGTATGATTGTTTCGGTTGGTCCTCCATGATTAAAGGCAACCACAATTTTTTTCATGGCGTTTGCTTCGGCTATGGTGCGCCCAAACGATTCTGGAATTAAAGAGGCAGAAACCATTACATTTGATAAGGCATACACCAAATACATATCCTTGCTGTTGACCGATAGGATTTTTAGGTTGGTTGTTGCGGGGAGTTTTTGCATCATTTCATTTAATTCTTTTTGATATTTTGGGGTGGCTTTGCCGCCAATTAAAAGACAGGTGACTTCTTTATGGGCCATTTTTTGTAAGGCTTGAATCAATTCCAATTGCCCCTTCATTTTGGATAACCGCCCCACCAATGTAAGAATTGGTTTATCCATTGGAATTTGATTTTTTTCGGCAAATTCTTGTATTTTTTGGGGTGTCACTTTATCTATATTAAAGCGATTCAAATCGGCCCCACGATGAATAACAGTTATTTTTTCTTGCGGATAATTATATTCGTTTATCAGGTGTTGTTTTACATATTCAGATACGGCAATGGTGTGCTGGCCTTTTAACATCACTTGGTTATACAGCTTTTTCAATTTTGGTTTTATGCCATAGATACCATGGTAAGAGCTTATAAAAGGAATGCCTGTTTTTTTTGAGGCCAACCAGACGGACCATGCCGGCGCTCGGGATCGGACATGCATTAATGTGATTTGATATTCTTTGACTATGGCTGCTAATTTTTTTGCATTTTTCCAAATGACAAACGGGTTTTTGCTTTGAACAGGCAAGGTGATATGTTTTACGCCCAACTTTTTTAAGCTGTCTGTCATTGGGCCGCCAGAGGATACAACAATGTTTGAAATGTTGGCTTGTTGTAAGGCAGCGGCAATTTCAATGGTTCCTGTTTCTACGCCACCTTGTTTAAGTGAGGGCAAAATCTGCATAATCCTTAGGGTCATTTTTTTCTCCTTACATTGGGAAAACTTGTCTGTTTTGTGTGGCAGGTAGGCGTTGGTGGTAGTGTCGCCCTTCCATACACTCTTGGTAAGAGGTATAATCTACGGACCAATCGTTTTCGGCCGAATTTACATAGACAGGTTGTGCCCCAGGAAAAGGAACAAATTGTGCCCAAACACCTGATGGCGCATCGTTATCAAAACGCAATTTCAAATCTTTTGGTTTTTCAGAAAATAATGGAATAGAGGGCCATTCAAAGGGAAATAAATCGGCCTCTTGCAGACATTCCCGATGATCTTTGGCAAACCATGCAACCCCTGTATTGGCTCGTTGCCAATAAAAAACTTTTTGGCCTTCTTCTCCCATCATAAACTGACAAGAAGCAAGGGTGAGTGTGGCAAAACATATCCATACAAATTTTCTCATGGCGGCCCCTTAAAAATCTAAGTTTGTGTATTCCTCTGTGGGCATTATACCACCAACTTTATCTTGAAGTAAAGACTTAAATGAGGAACGAGATTTTATTTTGGCATACCAGACTTTGACATCAGGCCATTTTTCCCAAGTGAGTTCGCCCAAATAATCCAATACAGACAGTTGTGCGGCCACAGCTAAATCGGCATAAGATAAGTGTCGCCCTCCCAAATAGGATCGTCTGGATGCGATCCAATCCAAATAGGGCATCAGGATTTTATAGTTTTGTCGGGCAGCCCGTAAAATATTGGAATCCGGAACACCTTTGTGTTGTAAGGTTTTATAAACTCGTTCGGACAAAATGGGTTTGACAACATCTGTATAAAAAACACTATGTGTCCATTCTATCAGACGATGAATTTCGGCACGGCCTCGGGGCGTTTCGCCCATTAAATCCGGTAATTGGTGGATTTCATTCAGATAGGTGCAGATGGTGTCGGCTCCTGACAGCATATACTCATCCGGTTCGGTTATCATGGGTAATGTGCCTAGGGGATTCTTATCCAAAAAAGCAGGACGCCTTTCCCATGGGATTTCTGTCAATAAAGCGTGGGGAATGCCTTTTTCGTAATAGGCCAATCTTACCAAACGGCAAAACGGACATAGGGGGTAATGATAAATTAAAGTTCTGTTTGTCATTGATGATTCCTTGCCAGTTGTATCAGCTTTTCGGCTATTTTTTCCGAAGGGATGGTTTGATGCCCCAGTTTCAGAAGAGCTTGTTGGGTTTGTTGTGTTTCTCCTTGTAAAAACAGACGCATTTGTGTGGTTAATTTTTGTACAGTGCAATTTTCCTGTAAGTATTCGGGAATGATTTCTTTATTTTCCAATAAATTGATTAGATTGGCATATTTAATTTTCAAAATGCGTTTTGCCAAAGCCGCTGTGACCGGATGCATTTTATATGCAATTAAATGGGGTACTTTGGCCAAAGCTAATTCCAAGCTGACTGTTCCGCTTGCCGCCAAGGCCGCAGAGGCCGATGCAAAGGCATTATAGCGTTCTTTTTCCCCTGTGATAATCAAGTGTGGTACAAACCAATTTTTCATGGCTTTTTCCAATTTTTCCTGAACTGTTTGAACTGTGGGAATAACAAAAAATAAATCAGGATTTGTGGCATACAGATTTTCGGCCACTTGCATAAAATCTTTTAACAGATATTTGATTTCGTTGGAACGACTTCCCGACAAAAGACATACAATTCTTTTTTCGGGGGAGATGTTGTGTTTTTTTCTGAATGCGGTTGCATCTCCGTTGTCAGAGCCTCCCTCTATGACAGGGTGTCCCACAAAAGTGGCTGGCATACCATAGGGGGCAAAATAGGCTGGTTCGTTTGGCAACAGACAAAACAGATGATCCACATAATGGCCGATTGTTTTGACTCGCCCTTTTTTCCATGCCCAAACCTGAGGGGCAACCAGATGAACATGTGGTATATCACATTTATTTTTTTTCAACATTTTATGCACACGAATTGAAAACGAATAGCTGTCAATTGTCATAATGATATCTGGTTTAATTTTTTGGATATCTTGTTGAATTTCGTTAAAGTGTTTTAAGATTTTGGGTAAATGGGGTAAGACTTCAAAAAAACCCATGACGGCCAAGTCCTTAATATCAAATAATGAGTTTAAGCCTTCGGATTGCATCTCTTCACCGCCAACTCCGAAGATTTGGATTTTAGGGTCTATTTTTTTTAAGGAACGCATCACTCTGGCACCCAGTAAGTCGCCAGATGGTTCGCCTGTGATTAAATAGACTTTTAAGCTCATTTTGATTCCACTCCTATAATGAAAATGCCCAATTGGTTTGCCAATTTGACGGCTTTTTCGGCTTCGCTGAACAACACAGAATCGGCTTGAACGGCAATCCCAACCAAACCTGCTTCGGCCACAGATTGAACGGTGTTAGGGCCAATTGTGGGCAGGTCTGCCCGTCTGTCTTGTTGAGGTTTAGCGGCTTTGACCAAAACACCATGTCCACCTTTGCGTTTTAAGTTTTTACTGCGATGGATAAGGGCATCTGTGCCTTCTATGCCTTCTACCGCCAACACAAGACCTTGTTGAACGATAACGGCCTGACCAACATCGGCTTCGCCCAGTTTTTTGGCCACTTCCATTCCTCGTTTAATATCCCGAGTATCTTGTTCATCGGGAATCATGCGTCCATAGACACCTTTTTTGATTAAAAGATGCGGTAAAATTTGATCAATGCCGACCACAGAAAACTTGTTGGCTTCTAATTCTTGAATTAAGATTCTTAAAAGCGCATCATCCCCTAAGGCTTTTTTGCGATGCTTCAAAAGCAGTTTGAAACATTTCCAATCGGGGAACAAGCCGATAAACGAGGGGCGTTTGACGGCACCAATCATCACCACTTCTTCGGCACCGTTTTTTTTCAAAAGTTTTAATCCTTTCCCTAAGGCCCCCAATCGTATCCAAGCCATGGGTGTGTGTTTGGGGAGGGCGTCTTTTGCCATGCAATCTTTCAACGCAACCACAAAATAGGGACGCTTCATTTGTTCGCAGGCTTGTACCAAGCAAATGGGTAAGGCACCGGCACCGGCAATAATCCCCAACTTTTTCATTTGTTATTTCCTTTCAGGATGTAAAATGCCGTTTTTAGACGGATTTTGACAAAATGCCAATACTTTTTGAATCAATGGATTGGGTGTGTTTTGGGCTAGCAGATTTTCCAATCGGTCATTAAACACACCTTCTTGTGACAAAAACAATTCTTTGTATGTTTTTTGAAGTTCCATTACCAAAGTTTTATCTATACCTGCTCGTTGCAAACCAACCAGATTTAAGCCGGATAAGCCATCTCGCATCACAATGCCATAGGGAATGACATCTTTTGGTACACCACACATACCCCCAATCATTGCGCCTTCGCCAATGCGAGTGAATTGCAACACGCCTGCCATAGCCCCGATGATTGCCCGATTTTCAACAATCACATGGCCGGCCAGACCTGCATTGTTACTCATGACAATATCATCTCCAACAACGCAATCATGGGCCACATGTGACCCAACCAAAAACCAGTTGCGGTTGCCGATGGTGGTGATTTTTTTATCCACATCAGAACCAGTGTGGGCCGTAAAATGTTCACGAAACACATTGTCATTTCCCACGACTAACTTCAAATCTTGGGCTTTGTTGCGTTTATGTTGACAAGGAAGGCCCAAACTTGCAAACGGGTATAATGTATTGCCTGTGCCAATTACTGTATCACCGTCAATCACATTGTGTGAAATCAGGCGTGTGCCTGAACCGATTTTTACTTGTGGTCCAACGGTACAGAAGGGGCCGATTTGCACATCGTCTGCAATTTCTGCTTTGGGATCAACAACGCTGGATGGATGAATATTTGCCATAGTTTTTATCCTTTCTTTATAAACTTTTTCCAGAACCAGATTTTTGCATCTGCTTTTACTTGTTCAGATTTCTTTTTTGTCAAGCCACGCAAGGCAACCATTTGGCGCATAAACTCGTGGCCTTCTTGGGCGGGTGCTCCCATCATTTTTTTCATGGGGTCAATGTTGCCAATAACACCAGATTGAGCCGCAATTTGCGCCCCTGTGCCGATTGTTAAATGACCGGCATAGCCTGCTTGTCCGCCGGAGACAACAAAGTCGCCAAACTTACAGCTTCCCGCAATGCCGTTTTGAGCCACGATGACACAGCACCGACCCAATTGAACATTGTGTGCAATTTGGCACAAGTTATCAATGCGACAGCCATCACCAATGACTGTATCGCCCATGGCCCCACGGTCCACTGTTGTACAGGAACCGATTTCCACATCATTGCCGATTATCACACGACCTAATTGAGGGCATTTTTGGGGGCCTTTTTCCGGACTCATGGCAAAGCCAAATCCATCTTGACCGACTTGAGCCCCTGCATATATATATACTTTTGAACCGGCAATACAGTGGGATACGGTTGCGTTTGCTCCCACAATACACATCGCCCCCATTTCAACACCATCTTCAATGACGGCATTGGCACGAATATGACACATGGGGCCTAATTTCACATTTTTTCCGATAACGGCTCCGGCTTCTACACGACAGCCTTCCCCCAATTGTGCCGTGCTATCAATGTGGGCTGCGGGTGAAATGTATGGTTCAATATGATTGGGATAAAAGGCACTGGCTGCCAAACCATAGGAACGGTGGGCATCTTTTGAAACCAAGGCAATTGTTCCCTGAGGGACCAAATCTTTGAACTTTTCCGGCACAATGACAGCCCCTGCTTTTGTTGTTTTTAGCTGATCCCGCACCGAGGGAATAAATGCCCAAGAAATATCCTTTTCAGTTGCCGACTCCAAGTCAGCCACATCATGAAATACCTTTGTGTTATCCACCCCTTCCGGCAGTGCGATTTCGGCACAGGATGCCAGTTCTTGCAGACTTAATCCCCCTTCTTTTTTTTGAAAAAAGCGTGTATCAGCCATTTTTACTCCTTATTGTAATGTGATTGGATCTGGATAATTGACGGTTTGGACTCGCCCATCCAATTCTTTGATGAATTTTTCGGTTAAATCCACTTTTTCTGTGGCATACAAAATTGTATTGACAGGCAAGATAACCTGAACCCCTGTTGCTTTTGAAGTGGCTTCAACCGCTTCGGCAATTTGTTTTTCCAAAGCCTTTAAGGCAATTTGTGTGGCAAAAGCATTTCTTTCAAATGAAGTACGATATTTTTCGTTGATTTTTAATGCTTTTTCTTGCAATGCAACCGATTTTGTTTTGAATTCATCCACAGGCATTTTTTTCTGGTTATCGGCTAATTTTTGTCCTTCTTCTTGCAATTTGATGAACTCTTTATCTTGCAAAATGATGTTTTGAATTTGTTCATCGTGTTTTTGTTGTTTTTGGGCGGCATCAACATAGGCTTTGGCTGTTTGTTGCACTTTGGCAAAGTTGATGATACCGATTTGTGGCTTGTTGATTTGATAGGTGTTAAAGGCCATCCATGAAATCATAGCGACTGTTGCAATACTTGTTATCATTGTTTTTTTCATTTTTTTCTCCTTTTATTATTAAAATCCTTTTCCGAAGTTTAAGCGGAAAACCCTTGTTTTATCATAGTCTTCTTTTGCAAATGCATAAGAAAAGTCAAAGTTAATGATACCCATTGGGGAGGCCCATTCAATGCCCGTTCCAACAGCTGCCCGCAAACGGTTGGAGTATTCCATCGTTTGGGCATCATAATCATCCGGTTTGCCAATTAAACCGGCATCTGTGAATACCTTTCCTTTAACCCCCATTTCTTTGGGCAGGCCAATTGGGAAAGAGAGTTCGGCACTTGCGGTTGCATACCAATCACCGCCTAATGCGTCATCAGAGGCTTTATCACGGGCCCCTACGCCACCATATTCAAAGCCACGCAAACTTCTGTCACCTAAGAAGTATCTGTCATTGATGCGTAAATCTTTGCCTCCTATGCCCCAGATATAGCCCCCATCGGCTCGCAAAGAAAAGACAACATCTTCGGCAACAGGGAAGTATTTGATGGCTGTTGCATCCACACGGAAAAACTTTGTATCCCCGCCAAGGCCAGCTAAATCTGAGCTGAACGAAGTATAATAACCGGTGGTTGGATTGATACGACTGTCTCGTTTGTCATAGGTTAAATCTTGACCAATCATTGACACAACGGTTTTGCCTTTTTGTTCTTTGATGGACAAGGCCGCATCGGCATCAATATCATAGATATTGTCTTGCCGCAAAGTATAGCGTACCGAATGGCTGAACGCATCGGTATAATGCCATCCGAACCGGACAGTACCGCCTGTGGTTTTATAGTTATAGGACGATGAATCCGAGTTATCACTTGTTGTGTGATATAAATCAATGCCAGCTGTCAGGCGATAGCCCAAGAAATAAGGATCGGTTAAACTGATATTATATTGGGTTTCTTTTTGGCTGAGCATCATATTGATACCAACAATTTTGCCTGTTCCCAAAATGTTGCGTTCTTGAATGCCGGTTTCAAACATCATGCCGTCATAGGAGGACCAGCCGATGCCGATGTTAAAGGCTCCGGTTGATTTTTCGGCCAATGACATTTCAACATCCGTTAAAGACGGATTCATTGGAACGGCATTTGTTGTCATTTCTACGGTGGAAAAATAATCTAAATCCGATACATTTTGTTTGGATTGGCGCAACAGGTTGGCGTTATAGGCATCTCCTTCCTTTATACGAAACTCACGACGGATGACTTCATCCTGTGTGCGAGAATTGCCAACGATATTGATGCGTCTGATAAAGACTTTTTCGCCTTCTGCGACACGATAAACCACTGTGGCGGTTTTGTCTTTTTTGTTTGGAATGATATCCGGTTCTACGGCCGCAAAAGCAAAGCCTTCGTTCAAAAACTTATCTGTCAACGCATCAGTTGTTTTTTCAACTTTGGTAATGTTGATTTTTTCGCCCGTTTCTTGTTCTAAATACTCTTCCAAAGAAATGTTGTTTTTGTAATCAGGTAAAGACACTTGAAGTGTTTGATTAGCAATTGTATAAGGGCTTCCTTCGTCCATTTTAACGGTTAAAATAAAGCCTTCTTTATCCGGTGTCAATTCGGACAAGGTATCGGTGATTTGGAAATCCAGATAGCCCTTTTCAAAATAGAATCTTCTTAACAGTTCCTGATCGTATTTGAAACGGTCGGCATCATAGGTGTCGGTGTTGGACAAAAACCGATACCATGCTTTTTCTTGGGTCATCATTTTATCTTTTAAGGTGTCTTCATCAAAGGCTGAGTTGCCTATAAAGTTGATTTGGCGGACAAAGGCTTTTTCGCCTTCTTTGATTTCAAACACAATATCCACCCGATTTTGGTCTTTTTGAATGATTTTTGGTTCTACCACGGCCGCAAAACGCCCGCTGCGTTGATAAACACTTTGCAAACGATTGGCATCTTTTTGAAGTTTTGTTTTGGTATAAACCGCACGGGGTTTTAACATAATTTCTGTTTTCAAAACATCATCATCCAACGCTTTGTTGCCTTCAAAATAAATATCTTGAACAATGGGGTTTTCTGTCACTTTGACAGAGGCTATTCCGTCGTTCATTTGAATATCTACATCCGCAAACAGGCCGGTAGCAAACAATGTTTTTGTGGCTTGATCTAAATCAGCATGAGATACCTCTTGGCCGGTTTTAAGACCCGTATAGTTCATAATGGCGGCATTTTCAATGCGTCTTGTACCACTTATTTTCATTTCTTTTAATGTTTCGGCCTGAGCTTGAAAGGCAAGCAGGCTGACGGCTGTCAATAAAGCATATTTTGTTTTTGTCATTCAATCATCCTTTGTATAATTCTTGGTATATCCAACAGCATTGTATAGGCAAAAATGGTTATCAGAATGCTGAAACCAACCCACATAATGACTGATTGCATTTTTTCGGATAAAGGTTTGCCCCGAATGGCTTCAATGGCGTAAAAGAACAAATGACCTCCATCCAACAAAGGTATAGGTAGTAAGTTCATCAAGCCAATTGCAATAGAGATTTGTGCAATAAATGCTATTAAAGAAATCAAACCACCCATCATGGCATCTCCAGACGCTTCGGCAATTCCCAACGGACCACGCATCTCTTTTGGTGACCGTTGTCCGGTTAAAACTTGTCCCAGATAAACCAAAGTATCATGTGTGCTGAGATAAATTGTTTCTAATGCTTTTTGGGCGGATTGAATAAAACCTAAGTTTTGGTTGATAATTTGTGTGTCTCCGGCAGAAGTAATGCCAATTATGGGATTTTGGGTCTTTTCATCCACATGGGGTGTTAAAGTGATGGTTAAAACTTCTTCGTTGCGCTTGATTTTTAGGTTGAGTGGTTGACCAAAATCAGACACCAAAACTTTGCGTTGAATATCCATAAAAGAATCAATTTCTTCTTCGTTGATGCTGAGGATTTCATCTTTGGGCATCAGGCCGGCTTGTTGTGCGGCCGAATCTGGCAGAACAGAACCAATAACGGGTTTGATGATGATTTCACCCCATCCCCAGAACAACCCAACCAACAGCACAAACGCAAAAATATAATTCATAGCGGGGCCGGCAAAGATGATGGCTGATCGTTGAGCCAAGTTTTTGGCGGCAAATGTTTTGTTTTTATCCTCTGGTGCTATGTCTTTATCAGATGATTTTGCACTGGCCGCATCTTCATCGCCCAACATTTTAACATAGCCCCCCAATGGAATGGCCCGAATTTGCCATGCTGTCCCTTTTTTGTCTGTTCTTGAAAAAAGTTTTTTTCCAAATCCCAAAGAAAATTCGGTGACTTTGACCCCACATAAGCGGGCCACAATGAAGTGCCCCCCTTCGTGGACAATTACCACCAAGGATAAGACAACAATAAAGGCAAATAAATAAGCTAATGTTGAAATCATGGTGTCCACCAATTTTCCCCCATGAATGTCACAGCCAAGGCTACGGCACAGGCCGCAAAAATCAATCCGTCAAAGCGATCAAATAAACCACCTTGCCCTGGGATGATGTTGCTTGAATCTTTGATGTTTAATTTGCGTTTGATGTGTGATTCAAATAAATCCCCAATTTGAGAAATGACGGCCAAAACCCCAGACGACAGAACAAGGATTCTTGTGTTAAATCTGAAATCTCCACTCATATATCCATAGGCTTTTAAGTACAGAGCAAAAACATAGGCCATTGCCATGGCAAAACAGATGGCACCAATTAAACCTGCCCATGTTTTTTTGGGGCTTATTTTGGGGGCTAATTTCGGGCCGCCAATGGTTTTGCCAACCACATAACCGCCTACATCTGTTGCCCAGACCACAAAAAATAACCACAACACAATTTCACGGCTGACATGTCCGTTTGTGTGGTACAGATAGCTGAGTGCTGTTAAAGGCAGACAAATGTATGCTGTGCCAAGCGAAAAGGCAAGATTCCCCTTCGTTTTATAAAACAAAACGGTAGTGCCGGCCAAAATCATCCACAGGGCAAAGGCCGGTTTGGCTTCGGTTAAAAATAAAGTTAAAACTGCAAAGAGTGTTAGTAAAATGCCGTTTGTTGTGTTCTTTTTGTTGAACATTGTATCCCATTCCCATGACAATCCAGCCCCAAGGCAAGCCAGAAAAATGGAAAATAATGGAATGGAGTATTCTTCATAAGCTCCACGGCCATACCAGATTGCCCCCAAAACCACAGGAACAAAGACGATTGAGGAGATAATTCTTAAAAATAAATTAGAATGCATTTTTTTCCTTTCAGTTCTTTGCTTTGAATAAAGCAGATTTTTGTGCTTGTGTCAAGTGTTTCGCTTAAAAAAACAATAAAAAAACCCACCTTTTGAGGCGGGTTTTTGAAATTATCAACTTTTCTTACTTGAAAAGAGCTTTTACAGCAGCAGCCAAACGAGATGTTAAACGAGAAGCTGTGCGTTTTTTAATGGTGCGTTTGTTTGCAGCACGAGCCAAAGATCCTTCGGCTTTTACAAATGCTTTTTGTGCTGTTTCTTTATCGCCGGCAGCAATTGCAGCACGTGTCTGTTTTACGGCTGTGCGAACAGAACCCAAACGGTCTTTGTTCACTTTTTCTCTTCTTTTATTGCGACCAACACGGGTCTTAGATGAACGTAAATTTGCCATATTTTTTTAATCCTTAAAGTAATTGGTTTGTTATAACAGGACTTTATTGTATCAAAATAAAATCAAAAAGTCAATAGTTTTTTTATTTATTGGAAAATGTCAGTTGAATTGTGATTTGCATGTTTTGTTTTTGTGGGGTGATTTTAATGTTGAGGACATCTTGTTCTCGCTTAAAAGCAGTGGGAGATGTTTTTTGCCAGCCCAATGCCGTTAGGCTTTCTTGATAAAACTTATAGATTTCTTTTTCGGATAAGGTTGTGGTTGCGGTGATGGTCATAATTTGACCGGCCGGTGTATCAAACGAAAAACTTTCACTTTCGCTGATTTGAAAGTTGTCCATCAGCGGAATGTCGGTGCCTTGAATAAACTTGGCCTGTGTTGTTAGGGCAAAAAAAAGCAAGAAAATTAAAAGGCTTTTTTTCATTCAAAGTGATCCTGATTGTTAAAGATATTTGTCACAGGTGTGGGTGTTGGTATTTTGAGATTGCTTAGCGTTTCTTGCTTGGATTGATATTGCTGATTTTCTGCTGTTAAAGCCACCAGTTGTGCTTCCATGTTCTGCTGGATTTTTGTGCGAGTGGATTGGATGGCTTCGTTTGTGATTTCCAAATCATCGGTTGTGATAAATTGTTCCAAAGTTAAAACAAAATCTTCGGCTTCTTTTTTGCCGTTTAAGGCCGCAATGAACGCCCACTTATAGGCACTTAAATCATCTTGTGGCAAGACATCGCCTTTATTATACATTTGTGCCAGCTTAAATTGGGCATCCACATGGCCATTAAAGGCTGCAATCAAAAAACAATATGGGGCTTGTCGTTTAATTTCATAAGATTGGTTTTCTAAAAAAATAGAACCGTAATGATAAACATCTTCCACAGATGGCATGTACACACCGCCACGCACTTCATCAAAACGGGCATCACATTCTGGGGCAATTGTTAAGGGCTGTTGATTATCATCAAAAGACCAAAAAAGGTTTTGTGCGTTTATGGGAATACTCCAAGATAAAAGTCCGAATAACAGTATTTTTTTCATTTACTCACCCTCTTGATATTAGTTTTACTTTTTTTTTTAAGAAAATCAAGAAGAAATTTTATTTTTTCCACCAGGTCATTAAATCTAAGCCGTTCATGGGAATAGTTTTAGGGCGTTGTAGGTCTGGTTTGTGTATGAGGCGGGTGGTTGCGCTGTACCAGTGCGGAATGACCAAATAATGATGTAGCAACACCCGATCCAGTGCGTGGGTAGCTGTTATTAGTTCTTGTTTGGTTTGGGCATTTTTAATTTTTTCAATTATCGCATCAATCGCTTTATTTTGAATGCCGGTTAGGTTTGTGCTGCCTTTTGTTTGGGCGGCTTGACTGCCCCAATAATCCATCTGTTCATTGCCGGGGGATAACGAGTTGCCCCACACAAACACAATCATATCATACTCAAAGTTATCTATTTTGTTTTTATATTGTAATAAATCCATCACCTGTATATCGGCCTGAATCCCCAATCGCTTTAATCTTGCCACAAAAGGCAGGGCAATGCGTTCCCACACTTGTGCCGAATTGGCATCCAATAATAGAGTAAATTGAAAGGGTTTTTCCTCTTTTTGTAGGATGTTGTTTTGAACGGACCATCCGGCTTGTTCCAACAAATCTAACGCTTCTCGCAAGGCTTGGCGAGGTGGAAGATTTTTTAATTCAAACGCTGTGGTTAAGGTGTTGGGCGGTAAGTCGCTTTCGTATGGTTTTAAGAGAGCTAATTCTTCTTTTGACGGTAAAGGTGGGGCTTTTAAGTAAGAATTGTCAAAATAACTTGTTGTGCGTTGATACATATTATAAAACAGGTTTTGATTTATCCATTCAAAATCCAACACTTTTGTCAGCGCTTGGCGCACTTTTATATCTTGAAATAAAGGGTTTCGCAAATTAAACACAAAGCCTTGCATGCCACTTGGTAATTGATGGGGGATTTGGGTGGCGGTTAAAGTGCCGTCTTTCAATTGAGGCCATTGCAGTTCATTTTGCCACCGTTTGGCCACATTTTCTTGATGTAGGTCTATCATGCCTTTGCGTAAGGCTTCCAATGTGACAGTGCTGTCTAGATAGGTGTCATATTGAATGGTATCAAAATTATAAAATCCTTGATTGACATTGAGGTCTTTTGCCCAATAATTTGGGTTGCGTTGATAGGTGATGCTTCGGTTTGGTGTTATCTTTTGAATTAGATAGGGGCCACTTGTGACGGGGATTTGCATGGTTGTTTTTTCAAAGTCTTTGTTTTGCCAATAGCTTTTTGATAGCACGGGCAATTGCCCCAAAATTAAAGGGAGTTCTTTGTTTTTATCAGTTTTCAAAGTGAATTGAATTGTGTGTGGGTTCACAATCGTTGCTTTTTCAACATCTTGGTAATAAACCCGATAAATGGGTAAGCCTTTTTCTTTTAATGTGTTAAAGGAAAACAGCACATCTTCGGCTGTAATCGGGCTGTTATCATTAAAACGGGCGTTGGGATTTAATTTGAAGGTGACTGTTTTTTTGTTTTTAGACAGAAAAACTTCTTGGGCAATTAAACCATATTGTGTAAAGGCTTCGTTGGCGTTTTGCTTCATCAAAGTATCGTGTGTTAAAAAAATCCCGCTTGGGGCTATGCCGTTGATTGAAAAAGGGTTTAATGTATCAAAACCATGTGACATAGCGTTTGTTAAATGGCCTTTTTTGGGGGCGTTTGGGTTGACATAATCAAAATGCTTAAAGCCTTGGGGTAATTTTGGTTCGCCATGTAGGGCAAGACCGTGTCCGGCAAAAACAGGGAATGCACAAAAGCAAAAAAGAAAAAAGAAAAGTTTCATTTTTCCTCGTCTATAAAAGAAATATCCACAGGATTTTGCGGGTTCATATTTTCATATTTTGCAATGAGTTCTTCTTTTGATATTTCAATGTGCATCGGTTCTTGTTCGGTTTCAGGTTCACGGTCTGATTCTGGTATGGTTTGTTCGTTCTGTTGAAAGGGGGGTGTTTCTTGTAAAGGAGATTGGGTGGCCAAAAATTGATAAAAATCATGAAGCATTTGTTTTTGTTTTTTTATCAACACCCAACCATAGATGAAAAACAAAATAGCAATCAGCCAAACCCCTGTGATTAAAATCATCAATTCCCAAAATAAGTACGGTGTCATTTTTTTTGCCTTTCTTTTTATGCTGGACTTTTTGAATTATACCTTGTATAATTATAAAAAGCAAACAAAAAGGATGAAAGATGCAATATCTTGATTTTGAACGCACAATTAAAGAGGTGGATGAAAAATTGGCTCGTTTGGCAACGGGCGAAAAAGCCGTTAGTGAAAAAAATAAACTGGAAATAAAACGGTTGACCTCTAAGCGTTCTCGGGTGATTAAACAGGCTTATGAAAAATTGACCCCTTGGCAAAAAGCTCAGGTGGCTCGGCATGAATCACGCCCTCATGCAGTGGATTATATTCATTTTATTTTTGACGATTTTGAATTGTTATGTGGCGATCGCTTGAATGGTGAGGATGCGGCTATTGTAGGGGGATTGGCTAAGTTTAATGGACGCACTGTGATGGTGATTGGAACTGAGAAAGGCCATGATATTGATACTCGTTTGAAACACAATTTTGGTATGGCTCGGCCAGAAGGTTATCGTAAGGCTATTCGTTTGATGAAATTGGCCGAACAATATGGTGTGCCTGTGATTACTTTGGTGGATACGGCCGGTGCTTTCCCTGGGGTGGAAGCCGAAGCCCATGGGCAAGGGCAAGCTATTGCTTCTTGCATTGAAACTTGTTTGAACTTGAAAGTACCTGTTATCAGTTGTGTGATTGGTGAAGGGGGCAGTGGAGGGGCTTTGGCGTTGGCCAGCGGAAATGTTGTGTTGATGCTTGAACATGCCATTTATTCGGTGATTTCGCCGGAAGGGTGTGCCTCCATTTTATGGAAAGATTTCAAATATGCTCAAAAGGCCACGGAGATTTTGCATTTGACTGCCCATGATATGTTGAAATTAAAGGTGGTGGAAGAGGTGATTCCTGAACCGTTAGGGGGGGCTCACCGCTTTACCGAAGAAACGATGCGTTCGGTGGCACAAGTGATTGAAAAATACTTGGCACAGTTGATAAAACAATCCCCAGAAGAATTGGTAGAAAGTCGTCACAAACGCTTTTTATCTATTTAAGGTTTATTTGAAAAAACTTGGGATAGATAAATCCAATTCGGGAATTGGGGCTTCTTTTTCTTTTTCCTTTGATTTTTGCGGGGCTTTTGTGCCACTTGTATTGCGCAGATTCCATAACCCAGGTACCAATTTGAATAAATCCGGTTTCACAGAAGTGACATTGGCTTCGGCTGTTTTATGATCCAAATTGATGGGTTGTTCTTGGGGGATACTTTGCGGTATTTCCTGCACAGCATCAATGTGTGGTACAGGATTTGGCAATAAGGTTTCCTGTGTGGGTTCGGCCTGTTCTGTCCCTTCAACCACCAAATCTTCGGCAGGTGTGGCAGCCACTTTAACAAACGGTGTGCATCCAAAGTCCATCGTTGGAATTAAAGAAGGTTGTTCTTCTTTTGGGGGCTCGGGTTGTGAAACAGTGGCTGTGGCCGTTGGAATTGGGTTTTGGGGTGGTGTGACCAATGTTTCTGTTTGTGTGTTGATGGCAATTGTTGATTGTGTGCCAACGGGTTGTGTTTTTGGGTCAAGCCCTGTGGCCACAACAGAAACTTGAATAGAGCCTGTGATATCTTGATTCAAAGTGGTGCCAGAGATGATATTGGCATCAGGGTCAACTTCGGCTGTGATGCGTTGGTTGATGATATCGGCTTCGGCCAATGTTAAATCCATGCCGGCAGAAATGTTGATCAGAACGCTGCGTGCGCCTTTGATGGATACATCATCCAATAAGGGGTTAGACAGGGCTTTTTCAGCCGCAATAGTTGCCCGATTTTCGCCTGAGGCTATGCCCGATCCCATCATGGCACGCCCCATGGATTTTAAGACGGTTGTCAAGTCGGCAAAATCCAAATTCACGATACCTGGGTTCATAATTAAATCGGTAATGGACCGCACCCCTTGACACAAAACATCGTCTGCCATCTTAAAGGCTTCCATAAATGTTGTATCCGGTTTTGCCACACGAAACAGGTTTTGGTTGGGTACGATAATCATTGTATCCACATATTTTTTTAATTCTTCAATACCGCCTTGGGCTGTTTTCATGCGCTTTTGGCCTTCAAACATAAAAGGTGTAGACACAACGGCAACCGTCATAATACCCATTTCATGAGCCATTTTTGCGATGACAGGTAAAGCACCGGTTCCGGTTCCTCCCCCCATTCCAGCCGTTAAAAACAGTAAATGCAGACCTGTGATTTCTTCTTTAATTTTATCGGCAGATTCTTCGGCCGAGGCCTTGCCAACTTCGGGATGAGCGCCTGCCCCCAACCCTTGGGTGGTTTTAATGCCCAGTTGGATGCGTTCGGAACATAAAGATTTTGACAAGGCTTGTGCATCTGTGTTGGCCGCAAAAAAGCTGACCCCTGTTAAATTAGAGGCAATCATATTATTGACGGCATTTCCACCGGCACCACCCACACCAATTACACCAATGTTTGGGGTTAATAAAACTTCCGGTGGTGGGGTTGCCAATCCGATTTGTAATGTATCTATAGGTTTTGTTTCAGCCATTCTTTTACCTTTCCGAGCCAACCGATGACAGTTGGTTTTTCTTGAAAATCATCCAACACTTTGTTTTGCATTCTCATTTTGGCATAGACCAATAATCCAACGCATATATTAAATGTACACGAATCATACTCTTTTGGCAAGTTTTTTATTTCTTTTATTTTTCCCATGCGGGCGATGCCGCCCAAAAATTGGCCTGTTTTTTCCACAAGACCGTCAAAACCGGCACTGCCTCCTGTTAAAACATAACGGTTTGCCACAGAAGAAAAGGTGATATCTTGTGTTAAAAAAGCGTTGAGTTTTGTCAGGATATCTTCCAAATGTGGCAGAATACAACTGATAAGATTTGATCGCATAATTTGGATGTTTGTGCCTGTATCGTCTCCCAACACAGGGATGATGACCGGTTCTACTTCATCTCGTGGGACCAGGGTGGCGGCTCCGTTTAATACTTTTTTGCGCTCGGCATTTTGTAAGTCGGTATTAAATGTTTGGGCAATGGCTCGGGTGATTTCATTGCCTCCTTGCGGGATAAGACCTAGTTGCATCAAGCCACCGGCAATGATGATGGCATAGCTTGTTGTGCCGGCCCCAAAATCTATGACCGTTGCCCCTAAATCCATTTCATCTTCCGTTAAAACAGACAAGGCACTTGCGTAGGGGGTGGCTACTTTGCCAGCCACAGTGACATGACACCAATCTAACACTTTTAACAGGTTTAATATCTGTGTTTGTGGAATGGTGATGACATGGATTCTTGCCCCCAATGTTTTGCCGTGAATCCCTCGAGGATCACTTCGTCCGTGTTCTTGATCAACTGTATAACCCACAGGAATGGCATGTAAGATTTCTTCATCTGCGGGGATTTGTGATGTGATGATGCCATTGACCAGTTGTTGGACATCTTCGCTTGTGATGGTGCGACCGGTTGGAATATCCATTTCATCATATAATTGAACGGATTTTAATTGGCTGGATGATACATTGACAAACACGCTTGTAATTGTGCGTCCGGCCATTTTTTCGGCTTGACGCAAGGCATTATCCACACACAGTTTGGCGGCTTCTATATCCCATATTGCCCCATTTTGAATCCCTTTGGATTGAACTGAGCTATGGGCGATAATTTCAGGGGCATGGCCTTCGGGCATACGGGCCATTAGACACGATATTTTTGACGAGCCTATATCCAAAAAAGTGTAAATTGATTTTTTGTTGGATTTCATTTTTTCTTTGCTTTCGGTTTTTTTGATGGAGTGGGTATGGGTTTTAAGATGACTTTATCTTGCGTGCGTAAATCAATGGCTGCCAGTTGGCGTTTGATTATTTTTTCTTCTTTGTTATGTTGGTCCAGACGCTGTAAGGCCTGTAAAACATCTTTTTCGGGCAACAGAATCTCTAAACCATGTTCGGCATTGAATAGTTTCAGGTTCCATCTGCGTTCGCCAAAACGTACCGCTGCCCGCACATATTGATAGATTTGGGGAACTTGTTCCAGATTTTTTATCAATTCTATCAAGTGCTTTGGCGCATCTGGCCCGACAACCAACAACAGGTCGGCCGGTAATTGGGTGTTTGTTTTGATGATTTCGGCTTGTTCATCTAATGGATGGTATTTATGGTTATTTTGCCACAAGGCCAAAGGTATTTTTTCTTCAATGGTGATTTTGATTTCGTTTGGCCAATATCTTTCCACAACTGCCATACGCACCCAAGGCAGTTGTTTAACCTTTGATTGGATTTCGTTTAAGTGAATGTCCGCCATGGGGCTGCCTTGTTGCAGACCGATTGTTTTCAAAATTGTTTCGGTTTTTGTGTAATGAAATTCGTTTTGCCAAACCACTTGTACTTGTTGAAGGTGGCAATTTCCTTTTTGAAAAATGGTATTGATGCCGTTTTGGGCCCAATTTGTGAATTGATGCCCTGTGTGGGAACAGAAAAAGGCAATGATGCCCACAATCAGCCAAACCCCACCTGCGATGAAGGTGCGGGCTTTCAAAGACCATTTCAAAAAGTTATAGTTTAATCGCATTGCGCTTCCCTTACAATTTTATCCACAAGTTCATCATACGCAATTTTTTTTGATTTGGCAATATCTGGAACCAAAGAAAATGGTGTCATCCCTGGGTTCGTATTGATTTCCAAAAAGACCAATTTGGGCTGGGATGGATTTGTATCGTCATACCTGAAATCACAACGAGTTGTGCCACGACAGCCCAATGCCTGATGAATTTGAAGGCTGTATTGGGCGGCCAATTCTTCTTGTTCTTTGGGCAGTGGGGCCGGAATCAGGTGTTGTGTTTTGCCAGCTGTATATTTGTTTTCAAAGTCGTAAAAACCGGATTCGGGAACCAATTCCACAGACCCAAGATATTGGTTGTTTAAGATGGCAAATGACAATTCTCGCCCTGCAATATATTCTTCCACCAATTGGTATTCCACATCCGGCCAATCTTTTAACAGTTGTTCATGTTCTTGTGGGGTGCGGATGATTTGAACGCCAAAGGATGACCCATCATCGTTGGGTTTGACAACATAGGGCAAATCGGGCATTTGATTTTGTAAATCCTGTTTGCTTTTTAATCCGCCTTTGGCCACGGGAATATGTAAACTTTCGGCTAATTGCCGTGTTTTGTTTTTATCCATTCCTATGGCAGAGGCTTGAACGCCAGAATGTGTATAGGGGATTTGCATCAGGTTTAACATTCCTTGAATACAACCGTCTTCGCCATAGCGTCCATGAAGGGCATTGAAAACGACATCCGGCTTAAAGGTGTTTAATTGTTGGACAAATGAGGCGATATTGTTTGTTAAATCAATTTCCAAAACGGTATAGCCTTTTTGTTTTAATGCTTGCGCCACGCCTTTGCCTGATTGAAACGAGATTTCCCGTTCCGAAGAAAGACCGCCCATGACGACTGCAACTTTTTCAATTTTCTTCATTTTATTTTTCCTTTTTTCCGATAATTTTTATTTCCCATTCCAGTGTATGACCTGTTTTTTGTTTTACTTGTTGACGGACAAATTCGCCCAATTCTTCTAAATCAGTGGCGGTGGCATTGTTGGCGTTTATCATAAAGTTTGAATGTTTTTCGCTTATTTTTGCCCCGTTATGAGTGTAGCCTCTTAATCCAGCTTCGTCAATCAATTTCCATGCGGCACAATCGGGTGGATTTTTGAATGTGGAACCGGCTGTTTTTACGCCTTGCGGTTGAGTGCTTTGGCGTTTTTGTTTTAATTCAGCCATGGTTTGTAAAATCTCGTTTTTATTTTTGGGCGTTCCTTCAAGGGTGGCCTCAATGAAAATGCCATCAGGAGGCAAATCACTGTGACGATAGGCAAAAAAATCGGTTGTTTTAGGGTTTATTTTGTTGATTTTCCCTTCTTTATCCATAAAGACCACTTGGGTGCAGAGGGCGGATAAATCCGATCCGTAAGCCCCTGCATTCATTTTCAGCCCTCCGCCCAACGATCCGGGGATGCCAGACATAAACTCAAACCCAGATATCCCACATTCGGCCGCAATGGTGGCCAATTTGATTAGGGACAGACCCGCACCGGCTGTGATTTTATTTTTATCCACAGTGTAATTTTTGAATCCGTTGGCTAAATGAATGACTAGGCCTGAAATACCTGCGTCACGAATCAAAACATTACTTCCTGCGCCCAGCAGTGTGATAGGCAGATTTGGATTTTGACTTAAAATCAATTGTAAATCTGTGATATCTTGCGGTTCAATGTAAAATTCGGCTTGACCGCCCACGCCCAGCCATGTTTGCGGGGCCAATTCTTTGTGGTGTTGGATGGGGGCTTTTAATCCGATGATGTTTAATTTAGAAGTTGTGGCCATTTACTTTTCCTTTTTCACAAGTTCTTTTGAAAATAAAGACACAGAGCCTGCGCCCAAACAGACCAAAGTATCATTTGGATTTAAGATGTTTTGTAAGTGTTCTTCCATTTCTTCCAATTTGGCAAAATGGGTTGGTTTCACTTTTCCCAATGTTGCGGTAAAATCAGTTGGGTTTTGGCTGTTTTCGGGAGGTGTTTCTCCGGCTGCATAAATTGGTGTGACACAAACTTCATCTGCCAATTCAAAAGCGTTCAAAAAATCAAAGTATAAATCGTTAAAGCGTGACCATCTGTGGGGTTGCCACAAAGCAATTAAACGACCACTGGAATGTGCTTTTAAGGCAGATAAGGTGGCTTTTATTTCGTTTGGATGATGGGCATAATCATCATAAACCAGTGCATGATGAAAAAAACCACGCAAAGTTAGCCGTCGTTGAATGCCTTGAAACTCGGCCAGTGCTTTTTTGATTATTTGCGGTGGGATTTTTAAGTGCAATGCCACAGCAACGGCTGCCAAAGCATTTTGGATGTTATGTTCGCCCATCATATTCAAACACACATTTTCAATTGTAAAAGAAGTGTTGTTGATTTTTGCACAAAGGTTAAAACATGATCCGGTTTGTGTGGGTGTTATTTGTGTGGCATAGACATCTGCCAAGGGGCTTAACCCATAGGTAATGGTTGGACGGTCTTTGATTTTCGGTAATAATTCCCGTATGACAGGGTGGTCCATACACACCACATTGATGCCATAAAAAGCCGTTTGGTTGAGCATGGTTAAAAAACAACTTTTTTCGTGGTCAAATGTTTTGTAATAGTCCATGTGTTCTGCGTCTATGTTGGTGACAACAGAAATGGTGGATGGCAGTCGCAAAAAAGAACCGTCTGATTCATCGGCTTCGGCCACAACCCAATCACCTTTGCCCATTTTGGCGTTAGAATGGTTGCTGTTTAAGATGCCCCCAATGATGAAACTGGGATCTAAGTCGGCTGCCATTAAAATGCTTGCGATTAAAGAACTGGTTGTGGTTTTTCCATGTGTGCCAGCCACGCAAATGCTTTTTTTTAATTTTAATAATTCGGCCAACATTTCAGAACGATGAGCAATGGCAATGCCTTGTTGTTGTGCTGTTAAAACTTCTATATTGTTTTTGGTGGCGGTGGAATAGACCACGACATCAGCCCCTAAGAGATTTTCGGGACTATGATTTGAAAAAATGCGGATATTTTTTTGCTTTAACCGCTTGATGTTGTCATTTTCACTTTTGTCCGAACCTTGCACAGGAATGCCCAATGCTTGAACCATTTCTGCAATGGCACTCATGCCGATGCCCCCAATGCCCACAAAATGGACACGCTTAAAATCAAAACTAGATGTCATTGTTGACCCCTTTTGTGATATCATCCACAATATCTGCCATGCGTTCGGCGGCGTTGATGATGGCAACATTATGTGCTTTTTGGCCCATTTCTTTCAGAAGGGTTGGATTGTCTATCCATTCTTTGAGCTGTTGGGTTAATTTTTTTGCATCAAAGTCTTTTTGTTCCAAAACCCAACCGGCCTTGGCTTGTTCCAATTCCTTGGCATTGGCTGCTTGATGATTATCGGCAGCGGATGGCAAAGGAATAATCAAAGCAGGGCGACCCACCACCATTACTTCGGTCAATGTGCCGGCTCCACCTCGTCCGATGACTAAATTGGCTTGTTCAAAAAGATCAGGCATATTTTTGAAAAATGGGGCCAATGTCAATTGTTTGAATTGAGCCTTTTCATAGGCTTGTTTTACCTTTTCTTCATCTTCGGGGCGCACTTGCTGTGTTAGGATGATTTTCTGGCGATATTCTGTTGGCAAGTCCATTAAAACTTGGGGCAAGTGTTCGCTGAAAAAACGGGCCCCTTGGCTGCCCCCAAAAATCAACAAATTGAATGTCTCACTTTGTGGATAAGGGGCATTTGCTTTATCCAAAATTGGTTGGCGTACCGGTTGTCCCACATGAATGGACGGAATGTTATTGGGAATGCGTTGTACATGAGCGAACGAGGTGGCAATCATGCGTGTGCCTTTGGCGGCAATCCGATTCGCTCGGCCCAAAATGGCATTTTGTTCGTGCAAGATAACCGGCAGGCGCATCATGTGGGCGCTTAAAACTGTTGGAATGGAGGCATATCCACCAAAGCCGATGACCAAATCAGGTTTGATTTGAAATAATAATTTCATGGCCTGAACCGATCCAAGCCACAGTTTGAATAAGGCGGTGATTTTACCAAATACAGAACGCCCTGTCACAGATTCGGCCGCCAAACGATAGGTTTTTACTTCGGGCAGATTTTGAAAAGCGTTGCCCCGTTTATCTGTGATAAAAATTACTTTATAGCCCCGCTTTAACAGTTCTGTTGCCACGCTTTGGGCCGGAAAAATATGGCCACCAGAGCCACCTGTTGTTAAAACGATTGTTTTTTGTGTCATTCTAACCCCCTTGAGAAAGTTTGTTGTTTTGTAAAAGCTAATATCAGGCCAAACGCAAAGGCCATGGATACCAATGACGAACCACCATATGAAATCAACGGTAAGGTCATGCCTTTGGTGGGCAATAGATTTAAGGTGGATCCCAAATTGATGATGGATTGAACGGCAATTTGGGTGATCAAACCCCCAATAGCCAGTTGGACAAAATAGTTGTTGTTTTGCCGAATTTGTCGCATGCCTTTGAAGATGATATACATAAATGTTATGATAATAACGCTGGATAAAATAAAACCAAACTCTTCGGCTGATACAGCCATGATAAAGTCTGTATGTGCATCTGGTAGAGTGTATTTCACCACACCTTCCCCTGGCCCTTTGCCAAACCAACCGGCATTTTTTAATGTTTCCATAGACTGACGCACTTGATAGGCGTTTTCGGTTGTGGGATTGAAAAAGACATCAAATCTGTGTCGGACATGTTCAAACATAAAATAGGCTGTAGGGACAAGGGAGGCAAATAATGTGCCGATTGCAATAATAATTGCCCATGGCAGGCCGGACAAAAATATCTCGGTGCCAAAGATGGCGGTGATGGTGATAATCATTCCAAAATCAGGTTGAGCCCCCAATAAAAGCACAATTATTCCCCATAGGCCCCATGCCCACAGATAGCCATGAGATTGCCGAATCAGTTTGCCTCGTGCTAAGCACCATGCGGCCACAATGGCAAAGGCAGGTTTGATAAATTCGGAAGGTTGAACCGAGATGCCGGCAATGTTTATCCAGCGAGAAGCCCCTTGAAATCGTGTGCCAAACAGAAGAACTGCAATCATACCACAAATTGCCCCGACAAAAACCAAAAAGCCAACCCTTCTGGCCCATTTTAACGGCAACAGTGCTGTACTGATTAAAAGACCGATACCGATGGGCATAAAAATAAGGTGTTTATAGATGAAATGAAACCATTCATAGTTGCGTCTTTCGGCCACAACAGGGCCGGCTGCAAAGGTTAAAAATAAACCGAAAAACATCAACAGCAAAGCACTGTACAAAATACCTCTGTCTAAGCTGCGGTATTGTGTTGTGATGTTTTTTTTCAGTTTGTTGATCCATTTCATGGTGTGTTTATGCCTTTTTTTAACTTAAAGTCAAAATTGTTAAAGCCAAGACGGCCAAGAAAACGGACAAAATCCAAAATCGTGTCACAACTGTTGTTTCGTGCCAGCCCATCTTTTCAAAATGATGGTGAATAGGCGCCATTAAAAACACCCGTTTGCCACGCAATTTATATGAGGCTACCTGAATCATAACAGACAAGGCTTCCACAACAAAAATAGCCCCTGTGATAGCCAATATAATTTCGTGTTTTGTGGCCACAGCTATTGCCCCGATAAAACCACCTAATGCTAAAGAGCCTGTATCTCCCATAAACACTTTTGCTGGATGACAGTTGTACCATAAAAAACCCAAAACTGCCCCTGTTAAGGCGCAACAAAGAACTGTTAGTTCCTGTGTGCCTTGTAAGTAAATGTGGCTTAAATCAGGTATACCAACACTCCATGCGATGAGACCAAAAACAATCAGTGTCATGATAACGGGAACACTTACCAATCCATCCAATCCGTCTGTTAAATTGACAGAATTGGCCGCCCCTACCATGACAAACATGGCAAAGGGAATATAAAAAATGGATAAATCTATTAAAATGTTTTTATAAAATGGAATTGTTAAAGTTGTTTGTGTGGTTGCGTGGCCAAAGTACATCATGCCCAAACAGGCCAGTAATGATAAGGTAAACTCTATGACTAATCGGGTGCGACCGGGGACACCTTTTGCACTGTTGTTATGGGTGAGTTTAAGATAGTCATCCACAGCACCAACCAGACCAAAGCCCCACAAAGTTCCCAATAAAATCCAGACATAAGCGTTGGTCAGATTTGTCCATAGCAAGGCTGAGACGGTGGCCGCCAGTAAAATCATAATCCCGCCCATAGTGGGGGTGCCTTTTTTGGCCAGATGTGTTTCAGGACCACATTCCCGAATGGGTTGTCCTTCGCCTTGTTTTTTCTTTAACCAGCCGATTAAATTCGGCCCCATCCACAGCGTTAAAATCAAGGCAGTGAAAAAGGCAAATCCCATGCGAGACAAGGGGGTGTTCAACCAATCTAATAATACAAACATTTTATTCTCCTTTTAATTTTTGAATCAATGCTGAAAGGTTCATTCCATGAGAGGCCTTGAATAAAACCCAATCTCCGTCTTGCAGGTTGTGCCTTAAAATATCGGCCAATGATTCTGCCGATAGGGTTTTAGCACCTTGTATGTCGGGAGGGGCCAAATCAAAAGCTTGGCTCATGATGGGACCAACAGCATATAATTTGCTGATGTTATTTTGCGCTAACTCGTTTAAGATGTCAAGATGCATTTTAAGGGATTTTTCGCCCAATTCCAACATATCCCCTAAAACGGCAATTTTTTGCCCTTCTCGTGCGCCAAATGCCCGTAAACTGGATTGCATGGATAGCGGATTGGCATTATAGGCATCATCAATTAAATGAACGGTTTTCCCTTCAATTGTACAGGTGAAAACAGCCCCTCTGCCTTGAACGGGAGACAGGGTTTGTATGTCATAAATTGCTTGATCCACACTTGCGCCAACAGCTTCTATGGCAGACAGGGCGGCCGCACAGTTTAAGGCAAAGTGTTGGCCGATAAATTGTAAGGTCAAATCTATTTTTTCGCCTTGCATTTTTAAGTGCACTTTTGTGCTATCGTTTTGTGGGACAGCGGTTATCAGTTGTGTATCGGCTTTGTCTGAATGTCCAAAACGCACAATTTTTCGTACACCTTTTTGGGTGGCTGTATCGGCCAAAAATTGACACAGTTCATCGTCTGCATTTAGCAAAATACAGCCTGTTTTATCTTGAAAATCAACAATGTGTATTTTTTCACTGGCAATCGCTTTTGTGTTTTCAAAAAACTCTTGATGAGCTGGGGCAATGTTTGTTATCAAGGTGACATTGGGACGCACAAAATCGGATAGTTGAGCCATTTCGTTGGGGTGGCTGATACCCATTTCAATCACTGCATATTGTGTGTCGGCTGGCATATTGGCCAATGTGTATGGTACGCCCAAGTCATTATTAAAGTTTTTTTGTGTGGCGTGTGTTTTGCCTTGTTTAGCAAGACATTGTGCAATCATTTCTTTTGTGCTTGTTTTGCCACAGCTTCCTGTGATGCCAATGACCTGTGCCATGGTGCGCATACGGGCAAAACGGGCCAAGGATTCCAAGGCCTGTAAGGTGTTTGGCACAACGATTTGTTTGCTTTGTAAAACTGTTTCTATCGGGTGATTGACAATGCATGCACTGGCTCCTTTTTCCAACGCTTGCGTGACATAGTTATGGCCATCATTTTGTTCGGTTTTTAAGGCGACAAATATATCCCCCAGTTCTATGGTGCGTGAGTCAAACTTCACCCCACTTGCCCAGATATTTTTATCCACAGCTGTATTCAAGGCCATTTGTAATTCTGAACTTGTCCACAACGGTGGCTCTTTTAATGATTTAAGGCAGAGTTGTGCTTCAATTTTATCATTGAACGGATAGGTTATGTTTTGGATGGTTTGCCCCGATTCGTGCCCTTTTCCGGCCAACACCAAAATATCGCCTTTTTCTAATTCTGAAATGGCTTGGCAAATGGCTTGTTGGCGGTTGTTAAAACTTTTTCCTTTGGGACAGGCTTGTTGAATAGCCTGACGGATAAGGGCCGGTTCTTCGTTGCGGGGATTATCATCGGTGATATAGACCTTATCGGCCAAGCGGTTGGCAATTTCACCCATTTGCGGGCGTTTGCCTGTATCCCGATTCCCTCCACAACCGAACAGACAGCACAGCTTGTTTTTTGTGTGTGGACGCAAAGAGCAAAGGACTCGTTCCAATGCGTCCGGTGTATGGGCATAATCCACAAAAATCCGGGCCCCATTGGGTGTTTCTCCCACATTTTCCAAGCGACCATTGGGGGCTTTTAATGTGGATAGTATTGGCAGGATTTGTTCAAATGTTTTGCCAAGTCCCATACACAAGCCAACAGCAGCCAAGATGTTATAGGCTTGAAAATCACCATAAATCTGTATGGGAATCAAGTGTTCTTTATTTTGTACTTTGACAACCAATTCTTGCCCGTTTGGGGTGGGTTTTTGGCTTATCAGTTTTAATGTTTCCCCTTGTTTGCCATAGCTGATCATTGTCAGGTTTTGGTTTGTACAGATTTGTTTTAAGAATTCATATTCGGGGATATCTGCATTCAAAACCGCTGTACCGTTTGGAACCATATTTTGTGTGAACAGCAAAGTTTTTGCTTGCAGATAATTTTCCATGGTTTTGTGATAATCCAAATGATCTCGGGTTAAATTGGTGAAGGCGGCTGCTTTGATAAGATTGCCCGACAAACGCCCTTGATGAAGCCCATGGCTGGATGCTTCCATCGCCACGACTTGAATGTTTTTTTCTTGCAGAAGATGCAAAGTTTTATTTAAGGAAACGGCGTCCGGTGTGGTCATATTCCCCTTTAATTGAAAGGTGGGGGCTTGAATACCAACCGTTCCCATGCTGGCACTTAAAGTGCCAAGGGCGTTCATAATTTCGGCCACATAATAAACGGTGGATGTTTTGCCATTTGTGCCGGTGACGGCCACTTTTTCCAGTTTATCGGAAGGATAGATTTTATTGGCAATTTGTGTTAAAACAGCACGAGGATTTTCAACCTGAATCACAGGAATATCGGCTGTGACAGGTTGGTTTGTTAAAACAGCTACAGCTCCGTTTTTGATGGCCTCAGGAATAAAATCAGCCCCGTTTGCCGTTGTGCCTTTTAAGGCGCAAAAGAGATCACCCTTTTTTACTTCGGATGCTTTTTCGGTGATGCCTGTAATTTGTAAATCGTGTTGAAATCCTAATTCTTTTAAGTTCATTGTGCTTTTTTCCTTTTGTTTTTAATTAAAGAAGTTTCAATGGCCTGTTGGACATATTCCGGTGGTTGATAGTCGGTGACAGGAGCCACATTCAGATAAGGGGCAATTTCGCTGATGATATTTAATCCGGTGGGGCGGGCGTTCCATCCGGCATTATTCAACATCAAGGTTTCTTTTAATCTTTGTGGATTGAGTAAGGTGACTTGGACAAGATATTGCGGGTTATCAATTGGAAAAACGCCCACAAAGGAGGCCCGAATTTTATCGGTATTATAACCGCCTTGTTCTTTGATGTTTGCTGTGCCTGTTTTGCCCCCAACGGCATAGTGTTTGGCCACATTCTTTGTCCAAATATCCCAATTCAAAACGGCCCACATCATATGACGCAGTTTTTGGGATATGTCGGTATCTAAGACTTTTGTTGTTGGTTTGTTTTTGTTTCCTTCTTTTAGGAAAGTCGGTACATTATAAAATCCACCGTTTGTTAAAGCTGATACTCCGGCTGCCAGATGTAGGGCGGTTGTGGCCAGACCATAGCCAAAAGCCACATTGGCCGTTTCTATATCCGCCCATTTTTCTTTTGTGTTGTAAATGGGCGTACCTCGTTCGGGTAAAGGTATGGATAATTTATCAAATAAGTGAAAGCGTTGTAAAAACTCCCGTTGTTTTTCATAGCCTGCCTGCAAAGCAATTTTGGCCGAGGCAATGTTAGACGAATGCATCAAGACTTCGGTGGTGCTGAGTGGGCGGTTTTGCCCCCGAAAATCTTCAATTTGTTTGCGCCCGATTTTTAATGGCGCAGAGGCATCTATGATGTCTGTTTCTTTGATGATTTTGTTTTCCAATGCCATGGCTGTGTTGAATAATTTTAAGACAGAACCGAATTCATAAACCCCCAATGTGGGCATATTAAAGCGTACAGAAGGGTCTTTACCAACTGGTTTTTCCGGATCATAATCAGGCAGAGAAACGCTTGCCAATAATTCCCCTGTGTGAATGTCCATTACCAAGCCAAAAGCCCCTTCTGCTTTGAATTTTTCTATACTTTTCAAAAGGTTGCTTCGTACGGCTTCTTGTACAGAAGTATCTAGTGAGAGTTGCAGTTGCGCTTTTTTTAATTCGTTATCAAAGGCTTTTTCTATGCCTGATATGCCCACATTATCAATGTTGACACCTCCCAGTATATGCGAAAATAAAGGGCCTTGTGGGTAGGCTCGGGTATTGACGGCTTCATAGGTTAAAAAGTGATAGCCAAGCCAATTGACAGCTTCCAATTCTTTGGGCGTTGCGCCTCGTTTGATGTATTTGAAATTGCTTTTTGAAGTGAGTTTTTGAAGCAATTCTTTTTCCTGTAAATCGGGCAATTTTTCGTGTATTTTTTTGGCGACTTCTTCGGGATTTTCCACTTTTTTAGGATTGACGGATATATCCCACGAGGTGAGTGTGGTGGCCAATACCACGCCGTTTCTGTCCACAATGTTATAGCGGGGCAGTTTTTCGTCTGTATCCCATTGGGATGTTTTGATGGGGGTTTTGTCGTAGCTTAAAACCGTCAGATAAAACAGCCGGCCCCAAATGATAAACAGCAAGGATAAAAAAGCCAAACCGATAATCAAAATGCGGTTCTTGGCGGTGCGCAGGCTTTTTTGTGTGGCCGCATCCAGATAGCGTTCCTTTTCCCGTTTTGGTGTTGGGATTTCTTGGCACGGTGCATAAAAAGAGGTTGGGTTTTTTTTGAAGAACTTCATAGATTTTCTCCTTCGGTGTTGGAAGAAGGTGCTGGTTCTTCGTCAGACAGCGGTTGCGTTTCTTCAAATGGTTTTTGTGTGGGAATGGGTACAGGAATTAAATCCACTTCCTCTGCGTGAACAACTTGATTGGCATGAATGAAGCCCACTTGGCTTTCGGACAGCAATTTTTTAAGACGAGAGGGTTCGGTTAAAACGGCCCAATCGGCTTTGAGTGTATGGATTTGGCGTTTATCTTGTAAAATCTTGGTGCTGAGGGTGGCCAATTGTTTTTCGTATTCCACCACTTGTTGTTTCATTAAAAACAATGTGATGCCGATACCGATGGCGATTGACAGCAATACAAAATTGACAAACAGTTTTTTCATTGAGTCTCCTTTGTACGCATGGCGGCCCGTAATTTGGCACTGTGCGAACGGGGATTTTGTTCCAGTTCGTCTTGTGTGGCCAGTATGGGTTTTTTGGTTAAGATTTTGAACAGCCCTTCTTTTTCTTGTGATTGCGCATATTTGTTTTTATGGGTGTTTTTGGCGGAATTGTTTTGTAAAAAGTCTTTCACAATTCTGTCTTCCAGCGAATGGAACGAAACCACCACCAAGCGTCCGTTTTCTTTTAACAAAGCGGGGGCGTTGGCAAGCGTTGTTTCCAATTCTTTTAATTCGTTGTTCACGGCAATGCGCAAGGCTTGAAAAGAACGAGTTGCGCTGTCCGAACCATCTTTGGGGCGAGGCATAATGTGGTGGATGATATCGGCCATTTCCAAAGTTGTTTGGGGAAGATGTTGTTTCAAAGCGTGGGCAATTTTTCGGCTTTGTCTTTCTTCGCCATATTTGTAAAGGATATCGGCCAACTGTGATTCAGGCAGGACTTTAATTAAATCGGCAGCGGTGGGGCCAGACTCTCCCATACGCATATCCAATGGGCCGTTAAAGCGCAAGGAAAAGCCCCGCTCGGGGGTATCAATTTGCATGGAGGATACACCGATATCCAGCACAATGCCATCCACTTGTTCATCAAGGTGTTGGGGCATTTGGCTGAAACATTCTTGGACAAATGTGAAACGGTTTGGAAATTGTTTTTGTAAGGCCAGTGCCGTTTGTTTTGTGGTTGGGTCCCGATCAAAGGCAATCACTTTGTTTTCAGGGTGGGCCTCTAAAATGGCTTTTGTATAGCCACCAGCCCCAAAAGTACCGTCTACAAAAGTGCCACCATTTGGGGCCAAATAGGTTAAAACTTCGTTTAATAAAACAGGAATGTGTGGTGCCTGCATCCGTTATCCTTTCTTTTGGATAAGTATAGCGGATTTTATGCGTTAAATGCAAGGGTTTTTATTATAATTATAAGATTGGTTCGCAAGATTGATTTTCATTGTTCCATTGACAATTATACCTGTCGCTGAAGCGTTCACAGGCAAATTGAGAAATGGGGCAATTGGTTGTTGGATTAAAACAAACATCATACATATCCCATTCGTATCCGTAGTTAAAGTAATCTTCTACTGTTCTCATTTCTCCCCCAACATCCGAACAACAGGTATATGAATCATATTCGGGATTAGCAAGGTCTTCTGCGCCTTTACAACAGCTCCACCAATCACTTCCCATTGTTCCGCCTGCGCTTTTGCAGCAGTCTTCAGTCATGCCACAGTCTGGACATGAAGCATCAAATGGGCCTTGACAACAGAAATTGTATCCCCATTCTGTTTCAACCCAAGTCACTGATGGCGGATCAGGCATATATTGGAAATCTTCTTTGACAAAATCACAACATTGTTGCGTGCTGGTTGGTTCTTTGTAGCTTAAATTGGTTGGACCATAGCAAAATTCACCATTAGACATACCGTATATCAGATAGCTGCTTGTCCATTGATTCATTTTTTCGGCTGTTGCTTGACCACATCGTTCATCGGTTGTGCCTGTGACCAAATCAATGGCATTAAAACAACATAAGCCAAAGTCAAGTGGGGTGCCGTTGATGTATGTTGAAAAAGTTGTGTTTCCAGATGGGACATCCATATTGTCTTCAAGATAGCTGTAGACATAATAATCCCCTGAGAATGCTGTGTTATAAACAGCTTCGTTGCAACATGTTTCAGAAACAGTGTTTGTTTCTAAATTGATTGCTCCGGCACAGCATTGTAAGTTCCCTTCTTCGCCCAAACAAATCCCTTGTGTCTCATTTATAAAACACTCATTTCCTACTTCTGGGCAGATATTCGGTTGTTGTAAACTTTCAATATTTGTGGGATTTGATGCATTGCATGTGTAGAGTACTTGTAATGTTCCACCTGTACATTTATACAATATGCCCTCGGATTGATTGCAAGCAGTTCGGCCTGCGTTAGATGGGTGACATGGTTCCCCTTCTTTTTCGGTGCGTGCTTTTGTGCATTGGAATGTGTTTGTATCAAAAGTATAGTTTGAACTTGAAGCCAGTATTTCGGCTTCCATTTCAATTTCGCCGACTTGTTCATACCATCCGCCAAAATTGTCATTAAACTCCCATTTCAAGCTGGTCCACTGTTGGGAGGCATCGGTTTGAAGTTTTACATATTCAGGAGGAATTGTTTGATTTGTTATTGTTCCCAAGGTTGTCCAATTGTTTTTATCATTAGAACCATACAAGGTGATTATTCTTGGAAATCTATCTTTTGCCGGATCAATTAAATTTTGCCAAATTGTTGTGGATTTTACCCGAACTGGTTGTGGCAAATGCCATATAACATAACTATAGTTGCCAACCCACAGAAAGTGTTTGGTTTTATCCCCATCAAAAGCCCGCCATGCATCTTCATCTGCGCTGTTGATTGAATAGTAATCGGTTTGTAAGGTGCCATAGCCTGCTTTGGTGTTTTGTGTGAATTGTGGTACAATAAATGGTTCAAACTCGCTGTCAAAATGACAATCACCGCATATCCCGCCACTTTGTGTGCGGTGAGAGGGGCATTCGCATGCACAGGAGGTTTGGTTGCCACTTATTTGTGCATTCAACGGACAGTATTTCGGTGTTGCAGGGCAACACAATTCTGTGCCGTCTTCTTGGGATGTGCATGAACCAACCACGCAGGCGTTATCATAACACACATTACCCGATGAGCAACCCGCACGGCATTCGCCATTTTGACATGAGGTACAGCCTTCACAGGTGCTATCGGGTGTACAAAGTGGGGGCAATTCTTGGCGGGTGCGGGTGGAACGATAGACAACGGAAAAGGCGACATCTTTTTGGGGACATTCGGTAATGGCCGAGCCAAATGGTTTGTCATCCAAATAAATCCGGCTGTGTTCGGGCCATTCTTCTTTTATCAGCCTTTTACATATCGCCTGTTCAACACCTTGGGCGGTTATCTTGAAAAAACCATACTGGGGGAAATTTTGTGCAACCGTCATTTCTTTGTCATAGGTTGATTTGTTTTCCATATCGGTGGAAAAAATACGCCCTTTGCCTTCCATATTTAAGGCGGAACGCACTTTGAAATCGTTATAAAGGGCTTTGCTTTGTTGATAGTTCATCACAAAACGATAAAAGGCAATAGAACCGATTGTCAGCACGCCGATCATAGCCATGACAGAGATGATTTCCAACATGGTGCGACCGGATTGGGCTGATTTGCTTCTGTGTGTCACTGTTGCCCCTCGCTGAACGGTTATTTTAATTCGTCTTCGGTGAACCACAAGGCAATTTCTCGGGCAGCACTTTCGGGTGAGTCAGACCCATGAACCGAATTTTTTGTTTTGCTTTCGGCATACAGTTTGCGTAATGTGCCTTCGTCTGCTTCGGCCGGATCTTTATTTCCCATTAAAGTGCGATAGCGTTGGATGGCCTCTTCGGCTTCCAATACCTGAACCACGATGGGGCCAGAGGTCATAAAATCCAACAAGCCTTCATAAAACGGTTTGCCTTTGTGTTCGGCATAGAATTGTTCAAACTGTTCTTTTGTGGGGTGTTCAATGCGCTTGGATGCGATAATTTTTAAGCCTGCCTGTTGGATTTTTTCGTTGATTTCATTTTCCAAATGGCGGGCGGTGGCGTTAGGTTTTATAATTGAAAATGTGCGTTGTATCATTTTGTCTCCTTTTGCTTTTTTTTGTATCATAGACACTATTTGTGATTTCTGTCAAGAAAAATCTTGTGTTTTTGAGGGCTTTTTGTTATCATGAGGTTATGATTGATATTTTAATTGCGACACATAATCAAAATAAATTAAACGAGTTTCGGACATTGCTGGAACCCTTGGGCTATCATGTGTTAGGTGCAGATGATGTGGCTTTGCCGGATGTGCCAGAGACAGGAACAACTTTTCGTCAAAACAGTGCCCAAAAGGCGTTGGCTGCGGCCCAGTTTGCCCATATGATGACTTTGGCGGATGATTCGGGGCTGTGTGTGCATGCTCTTCACAATGAACCAGGGCTTTTTTCGGCCAGATATGCCAAGGCAAATGGGGGATTTCCAAAGGTTTTTGATGTGCTTTTGGGACGCTTGGGGGATGATACTTCGGCTCATTTTGAATGCTGTTTATGTTTGGTGATGCCTCACCACGAGCCGATGTTCTTTGAAGGACAGGTGTTTGGCCATTTAACCCATACGCCAGATGCTTCGGTGGAAGATTTTGGGTATGATCCGATTTTTGTGCCTGAGGGTTCTGACAAACCGTTTGGCGGCCTTTCGTCTGAGGTTAAAAATAAAATCTCTCATCGGGCAAGGGCGTTGGAAAAATTGGTGGCCTTTTTGAAAACACAAAATCCTTGATTTTTTGTGGGGAATGTGCTAAACTCGCCTGTGTTTCCCAAAGGAAGGGTGGCAGAGTGCGTGAGAAGCGGCAGACTCGCTACCGACCGAAGGGAGAGAACGCGAAGCGGACAAATCTGTTATATGCGACAGCATGGGGCAGAAATGGTGTTTATATGGAAGGGTGGCAGAGTGGTCGAATGCGGCAGACTCGAAATCTGTTATAGGGTTTTTCTCTATCGGGGGTTCGAATCCCCCCCCTTCCGCCAGTTTTAACTATTATATTTTTTATTTTGGGATGAGAACGCCCGATGGAGTGGGCTGGTCTGTGGCATACATACCTATTCTAAAATCTATTTGATTTTTAAGGGAAAAAGTGATATAATACTTCCCCATAAAAAAGGAGAGGCAGATGGATTCAATTAAAATTCGTGGTGCAAGACAACATAATTTGAAAAACATCAATTTGGATATTCCCAAAAATCAGCTTGTAGTGATTACGGGTGTGTCCGGTTCGGGCAAATCCAGTTTGGCTTTTGATACTATTTATGCCGAAGGACAGCGTAGATATGTGGAAAGTTTATCCGCTTATGCTCGCCAGTTTTTGGATGTGATGGGTAAGCCAGATGTGGATTTGATTGAAGGGCTTTCTCCGGCCATTTCCATTGAACAAAAGACAACAAGTCACAATCCTCGCTCTACGGTTGGGACTGTGACGGAGATTTATGATTATATGCGCTTGCTGTGGGCCAGAGCCGGTACACCTTATTCCCCTGTGACGGGGTTGCCGATTCAAGCCTTGACGGTTAGCCAGATGACGGATGGTATTTTAACTGAACCAGAGGGAACAAAGTTGATTTTAATGGCCCCCGTTGTGCGGGGCAGAAAAGGTGAATATAAAAAAGAAATTGCCGCATGGCAAAAGGCAGGTTTTACTCGCTTGAAAGTGGATGGGGTTTTTTGTGAAATTGAAGAAGTACCCACTTTGGATAAAAACAAAAAACACGATCTTTCTGTGGTGATTGATCGGATTGTTGTGAAAAAGGAAATTATCGGGCGTATTGCGGCCTCGGTGGAAAAGGCGCTTTCTTTGGCAGATGGGTTGTTGGAAGTGGAAAACTTATCCACAAACGAATCCAAAGTTTATTCCAGTAAGTTTGCCTGCCCAGTTTCGGGTTTTACCATTGCTGAATTAGAGCCAAGACTGTTTTCTTTTAATAATCCAGAAGGGGCATGTCCGGTGTGTTCCGGTTTAGGTACAAAGCAGGGTGTTGATAAAAGTTTAATTATTCAACAGCCGACTTTATCCATTAAACAAGGGGCGATTGCGCCATGGACAAGTTCGTCTGGGGATATGTATCAATGGTATGATTATGCTTTGCGCCCGTTGATTCATGCCTTAAAGTTGGATATGAACACACCATGGAATCAATTGAGTGCGGAAGTGCGTGAGGCGGTTTTATATGGATATCATGCAAAAGGTGTGAACTTTGAAGGCGTGATTCCGAATATGGAAAGACGCTATTTGGAAACGGATTCTGATTGGACTCGGGAAGAAATGAGCAAATATATGTTGAACACCCCTTGCGAGGCGTGTGGCGGTTCTCGTTTGAAACCAGAGGCGTTGGCTGTGAAAATTGGGGGTAAGAATATTGCCGAGGTGACAGAAATGTCTATTAGTGATTCGTTTGAATGGTTTCAAAAGATTCCCACAGAGTTGGATAAAGAAAAAAAAGAGATTGCAGAACGCATTTTGAAAGAAATTACGGAACGGTTGCGCTTTTTGAATAATGTTGGATTGGGTTATTTGCCTTTGAATCGTATCAGCGGTACTTTGTCAGGTGGCGAGGCCCAACGCATTCGTTTAGCCAGCCAAATTGGTTCTGGTTTAACAGGGGTGCTGTATGTGTTGGATGAACCGTCTATTGGCCTGCATCAACGAGATAATCATAAATTGTTGGAGACTTTGTTTCGTTTGCGTGATTTAGGCAACTCGGTGATTGTGGTGGAACATGACGAAGAAACCATGGAAGTGGCTGATTATATTTTTGATATTGGTCCGGAAGCTGGCCGACATGGGGGATATTTGGTAGCCGAAGGAACGCCCCAACAGATTAAAGAAAATCCTGCTTCTGTGACGGGGCAATACCTAAGCGGTATGCGCCAGATTCAAGTGCCTCAGGTGCGGCGCAAAGGAAATGGCAAAACTTTAACCATTGAAGGGGCGACATGTCATAATCTTCAAAATGTCACTGTTTCTATTCCTTTGGGAACTTTTACCTGTGTGACAGGTGTTTCCGGTGGGGGTAAATCCAGTTTAATTATTGAAACTTTGTATAAGGGATTGAGTAATATTATTGGTAAAACGCGTCAATTGGCGGGGGCGTGTAAAGCTATTCGGGGAACCGCTACTATTGATAAAATCATTGATATTGATCAAAGCCCTATTGGGCGGACACCTCGGTCTAATCCTGCCACTTATACAGGAATGTTTTCGCCTATTCGGGATTGGTTTTGTGCTTTGCCAGAAGCCAAGGCCAGAGGATATAAAGCAGGGCGGTTTTCTTTTAATGTGTCTGGGGGGAGATGTGAGGCATGCGAAGGTGATGGTGTCAAGCAAATCTCCATGAACTTTTTGCCAGATGTTTATGTGGAGTGTGATGTGTGTCATGGCAAGCGCTATAATCGGGAAACTTTGGAAATTAAATATAAAGAAAAATCCATTGCGGATGTGTTGGATATGACGGTGGATGAGGCTTTTGAGTTTTTTAACCATGTCCCTTCCATTCGGGATAAATGTGATTTATTACGCAAGGTTGGTTTGGGCTATATCACCTTGGGGCAATCGGCTGTCACTTTGTCAGGTGGCGAGGCGCAACGGATTAAATTAGCCAAAGAACTATCCCGCAAATCCACAGGTAAAACTTTGTATATTTTGGATGAGCCGACAACAGGCCTTCATTTTGCGGATATTCAAAAATTGTTGGAAGTGTTGCAGGCGTTGGTGGATGCTGGCAATACGGTTGTGGTGATTGAGCATAACTTAGATATGATTAAATCGGCCGATTATATCATTGATATGGGGCCTGAGGGTGGCTCTGGTGGCGGACAGGTGGTTGCCAAGGGAACGCCGGAAGAAGTGGCTCTGGTGAAAGAAAGTTATACAGGCCAGTATTTGAAAAAGATATTGAAGTAAAAAAAACACCCGATATTTTTCGGGTGTTTTTTTGTTGGGTTTTATTTATAGGGTGGAAAATCCCATCCGTTGGGCGAACGGGTAAAGATTTCAAAACCATCCTCTGTGATGCCCAACATATGTTCAAATTGCGCTGACAGTTGTTTATCTTTTGTGACCACTGTCCAATCGTCTTTTAAGACAACGGTTTCAAATGTGCCGATATTGACCATAGGTTCAACAGTGAAAACCATACCCACTTCTAAACGGGTGCCACTTCCTTTTTTACCAAAGTTCAAAATGTTGGGAGCCCCATGAAACACTTTGCCACAGCCATGTCCGCAATAATCTCGGACAACGGAAAAGCCTTCGCTTTGGGCCATTTTTTCAATGGCATAACCAATATCGCCCGTTGTGCCACCCACGGTGATGGCGTTGATGCCGGCCATCATGCTGTCATAGGCGTTCATCACTAATCGCTTGGCTTTGATTGACGGATTGCCAACATAATACATGCGTGAAGTATCCCCATAATATCCGTTCAAAATCACCGTCACATCAATGTTGATAATATCCCCATTTTGAAGAAGTTTTTGCGGGTTTGGAATGCCATGACACACAACATGATTGGGGGAAATACAAGTGGCTTTTGGATAGCCATGATATCCTAAACACGCCGACACGCCCCCGTTTTTTTGGATAAACTCGTTCATCAGGTTGTCTAAATACTCGGTTGAAACGCCCACTTTGACAAAGGGGGTGATATAATCCAATGTTTGTGCAGCTAAGCGGCCGGCCAAACGCAACCCCTTAAAATCTGCTTGGGTATGAATAATAATTTCTTGTGTCATGGGTAGAAGTATAGCCGATTTTCACAAAAAATGAAAGAAAAAATTATAAGGCGAATCGGGTGGCAGCCGAACGAATGGCCTTTTCAACTTTTTGATAGGCTTTTGTTTCAATTTGGCGGACACGTTCACGGCTTATGTTAAATTGCAGGCCCAGATTTTCCAATGTTTCCGGATTGTCTGATAAAAAGCGTTTTTGGACAATTTGTTTTTCCCGTTCAGATAATGTTTCCAATGCTTCTTTCAACAATTGTTTTTTCAACAGCATTTCTTGTGTTTCACCGATTTTTTCTTCAATAGAGATCTCATTATCGGTTAGCATATCTTGATAATTTGTGGTGGAATCGTGTGATAAGGTAGCGTTCAAAGACGAATCGCCAGCCAAACGCTGTTCCATTTCCAAAACATCTTTTTTGTTCACGCCTAATTGGGTGGCAATTTGGGTGGCGGTGGAATCGTCCAGTGATGAATCGCCATACAGACCCAAGCGGGATTTGATTTTGTGAAGGTTATAAAACAGACGCTTTTGTGTGGCCACTGTGCCGATTTTAACCAATGACCATGATTTCAAAATAAACTCAGAAACAGCGGCTTTTATCCACCAGATAGCATAGGTGGCCAAACGAAAGCCTTTATCTGGATCAAACTTTTTAATGGCTTGCATTAAACCGATATTTGCTTCGGAAATTAAATCAGACAAGGACAAACCGTAATGCCGAAAGGAAATAGCCACTTTTGCCGCTAATCTTAAATGAGAAGTTGTCAATTCATGGGCGGCTGCAACATCCCCCGTTTCTTGATAGCGTTTGGCCAACATATATTCTTTTTCCGCATCCAACATGGGAAACTTATTGATTTCGGCCAGATATTTTGGTAATGAGGCATTTGATGCCAATAATGAAAGTGCGTATGTATTTGCCATTTTTATATCCTTTCTTTGAAGCAATATAAAGTTTTTGTTCCCTCTGGTTAGACAAGAACAAGCCCGTCTTTTGAACTAAGCCCCTTTATTGTATCAAAAGGAATGGGCGTTGTCAATCATATTTTTGTATTTTTTAATCTCGGTGATAGGGGTGACCGTCCAGAATTGTTTTTGTGCGATAGATTTGTTCCGCCAGAACAACTCGCATTAAAAAGTGAGGCAAGGTCATACGCCCGAAGGACAGTGTTAAATCGGCCTGTTTTTTTACTTTTTCGCCATGTCCGTCTGAGCCACCAATTAAAAAGGCAATTGTATCTGTGCCATTTGTTTGCCATGTTTTGATTGTGTTGGATAATTCTCGTGAGGACAGTGTTTGTCCATGTTCATCCAAGGCAATTACTTTGGCTTTTGGAGGAATAGCGGATAACAGCAATTCGGCTTCGGCATTTTTTAAGGCTTGCCCACTGAGTGCTTTTTTTTCTTCATATTCTTTAATTTCCACATCCCATTTTGTGCGTTTTAGGTATGTGTTTATCAATTCATATTCCGGTGCATTCTTTTTTAATTTACCGATGGTTGAAATGATGATGTGCATTATTTTTCCTTTTTTGTATATTTATCCGGTATCAAATTGGCAATTTTTTCTAATGTCCAGCCTTTTTTATTGTCAGCCGGCATAATGACTTTTGCTTTTGGACCATAGTCGGCAATGTATTCTCGGCATTTGCCGCACGGGCTGATGCAATAAGCGGGTTGGTCACGCATGGCCACAATAGTATCAATTTCAAAATCTTTTTCGGCTGTATGACCCATGCCAATGGCGATAATTTCTGCACAGGTGGCGATGGATGGTTGATAGGTGCCGGTATTTAAGGCTGTGTATATTTTGCCGGATTTTGATAAAACACAAGCCCCAACAACGGCATGATGATGGCTGGGATTATATCTTTTTTTTAACAAATCCTGTGTTTTTTTTATCAAGTCTTCTGGTTTTATTTTGGTCATTCTATGTCTCCTATTTCTACGATATTTTCAATCATATCTTCCAATGAATCTCGGTCAGATTTGTTATAATTCACAATTGTTTCTTGGGCTTGTTTTTCAATTTTATTTTGGATGTTTTCTTCAATTTTTTTAATCTTTTCTTCTTTGGCTGTTTGATATTCGCTTAAATCCGTTCTGATGTTTTCAGGAAACAGATTTTGCAATTTTTCGGCCATCAGCTGAATATAATGAATGCTGTAATTTTTTGTGTGTAGTTCCTGAACATATTTTGGAGACAGCATCATGGTGGTTGCAAAAAGATAAATGAGTACCACAATCAATAAAGCCCGAGCAATCCCAAAGAAGAATCCAAAAATACGATCCAATCCGCTTAAAGAACTTTTGCGTAATTTTTTTGTTATGATAGCGTTTAAGATGGTCATTATGACCAACACAATGAGAGCCAAGACCACCGACCCAATCATAGCGGACAATTTGACATTATCAAACCGATTTTCTCCAAACTTTAACAGTGGGTCATAACTGTATATGGCGGTAAAACCGGCCAATATCCATGATGAAATGCCCAATAATTCCCGCACAAGCCCTCTGTATAATGCAAATAACACAGAAATAATGATAATGCCCAAAATGATTAAATCTATGATACCAATCATTCACTTCTCCTTTTTTCAAAAAAATCTAAAACTGTTTTTAAGTTGCCGATTTCGGTGGCTTTGAAATCTGATTTTTTGTTTTTATTTTTTGGAATCAATGCCTTTGAAAAACCCAATTTTTGGGCTTCTTTTAAGCGTAAATCACACAGAGGGACATTTCTGATTTCTCCCGATAAACCAACCTCACCAAAAAAAACCATATCCGAAGGCAACGGATGATTAAAAGCATTGGATAGAATGGCCATAATGGCGGCCAAATCCACAGCCGGTTCGTTTAGTTTTAATCCTCCGGCAATGTTTAAGAAAATGTCTTTTGACCCAAGTGAAATGCCACAGCGGGTTTCCAGTACGGCCAAAAGCATATTTAACCGATTGGTATCCCAACCCACAACGGAACGACGAGGGGTTGTACCACTTGCCGGTGCAACCAATGCTTGGATTTCTACCAACAATGGCCGAGAGCCTTCTATCCCTGCAAAAACGCAACTGCCAGACACATGGCCTTGACGATCGGCCAAAAACAGGGCTGATGGGTTGGCCACTTCGCTTAGCCCTTTATCTGTCATTTCAAAAACCCCAATTTCATCGGTGGCCCCAAAACGGTTTTTTACAGAACGCAATATCCTAAAATGATGACCTCTGTCGCCTTCAAAATATAAAACCGTATCTACCATATGTTCCAAAACACGGGGGCCGGCCAAAGTGCCTTCTTTTGTGACATGACCCACCAAGAACAAAACAAAACCACGCTTTTTGGCCAACCGAATCAATTCATGACCGCAGGCACGCACTTGGGCCACTGTTCCAGGGGCGGATTCCACTGTATCGGCATACATCGTTTGGATGGAATCTATAATCACGATATCGGGTGAATCAGGGGTGTCCAAAGTGGCTATGATATCTCGGATATGTGTTTCGCTTGCCAAATTGACAGGATTGTCGGCCAAGCCCAATCGCATGGCCCGAAGGCGTACTTGATCTACCGATTCTTCGCCTGAAATGTAGGTGCATTTTGTGGGTGAGCCTTGTTTATTGACCCCTTTTGTAAGAGAGGCCACTGCTTGTAATAATAGGGTGGATTTACCGATGCCGGGGTCACCGCCCACAAGAATCACCGAGCCGGGGACAAGGCCGCCTCCACAGACACGATCCAACTCGGCAATGCCTGTTTTTAATCTGAATACAATTTCGGGGGCACCTCGTAAATCAGAAAACTGAATTTGTCGGCCATTTTGTCCGCCTGTGGCGGTTGGGCTGTCGGATTGGGGAAGGGCTTCTTCCTGAATGGTATTCCATTCGCCGCATGCATCACATTTTCCCGCCCAACGGGTGTGGATTGTGCCACAATTTTGACAGACAAAACGGGATGTTTTTTTTGCCATTATAAGCCCTCTTTAATTTCCATTTTAATGGGCCCTTTGGCCGAGCCGGCCACAAATTGACGCACATACGGATTGGTTGTTTTGTCCAGCTCTTGAACGGTGCCAACCCAAATAATTTTTCCGTTATAAAGCATGGCGATTCTGTCGGCAATTTTGCGGGCAGAGTTCATATCGTGTGTGATGGTTAGGGCTGTTGCCCCTAATTTTTTAACGCAATCCACAATTAAATCGTTGATAACATCGGACATAATCGGATCCAGCCCTGTGGTGGGTTCGTCAAAGAAAATAATATCGGGATTTGTTGCGATGGCTCGGGCTAAGCCCACTCGTTTTTTCATACCACCAGACACGTCGGCGGGATAAAAGTCGGCCACTTCGGGGGTAAGCCCAACCTGTGCCAGCTTTTGGATGGCCAATTTTTTGGCGGCTTTTTTATCAGCATTTTTTTGTTGCAACATAACGAATGCAACATTTTCCCAAACGCTTAAACTGTCAAATAAAGCGGCCCCTTGAAACAGCATACCCACCTTTTGTGAGGCCATTTTGCATTTGCCTTTGTCGGGTGTTATCAGACCCAATAAACATTTTAAGGTGACGGATTTGCCTGTGCCAGAGCCACCAATAATGACAACGGATTCGCCTTCATAAATATCCAAAGTGACATTTTTCAAAACCTGTTTTTTGCCAAAACTTTTGGCAACATGGGATAAGCTGATTTGTACTTTTTTATTTTTCATTACTCCCCCTTACAGTTTGAAAAACAGCTCGGTTAAAAGATAGTTGAAAATTAAAATTAAAATGCTGGATGAGACAACGGCATTTGTGGTGGCTTGTCCAACGCCTTGTGCGCCCCCTTGTGATTTGAAACCGTGATAACAGCCTAAAATACTTATGATAAAGCCAAATACAGCGGCTTTCGTCATGCCGGAAATGATGTCCATTGCTTGAAGGGTGTTCCATGTGTTCACCAAATAAGTGGTGGCGTTAAAGCCCATTTTGGATACCCCAACCAGATAGCCACCACACACCCCGATAATATCCCCGATTAAAACCAACAAAGGCATCATCAATGTGGCCGCTACAACCCGTGGGACAATCAAATATTGAACTGGATTTGTGCGTAAAGTGGAAAGAGCATCTATTTGTTCTGTGACACGCATGGTGCCAATTTCGGCAGCAATGGCGGCTCCAATACGGCCGGCAACCATTAAGGCAGCCAAAACCGGTGCTAATTCTCGTGTCACGGCCACCAAAACAACCATAGATACCGCCCCTTCGGCCGAAAACTTTGACACAGCCTCATAGGTTTGGATGGCAATGACCATGCCTGAAAAAATTGTTGTCAAAGCCACAACGGGCAAAGAATAAAATCCAATTTCACGGCACATTCGGATTGTTTCGGAAAGGTAAAACGGTTGTTTGAATGTGTTCAGAACGATGTTTGTTGTGAACAAAACTAAATCACCACTGGCTTTGAAAAAATGGATTACCATGCGGCCCAATGCATTGATAAAAGACAAAAATTTTTCGGTCACTTTTTATCACTCCTTATGATAGAGTTATTTTAACGATAAAAATTGTAAATTGCAAACAAAACTTTTATGTAATGGTTGTAGGGGTATCCATTTTGATATATTTTTGAATCTGTAAAATAGTTGTGGCAGCTAAAATAACAGGTGCCAAAACTTCTTCGGGTTTTTCTGTTATTTTTGTTTCGTGCCGTTCAAAATAAATCCGAAGCGTTGCCCCCACTGTTCCTGTGCCAGATAAACGCACCATGATAGAGGCCTGTTGTGACAGGTGGATGATGATGCCTTGATTGCTTTCTCGTTCTTGGGTGACAGGGTCGGTATAGTTAAAAATTTGGGCTGATTCTATGGTAAAGCAACCAAAAGTTTGTCCTTTCAAAACAGGAATGCGGGCAGCCAATGAATCCATCAGATGGACTGCCTCTTCTTTGTTGATGTTTTCATAGCTGTGTCGCATACAATAGACACGTCCATCTTTTTGCCATAACTCGGTCATCAGTTGTTCGGGGCTTTTTTTTGTGATTGCCATAATGTTTAGCCATGCCAAAATGGCCCACAAGCCATCTTTTTCCATCACATGAGATGAACCGGTACCAAAACTTTCTTCGCCACACAGGCTGATGCGTTTGTTTTCCAGCAAGTTGGCAAAAAACTTCCATCCGGTTGGTGTGATATATAGGGGCAGGTTTTTGCGTTTTGCGACCAAGTCCACTGCTTTGGAGGTGGGGGCAGAACGGGCCACACCATAAAAGTTGTTTTGATAAAAAGGTATTTTATTCAAATGTTCGGCCAAAAAGGCTAAGCTGTCGGCCGGATCCACAAAAAACTTTTTACCGAATATCATATTGCGGTCACCGTCCCCATCAGAGGCTGCCCCAAAATCGGGAGCATCGTCTTGGTTCATTTTATTTACCAATTCTTTTGCGTGAGTCAGATTCGGTTCGGGATGTAATCCCCCAAAATCGGGCAAAGGTGTCCCATTTACAACAGTTCCTTCTTTTGCCCCTAATTCTGTTTCAAAAATGTGTTTTGCATATGGCCCTGTGATGCCGTTCATGGCGTTAAATTCAAACGAAAAACCGCTTTTGAACAGATGACGGATTGCCTGAAAGTCAAAAATGGTTTTCATATAGTTTGTGTAATCTTCAAGGGGGTCAATCACTTCAACTACTGTGTTGCCGATTTGATGTGTGCCGGTGTTATTTAATTCAATATCCGGTGTGTTTATCCACCAATAGCGGTTGATTGTTTTGGTTCGTTCTGTCACTTTTTTTGTGATGTGAATGGGGGCTGGTGCGCCATTTTTCAAATTAAACTTGATGCCAAAGTCACCCTCTTTTCCCCCTGGGTTATGACTGGCGGTTAAAATGATGCCCATAAAGGCTTCTTTAAGTGTAATTAAATGAGACAGAGCCGGTGTGGAAAACCATCCGTTCTTGCCAACAAGAATGCGACCAAAGCCGTTTGCTGTGGCGATTTTTATAACAATTTGGATGGCTTTGTCATTGAAATATCTACCATCCCCACCCAAAACAAGGGTTTTGCCTTCAAAACCTTCTAAACTGTCAAAAATGGATTGAACCACATTGTGAATATAGTTTTTTTGCATAAAAACACTTACCCGTCGTCTGAGTCCAGCAGTGCCAAAAGTTTGATCTTGATAGGCTTGTGTTTTGACGGCAGTAATATCCATGTGGTTCCTTTTGTTTGTGTTTCACTCCTTATTCTATAGCAGAAACAGAGTCACAAAACAAGGGGTCACCCCAAATTTTATCCACAAGTGTGCAAAGTTCTTGACGGGCCGATTTTGAAGAAACGGTTGTTGGTATGCGAATGTTGTTTTCCTTAAAGTCCAACATGGTTAGCCCTTTTAGGAATAATTCACGAAAGACAACCCGTTCCGAAATAACCCCCACCAATTCAAAATGGATGCGTCTTGCCAAAGCATTTAACAAAATGGACATGGTTTGTGAGTTTTTGGATTTGTTAAACAACATTCGGTTGCGTACAACCAACCATTTTAGGGATGGTTTATGTTCCAACATGCGTTGTTGACGTGTTTCCCATACTGTTTGGGCAAAATGGCTTGGGCCGGTGATTTTTAATGTTTCTCCATCTACCAACGCCAAAATATCTAAATCAACCAAACTGTCGTTCATGGGGGTGATTAAAACATCTGCCAAAGCCATGGCTTGTGTGCCAAGTTCTGTGTGTGCCCCTGGGGTGTCAATGACTATGGCATCCACTTCATTGGATAACTTATCCAATTTGCTTCTTAATGTGTAAATCTGGGCCACATCCGGTGTCCAACAAATGTGTTCCGGTAAGGCCAATGAGACACCTTTTTCCATAACAAAAGTTTTTCGGTTTTCAATGTATCTGGTTAAACTTTGTTGGTTTGGGTCTAAATCAAAAGAAGCCACTTTTTTACCGGCACGCAACAACGCCACAATGGTGTGCATGGCCAGAGTAGATTTTCCTGTTCCGCCTTTTTCGTTGGCAAAAACGATGATTTTTGCTGTCATAGGATATCCTTTATCTTGATCTTTTTGAAAAATGTTTTACAAATGTAAATGATGGTTCAACGGCATTTTCGGGAATTAAACCAATATCATTTGGAATGCAAATCGGGGATTTGCGTGTTAAAGCGTTTGTCCATTGTTGTTGTTTTTCTTGGGGTATCTTAACTTTTTGGTTGATTTGTTCTATTAAAAGTTTTAACAATGTATGGTATGTTTGTGAGTGAGGACTTGGTTTTTTTTGGATAAACCAATTTACTGTGTCAGCCAAAAAATCAGTGTGTTTTGCATCAAATTGATGTTTTTGAATTGCGTATAAAGAACCACGAAGATAGTTGTTGCGGTGAATTTCAAACTCTTTGCCCGAAATGTGTTGTTTCATAAATTTGATTGTATTAATGGTTGAATCAGGTGTTTGTGTTGCTTTTTCAAAAGCAGGTTGTTGTACAAAACAACCATTGACATAAGAGGCAGGTTGAAAAATTTCTTGTAATATTTTATCGGATGTTTTTGTTGAATTTTGAGCCATTTTAATTCCTTTCGCAAAACAGTGGGATATATTATAGCTTTTTTTTGTGTTTTTTGCAAGGAAAAAGTTGTTTTTTCAAAATGTTTTTGGCTTTTTATTATTCGCAAATTGTGCGCATGGCTGTTTTGTCAAATAATTACAAGAGAGGAGTCCTTAAAAAAATGGGGGTGTCTTGCGTTTTATCAAAAGAGTGACTATATTCTTATGCAAAAGAAGGAGAACAACATGACAGATACACAGAAAATTGAATTTAAGGCCGAAGTGGCAAAGGTGTTGGATATTGTTATTCACAGTCTATATTCCAACAAAGAGATTTTTTTGCGGGAATTGATTTCCAACGCCTCTGATGCGTGTGACAAGTTGCGCTATGAGCAGATGTTGCATCCAGACTTGGCAAAGCCTGAACCGTTTAAGATTCGGGTGGAGTTGAACAAAACATTGAAAACTTTGACAGTGGCAGATAATGGCATTGGGATGAATCGGGAAGATTTAATCAATCATCTGGGAACAATTGCCCGTTCCGGTTCCAGCGAGTTTGTTCAAGCTCTTTCGGGGGATAAACAAAAAGATATGGCTTTGATTGGCCAATTTGGTGTTGGCTTTTATGCCAGCTTTATGGTGGCCAGTAAGGTTCAGGTTTATTCCAGAAAAGCCGGTGAAACGCAAGGATGGCTTTGGGAAAGTGATGGGGCCGGTTCGTTTGAGGTAAGTGAGGCAGCGGATGTATCCCAAGGCACACGAGTGACTTTATTTTTAAGGGAAGATGCAGAAGAATACCTTGACCCATTTCGGGTGCGTCAATTGATTAAACAATACAGCGATTTTGTGAATGTACCCATTGCGTTGTGCAACGAAGGCAAAGAAGATGTGGTGAATGCCGGTTCGGCTTTGTGGATGCGTTCTAAATCTGAAATTACAGAAACGCAGTATAAGGATTTTTATCAGACCGTGGCTCATGCGCTGGATACGCCTTGGGAAACGCTTCATTTCCATGCCGAGGGTGTGATTGATTATACCGCTTTGGTTTTTGTACCGACAAAACCTCCGGTCAATTTGTTTCAACCAGATCGGCCATCGGGTTTAAGTTTGTATGTGAATAAAGTGTTTATTTCATCAGATGTGCCGGAATTGTTGCCCTATTGGTTGCGCTTTGTGACGGGGGTGATTGATACCAAAGATTTGCCCTTGAATGTTAGTCGGGAGATGTTGCAACAAACCCCTGTGATGGCCAAAATCAAGCAAGGCCTTTCTACAAAGATTTTGAATGCTTTGAAAAAACGGGCAGAAAATCCACAAGAATATCAAGTGTTTTGGGATGCTTTTGGTATTGTGTTGAAAGAGGGGTTATATGAACCTTCTGCTCAACGAGATGAAGTGGCCGAACTGTGTCGGTTTTATTCCACCCAAGGAGAGGGGGTTGTTTCGCTTGCCGATTATGTGGGTCGGATGAAAAACGGACAAGACTCTATTTATTATTTAACTGGTTCTGATTTGGCGACTTTGCGTCAAAATCCTCAATTAGAAGGCTTTATGGCTCGGGGTATTGAGGTGTTATTATTGACAGATCCGATTGACGAGTTTTGGACAAATACCTATCCTGAGTATCAGGGAAAGAAGTTTGTGTCGGTTCAACAGGCAGGGGATGAATTGGACAAGATTCAAAAGGTGGATTTATCCACAGAGGCTGTGCCACAACCCCAGATGGATGCTTTAATTGAAAAAATGAAGGCTGTTTTAGGGGATCAAGTGAAGGATATTCAAGTGACCGACCGCTTAACAAAAAGCCCGATGGCTTTGGTGACGGGGGCGGGACAGATGACTTTGAATATGGAACGCTTGATGCGGGCGCATGGCCAACAGACTGTGTTTGCTTCGGATCGGATTTTACAATTGAATCCACATCATCCTGTGATTGCCAAGATGGCCCAGATGGAGGATCCAACAGATTATATCCTTGTGTTGTTTAATCAAACCCTTGTGATTGAGGGGGAACCGATTAAAGATCCGGCTTTGTGGACGGAAAAATTGATGGCCCTTTTGTTAAAATAAGTGTTGCTATCTTCTTTGTGTTTTTGTATGCTTAAAGAAAACAAAAGGAGAAAATGATGCAGATTAAACTTTTGGCAAAGTCCGACAAAAAACCATTGGATTTGGCGTCTCATGCTGCACGGGTGTGTTATACTTTGGACCCAGTTTTGATTGACAAGCCGATTGATGTGAAGGGGCGTTTGTTTGATTCGGGCCATCATACCACTTTACAACATACGCATTTTACTTTTTCTTTGAAAGACATTCCTGTGTCGGCCGTGGTCTTTGGGCTTCATTTGACTGCCCCTTATTATAATTCTGATCAACGGTCGGGCCGTTTTTCAAAAATGTATGAAGAACCTGATTTTGAAAAAATGACTTCCTTTTTAACCCCTTTTTACAGTGACGAGGATATTGACAAGGTAATGCCTTGGATTCAAAAAGGTTTTCAGATTTATCAAGACTGGTTGCCAAAAATTATACCGCTTGCCGAAAAGGCTATTCGGACAGAACGGCCTTTTGCGAATGATAAATATATAGAAATAAATGCCCCCAAGTTGGCTCAAGAACAACTACGGATGTTTATTTCTCAACTTGTGCCAACGGCATTGGATATGACCTTGAATTTGTCGGCTTTAACGGCTTTGTGGCGCAGCGCATGGACCAGTGAAATGCGCTTGATTGTGGATATGATGCGGGATGCTGTTGTGGCAGAATATCCCGAATTGGCCGATTTTTTTAATCCTTTGATGCGTCAGGAACAAAATTGGTATTTGCCGATTAAAGAAGGAACGGCTGTTGTGGAGGAGAAGCCGGATGTGTATTTGTTAGAGGCCGATTTGGATGAATCAGTTTATCCTGATGCCGGTAAAGACAGTGTGGATACTTTGTATTTTAATCCTCAGGCAATGAATAACTCGGTTCATTTTGTCAAAACAGAGGTTCAAGTTTCTTGTGCCACCTATGGGCAAGATCAACGGCATCGTTCGGTGAAACGGTCAACCCCTTGGTTTGTCAATTCATTTTATTTGCCGCCTTTATTGCAAGAGGCCGGTATGGCGGATATTGCGCTTGCGTATATGCAGGAATGGTTGGATTTTCAAGGCCAAGTGCCGGCCGGTTTGATTCAGGCTGTTGCGCCTTATGGGGGGATGGTGCGCTATCAAAAAATGGCTGATTTGAATGCTTTGATTCATGAGCAAGGCAAGCGTTCTTGTTGGTGTGCCCAAGAAGAAATCTATCATGTGGCGGTGGCTTTAAGAGAGGTATTAGCCTGTTTGCCAAAATCAGATACTTTGTTAAAGGTGTTGGCTCCTCCTTGTTTTATTTGTGGCAAATGCCAAGAAGGCGCACGGTATTGTGGGCGAGATATTAAAAACACCGATACAGATAGGTATTTCTTGGCAAGAAAAGTATGATAAGCAAATAAGTTTTAATGAGAATTGATATATTTTCTTGACATTTTGTTTTGTTTTTGGTAAAATTGCTTTACTTTCCATTGAAGTGGATGGGTGGCCGAGTGGTTGAAGGCGCGCGCCTGGAAAGTGCGTTTAGGTCTAAAGCCTAACGGAGGTTCGAATCCTCTCCCATCCGCCATTTTGGCTTTTTTCTGATTTTTTTTTGTGTGTGAAGCAAGGTATTTTCTTTGCCTTATCGGATTTTTGGCATCCTCTGCTTAAAGTGACTGTTGAAATTATATATTGATGAATAGGGCTCTTTTAATGAACATAAGAAGCTGTTAAATCGTTTTGGCGGACGATAGCCAAAGCCATTTCTTTTGAAAATGTTTGAGCCATTCTTTCGCCTTCCGGGCTGTATATTGCCCATACCAATTCGTTATTTTGTTTTTCTTTTTTGATATATACTTGTTCATCTAGGCCGACTTGTTCGGTACAGAAGGAGTTGTCTAATGTAATGGTGATTTTTTCATTCATCGGCTTCTCCTTTCTTATTCAGTTGAACAGTTTTTGATGTTTTTTTAATTTCTATTTTCTTTATATTAGGTGTTTTTTGCGGTTTTTGCAAGGTTATCATCAACAGTCCGTTTTCTAGTACTGCCCCTTGAATGGTCATTCCATCAGCCAGCACAAAAGATTTTATAAAGCTGCGCGCAGCAATGCCTTGATGTAAATAGTGCCGATTCGGGTTGTGTTCTTGATGACCCCGAATAATCAATTGGTTCTCTTCTTGAACCAATTCTAAATCTGATTCAGAATAACCTGCCACGGCCATTGTAATTTCAAATGTGGTGTTGTTGATTTGTTCCACATTATACGGCGGAAACGAATCGGCCCCTTTGGCGACTCGGAGCAACATTTGTTCCAATTCGTTAAAGCCAACCAAAAACGGATTGCTAAATGGTGTTAGATTAGACATTTGTTCCCGCTTTCAGTTTTGTGGTGATTTCATTGACTTGTTGGGCCAACTTCTTGTCTTGTTGAATCAATCCTTCAATGGTGCGAACGGCATGGATAATTGTGGTATGATCTCGTTTGAAACACAAGGCAATATCCGGTAAAGATAGGGGCGTTAAAACTTTTGTCAGGTACATCGCAATTTGGCGTGGACGGGCAAAAGAACGGTCCCTTCTTGTGGATTGTAAATCTTCCAGTGAGATTTGATAGTATTGTGCCACAAAGTTTTGAATTTCGGGGGCTTTGACCGGCCGTTCATAGGTGTGTAAGATATCTTTTAACACTTCTTGAGTTGTATCCATGTTGATGGGGTTGCCAATCAATTCGGCATGGGCAATGACTCGTTTTAATGCCCCCTCCAATTCACGAACATTTGTGGTGATGCTTTTGGCCAAAAATGCCAGTACATCATCCGGAATATCCGATCCCATTTCTTTGCTTTTGCCTTGCAAAATGCCGAGTCGCAGGTTTTCATCTGCCGGGGCAATATCCACCACCAATCCTTGTGAAATACGCGTGCGTAATTTTTCATCAATCCCTTGTAAGGCACTGGGCATAGAGTCGGCCGACAAAATGATTGTTTTTTGTTCAGCAATTAAAGCATTGAATGTGTGAAAAAACTCTTCTTGTGTGCGTTGTTTGCCCAAAATAAATTGGATATCGTCAATCAGTAAAACATCTACGGACCGAACCAACGCCCGAAAGCCATCCATATTTTTCGTGTTCAAATCGTGCAAAAAACGTTGAAAGAATTGTTCAGATGATAAATATAATACACTCTTTTGCGGATGACGTTCTTTAATGCGCCAAGCAATGGCGTGCAATAAGTGGGTTTTACCCAAGCCAACACCTGCGTGGAAGTACAGCGGATTAAAGGCCGGATGGTCTTCTTCGGCAATCTTTTTGGCGGCTGCATAGGCAAATTGGTTTGATTTGCCGACAACAAAGTTTCCAAAGGTGTGTGATTTATCCAAATAACAAGGAATCTCCTCTGTCACAGCTGAGGGGGTTATGGCCGTATAGCTAGGTGTGAAATTTTGAGGTTTGATAACCGCTATTGATTCGGTTGGTTGTTGAATGGGGGACACGGTTTGCGGTGTTTCTTTTTTGATTTGAACAGACATTTGGGCTTTTTCCTTTAAGTCTGGATTCAATTTCAGGCTGACCGTGTGGATATTTGTATTTTTTGTTTTCCATAACGAGGCAATATGGGACAGATAGTTTTGTTCAATTAATTCACGAATGCAGGGGCTGGATACCATGAGGTGTACCTGATTGTTTTCAATTTTATCCGGTACAACCTTGCTGAGCCAACGCATCACGAATCGGTCGCTGAGCGTTTGGGACAATTGTGCGCATATTTCGGCCCATTGAACCTGAATTGTATTGATGTTTTCCATTTTTTGCCCTCTTATTAAATGGTGATTTTCCTAAGTTCAGCATACGGTTATTTGAAAAAAAAACAACAAGAAAATTTAATAATTTGTTAAATATTTTCCTTGACACTAGATGTTGTTTTTACCGATTCAACATATTGTGGTTTGTTGTGTACAAAAATCCGTGTGTTAAGGCTATGGCCAAAGCATCCGATGCATCGGGGGGAATCCCTTGCGGAACGGTCTTTAACAGTGTGCGAACCATCATATCCACCTGATTCTTTTCGGCATGGCCTACCCCTGTGATTGTTTTTTTGATTTGATTGGGGGTATATTCGCCCACTTCTATGTTATAAAGGGCGGGTGTCATCAAGACAACGCCTCGGGCTTGCCCTAATTTTAAGGTGGAAGAGGGGTTTTTATTGACGAATGTTTCTTCTACGGCTGCTGTATCGGGGGTGTATTCTTCTATAATTTGTTTCAGCGAATCGTGTAAAATCCCGAGTCGTTTGGATAAGGCTAATTTATCGCTGGGATTGATGACGCCGGCAGCGATAAAAATAAAACGGGAGCCTTGTTTTTCAACAAGACCCCAGCCTGTGTGTCGTAATCCCGGATCCAGACCCAAAATACGCATAGCGTTTATCCTTTACAACTGAGCCAAAATATCCTCGGCGATATCGGCATTCGTAATCACCCGTTGCACATCATCGTCTTCGTTCAAATCTTCAATGAAGTTCATCAATTTTTGTGCGGTTTCTAAATCAGCGATGGGGGTTTCAACGGTTGGTTTCCAATCAATTCGGGCCACATTTGGTGTACCCAGTTTTTGTTCCAATGCCTCCCGAACAGCACCCAAATCTTCCGGCTTACAGATAATTTCGTGGGCTGTTTCTGTGGTTTGAACATCGTCTGCGCCTGCGTTTAAGGCTTCTTCAAACATGGCATCCGGTGTGGCCACATCCAACGAAAATTCAAGATAGCCGATTTTTTCAAAGTTAAACAAAACACTATCCCCGAATGAGCCACCCCTTTTAGTAAAAAGAGAACGCAAATTGGGGGCTGTTCTGGCACGATTATCTGTGAGGGCTTCCACAATTACAGCCACATGACCAGGGCCGTAGCCTTCATAGCGGACTTCTTCATAGTTGCTTGTATCGGCCGATTGGCTTCCTTTTGCGATGGCCCGTTCAATGTTATCCTTGGGCATATTTTCGCTGCGGGCATTTTGAATGGCCAAGCGCAAGCGTGGGTTGCCGTTTGGATCGGCCCCGCCTGTTTTAACGGCCACCGTAATTTCACGAGCCAATTTTGAAAAAATACGGGCACGCGCTTTATCTTGCGCACCCTTGCGGTTCATAATGTTTTTGAATTGTGAATGTCCTGACATAAGTTTCCTTTCGTTTTTTTATGGGATTTAGTTTATCATATTCTTGATATATTTTCAAGGGTATCGCCCAAAATTATTTGGCGAATGGCTGTGGCTTTTAAGGTTTTATCGTCAATTTCAACCAAGACAGCCGATAATGTGACAGCGTTGGCGGCCGGTTCAAAGCGCATGCGTTCGGTGCCAAGCCCAAAATGCGAAAAGGCTGTTTCTTTTGTCATGCCTAAAACCGATGTATAATCGCCACACATACCGACATCGGTGATGTAGGCGGTTCCGTTGGCTAAAATGTGCGCATCTGCCGTTGGGATATGTGTATGTGTGCCAACAACCAAAACAGCTTTGCCATCCAAAAAATAGCCCATTGCCACTTTTTCTGCGGTTGTTTCAGCATGGTAATCCACGACCAAAAAGTCATATTCGGCTTGGTGTTCAGTTATAAAGGTTTGAATCGTTTTGAAGGGATCGGCAATTTCCAGTTTGCTGTTCATAAAAGCTCGGCCCAATAATTGGGTGACGCACAAGCGTTTGCCATTGATTTGAATGACATGATACCCCTTGCCAGCTGTATCGTTTGGATAGTTCAGCGGGCGGATAAGCCTATTTTCTTCTTGCCAGATTTTGGTGATATCTAACTTATCAAAAGTATGATTGCCCATGGTCATCACATCGGCCCCAGCTCGTTTGAGTTCTGCATAAGTTTTTGGGGTGAGACCCAAGCCATGGGCGGCATTTTCGGCATTGATGATAATGCCATCTATGTCCCATTCTTTTTTTAATTTCGGAATGTAGGTTTTAATGGCTTTGCGTCCTGCTTCGCCAGCAACATCTCCGCAAAACAGAATCTTCATTGTTCCAAACTTTCAGCCAAGACACCAACTTTTAAGGCCAGATTTTGTATGCTTTGGGCAATTTGATCGGTTGTTTGTTCCAAAACCTGTGCGTTGGTGGTGCGTTCCAGATGATGTTTTTCTTCGGCAAGCAACAGACAAATCATGGCCAATAGTTGCCCTTCGGGCATAAAGCCGATGGATTTTGTTAAAGATTCGGCCCGCTTATCTAGTTGTTCGGCCAATTCACGCATATGACCATCTTGTCCGTCATTGCAGGAAAACTTATAAAAGCGACCGCCGATTTTTAATGAGACAACTGGCATTTGTTATTCCTCCTTATTTGCTTGAAAACGGTTTATCGCCTTATCGATTCGGTCGTGTGTTTGGCGAATGACTTTTTTTAATGTTGTGATTTCTTCTGTTGTGCGGGTATTGTTTTTTTTGGCCGTATGAATCGCTGTTTCTAAGCGCAAAACAGATTGTTCCAGATTTTTAATGGCTTGTTTAATTTGTTCCATAAACAATTCTCCTTTATTTATTGATAATCATAACAGATTTTATTTGGTTCGTCTAGTGAAAAACTTTTTTTTAACAATTTTCTTGCCTATTTTTGAAAAATCCTTACAATAAAGCTGTAAATGAAAGGATATGCTTATGAAAAATATCGGTGAATTGATGGCAAAAGCACAAAAAGTGCAATCTCAAATGACCATCTTACAATCCAAAATGGAACAACAAGAATTCACAGGTGAAGCCGGAAATGGTGCTGTGACTGTGGTGATGACTGGCAAAGGACGTCCTGTGTCTGTGAAGTTAGACAAGGCTGTTGTGGATCCTGCTGATGTGGAAACATTGGAAGATTTGTTGGTTGTGGCCTTGGGAAATGCCCATGACAACATTGATGCCTATATGGCCGAAGAAATGGAAAAAATGCAAGCCTCTTTGGGATTGCCACCCGGATTTAAGTTGCCGTTTTAATTATGTCTGCCCCCGAAATTGAACATCTTATTCAATTGTTTTCTCGCTTGCCTGGGCTGGGGCCTCGGTCGGCGAGAAGGGGGGTTTTATCTTTACTCAACAAGCGTGAAGGCCAGCTTTTGCCTTTGATTCAGGCGATGCAAGAAGTGGCCGATAAAGTGCGTGTTTGTCCTGTGTGTGGCAATATGGATACGCAAGTGCCGTGTGGTATTTGTTCCGATGCTAAGCGAGATGCTTCCCAGATTTGTGTTGTTGAAGATGTGGCCGATTTATGGGCCATTGAACGGGTTGGCCTGTTCAAAGGTCATTACCATGTATTAGGGGGCGTGTTGTCGGCTTTGGATGGTGTAGGACCAGATGAATTGAAGATTGACAGTTTGATGGCACGGATTCAATCTGGTTGTGTGAATGAAGTGATTTTGGCTTTGCCAGCCACTGTGGATGGACAGACAACCGTGCATTATTTGGTGGATAGAATGGCCAACTATCCTGTGAAAATGACCACTTTGTCCCGTGGTGTGCCTTTGGGCGGTGAGTTGGATTATCTTGATGATGGGACTATTCAGATGGCTTTTAAGTCCAGACGGGATGTTTAGCTCTTTGAGTGCTTGATTTTTTTTCAAAAATTATGTATAATTTGTCCTATGACTGATTTATCTCATATTCGTAATTTTTCTATTGTGGCTCACATTGATCATGGTAAATCAACTTTGGCGGACAGGTTGATTCAAAAATGTGGGGCTGTGTCTGATCGTGAAATGAAGGCACAGATTTTGGACAATATGGATATTGAACGAGAGAGGGGCATTACCATTAAAGCCCAAACGGTTCGTTTAAAGTATGGGGATTACATTTTGAACTTGATTGATACCCCAGGGCATGTGGACTTTGGTTATGAAGTCAGCCGAAGTTTAAGTGCTTGTGAAGGGTCGTTGCTTGTGGTGGATGCTACCCAAGGGGTGGAAGCCCAAACCTTGGCCAATGTGTATAAAGCCTTGGATGCGAATCATGAAATTGTGCCTGTTATCAACAAAATTGATTTGCCTGCGGCTGATGCGGATCGGGTGAAACAGCAAATTGAAGATGTGATTGGCTTGGATACACACGATGCACCGCTTATTTCGGCCAAAACTGGTATTGGCATTGAAGATGTTTTGGATGTGATTGTCAATCGCTTGCCGGCCCCGCAAGGGGATATCAATCATCCTTTGAAAGCCATGTTAGTGGATTCTTGGTATGATCCTTATTTGGGTATTGTTGTGATGGTGCGTATTGTGGACGGTGTTTTGAAGAAAAATGAGATGATTCAATTTATGTCCACGGGGGCCAATTACACAGTGGAACGATTGGGTTATTTTACCCCAAAAATGCAAGATAGTGATTCTTTATCTGCGGGGGAACTTGGGTTTGTGATTTGTGGTATCAAGTCTATTGGTGAAACAAAAGTGGGGGATACCATTACGCATGAGAAAAAACCTTGTGCCGAGGTTTTGCCTGGCTTTAAGCCCAGCCAAAGTGTTGTGTTTTGTTCGTTGTTTCCTGTGGATATGAGTGATTATGAGGCTTTGAAAGAAGCTATTGAAAAATTACAGTTGAATGATGCCAGTTTCCAATTTACTCCGGATAAGTCTATGGCTTTGGGACAAGGATTTCGTTGTGGCTTTTTAGGGCTTTTGCATATGGAAATTATTCAAGAGCGTTTATTCCGTGAGTTTGATTTGAATCTGATTACAACGGCTCCGTCTGTGGCCTATAAGGTGTATAAAACAAATGGGGATGAGCTTGTGATGCACAATCCTGCTGATATGCCCGATGTGACAACGATTCGTAAAATTGAAGAGCCTTGGGTGAAAGCCACTATTTTAACCCCCGATGAGTATTTGGGCAGTATTTTGCAATTGTGTACGGAAAGACGAGGGGAACAGTTAGATTTAACCTATGTAGGGAATCGGGCAATGGCGGTTTATCGTTTGCCTTTGAATGAAATTGTTTTTGATTTTTATGATCGCTTAAAATCTATCTCTCGTGGGTATGCCAGCTTTGATTATGATATTGATGAATATCATGCCAGTGATTTGGTGCGGGTGAATATCCTTGTTCATGGAGAACAAGTAGATGCCTTGGCTTTCCTTGTGCATCGTTCGCAGGCCGAAAGACGGGGACGCCAAATTTGTGCCAGATTGAAAGATTTGATTCCTCGCCATCAATTTAAGATTCCGATTCAGGCCAGTATTGGCGGAAAGATTATTGCTCGTGAGGATATTTCGGCCTATCGCAAAGATGTGACAGCCAAATGTTATGGTGGCGATATTACTCGTAAGCGCAAACTGCTTGAAAAACAAAAAGAGGGTAAAAAGCGTATGCGCCAATTCGGTGAAGTGGAAATCCCTCAAAATGCCTTTATTGAAGCCCTAAAAATCGGGGAAGAGTGATGGGTAAACTTTATAACTATGCGCCAAAGGAAGCAGATGTTTTAAATACGGGCCTTTGGGCACCAATTAAGGCGCCTAGAGAAGCTCTGGCACATTATTTTGGTCGGGCAAAAAGTAAAACGAAAAAGGGTGTGTTGGCATATTTAGAAACGAGATTTCCTGGACGCAGTCGGGCCATTTCTGTTCTGACAAGTCCAATGACAAAAGCGTGTTGTTTTTATGGCGATTTTAAAAAAGATCGGTGCTTGTATAGCGTTGATTTTGAAGCGTTGCAAAAAGCGGGTTTAGTGAAGGCTATTTACCGTTGTGCAGGGCGAAAAAAGTTAGAAAAAATCACCCCTCAACAAATTTTGTGGGACGAAAGGTTGCCATGGGAAAAAGTTGGAAATGGTTATTTTTTTACCAAAATTCCACATTATATGATTGTGCTGAAAGATGGTATTGTGCCACCTGAATTTATTACCAAAGAATAATTATTTCTTTAACAATTTTTTCAATGTTGGTTCAATTTTGAATTGAGCGCAAGCCTTTTGGGTTTGTTCGTCTGATGTCATTTTCCCCGTCTTAATCGCACGAATCAGAAGATTTTTAGGAGTATGCGAAAAATCAATAAATTCCAAAATCTGAACCGAATAGCCTTGTGCCTGTAATAAATCGGCCCGAATGGCATCGGTCAGAAGGGCGCAGAAGCGTTCTTTTAATAACCCATATTTTGTGATGAGTGGCCACGCATTTTTCATTTGTGAATTGATTTCATGTTGGCAACAAGGAACAGACAAAATAATCGGTACATTCCATTGGACTGCATTATATAAAGCATAATCTGTGGCTGTATCGCAAGCGTGCAGTGAGATAACCATATCCACAGCTTTTTTTGGGCTGTATCCTGCGATATTGCCAATTTCAAAGTGCAGGTTTTTATAGCCATATTTTTCGGCCACGATATTGCATTTTTCAATGACTTCTTCTTTTAAGTCAAGGCCAATGACATGAGCTTTTAATCCTTTGATTTCTGTCAGGTAATAATAGGTTAAAAAGGTTAAATATGATTTGCCACATCCAAAATCCAAAACCGTGATTTCTTTTTTGTCCCAATTTTTTAATGTATCGTCAATGATTTTTAAGAATTGATTGATTTGCCGAAACTTATCCATTTGACTTGGGCGGAGTTGTCCATTTTTATCCACAACGCCCATATCTTCCAATGCCGGTATTTTTTGTTCGGGATTCAAAAGATAGTTTTTTTCTTTATTGTGGGGGCTTTGTGTGATGCATTTTGAGGGATGTTTATGAATGCTTTGAAGGAGTTTGCCTTTTTTGGATTGCTTTAATTCAATATCTTCGTGTTCACCGAAAAAGTTGAGTTGTTTGTAATCATTTTGAAACAGTTCATGGGTTTTACAAATGACTTGTTCTAATTCCAAAAAGTTTTCTTGAAAGGCTTGTTTGTCTGTATATAAAGTCAGTTGCCACGCTTGTTTGTTTTTAAGGCGAATCGGTTTAATCACCCCTTTGTTATAAGCGTACGATTTATTTTTTTTATTGCTTAAAATTATTTTTTGAAAAGGTGTTTGAAACAGGTGATTCAGCATGGCCTTGGCCCTTTATGATTGGTTTTTGACAATGGTGACCATATTTGACATCAGCATGGCCACAGTCATGGGGCCAACTCCCCCAGGGACAGGGGTCAGCCAACCGGCCTTGCCCATCACGTTTTGGCTGTCTATATCACCGGCAATCAGCCCCTCTTTTGTTTTAGAGATGCCCACATCAATAACGATTGCGCCGGCTTTGACAAAATTACTTTTAATCAGCCCTTGAACGCCTGTGGCGGAAACCAAAATATCGGCTGTGGCACAGATATCGGCCAGATTTTGTGTGTAGGTATGCACTTGGGTGACCGAACAGTTTTCATTTAACAGAAGTTGTGCCATTGGGCGGCCGACCAAGCGGGAACGCCCCACAACAACCGCATTCAGGCCTGTCAGATTCGGCTGTACTTGTTTTATCAGATGCAGACATCCCAAGGGTGTACAAGGGAGTAAGGTTGGATAGCCTGTCATCAGGCCGCCTTGATTTTTACTTGTCAATCCATCGGCATCTTTTTGGGGAGAGATGGTTTCTATGATGGTGTTGGTGTCAATGTGGGGCGGCAAGGGCAATTGTACCAAAATCCCATCCACATCTTTATCGTTGTTGAGTTGGTGGATTTTGTCTTGCAACTCTTTTGTTGATATGTTTTCATCCAGATGATGAATGGTGCTTTTTATCCCCACTTTTTCGGCTACCTTTGTTTTCATATTGACATAGACGCTGCTGGCTGGATTATTGCCCACAAACACAACTGCTAAGTGAGGAATATGGGATAAGGTGGTGATTTCGTTTTTTAAGGATAATTGAATTTGGTCGGCCAAAATGCGACCATTGAGTATTTTTGTTTCCATGTTAGTCCTTTTTTTCTATGACAGAACGGCGTACAGCTTCGGCCATTAAACGGCGAGAAACCACATCCATTTGTTCCATTTCCATTTGCATTTTTAATTGTTCTTTTTCCGGCATAATTTTTTGGTTTTGTACATTGCATTTCATTAAAACCAACACGCCATTTGGAGCCCGCAACGGGCCGATTGTTTCGCCTACGGCCACATCTTTTAACAGGTTGTATAGTTCTGGTGCAATTTGATTTGGGTCTGTCCAACCGGATTGGGCAGATTCTGGATGTGTGCCAATTTTAATATGTTCCAAAAAGGCTTCACAATCTTTTGATTCCAAAGTTGTTGTGACATCCACATTTTCATCAAACATTCCTTGGGCAATTTCCCACAGTGTAATGCTGTTGCCGGTTATGCCTTGGTCTTGCAAATCCTGCTTCATGGCTTGATAGCGTTTATCCACTGCCAAATCAGAAATGGATAAATCATCGGTTTTATGACGCAGGTATTGCAACCACAATAAATCGGCTTCTATTTGCTTTTGAAGTGTGGCGGCATTGATGCCTTGGGTTTGTAATAAATTATTCAATTCTCCGATTGGCAGGCCATTTTGTTGTTCCAAATGATTTTTGGCATTTTGAATTTCTTTATTGCTTACTTTTATCCCTTCATTTTGGGCCGTTTGCTTTTTGACAATTGTTTCTATCAGATTGTTGAGGGCTTCTGTTTGAAGGTCTTCGTTGGTGTAGGATTCATATTTTTGTGGTTGTTGGAACTTTAACAGGTTTGCCCATTCTGTGATGTCTAAATCAGAAATCGGTTCATCGTTGACGGTGGCTTTCAGCTCCATCGCTTGGGTGGTATAGGTACATAATAAGGTTAAAATTAAAAGCAGGTATTTCACTGACCGATTCCTCCTAAGGTTTTCAAAAGTACTTTTATCATAAACGAGGTGCTTCCTTTATAGTTTCTGTCTTTGGTATAGGATTTTTCCAAATTAAATATGATGGCACTACATTCATTATCATAGCGTATTTGAACACCATATTCAATAGGGCCTCCGTCTTTTTTTAAGTTGTATCTGTAATAACCGCTTGTTTGCCAGTTTTTATGAAATTGTGATTGCGCCCAAAAACGAATTTCATTTTCTTCGTCATAGTGTTTGTTGTCTAATGTATATGCCCCTTGATACAGATAATTTAGTCCAACTCGCAAGGGGTTGCCACCCACAGAAAAACCAATGTCATTTTTGCGTTTGGACAGGTTTTCACGATTTAAGCGGAAACGATAGTATAGATTCAGGTGTTGATAGTTTAATTGAATGTTTCCCACATAGTCGGACAGGTGGTGGCTGTATCCCATCACATCTTTTAATTCTTCCGATTCGTTCAAGCGATAGGATTGGCCAAATAAGATGGATAAAGATCTGTCTTTGGCATCATTTTGATAGGCTGTCCATTGCAAACCATAGTTGATGCGTGTGCCTGTTTCTATGCGGTCATAGCCGGCAAAACGGTTTTCGGAAAACAGGTTGGTATCGTCAAAGTTAAAGACGGTACTGTCTAAATTAGGAATGTTTTGGCTGTTCTTTGTATTGGGGGACATCACCATCATAATAATGGGTTCCAAAACTTGAGTTGTTTGCTTTGTTGTAGTGAACAAGGGATAACTGATTTTTGTGCTGAATATAGGGGTAAAGCGTCCTTTGTTATAGGTGTCTTCCGGATGTTTGGAAACCAGATTGTCTTTGCCACTGTCTATCACATAGCCATCAAAACGCAGGCTTGCTTTTGTTTCGGTGACCAACCCAAACGAAGTGGTATAGGGAAGGGTAAATCCTTGCGTTAAAGACAGACGGTTAGATTTGAAATGGTTGCGGGTGTTATATAAGGCGGTATTGATGTTGGTAAAGGCATACAGATTGGTATTAAACAGTGGTTTGGTGTGGTACTGCATATCCACAGTTGGAATGATGACAGGCAACGAACGGCTGTTCACTTCATTTAACAGACTTTGAAAATGCCATGTTTTTGCTTTTGTATAAAATCTCGTGCCAAAGTATTCAGCGGTTAAATAAGAACGCAAAAAAGAATCTGAATCATTGATGCCTTCAATATCATATCGGCGGAAATAGGTGTCGCTGAGCGTGCGGAAGTATTGCCCTGTTAAACGGAGGTTTTGTGTCATATCATATTCAAAGTTGGCTTTCAGGTGACCTTCGTTTTCGTTATCTTTATCTTGCGTGCCGCTGAATTGTACATTCAGAATACCTTTGGTGAATAAGCCGTTATAATTTACAATCCCCAATGGTAAGTGTTTGGCAGAAATCACCGGTGTGATGAGCAGATTTTGATTTTCGGCTATATCCACAAATAAAGGTGTTTCTAATGACAGGCCCATTTCGCTTGTATGGCGGATACTGGGGTTCAAAAAACCTGATTTGCGTTTGATGGTTGCATCCGGCATTTGAAAGTAAGGAAAGTATAACACAGGGATATCTTTTATATCCAAAAACATATGTTTATAAGATAGGGTATGGTCTGTGAAATCTTGTTTCACTTCTTTGGCTTCAATTTGCCACAGGGGGGCTTTGGCTTCACATGTATCGCAAGGCGTGTATGTGGCGTTTTTCAACAAAATAATATCGCCCTTCTGGGTGCTTATCATTTGTTCGGCTGTGATGCGGGAATCGTCTGTTAAAATGCTGGTGATGGTGTTGGCTGTTGCTTCCGATTTTTTGGGGTATAGCATCATATTTTGAACGGTTGATTTTGTGCCGTCTGGCAAGGTAATTTTTGTTTTTTGCGGGATTTTTACCTCGTCTGTATCTTGGTTGTATATAATTTTTGGTGTTTGCACATTCATTTGATTTTGTGTTAAAACCACATTCCCTGATGCGGTTAAAATGTTTGTTTTGATGTTGTAGTCCATATTGTCTGCTTCAAAATCAATAGGGGCCTTGGCATCATGATTTTGTAAGTCCAATTTCGGACCGGCATAGGCGTTTGTCCCAATTCCTGTTAAAGAGAGCAGCAACATTAAATGTATCCAACCGATTTTGCGTTCTTTGAATAAGACAAAATACAAAATTACCAATGGCATAAGTAAGTTGAATCCCATTAAACTTATGCCCCACAGGTTGCGTGTGGCAATGTTTTCAAAGGCCAATGATAAAGATTGAATTAAAACAGCTGCAATGACAACAGCATTGATTTGGCGGGATTGACCCCGTCTGTTATAATGACCACTTAAAACACCAAAGGCAGCCAACCATAAAAACAATAAATTGTACAGCGGTTGTGTTAGGCGTTTGAAGGCTTCTACCTTATATTTGCGATAGGTTGGGCCATCTTTTACTTGATTTGGTTGGGCTTGGATAAGTTGTTTTAAGGGCATTTCACGGGGGTCTATTTTTCGGCTGGATTTGTTTGCCGAATGTTCAAACAGCATGGTATGCTTATCAAATTTTAAGATAGAAAACTCTTTCGTTTTTGTATTAAACTCTTGGCGGGTGCCGTTATTGAATGTTAAACTGATACCTTCGGGGGTTTGAATCATTGAGCCTTCTTCGGCAATAAGCACAGACTTTTTATCTTTTTTGATTTCATGTGCCAGAATGCCTTTGACTTTGCCGGCATCTTCTCGCTCCCGAATGTATAATGTCATGCCGTTTTTGAACGAGCTGAATTGCCCTTCTTGCAACAAAAGGTGAGACAGATTGTTTTGTATTTTCCATTTCATTTGGCGCAGTTGGGCATATGAGGCGGGAATCACCCATAAGGTGAGCAAATAGCCAAAGAAAACCAAAAAACCACCTAACATAAACAAGGGTTTTATCAATTGTTTGGCGTTCATGCCAACAGCCTTTAAGACAATCAGTTCTTTGTCCGATTGCATGCGGATAAACACAAACAAGGCTACCCCAAACAAGGCTAAGGGGGATAAAATTTGTAAAAAGTTTGGCAGCACCAAAAGGGTCATTTCCAAAAAAATACCCACAGAAACCCCTTTGGTGACAATCATATCCACCATGCGCAGGGATTGTGTCAACCATATCAAGACGGTTAAACTGATTAAAATTGTCAGATAGCCAACCAATGTTTGCCGAAAAATGTATTTGTCTATAATCTTCATTTATTCATCCTTTTGGTTATTATACGACAAAGGATGAGATTTTTCAATGACCTTTTTTAATCTATTTGGTAAAATATGCGTATAAATTTCTGTGGTGGCGATGTCAGCGTGGCCCAAAAGTTTTTGCACAGACCTTAAATCGGCATCATGGGCAATTAAATGGGAGGCAAATGAGTGACGAAATACATGGGGTGATACTTTTGTTGGATCAATATCACACAATACAGCCAATTTTTTTAATTCTTTGAAGAAAACACCTCGTGTTAAATGGCCCGATTTTGATGCCGCTGGAAACAGCCATTTATTTTTTTGTGCTCGGGGAAACAGAAGTTCTCGTTTTAAGATCCATTTTTCCAATGCTTCACAGGCTTTTTCGTTTAAGGGAACAATGCGTTCTTTTTGTCCTTTCCCCGTAATATACAGACGCTTATTTTCTTGTGAAACGGCCGACATGGGCAGACCGACCAATTCACTGACTCGCATACCGGATGCGTATAAAACTTCCAATAATGTGGACAGACGGTGGTTGATTTTATCCCCATTGGCAATTAGTGTAAAAATATCTTCTTCGCTGAGGTATTTGGGTAATGGTTTTTGTGTTTTGGGGCTGTGCAGATAGTCGGTGGGATTGGATTTGATGGTTTTTTCGGAAAACAGAAACTTATAAAACTCTCGCATACTGGACAGGCGACGGGCTTGTGTTTTGGGCGAATAGTGGTGTTGACTTAAATCATCAATATATTCTTTAAGATCTTGACTTGTGGCGCTTGTTAAGGAATTATGGTGTGTTTGTAAAAATGCATGAAGCGATTCCAAATCATGTTTGTATGCTGAAATTGTGTTGGGTGATGCCCCACATTCGGCTGTTTGCATTTGTAAAAAAACATCAATTTCTTTGGGTATCATGACCCATTTCTTTCAAAGGTGATGGTGGTTTGTGTCGTGGTTGCTTTCGGGGTACAATCACACAAGGCAAAAAAGAGGATGAAGAATAGGATGATTCCCGCAATCATTTTGCTGATAAGGTGGCGTCTTTTTTGATAGTATTTCATGTTTTTCTCCTTTATTTGTGGACAAATTGTAAAAAATATGATATATAATGTAGCATGAGTCAAAAATTATTACAACCCAAAATCTTGTTGCTGGTAGGGATGATGGGTGTTGGGAAGACCAGTTTGGGGCGTTTATTGGCCCGCAGGTTGCAGTTGCCTTTTGTGGATTCTGATAAAGAAATTGAACGGATGACGGGTTTTTCTATTTCTGATTTATTTGCCCGATATGGGGAAACTGAGTTTCGCTTAGGTGAAGAAAAAGTGATGGAACGCCTGTTGAATGGGCCGCCTTGTGTTTTATCTTCCGGTGGAGGGGCTTTTTTGTCGGCCAAGACTCGTGAATTGGCAAAAGACAAAAGTGTTTCTATATGGATTAAAGCCGGTGCGGATGTGATTTCCGGTCGCACAGAGGGCAGAAAACATCGTCCTTTGGTGCCTTCTATGGATAATCAAAAAGTGATTGAACGCTTGGTGACGGAATGTTATCCGTTGTATGCCCAAGCCGATTTAACCATTGACTCATTTGATGAGCATCCTTCTAAAACGGTGGTTAGACTTTTGAAAAAATTGGAAGAATCACAGGTGATTTCACCATACAAGTCTTGTTATGAAAGGAAGAAGTAAAATGTCTTGGGTTGTTTTGTTTTTTTTGTTATGTTGTTCGTTTTTCTTTTCGGGAACGGAAACGGCTGTGACGGCTGTTTCAAAATCTTTGTTGCATGAACAGGCCAAGCGGGGCAATAAATGGGCCGATAAATTATTAGAACTTAAAAAAGATTCCGGCACTTTTTTGGGAACGATTTTGTTTGGGAATAACATTGTCAACATTGCTTTTACGGCTATTTCTACCGGTTTGATGGTGGAAGTGTTTGGGCCACATTATGGTGTTTTAATTTCCACTTTTGTTGTGAGCGTTTTGGTGTTGATTTTTGGTGAGATTTTGCCTAAAACTTATGCGATCTCTAATGCTTTGTCTATGGCTTTGCATGTTTCGCCTATTTTAATGGGAATTGTTTGGTTGTTCAAACCTGTTGTGTATGCTCTGAATTGGCTGACTCATTGTGCGATGAGGTTATTGCCAAAAAGTGATTTGAACCATACGCCAGACGAACAGCTGAAAGCCGAAATTCGGGGAACTTTGGCTATGCAAGAGGAAGATGTTTTGCCTCAGGAAAAAGGGATGCTCAACAGTGTGCTTGATTTGGATGAAGTGACGGTCAGTGATATTATGATGCACAGATCCAAGGTTGTTTCTTTGAATTCAAACACCCCTATTGCAGATGTGATTCAATTTGTGACAAAAACACCTTACAGCCGTATTCCTGTGTATCAAGGTCGGCGGGATAATATCGTTGGTGTGATACATACAAAATCTGTGATGCGGATGATGCCTCTTTTTTATGGCAAAACTCATCCATTAAAGTTGATGGACTTTTGTTCTAAACCGTGGTTTGTTTTGAACACCACTTCGTTGTTAGATCAATTGATTGCCTTCAAAAAACGCCGTGAACATTTTGCTGTGATTGTTGATGAATATGGTGGTTGGCAAGGTATTTTGACTTTGGAAGACCTTTTGGAAGAAATTGTGGGTGATATTTCGGATGAGACTGACAATGTGGCCGACTCTACTTTCCATTATGAAAGAACTGCTTCGGCAGGGTATTTATTGGATGGAACAACCACGATTCGGGATATCAATCGTCACTTTGGTTGGGATCTTTCTGATGAACATGCGGCCACTTTGGCAGGGTATGTGATGTATTATTTAGAACGCATTCCCAACAAAGGGCAAACTTTTGTGGTGAACGGATGGACTTTTGTGATTCATGAAAAAATCCACAACCAGTTAGCCAAAATTGAAGTGATTCCGCCGCCCTTATAAATACCACGCTTGTTTGATGTGATGTGGCCATAAACTTTTGCCAAACAGGATAACATCAAATCGTATGGCTGCGTTTTGATAAGCGGGATGGTTTTTCAAAAAGACGTCGGCTGCTTTGCTGGTGCGTTGTTGATTTTTAAGGGTGACCGCTTCGCCTGCCACATATTTGTTCTTGCGTTTTTTTACTTCCACAAAAACTAAGGTTTTTTTCTTATACATGATTAAATCAATTTCACCTGCCCCTGTGCCTTTGCCTGTGATATGGTTATGGGCAATATGTTTATATCCTTTGACCATCAGATACACTAAGGCAACTTTTTCGGCAAAATGGCCGGTTTTATAGTTTGTTTTCTTTTTCATAGGCGACTATCATTTGATAGATTTCTTTTTTGTTATGTCCGGTTTGTTCGGACAAGATTTGGGCGGCCTGTTTTACAGGGTAGGTTGGCCGAACACTTTGAATCAATTTTTCCCAATTGTGAACGGGGTGGGTTTGTTCTTGTGTGGCTCCTTCAATCACCAAAACAAGCTCTCCTTTTGGGGTGCCGTTTATGGTGTACTCAGCGATTAAATGTTCCACCGTTTCTTTTTTTGTTTCTTCAAACTTTTTGGTAATTTCCCGAACTACCGCCATTTCCCGATTGCCATAGATTGTTAAAATGTCGGACAACGCTTTCAGAAGTCGGTTGGGGGATTCATAAAAAATCAAGGTGCTTTTTAAGTCTTTTACTTGTGCCAAATGTTCTTTTCTGGCACCAGATTTTGTGGGTAGAAAGCCACCAAAATAAAAGGAGGCAGAGGATAGCCCAGACAGCTGTAAAGCCGATAACACAGCATTTGCCCCTGGTACTGTTGACACTTTGATATGTTCTTTGTGACAGTCTCGGACCAATTTATAGCCGGGGTCGGAAACCAAAGGGGTGCCGGCATCAGAGACCAAGGCAACACATGCCCCTTTTTTCATTTTTTCAATCAGTTTGGGGCGTGCTTCGTCTGCGTTGTGGTCATGATAGGCTGTTGTTGCTTTGACTTTTATACCAAGCAGATTGAACAATTGTCGGCTTGTGCGTGTATCTTCACAGGCAACCAAGTCGGCCTGTTGTAAAACTTCTTTGGCTCGGGGGCTTATATCACCTAGGTTGCCGATGGGGGTGGAAACAAGATAAAGCATAAAAAAATCTCCTTGAAATAATCTTTATTTCAGTATATCATAAAAGTCATAGAAAAGGAAATCTTATGTTAAAAAAAGTTTTATTATTGACAAGTTTTGTGGCTTTTGGGGCGTGTTCTGTTCAGCGTCAGCCCATTTTTTGGCAAGAAAGTGTTTTTTCTGATTCTGTGTCACAGCAGGTTGTGCCAACTGTGGCCATTGTGTTGCCGTTGACCGGTGAATATGCCGAAGCGGGCAAGCATTTACAAAATGCTGCTTTACAGGCCGTTTTTGACCATAAAGATGTTAAAATGAAAACTTTGTTTTTTGATACAATGAGTACACAAAAAGGGGCGGAACAGGCCTATGATTGGGCGGTGGCCCAAAAACCGGATGTTGTTTTAGGGCCTATTTTTTCACAAGAAGTGGCGGCTATTCAAGACGGTGGTGTTTCGGTGCCGTTGTTGACCTTTACTTCGGATACACAATTAGTGAATGATAAGGTGGGCACAATGGCGGTGACAGTGGCTGATCAGGTGCGTCAGATGGTGCGCTATGCCTGTGCTGTTGGGCAATTTAGACTGGGGGTATTGGCTTCGGACAGTCGGATTGGGGCGATTGCCAAAGAGGCTTTGAATGACGCTTTGGCAGATTGTCCGGCTATGCGCCCTGAAAAGGTTTCTTTATATGATGCTGAAACAATGAATTTTACCAATGCTGTGAAACGCTTGTTGCCTGAGGAAATTGATGCCGATAAGCCCGATTTAACCGAAGAAGAACAGTTGGAATTGGCCAAACCAATGACAGAGAGGGCTGGATTGGATGCTATTTTTATTTTTGAAGAAGGGGTTAAACTGCGTCAGATTTTAAGTTTGATGCCCTTTTATGATGCCGGTCCAAAAGATATTCCTTTATATGCTTTGACGGTGGTCAAATCTATCAATGATGCCAATGCTAATGGGGTTTATTTTGCCGATTTGGATGCCAGTGGTTTTAATTCTTTTGCTCAAAATTATAAGTCTGCTTTTGGGGAACAACCCATACGGATTGCTTCGCAAATGTATGATGCGATGGGGCTTGTGTTTGATGTGGCCGAGCAAGGTGTGCCGGTATCGTTGGATAATTTGCGTTTGGTTGGTGCTTTTGATGGTGTGGATGGTGAGGTGCGTTTGAATCCAGACGGAACCAATCAACGCCCGTTGCAATTGATGCAGAAAAAAATGCGGGGGGCAACGCCTGTTGTTATGCCCGAGTTTATGCCTTTATCAGAAGCCCATAATCCGTGGGGTGATTTTATTCAGCCAATAACAGAATAAGGCTGTTTAACATTAAAGTGCCTTCTTGGGTGGGTAAGATGCCTTTATCGGTTATTTTAATCCAATTTTTTTGAAGGGCTTTTTTGATTTGTGTTTCATTCAGGTTTTGAGTCGGATATGGGATTGTTCTTAATCTGAGCCCCATCAAGAGTTTTTCTAAATCTCGTTCTTGTTGTGTTAGGGTTTCTGTTTGCGGATTTTCTTTTATCCACAAGGAAACAGAGCGAGGATTGCTTGTGGCTGTTAAACCCAATCGTCCATGGGCGGCCGGACCGATACCAATGTAATCTTTGCCCAGCCAATAGGTTAGATTATGGCGACATTCAAATCCTTTTTTGGCATAGTTTGAGACTTCATACGCTGGTTTTTGGGCTTCGCTCATCAGGTTGTCGGTCAATTGGTACAGTTTGCGGGCTTGTAATTGTGAGGCCGCTTTGATGCCTTTTTTTTCAAAGATTGTTTTTTCTTCTATGGTCAATTGATACAGCGAATAATGGGGTAAGTTTAAGGCAAGGGCAGACTTTAATTCTTTTTCCCAACTTTTTAATGATTGATGGGGGCGAGCATAGATTAAATCAATGTTGATATTATCAAACAATGTTTGGGCGGTTTGGATGCAATTCAAAGCGGTTTGAACGCTGTGCGTTCGGCCTAACATTTTTAAGGCTGTCTCGTTTAAGGATTGTACCCCGATTGACAGGCGATTTATCCCCAATGATTTGAAAGCTTGTAATTTATTTTTATCCACAGTGTCTGGATTGACCTCCATAGAGATTTCCGCCTCTTTGGCCAAAGAATAAGTTTGAATCAGTTTGTTCAACAACTTTTCCAAAAATTGCGGGCTCATTAAACTGGGGGTGCCGCCCCCAAAAAAAAGACTTGTGATTGTTGCCGTTGTTTTGAAAAAATCAATATCTTTTTCGTACCCCTTCCAAAGCATTTCTTCGTTGGGATGGCAACACACCGTGCTGGCAAAATCACAGTAGGGACATTTGTTGATACAATATGGCCAATGTATATACAGCCCTGTTTGGATATTTTGTGTTGTTTTTTTTGTGACCACTTGACAATCCTTCAAAAAATCAGTATGGTATTCGTATAGATAGATATTTTAACTGAAAGGGAATAAAATGCAAGTAAATATAAGTGGACATCAAATTGATTTGGGCGAAAGCTGGACAACTTATACAACAGAAAAATTGACAGATATTGCTCAAAAGTATTTTCCAAATGCTTTGGATGCAACGGTGAAAGTGTCTCGTTCTGGTGATATGTTAAAAGCCGAAGTTGTGGTACATCCTGTGCGTGGGGCTATGATTTTTGCAGAAGGTGAAGCCGGTGATGCTTATGCTTGTATTGATCAAGCATTGGGTAAGATGCATCGTCAATTGAATAAGTATAAAAACAAACTTGTCAATCATAAATACAGCACTGTTGAAATGGTGGATATGTCTGTGATTGATTCCGAAGAAGACAAAGAAGAAGTGGCCGATGCTCCGGTGATTGTTGCCGAAATGCAAACAGAATTGCCTTTATGTACTGTGGCAACCGCTGTGATGCGTATGGATTTATCTGGCCAAAACGCTTTGTTGTTCCGTAATACAGCTCATGGTGGCTTGAATATGATTTACCGCCGTGCCGATGGAAACATTGGTTGGGTTGATCCAAAAAATAAATAAGGAGTTTTTATGAAAATCTCTGATATTTTGGCACCTGAATCCGTGTTGTTTCATTTGAAGGCCAAGACAAAAAAACAGTTGTTGACACAATTGGCTGCGTTGGCTTGTGAAAAGGTTGGTTTGGATGAAACAGTTGTTTTGGATGCTTTGATTGAACGGGAACGTTTGGGGACAACCGGCATTGGGTTTGGGGTGGCTTTGCCCCATACTCGCTTGCCAAAGCTGAAAAAAATCTTTTGCGGGTTTGCAACAACTGAACCGGTTGAATTTGATTCGGTGGATAATAAACCTGTTGATTTGGCTTTTGTGTTGCTTGTGCCAGAAGAAGCTGGTGCTGATCACTTAAAGGCTTTGGCCAGATTATCCCGACTTTTACGAAACGAGGAGGCTGTGTCGGCTTTGCGTAAGGCTTCCGATGAAAAAGAACTTTATGATTTAATCATTCAATACGATTTAGATGATTAAGGAAGTGACTTTATATACCGATGGCGCATGTTCCGGAAACCCAGGGGCTGGGGGATGGGCATGCGTTTTGGTTTATGGAGATAAAGAAAAAGAATTATCCGGTGGTGAGGCTGTGACAACCAATAATCGCATGGAGCTGACGGCCGTGATTGAAGGCCTTAAAGCCTTGAAGCAAAAATGTGTTGTTCACTTATATACAGACAGCAAATATGTGTTGGAAGGGGCAACCAAGTGGCTTGCCGGATGGCAGGAAAAAGGGTGGCGAAAGGCCGATAAAAAGCCCGTTTTGAATGTGGATTTATGGCAGATTTTGGCCGATTTGTTGGATGCCCACGAAATTACATGGCATTGGGTAAAGGGCCATGCGGGTAATGTGTATAATGAACGGGTGGATGCTTTGGCAGTTGCCCAGCGGGATGCTTATAAATAAACGGCAAGATAGAGCATCAAGAGTATCCACGGGATTCTTGCGCACCACCAAATTGTGCTTTCTGTTTTTTTATGATGCAGTGTCTTATAAATCGGTTTGGCATAGCGGTATTGTACCAAGAATGTGCCGGCTGTGATAACCGTGGCCATCAAAATCAAAAGGGATGTGCTCAACAGATGTTCTGTGCTGAGAAAACTGAGATAAGGCTTTGGGGCTATCAGCGAGAAAAAGATGACCAACACAGGGTGTGCCGGAATGATTAAAAGACCCAGTGCCATTAAAATCAGGGTGATGTTTTTTGAAAATGGTATTTGACAGATATTCAGATGTGGTATCAGCCACAGCCCGCATATTGTTATCACTCCCATCCCCAGCGTTAAAACGGCTGTTTTCAGGGCTTCTTTTTGAAATTGTTTTTGGGTTTGTTCTTTGCTTCTGGCCCAAAAGATGGGGCAGGCAGATAAAATACACAGGCCGACCAGAGCGTTCAGATAGTCCCACCACGAAAGGGGGGCAGGTGGCACAGATGTGCCGGCTGGCAACAGGGGCAGGTCTATTTCATAGATATGATGATAGGTTTGAAGATAGAATTGCACCTTATTTGTTGCGGGCAGTTGAAATTGAAGGCGTTTTTTGTTGAGTGAGATGTCCACAGAAAGGGGCTGTTTATTTTGGTCATAAATCAGGGCGGATTTGGGTGTTTTTTCTAAATCCAAAGTAATAAGAGCCGAATCGCCTTGTTGTATGGCCCATCCTTTGATTTTCGTGGCATGCATCGGGATGGGGGTAAGGCCCAAGGCCACAGTGATATTGTTGCATTGGGGCGTGATGAAATCCATGCCTTTTTCCAGCGTTTTTTGAAGGTTGATTGGCACATTGATACAGCCCGAATCGGAACAGGCATTCCATTGTCCTGTGATAAAAACGGTTAGGCTTGATACAGACTTGCCGGCTAAAAAAGGGCTTATTGGCAAGGTTGTTTGGGTGGTATAGGGCTGTTGAAAGGGGGAAAGCACTTGAATGGGGATGTTGGCCGAGTTGGTGGCGGTTAAAGTGGCTTTGCCCAAAGTCCACCCCTTTCTGGGCACAGCCGTCACGCCCAAATACAGCGGGTCTGATTGGCGCAAAGTTGTGGTGCAAGACAAAAGGTGCAGTTCTTGAAACGGCATGGGCAACACTTTATCGGGTTGTTTTGCCCAGACTGAGTTGAGGCTCAAAAAGACCAAGGCCAAAAAACATAAAAAACTTTTCATAATAAAGAGGATAGCAAAAAAAAACTTGAATGTCTTGAAAAAAATGAATATAATGAGTTTGTTTATAAACTTTTTTGGAGGATTATACCATTATTCAAAACTTTGACAGAGGCGATATGCGTGCGCCTAACACAAATAAAGATGAACCACGCATCAATGGCAAAATCAATGCATTACAAATTCGGTTGATTGACGAAAACGGCATCAATGTGGGGCTTGTGTCCTTGCGTGAGGCGTTGCGGCGGGCGGATGAGGCCGGTTTGGATTTGGTGGAAATATCGGCCAACCCAAGTGGGTCTGTGTGTAAAATTATGGATGCCGGCAAATATAAATATGAATTGCAAAAACGCAAAAACGAAGCCAAGAAAAAGCAAAAAACACAGGAAACCAAAGAAATCAAGTTCACCCCCAACATTGGGGACAATGATTATTTGGTGAAAATGCGCAATGCGAAAAAGTTTTTGGCCGAAGGCAACAAGGTGAAGTTCACTTTGCGGTTTCGTGGGCGTGAATTGTCCTATCAAGATTTGGGCGAGGCTGTTTTGAAGCGGGTGGCCGAAGATGTGGCCGAAGTGGCGAAAATTGAACAAGCGCCTAAGTTGGAAGGGCGCAATATGGGGATGTTGGTATCGCCCAAATAAGCCTTTATGGAAGGGGGAAAGAAAAAAACGTCACTTTGCGGGCGTTTTTTTTTGTTTTTTTGAAAAAAAGTGTTGCAATGCATCAAAAAAGTATGTACAGTGAATTAAAAGTACTTTTTTTAAGGGGAGGTTTTTATGCGAAATTTCGTTAAAGTCTTGCTTGTTGGCACGGTTTTGGCCAGTGCCTGTGTGTTGTTGCCGAATGATGTGTGGGCAAAGGTTGAAAAAGTGCAATTTGCAAACGGTAAAACATTGTATAAAGGTGCCAATGGTCATTATTATAGCACACATAAGGCGGCAGAATTAAAACAGGGCAGTTATTATACTGCCAATGAAACAGCTAGACGATATGGGCGTGTTTCATCCAGTGGTCCGGTGAAACTACAAACATATGTGGTGAATCCGAACAATGGTAAGGGTAATATGACTGTTGTGAATTTTTATGACGATGAAACATCTACAACAGTGAATGGCAACACTTATCATAGGGACGCTTCTGGTGGGATTTCTCAAGCTCGGTATATAAACTATCAAGGGACTCAATATGAAGCTGGCAGACAAAATATTACAAACGCTGTGAATGTGACGGAGGCTGGTGGTGTTCTTGGCCGTTCTTGGACTGTCACAACTGATCCCACTAAGAAGAATCAATCTGGTTATGTCTATGTGGAGTCAGTAAATGGTGCGGCAAAGATATATTATCCTGCGCAAGGAACAGAGGGGAAAAATAATTATGTTCCCCCTTCGCAGGTTGCAGTGGGTGACACTGGTAAAGGGACTGTTGTAGCCCGATCTTATACGGATAAAAGCGGAAATGAAATAAAAGTTGGTATGGAGAATCGTATAAGTGCTGATTCTAATGCAACGGCTTCGGCCTATATGGGAGACAATAGTCTGACTGCAAAGGCCAATGATGGGAAGGCGAATGCTTCTGTGACCTTGAGGCCAGGGGAGAAAGAAGTGTCAGGTACGTGGAGGGTGGAATCAGCAGCAGGAAAGGGAGGTGGCTCTTTTAATCAGACACTGGACAATGTGAAGACTAGTCAGAACCTGAATAATCGCAATGGTAGTTCCAGCGAACAGAATCAGGATATTACTGCTAATGAGGTTACACAGACTTCTACCAATACGAATAATGGAAAGACATCTAAAACAGGGCAGACAGTGACTGCTGATGGTGCTAAGCAAGGTCTGAGCAATCAAAACAAGACCGTGACGTTGGAAACCAATGCCCGGAATGAGACGATTATACAAGACGGAACAATACCAACTATTTCATCCTCGCAAACATCTGCAGCAACCCTTCCTCCAGTACCAAAGGGTAAGTATGTTGTGGTAAATGGGGGTGTTTATGAGGTCTTTACGGCTGGCGACAGTAAGACTATCACCGTTGATGGGCGTTCATACACCTGGGATGAGAGCAAGAACAAATGGGATTCGGGAAGTTTCTGGCATAAAGATTTGGTACAACAGGCAGACGTGTCGGCAATCATGGGTGATGGAAGTCATTTGAACGATGTTAAAAGCGTTAGTGTTTTTTCCGATGGTTCGTCTGTTGTAGAATTTACCAATGGTAGTTATGTGGCCCAGACTAAGGATGGACAAACTACTGGTCGGTACGAAACAGGAGAAAGTCGTGTGGGAGCCAAGAGGACTGAAACAGGGACTGGTGCTTCGCTGAACGAGAATCAGGTGAAGGCTAAGACAACGTCTGAGGATGGCTCTGTAGGAGTTAACGCAAAAGTAGAAGCCAAAAATGGTGTAGCAACGCTAAAGGTGGATGGGAAAGGGGATGAGCCCCCTGCTCAACAAGGCGGTGTCCCCCCTACTAAAGACGGGGATTCATCAAGCTTAAAAATTAACGCGGTTGCCACACCAGAGGCAGTGACGGCTCAATCTGAAGGGGAAGTGATTGATGAGACGACGGACAAAAAGGCCGAAGCAACACAATTTGCTAATGCAGATTCGGCCGGGACCAAAACTAAAAATATAGCCAAAGCGGAGGACCCAAAGGAGGAAAAAAAGGTAACGGCTAGCATAAATCAAGACAAAGAAGGTGGCGCAAAGGCAGGGGCAGAAGCCCAAGATGGCGACGAGAAAAATGACTCTGGCGTAAAACTTGACGCCGAAGGTAATGTTGAAGAAATATCATATGAGGAAGTTAAGAAAAACTCTGATGCTATTGTGAATCGCTCCAACCAAATATTGACGGACGCAGCAGATATGGGGGCCGGTGATGCGGTTTTGTATTCCGATTTGAACCACGACAACGCAAGTGCGATAGGCAATTTATTGGGTGGGGAGGATCTTGGTTGGTCGGATAATGGTTATACCATGACAAGTGAACAAGCAGCAACATTGAAGAATCTGTATGGCATTACTTTTGATTCAGCGAATCAGCAAATTCGTTTTTCTGGAAAAGAAGACGATTTTGGGGCTGATATTATGAACTATATAAATCAGCTATCTAGTGTTAATGGCGGAAAAGGCTATCAAAGCTTGTTGCAAGACCATGCGCAAAATACGAATCAGTATAGGTATAGACAATATGCTATTGATGCGGCACAGGTAAAAGTGGATGAGGCGCAGGCTAAGGTGAAAAAACTAATTGTGACGAAAGGAACACAGAAAGAAATTCAAAAAGCGCGAGAGGAACTTGGTGAAGCGCAGAAAGCGTTAGGAAAAGCCAAAGAAGATGGAAAGGGTGATATAGATAAGTATAATGCTACTATAACTGAACTGGATTCCATAGTGACTGCTGCGAAGAAGAACTATACAATAGCAAAGAGCGCTGCTTTATCGACTGCTGAAAACTTCTTTAGGAATGACACAGTTCGGAGCAATCAGTTTGCTGATGCGATAAACAGCAGTGACTTTGAGACTGCCAGATCGTTGGCGTATGATGCTTTGAATAATAAAACGATTTCTTCCGATGAGTTCGAGGAACTTAATAACAAAATTGCCACTGTTGAGGGGACGAAAGCGGAAGCTGATGCCAAAGAGGCAGAGGTGAATCAAGTTCAACAAGGCGCAGAAACCCCACGGGAGGTTGATTTACAGGATCTGGTGCGGATTGGTACGGTGGCTATGACACCGTTCGTGACGGAAACAGAGCTTGCTTTGCGGAAGGATGTGAACGTTTTGGCCGGTGAGATTGGTGCCGCTGTGGGGACTGTGGATGACACGGCTTTGTCGGATGTGGATGTGGATGCTTCTATGCCCAGCACTGTGTCGGGGTCGGCAATGGTTGTGGCCGAATTGTTAAAGAACGCCAATGTGGATTTGAAACTTTTGGATGAAACTTTTGAAGAAGAAGAAGCAAAAACGGTGGTTCAAACCGGTACACTGGCTGGTGCTGGCTCACAAGCGGGGACTTCTGCCTCTTTGGAAGTGCCAGAAGAAGAAAAAGAGGAAAAACCAGAGGATGAAAAGAAATATCTGACCGATGAACAGGTGGCTTTGATTCAGGCAAAACGCCAAATGCTTTTGAAACAATATGTAAATGCGGCGGTGCAGATTTCCGAAGGAATGAACGCTGTGTCCAACAAGTTTGCTGATCGGGCCAATGTGTTGATTTCTTTCTCGGAAGGTGTGCAAAATGAAGCGGGGGCGTTTGGCTTGACTCAGGATGTGGGGCGCTATGTCTTGCTTGAAAGTTTGCGTGCTGTGGCTTTGTCTTCGGCCCAAATGGGTGTGCAAGCGGCTCGGTTGTTGAATGAACGGGAGGTTGATAATGAAATTCAGTAAAAAACTTTTGATGTCAGCATTGCTGTTGTGTGGCGTGTCGGGCGGTGTGATGGTGGCCGTGGCCGAAGAAGGTGAGGTGTGGCAACAAGGTGGTTTGGCAACCAACCAAGTTTCTTCTGGTACGGCCAAAGCACAAAAGGCATTAAGTCAAGGATTGGCGGCCTGGGGTTTCATTACTGGTGTGACTTCTTTCGTGCAGGCACACTTTTCTATATCGAAGCCTGGAGTTGTTGTGACTCCTGAAGGAGAGCCTACTCCTTATGTATTTACTGGTTCAGATACTTTTGGATTGAATTGGGATGTGGCGGGGGCATCTTTGGATATTGTGCAATTAAATGATGCCCGCACGAAAGAGGCCCAATGGAGTAAAGATATTCCGGAATTACAGTCTCAGATTCGTCATATTGGTAGTTTGGGCAGTATTGAATCCGAATGTGAAAAAATTAAAGAATCGGGTGGTACAGGCGGTTTTTTCTGTAATATGGTCAGTGCAACTTTGGATGAAACCGAAGTGCATGTTTCCACTTTGAAAAATGTGGGCTTAGAGGCTTTGGAAGATGTGGCCGAAAGCCCTTTAACACAAGCCGAAGAGTTGATTGGGGCTAATCCGGTGATTCAGGCGGGTTTTGGCACAAAAACTGCCGAATTACAAGAGATAACCACGGATACCAATAAAACATCTAATTCTTCTGTTGTTTGGAGTGGTTATATCACAGACTTTGGGTCTTCTATGCAATCCGCTTTTTCAGATTACTCGGTTTTTGGTGGTTCCTTCAACAGCAGTGACCCTTCTGATCAAATGACTGAGGAGGAAAAGCGCAAGGCTGATTTCAGACGAAAAGCACACATTCAAATGGTGGGGACGGCTGGTGTGGCTCGGGCTGATTTGGCTTCCAGTCTTGCGGCTTCGGAAAAAGCACAATTTGACCGCCTTTCTACTTATATCGGATCGGGCGGGGGCAGTGTTGTGGCCAACACAAAAGTTTTGGTGAGCTTGGATTTAACTTTGGCTCAACGATTGAACTTGTTGAATATGGTGCAAGGTCAACAGGTGGCCAATGAAGCGGCCAGTGCGTTGCAGATGGTTGAATAACAAAGGGGGAACGATTATGAGAAAACTTTTATTTGTTTCGGTGGGATGTATAGGGTTGCTTGGTGCTGCCCCTTGTTATGCAGCCAGTTGGTGTCCATCTATTGGTTGTCTTTATCAGACTGCTATGGAAACGACGTTTGGTTATATGGCACGGGAATGGAATCGTAAGCAGGAAACAATTCATTATGATGTGACAAATGGGTTAGAAAAGTTGCAAACAAACATTGGGATGTATCGTGAGCAAGGCCATTGTGGCGTGTCGGCAACCGGCAATTCAGGATGTGATACCAAAACGCCCGAATCTGCACAAGAAGAAATTATGAAGGCAGAAGAATTGGCTATGTCTATCCCAGACAGCACAATTGCCATTATTACACAAAGTGAAGAAGATGGTACTTTGGTTTTGGGGGAAGATGCCAAGGATAAAATGGGTAAAAAAGGCGATACTTTTGATCGGGTGCGTGAGAATGTGGCTTCGTATATGTTTGTATCGGATGATTTGGCTGTGAACCAAGATTGCGTCTGTTCGGTGGGAACCGGTGAAGAGTGTGAACCTTCTGAATGTGCTCAGGCACGGCAAAACGAGGTTTTGGTGGCTTCATCCACGGCCGCATCCAGTATGGCGGATTCTTATTTACAGGATGTGGATGCCAATTATGATAATTTGGAAAAATTGGTGAACAGTGTGGCTGCCAAAGAGACTTTGGCGGAATTCGTTGGAGCCGGTTTGGGCGATTTATCGGTTTATGCTTCTTCGGCTGCGGTGGATATGTTATTTTTATATGCCGATGATTTACGGGCGCAATCGTATCGAAATATCATTTTCAGCGGTATTGATCGTGTGGATGTTTCTGAATTGAAGGAGGATACAGAATGAAAAGTTTTATGTTTCGTTTTTTGATTGCTTTGGGATGTTTATCTTCCGTATATGTTTCGGATGTGTGGGGGGCGGACCTTCCTCCTAAGACGATGAAGGTGGTGCCTGACAAAGTATCAGATCCTGTATCAATTACTGACTCTGTGCGTAACACGGGATCGGCTCTTCTAAATTTGCTGGCCTTGGGGGAAGAGCCCGAAATGGGGGCGAGGTTAAATGTGACACAGGCCGATGTTGGGGCTTTGGTGGATGGTACCACTTCGTATGTGTCTGAACCAGGGACAGGCAAACCAGATTCCGGCACTATGCCCTTGGATACTTATACCTATTTACATAATACCTATTTAACCGATAAAATTAAAACGCCTTATTCGCCTTTGAATAAAAAACTGACTGATTCGGCCGATATGGAGCAAGTTGTGAAGGAGATGTTCTTTTTGGAAAATAATGCCGATGCCACAGAAGAAAAACAGGAGGCTATTCGTAAAGAACGAGAAAAATATTTAACCAAAATTGCCAAGGAATATGTTAAAACGGCTTATACCGTTCAAGAAAAGTTGATTGAGGATATGAATGTGGTTTCTTCTGATATCAACGGGGATGGCTCTATTGGGGCGACTTCCGGAACGGACCAGACATGGAAGGCAATCAATCGGGCCTTGATGGCGGATATTGTGATGCAGATACAATTGATGGAACTGGATGCGGCCAAGTTTTTAAGTGTTCAACCCATTTTGTTGATGACAGAAGAAGATGTGGCGGCAACAGATGAGGCCGATAATGCCGGTGCAGGTGAGGCAGGTGCAGGTGATGTGGCCGATGATGAAGAAGGAGAAGGTGCATGAAAAAATTATTATTAGGTGTTTGTGCGATTTCTTTGCTAAACGGTGTTTTGGTGATGCCGGTGACTGCTGGAATTACAGAATTCCTAGTGGGTAGAGAAACTAGAGAATCACTAGCGGATACTTCACGAGCGCAGGCCTTTGATACTTCAAAGGATTTACCTGAATCAAATCCTGAAGCCACTCCAGTGGAACATACGGCTGGTGGTGCAGATTATTCTAGCGATGCTGGTGATTCAGCGGCTATGGTGGATATGGCACTGTCTACACCATTAACTGGTATGGCAGTGGGCTGGCCGATTCAACAGCTGAAACAGTATCTTCCTTCTTGGAAAATGAGTCAGACCCTTACAACTACAGCGCAAGCACCTATTCATGCTGAATCTGCGTGGGTTGGGTTGGGCATTACTTTGGATGGGTTATCTGGCGTTTCTCAATTGGGACATGCGGCGGTGAACCAGTTTATGCGTGATTCAACCAAAATCACGGCCGATTTTGCGGGGGTTCAAGGCCATGTGACTGATAAATGGATTGGGCCGGCTGATAGAAATTTGATTGTGGCGATTATGGATAAATTGGGTATTGATCCAACTCGTTTGCAGGCAGTGTCTTTTGATAAAGATATGTATCAAAACTTGCAGGATGCTTCGTCTGCTTCGCCTCGTGAATTGATGGAATATCGCAGAAATGAACTTTTGGAAGATCAACGTTCTTTACAAAATGTGGCCAAAGAACAACGGGCAATTCGTTATCGGGCGCAACAGCGCAGTATTAAGGCTATGGCTTCGGCAATGGAATTGAAACGTCAGTTATCTTCTTTGGCAGAGATGGATGCCAAGATACAGGCACAATATAATTCCAAAAACCAAGCGTTGAACACTTTGGCAACCAGACGGGCTTTATATGATTCTTTAATGCTTTTGAAAATGAATGTTTTAGCCGTCAGAACAAAAGTGCGGGCCGAAACTTTGGAACTTGATTTCAAGCCATTGAAAAAAGAACTTGAAATTGTTGGAAATGATAACAGACCTGAATTTTCTGCAGGAGGAGGGCAATAAAAAATGAAAAAGACTTTATTGATTTGTGTTTGTTCTTTTGTTTTGATTAGCACCAGTGCTGAGGCACTTCGCTTTGGGGCTCCTCCTGTGATTAAAATTGAAACACGGACTTTAACCAAGGTTCTGCCTGAGCATAATGACTCGTTATACAAGGCTTTGGATGTGCATAATTTGATGACTCAATTGCCGGATTTGCAAACGCTTGCCGAACAACATGATCAGCTGTTGAAAAATGTTAAAGAGGCTCAAAGCTATTTTGATGAGATTTTTGAATGTAATGAAAAACGCTTTGGTCGGTTTAAGAATGCATCAGAGGTTTTGAAAAAGGTTAGTGCGGCTTATAAAGAACAGACCAAAAATATGCAATCCAACAGGGTTTATGCGCCTGACAGCATTTTTCCCGCTTCTGCATTGGATCGCCAATCTTTGTTGGAACGCAAAAAGAATATTGAGGTTGCTTTGATTACAGACACCCTTGAAAATAACAAAAAATGGGGGGCGGAACCTGTTGATAAGAAAAAGCGGAAGGTACCGGAAGATCTTAAAGAAAATCTCGTTGGTTTTGGTTTGGAAGAACTTGTTCTGGCAGATGATTCAAAACACAATATGGGGATAGCGCAATCAGATTTTGAAAAAACTTATAAAAAAATGATTTCTGATTTTGTGGCTAAATTATCCAAGGTGGGTATTCAGATGCCTGCGTTTGATCCCAAAAAGGTGTCAGAGGTGCGTCAAGTGCGCAAATCTTTACAGAGCCTAAAATCTGTCTATTTGGAAGAGGCAAAGGCGTATGTTGAAAAATTAAATTTGCAAGATCAAAAGTATCCAAAGGCTGCGGCTCGTCGCAATACCCGTTCCAAAACCAAACAACAGGTGTTGTCAGCAGTTGAATCTCAATTCCCTGAGGCTTTTGCCGAAATGCAGCGTTTTGACCAGTATTCGCCACAGGCACGACAACAAGTGTTGATTGATGCGATGGAAAAAGATGAAAACGGTATTGTTTTCTTGACCGAAACCAATGCTTTTGAGGTAGAACAGAAAATGGCTGAAAATACTTCGCATCGCAAGATGATTTCTGCCCTGCAAACAGAGTCGGAAAAAATGGTCAATCAAAGTGTACAACAGGCACAAAGCCTTCAAGGTAATTTTGATTTTTGCAAGCCTTTGTAGGGAGAATTGCTATGTCCTTTAAGGAACAAAGTCCGTGGTACAGAACTCGTTTGTTTATGCTTGTATGTTGGGTTTTGTGGATTTTTACTTTTTTCCTTACTGTGACCGTTTTTCAGGCCGTTTTGCAAATACAGGTTGTGGCGCAGGTCTTTCAAGATAAGGATCGTGTTTTTAATGTTTTTAACGAGGATTTAGCGCAAATATATCCGCTGGAAGGTGTGAATCGCACACAAACGGATGAAATGTTATTGCGTTATTATTTAGACTTGCGTTATACTCGTATCCCAGATGTGGCAGAAATGGAACGAAGGTGGGGGGCTTATGGACTTTTATCTTATCTTTCTTCGCCTGCCAGCTATCAGGCCTTTTTGAAAGAATATCCTTCTTTTGAAAAAATAGCCAATATGCCGCCCCAAACCATAGATATTTTATCGGTTACAAGAGAATCTGGATATTATTCTGTTGATTATGATTTATATACCTTTGATAATTTTTTACAGTGGCAAAAAAAACAAAAACGACTTGTTGTTGAGTTTAATTATTGGCCGTCTCGGGCTGTGCTGGCAAAGCGTTTTGCAAATCCAAACGGTTTTGTGGTTATTCGGGTAGATGAATCTGAACGCAAGTGATTTTTTTGTTGATATTTTTTTTGTTTGTGTTAAATTAGTTATATGTTTGGCAAAAGGAGGAAGTTTTATGAGTAAGATTTTTTATGTGGTTATTGCCTTGGTGGGTGTTGTTTTGGCTGCTTGTGGTTCGGTTTATGAAAAGGCCCCTGTGGGCATTGGAATGGAGTATTCTGAATTGAAAAAATCACCTTGTGCTTGTTTGGAATTGAAAAAAGCCCCTGAAGGAGTGGGATATTTTTCGTAAAATAAGGGGTTTTTATGTCCGAAAATACACCTATTCAATCAGAAGAAAGAGCTGTTCGTGAACCACATGCCATGTTGCAGGAAGAACGTTATTTGTGGATGGCTCGGGCGTTTGTTGTGATGATGGTTTTGGCCCTTGTGTGTGACCTTATTCTGTTGATTGCTTTGGCTAATGTGACGCCTGTGTTGCGTGTGCAACCTTTTTATTTGGAAGTTCAGAATAAAGATCAGCAAATTATTGCCATTAAACGCCCTGATGCAGAAACATTGGATTCCAAGGATTTGAGTGAATCGTTGGTGCGGCAATATCTGTTGGCTCGTTACGGTATTGGTTCTGATTTGAAAGAGTTGGAGGAACGGTGGGGGTCTACCGGTGTTGTTTTTTGGATGAGTTCTCAATCTGTATATGATGATTTTGTGGAAAAGGAATCTAAACCGGGGCAGACTTTGGCCTTTGAAGACAACTTTATCCGAAATGTTCGGATTTCAAGTTTGGGCAGAACCCACACTGGGGGAAGAAATGGTTCGGATCGATGGACGGCTGTATTAAAGTTCACTGATACAGATCGGACATCTGCTGAACCCAAAGAGCTTGAAGTGGTTGCTACCTTGGAAACTTCTTTTCGTCCAACTCGTAAAAATTTGACATGGGCTGATCGCTTAAAAAATCCGCTTGGTTTTGTAGTGGATAGATTTTCTCTGGAAAAAAAAGATAAATAATTGTTTTTTTGCTGGACTTTCATTTCATTTTTAGATAAGCTGAAAAAAAGGCATGTCTAGATATAAGGAGGAACCGGTGAATAAAAATGTATTTTTTAGGGGAGTTTTGCCAGTTTTGACAGGGATTTTGGGCCTGATTTCAAATTCTGTTAAAGCTGAGGTACATTTGCCGACAGATACTCAATCAGAACAAATTGCTGATGCTATTGCTGCTTCCAGTGGTGAATATAATGATGTGAATTTGGATTATATTCATGCTTTGGGGATGCAACAAAAGGCGTGGAATAATCCTTTGGCACATATGGGGGCAGGTCAATCTAAACCAGGGTATTCAAAGTATAATTGGACGCCAGATACGGTTTTGCCGATTCGTGTGCGGGAGGGTATGATGACTTTAATCAATTTGCCTTCGTGGGAATTGATTGAAAAAGTGCATATTGGTTCACCTGATGCTTTTAATGGAGAGGTTGTGTCGGCCAATTCTGTGATGATTTATGCCGATCCTTCTTCTTTGGGTGTGGATGGTAATATGATTGTGTTTGGGCATTCCGGTAATCGCTATGCTTTTTATTTAAGAAGTGAAACTTTTAATACGGATAAAATTACACAAACGGTTGTGGATGTGTTAGTGGGATCAAGATGGACGCCCGTTGCAAATGGGGGGCAGTTGCAAAATGAATCGTTGGTTTCCACAATGGCTTCTATGCCTATCAATCATTCTGGTGTGGCTACTGCGGTCAGTACAAAGGCCAACTCGGTTGCGCAAAATAAGGCAAGCGAATGGGGGAATACGGTTCCGATGGATCCTGAACAATTAAAGTTTGATTTGGATATGTTCTTGCCGAATCCGGATGATGTGGATATTGCTCCGGACAATGTGTGGCGGGATAATATCTTTACTTATATTGATTTGGGGCCAAAGGCTTTAACTATGACACAACGGCCTGTGGTCAGCCTGCTTGTTCAAGGAACAGAAGTTCCTGTTGGGTTTAGAACTCGGGGCGCAAACAGCCGATTGATTGTTGTGGAAGCTATTGGTGATTTGGTATTGCGCAATGGACAAAAGGTGATTTGTATTAAATTAAGACGAGATCCGGCTGCCGGTTTGGAATATACCGACTATTCGGGTTATGCCGAACAGCCTTATGCGTATCATAATCAATTGCCTGTACAGGCATCTGATGTACCGAATTCAGAAGTGACGGTGAAGGGTGGTTCGGTATTGCATGGTCAAAATCCTTATGTGCCGGCTCAGAATGCGGGTGCGATGACTTTAGGATATGCCACCGAAACAGGGGGATTGAATCCTTATGCAGGTGCTATCAATCCTTATTGTAATGGTTCAACGACAGCTTGTGGTGTGGTGAACACTGAGCCTGTTTTTGGGGGCAGTGCGCCTGTTTCTGTGCCTGCTGTGGGATATGATGTTTCTGATTTGTCTGTGGTGCCGGAGGAAACCATTTCGGTTGAGTTTGGAACTTCACCGGAAATTAGTGAATTGGAAAAATTATGGGAACAAATTTATGCCAGTAATGCTGATTTGCTTGGCGGATATGTTCCATATTATTCTGTGGATACAGCGGCAAATGGTGGCGTGGCCGATACTTTCCGGTTGCGTGTTGGTTCGTTGGATAATGCAGAAATGGCCGATGCTCTGTGTCGTAAATTAGGAAAAAGAGGTTATTCTTGTTCGGTGATTAGGGTGAAATAAGGATTTATCAATGGCAACAAGTCACGAAAGTTTATCCGCACAATCAAAACGCAGAACCACATGGATTTTATCTTTGTTTGGACTGTTGGTTGTGATTTTGTTTTTTGTGGTACTGTGTTCCGCTCCGAAAGAACAACCTGTTGATTTGATTCAAACTGAGCCTGTTTCTGCTAATGTGATAAATACCTTCGGGGATGATGTTTCTGATGATGATAAATTGCCCGATTTTTCTGTGGATGGAACGCAGCTGGTTGTTTCTCCTCAGGAAGTTGCATTTGATGATGTTGTGTTGGGGGCTACGGCTGAAGCTACGGTTCTTTTAAGGGCAGAAAACGGCCCGTTGGTTTTTGTGGAAAGCTATTTGGCGGATATTTCTGAACATGGCTTTGTTTTATCGGGCGATTGTATGGAGCGTACCGAATTGGATGTGGATGAAGAATGTGTATTGAAAGTTTCTTGGACACCTGTTAAAGTGCAAAGTATTCAAAATACTTTGACGATTGTGTGGCATGAAGACAATTCCCGTGTTTTGAAGGATGAACGGAGTCAGATTACCTTAAAGGGAACAGCTATTGATTCCAAAGAATGTGTTTGTTGTGAAAATTGTGGTGTTGAAAATAAACCCGAAAAAAAGCCAAGACCGATTTATGTGTTGCCTGATGGTACAGAAGTAGAGTTGCCAGAGGGGGCTGAACCGCCTGAGGAAGGGATTGTTAAAAATCCCGAGGGGGAAGTTCTGGGTGTGACAGAACCAAGACTTGTGGCGTTAAATTTGAAAAATGAGTTTTTGGGTTTTGTGACCGATTCAAGGACGGTGGAAGACAAAGAGGGTAAGCTTGTAGGGCGTTTATTATTGGATAATACCGTTGTGGATTCGGATTTTAATGTGCTTGGGGCGGCCATTCCTTTGGTTTCGGTTATCAATTCAAAAGGGGCTGTTGTGGGTAAGTTGACGGTTGATAAGGCGACTAATGAATTGAAAGTTGTGGATGGGGCCGGCAAAAAAATTGGTACGCCTCGGGTGGATCAAACTGTTTTTGATGATGCTGGCATTCAAATTGGGGTGTTGCGTTCTTGGGGAATGGCCATGGATTTGTCAGGCAATGTTTTGGGTATTGTTTTACCAACCGGTGCTGTGATTGATTCGGAACAAAAGGTTCAAGGTTTTTTGCAACAAAATGGTTTTATTGTGAATACTAATGGCGTTTTGGTTGGTTCTGTGGTTAAGCAAGGTATCGCTGTTGGTTTGGGCGGTCGTTCGTTTGGTGAAGTTTCTTTGAATGGATCGGTTAAAGATGTTTATGGTCAAGTTGTGGGGCGTGTGATGCCCAATGGTGATGTGGTAGATGCGAATATGAACACAATTGGGGCTGTCATTGGCAACAGCTTGGTTGTGGATATGGATGGAAATGTGTTGGGCTTTGTCAATTCCGAAGGGAAAGCTGTGGATGGCAAGGGAAGTCTTATGGGGAATGTTGCACCAGATGGCAGTGTTTATACAGACAAACAAGTGTTGGGTGGTGTTTTACAAAAAGGTCGTGTGGTGGGTAATTCTTGTAATGTTTTGGGCAGTGTTTATCCAGATGGTTCGGTTGTGACAATTGCGTTGCAACCCATTGGAAAGGTGCGTTCGGACGGATATACACTAAATGACTCTTCTGTGGTGATGGGTGTTGTTGTTCCCCGTGGGACGGTTTTGGCAGAAGGATGTCGTTTGATGGGGCTTTTGTCTTTGTCGGGGCAGGTGATTGATCAAAAAGGAAATGTCATTGGCTGTATCAATCTTGAAAAAGAACCGCTGGCTGCAAATGGACAATCTTTGGGGGTTTTAACACCAACAGGGGCGCTGTTTTCACCAAAAGGTGATTTTTCCGGTCGGGTGCGCTATGATGGCCAGATTATTGATAAGAATGGCAAGGTTATTGGTTGTGTCAATTCAAACGGCACAAGTTCGCAAGGTGATACTCGTACTTATAATGGGGCTGTGTTGAATGATGTTGGTCTATTCACCGGTTGGACTTGTAAGGCTTCCAAATGTATGGATACGCAACAGAACGAAGTTGGAACTCAAACCTTGAATGGTTGGGTATTGAATAAGGCCCGCCAAATTGTTGGTTTGGTTCATCCGGATAGTTTTATTTTTGATATGAATGGTCGGCTTATTGGAACTTATAATGCCTTTATGGGGCAAGCTCTTTCTGTGGATAACAAACCCTTGGGGCGTTTAATGCCGGATGGTACTGTGTTAGATATGACAGCCACACGCATTGTGGGACGAGCTTTTCCAAAGGATTCTTATTTTGCGGATTTCAAAGGAGCTGTGTTGGGACGGTTTGATGCCCGAGGGCAGGTTGTCAATGCTTCTGGTCAAGTGATTGGAAAAGTGTTGGCAGATGGTGCTGTGTATAATTCCAATAATGAATTGATGGGTGGTGTTTTGGGTGAAGGGGTTGTGTTATCTTCTTCTGGTGATTATGTTGGTATGGTTTCCATCAAAGGGGATGTGATGATGGATGGGACTAAGGTGGCCTCTTTGTTACCGAATGAAATTGCGGTGACTCCGGATAATCGTGTGGTTGGCGCCTTGTGGAATAAAACCTCTGTGGTTGTTTCTTCGGCCGGTGTGATTGGTTTTGTTGTGCCGGATGCTTCCACAGAAAACAGTATGCAATATCAGGCTTCTGTATTTGACAAAAATGCTTCATATGTTGGGGCTGTGTCTGGTTTTGGCACTGTTTTGGGTGTAGATGGTCGCTTGGTTGGTACGGCTCTTCCTTTGGGTATGGTTGTTGATTTGGATGGCCATTTTATGGGATTTGTACGCTTTAACGGTGATGTTGAAAATGGTGAAGGCAAAACTGTTGGGCAATTGGGTGTGGATGGTTTTGTGTTTGATGCTGCCGGTAAAATTGTTGGTACTGTGGTGAAAAATGCAACGGTTGTTGATAAAAATGGTTTATTTATTGGCCGTGTGGCCCCTGATGGCGGGATTTATAATGGAAACGGTTTTATGGGTATGACATACAATCAGATGCCTTATTTAACCAATGCGGATTCTTCTTTAATTGGGCGGCCTCTTTTGAATGGTTTGGCCCTGAATGCCACCGGGGAAGTTATGGGATGGACCGGCTTTAATGGCTCTGTTATGAATATGAACGCTGTTGTTGGGCGGGTTGCCTTTAACAATCGTGTGAATGACATTGCAGGCACAATTTTGGGCGGCTATGTGCCGTTTGGAGCATATTCTTTGAATGAAGATGAAAAAATGTGTGGTATTATGACAGAAACCGGTTCTGTTGTGTCGGCTTCCGGCAGTCAAATCGGCACTGTGGCAGCCCCAGATTATGTGATGAACAAAGGGTCTGTTGTGGGGCGTATTCATAGTACAAACCCATTTGCCAGAGGTTTAACTTCTTCCTCTTTGATGGGTGTTGTTGGTCGGGACAGTCTGGTTTATAAACCACAAACAAATCGTTCCGTGGGGGAATTGATGATGAACGATTTTATTGTGGATTCTGATAAAATGGTTGTTGGGACTTCGGCTCAGATTGGATTTGCCAATTCACATAACTTAAAGAGTCTTGGTATGGAGGATTGGACAGGTGCTGTTTGGTTGGGGGGCAAAGTTATTGGTACTTCTTTTGGTAATGGGTTTGTTGAACAAGGTGGCTCTTTGATTGGTGGTATTTTTAATGCTGAAACGATTATTGACAAAGCTGGCAAAAAAATTGGAGAATCCGGTTTTGGTGCGCAGGTGTGGGGTGTGAATGGTCAGAAAATCGGTTCTCGTATGGCGTTTTCTTCGGTTTTAACACCTGAAACAATTTGGGCAGGCGGACCTTTGAAAACAGGGTTTGTTGTGGATGACTATGCCCAAAAAGTTGGGGTTGTGACGGCTGATGGTTCGGTGATGTTTGATAAGAACTTCAAAGGGCGTGTGTTGCCGGATGGCAGTGTGGCGGGTGTGTCGGAGCCGGCTGTTTATAATACCATGCCTTATGTGGGGCATTTGGTTGTTCAAGGGGTGCCGGTTGGATATAATCCTTCTGTTTTAGGGCGCACAACCGTGGATGGTCATTTGATTGATGCTTCTGGTTCTGTGAAATATCAGATTTTGGATGATGCCACTATTTTGGGCAAGGAACGGCCGTTGGAAGGGCAGATTGTTCCGTTTTTGCCTGTGTTGAGTTTGTCTAATTCTGTGTTGGGATTTGTGAATGGTTTGGGAAAAGTTGTGAATGAAGCGGGCGAAGAAGTTGCTGCACTTGCCAGCAATGGTGCGGCTCTTCCTTTGACTTTTGAAGAGGCACAAACTTTGAAAGATAAGTTGCAAGAAGTGGGTGGTGTTCTTCCAGAAACTTTGGTTGTGGATAATTCTTGCAAGGTTATTGGACAAACTGCCTATGATGGAACGGTTGTGGATGGTCAAGGCAATGTGATTGGCCGGATGCAGCCAAAAGGTGTGGCTACCGATCCTATGGGTAAAGAGTTGGGCTTTATTGTGCGTTATGGGCCGATTACTTCCGAAAAAGGGGTATATTTGGGGCGCACTTTACCCGATTCAACTGTGGTGAATCCGGATGGCGTTGTGGTTGGTTGTGTGGGACGTGATAAATTGTTGCGTGATGCCAATGGTGAACCAATTGGGCGGTTAAGAGCTCGTGGTCCTGTGTTTAACAACGACAAAGTGATGTTTGGGCGTGTGGACGCTATGGGCCGTGTTGTGGGGACAGATGGTAAACCTCAAGGAACGATTGGTGGTTTGGATAATGATGACGCCTATGATTTTAACGGTAACAAAATTGGTTGGATGGCTTCCAACGAAGATAGATTGATTTTTAATCCGGGTGGTACTTTAGATTATACAATATCCATAGACGGTGAGGTTAAAACTGGAGACGGTACTTCTATGGGATACTATAACCAAACAACAGGCACAATGACTGATAAGTATGGAAACACATTGCCAGGGTTTGGAGATGAGAATGACTATGTGTTGCTATATGATTTAACCAACAAGCCGGTGGCCAGATTATTTAATTGTGAATTGTTTAAGATTCCAGGCGAAGAAAAGATGGGGCTTTTGGAAGCCAACGGAAATATCCGTGATGAGGCCGGTGATATTATTTTAACTTCCACAACAGATGGAAAGGTTTATAATCCGGATGGAACGGATTATGGATGGTTCCGGGGGCTTGGCATGGATTTAAGACGTTGTGGGCTGGCGTCTATTGGTGAAAGAGCGGGTGGTCGCAAAATCACTTGGGGGGGCAAGACATATGAAATTGATCCAGACACAGGAATGCTTGTGAATGGTGAGGGTAAGGTTGTTGGGGCGTGGGATCCTTCTACTCTGCGTCCGTATATTTGGGAGACTGATAAAACAAGTCCTGAATACCGAGAGCCGCCACCACCCCCAAAAGAAATAGTGATTCCGGATGAAGTTAAAGAGCAATTTTTGGATTTACAAAAAAAGAGACGCCTTAAAATGAAGGAAAAAATGGGGTCTGTTCCAACGATTCTTCCTGGCAAAGCCATTCAAGCCAAAGCCAAAGGCAAAAAAGACAAGGATTGGTCAAGTGTGGATGTGGATAAAAATGTTTCTACATGGTCTGTGGATATGTCCAGAGTGTTGTTGGCTGATAAGGCTATTCCGGCGGTATTAGTGCGTTCTATTGATACCCGATATCCAACTGCCCCTGTGACGGCCATTGTGGAAAGACATATTTATGCCGAAGAAGGACGCAATATTTTGATTCCTGCCGGCAGTCGGTTGATTGGTTCATTGTCTGGTTCAGCCATGGAGTTTGGCACAGATCAAGCCGCCAAAATTGATATTTCTTGGAATCGGTTGATTCGTCCTGATGGGGCTGCCTTTAAGTTTGAAGCCGTTTCGGGCGATGCACAAGGACGAGGGGGTGTGGCCGCTTATTTGGATATGCAGTTGATGCGGAAGTTTTTGTTGCCTGTGGGCAGCAGTATTGGTGAAGCTATTGTTTTGAAATTGACTGAACTGAACGAAAAATCTGTGATTGCTTCTTCTTCAACGGCTAGTAATGGCACAACGACATCTGAAACTCCTGGGTCTCAAATACGCAAAATGTTTATTGATAATTTTAAGGATATTTGGGGCCAACTTATGGAAATGTCTGGTGAAGTTCCAAACATTTTGTATGTGCCATCAGGAACTCGTTTAACCGCTTTTTCCAATACGGATTTATGGTTGCGTTCGGTGGATGATGATGTGGAAGATTTGGAAGATCAAGGACTTGGTGATCCAAGTGCTGCGCAATTGCCTTCTGTGAATGATTCTTGGGTGGAAAAAAGAACAAAATCTGATGAAGAAGAAACGGAGGAACAAGAGGAAGAGCAAGAGGAATCAGACAAAATCTATGTACCAGAGGATACAGAAGACAGAAAGGTTGATCCTGTTTCTCCTCCTATTTATCAAGACGATGATCGTTATTTTTAAGGAGTAAATTATGGGAAAACGGCCGGAATCGCAACGCATTTTAGAAATGGTATTGAAACCTTTGGCTTATTGGTATTCACAGGATAATGTGGAAGATGTTGCTGTGAATAACCCAGGGGGGATTTGGTTGCGTTTACGGGGCAGACATGCTCATCCGTGGCATTATTACGAAGACCCAAAATTGACACGGGAGTATTTGCGTAATTTGATGTATATCATTTCCAACAGTCAAGACAAACCCTTTGGAGAAGAAGTGGGCGTGCCGGCTGTTTATACTGAACTTCCAGGGGGCCATCGTTTTGCAGGCATTATTGGCCAGAATGTGAAATATGATGATGATGATTTGGAAGGTGGCGTTGCCTTGGATATTCGTGTTTATAAACCGGATGTGGATATTAAATTGGATCAATTTGGCCTTGTTCAAGGCGGGCGGTTGCGTCAAGTAAATCGGTTAAAAAATGTGGAAGATCCGGATGATCCTTATGACCGTTTACTGCTTTCTATTAAACGGGGGGATCATATTCTTATCAGTGGGGGAACGGCTACCGGTAAAACGACTTTTTTGAATAATATGCTTAAGATTTTGGATGAACATAAGCGTATTATTACGATTGAGGATACCCGTGAATTGATTGTGCATCAACCCAACCGAGTGCATTTGGTGTTGGCTCGTACAGAAGCAAACAACAAGTTTGATTATAAACAAGTGGTGGATTTGGTTGTGCGTTTTACGCCTGATGCCATTATTGGAGGAGAGATTTCTACCACAAATGCCGGGGCTATTTGGGAGTTGATGAACTCGGGGCATGAAAATTGTTTTGCCACGATTCACGCCGAAAATCCTGAGGCTGCTTATCAGGCTTTTATTTCTCGGATTATGCATTCCAATCCGGCTTTGGATCAGGAAAAGACTCATAAAGAAATGAAAGAAAAACTGCGTGTGGTGCAAATCAATCGGGATGGCAATATTCGGGCAATTACAGCAATTACATAGGGAGAGGTATGACCAAGGTTTTAAGTTTATCTATTATGCGTACTGCCGATGGAAACGATTTGCCGTTGCCCAGTTATCATTCGCCTTATCATATGGGATTGAATCTTCAAGCTGCTATTCCTTCGGCTTTGCGTTTGGAACCAGGGGATCGGGCGTTGGTGCCGGTTGGTTTTGCTGTTGGTGTGCCGGAAGGTTATTGCGGTTTTGTGGTCAGTACTTTTGATATGGCTCAAAAAGAAGGACTGGTTGTTTTGGATGCGCCTCAGCTTGTTCATCCGGCTGATAGAGGGCCATTGGCGGTATTGGTGCAAAATACTTCTTCTCATTTGGTTGTATTACATCGGGGGGATAGAATTGCTCAATTGGTGGTCATGCCTGCTGTTCAGGTGGCTTGGAAAGACTTTTCGGATGGACAGGAGCGTGGGGCTGTGACGGATGAGCAAAAAGTGATTTTGGAAAATGCGGGTTTGCATGAAAAAATACAGGAAGAAAGCCAAGATAAAATGTTTTCGTTCCGACGCCCGCAAAAAAGCATTCGCCACCGTTTCTCAGGGGAAATAAAACATGAAGATTTTTAGGTTTTTGTGTTTATTGATGATGTTTTTTGTGGTGTGTGCTTATGCTCAAGAGCAAGGCTTTCGTTCTTTGCGGTATGACAAAGTCAATTTACGGGCGGGGCCAGCTGAACGCTTTCCCATTAAATGGGTGTATCAAGAAAGATATTATCCCTTTGAGGTGATTGACAGCTTTGAACATTGGCTTCAAGTGCGTGAGGCTGATGGAACCATTGGTTGGATGCATCAACGGGCGTTGCAAGAGGTGCGCTATGTGGTGATTCAATCCGAAGATAAACTTTTGGCAGGGCCGTCTGTTTCTTCTCGTGTGATTGCTTATGTTCAGCCAGGTGTAGTGGCAAAAGTTCATTCTTGCCCGGCGGGAGATTATTGCTTGTTGCAGTTTAATTATGAAAACGAACAATTAGAAGGATGGTTTCCTCGTCGTTTTATGTGGGGATTATATGATGGGGAAGTGATTGAATAGTTTCCAATCATATTCCCCATTTTTGTTTTTTTATCTTGTTTATTATTTATTCCGCCGAATCAGATCCACGCAGACAGCTTTCAATTTTGGCTTGTGCTTCTGTTTCTGCAATGCCAAGAATAACGGCATATTCGGGTGCCAAACGATTCATGGCCTTTTCGTAAAGTTGCCGTTCGCTGTATGTTTGGGAGGCCACAGCAGGGTCTTTATATAAATCCCGAATCACTTCGGCCAAAGCAATTGGATCGCCTGTGCCGATTTTTGTGATATATTCGGCCGATCGTTTGCTCCATTGAACACGTTTTGCTTTTGTCTTTTTACTTAAAACTTTTTCCACGCTTTCCATCATCACAGGGGTTGCGATTTGCCTTAAACCTTTTTCCAAGGCTTGGGTTGATGGAATCTTCATGGTCATTTTATCTTTTGTAAAATGCACGGCAATTAAATCTAGATTTTGTCCGGCAACCGTGGTTGTTTGACGTTCTGTCACTTGGCCCACACCATGCGCAGGATAAACAACAAAATCACCGGGGTTGAATGTATAGTCTTTTGACATTTTTTCTCCGTTTCTTTCTGTTTTCCCTCAACAGTTATAGTATAGCATTTTTTTTGGGGAAAAACCAGTAAAAAATGACACAAAACAAAAAGATTTTTTTATGAACAGAAAAGGCTTGCTTTTTGTTTTTTATTTTGCTATAATACCATGTTGTATGTGGGCCTGTAGCTCAGTTGGTTAGAGCTGTCCGCTCATAACGGATAGGTCGTGGGTTCAAGTCCTACCGGGCCCACCATAACACCCCGATTTGCTCGGGGTTTTTTTTATGTCCGCCCGTTGGCCTTTGCAATTACGACATCAATTCGTTCAGCGTTACCACTTGAACTTATTGTGTCTCATTGGCTACGCTACAAAACATCCAAACTCAATGGATGTTTTGCTGACGCTTGCTCTACCGGGCCCACCAAGATTAAAAGCCATCGTGCAAACGGTGGCTTTTTCTTTTGTTTGAAAGCATTGTGGAAAGTTCGATTGTTGAGGGGCGAAAAAACGTCAAAATCCGTGAACTATCGAACTTTCGCATACCTCCCCTTATAAAACAAGCACTTACACGAATTCAAGTCCACTGTGAGTTCTGAGATTTTTTCTTGCATAAAAAAAGGCTTCATGCTATCATAATAATTAGAAGTAAATTATATTAAAAGGAGGTTATTATGATTTTTCTAATGAAAAATGAAGAAACAATAAAAAACATTTGGAATATTTAGGAAAATTTGGACATCCTTCTGTTTTAGAATTTGAAATGTGTAATCCAGGATTTTTCTTTCATAAAAGAGAAAGAAAAGAAGATTTAGAAATTGCAAAGCATTTTTTGGACTCGATATCAAAAGGAAGATAAATGAAAATTGTATTGGAAAAAGAACAAAAAACAACAAAACATAGTTTTTTTTGTAAATTAGAAGAAGGAACAAAAAAAGTAGAGATTATAAATGCTGCTGATTCTCCTTATAAAAAGGGATGGATAGATTATGCACCTTTTGAAAGTATGGATGGAAAAACTTGGAAAAGATTACAACCAGGACATTATGATGGGAAGTCATTTTTATTTTCTGTATCTGAAAACGCAAAGTATGCATGTTGGTTTCCAAACTATGATATAGCGAAAATGGAAAAGTTTTGTTCTTTGTTTCAAAAAATAGGAAATAATACTTTCTTTTTAGGAAATGAAGAAAAACCTACTATTGTGTTGATGGCAGGACAACATCCAGCAGAAACAATGGGGCTTTATTTTTTAGAAGGTATTTTAAGAACACTCTCATCAGATAGTACTTTTTTAAATAATTTTTCTTTTCTTGTTTTTCCCTATGTGAATAAGGAGGGGATTCAAAAAAGAAATCACAGATTAACACCAGGTGGGGTGGATTTAAATAGAGATTGGGCAAATCAAAACAACTCTCTTTTAACTTCTATCAAAAAACAAATCTCACAGTTCACAAATATTTGTGCAATTATAGATATCCATGGTGATGAAGTTTCGCAAAAAGATTATGTCATTTATAACAGATATTTTAAAAATACACCGCTTTCTAAATGTTGTGAAAAACAAGGATTTTTACTTTTGAAAAAGCAATCAACACTTAAAAAATTCTTGAAAGCTTTGATACGACAAAAGAAAATCCTGATACCATCGGGACAAACTGCAAGAGATTATTTTGAAAAACAACATATTCCATCCATTACAATAGAATTATCTGCAAAAAGTAATACACCTGAGTTGTGTATCCAAAAAGGAATGAACTTTTTACAGAGATAATCGAAGAGTTTTTTCCCCTGGGTGATAAACTTAAAACAGGTTTTGAATTTTGAAGGCCAATTCTTTTAAATCAACCGAATGGGTTGCTCGATATTCGTTCATTGCCCTCCACCATAACACCCCGATTTGTTCGGGGTTTTTTTTATGTTTACCCGTTGGCCTTTGCAATGATGACATCAATTCATTTTGCGCTACCGCTTAAATTCATTGTGTTTCATTGCTTCGCGCACAAAAATAATTCACTGGATTATTTTTGCTTTCGCAGTATCGAACTTTTGCATGCCTCCCCTTATAAAAATAACCCCAGCCGAAAGTGGGGTTATTTTTGAAACACTTGTATTATTCACCGCCTGTTTTAGCGCGTCTAGCTGCTAGCGCTGCTTTGGCAACATTATATTCATCACGTGTCTTACGCATTTTGTGTAGCTCTTCTGCACGTGCATTTCTTTTTTCATCACCTTGATTTAATTGAGTAGCAAGATGCTTGCGTTCACCAGCAGTATATGCTTCCCGAAGCAATTTACGCAAACTTTGACGTGAAAAATTTCCATCCTTGTCGCAAGGAGCATATGTTTCTTGGAATTCTGCTTGTTGAATACCATAAATGTCATCCATGTTGGTAACATTCAAAACACCACCCTTTTTAATCATCATTTGTTCACCCCAAGGAGCTTTAAACATGACATTTTCCCCTAAGGTCATAAACTCTTGAGCCCCACCCGTTGGACGATATTTGTCGGGATTTTTGGGATCAATTTCATATTTCTTTGCAAAAGTTTTGGCATCAATAATATATTGTTCCCCATTTGGATTGGTTGCCACCATATCCCCTTCGTTTTTAACAGTATTTGTTGTTTCCTTATGTCCATCCTTCATCACAGTTGTAATTTTTTCACCCACTTTACCAGGACGTGCCGAAATTCGAGCGCTTTTTGCATAATATTGTGGCGTATAATGTGTATCATAAGGGTATGCTGCAAACCCCTTGACTTCTTCGGCGAAATCTTTGGGGTTAATTTTTCTATACATATCGGGATGTTTTTCACCAGCGTTAAATGCTTGGCGTTCTTCTGGGGTAACCAAAAAGAATTTATCTATAACGTCTGCTAAATCTTGATTAGTTGTCTTTTTTCTAATTTCGTTGATATCTAATACAGAATGATCGTGGATATCAACAGGATCTATTGTCTTCTCATCATATCTGATGATAGATCCATTAGGTGTCATTACATATAAACTCAATTTCTTGTCATTGCTGACTTCATGGGAATTTCTGGGATCCCCCGCCTCAATATGTGCATTTGTGGAACGTGCACACACGTAATACATTTGACCATCCAATTTAACCTCTCTGATAGGGGTTTGTTCAAGGTCTTGAATATAGGAATAAGGATGACTATTCTTTTCAAAGTCCTTATCCTCCTTTTCCAACAACGCATCAAACATTTTTTGGGCAGATTCATCCGATGTACCAGAAGATACTAACTTACTGTTACTTTTTCCTAATGGAATTACTTTGGGTTCTTTTGATGTTCGATTAAAAAATAAAGCCATCTTTCTATCCTTTTATTTTGTTAAACTGTTTATGGTAATTTCAGTTGAACATAAAACAATGATAAAGTCAAGCACTTTTTCTGCAAGAAAAAACTTATTAGCAACTTGACAAGTTTTCGTATCAGCCTTGTTATGGTGACCGTATATGGGCCGCTTATTCAGGTAAGCCTTGTGCGATTTATGGTTTGATAGAATAAAATTATCCACTGCTTTTTTATAAAAAGTCGTTGCTATCTTGTTTTAGATGTAGTATGCTCTTTTTAAGACAAAAGGAGACGCTATGACAAAACATTATAAGTCCGCCCTTTCCAAAAGTGGCAAACATGACAGAAAAGCACAACATTTTAAGCCTCAAAAAAAGGCCTTGGTTGTTGAATATTCGGAAAACTTTAAGTTGGATAAAAATGAAACAACCATTCGGGTTTTTGTGGCGGGTGGTTCCCGTTCCGGTAATAATCCTGAGTATGTGGAACAGGCGTTTTTACTTGGTAAGGCTATTGGTCGGCGAAATTACCAATTGACTTTTGGTTTGTCTTCCCGAGGGATTATGGGGGCTGTGGCCCAAGGCGTTTTGGAAGTGTGGCACAAAAAAGACAAAAAAATTGCTAAACCGATTCAAGGCATTACAACAGAACATTATCAGCGCCTTTATCCCGATGATGATTCTGTTTTGAACGAATTGACAGATGTGATTGTTTCCCATACTTTGGAAGAAAGAAAACAACATCTTTTGGGGGCGGATTTTGTTGTGTTTGCCCCAGGGGGGTTGGGAACTTTGGATGAACTTGTTTATGATTGTATTGCCATGCAAGATGGGTTGTTGGAACCAAAACCGTTTATTTTGTTTAATGTGGGCGGTTTTTTCCATCACTTGTTGGAATACTTGAAGGATATCAACATTAAAGGCTTTGCGGACCAGATGCCCTTTATTGTTGTGGATGATGTCTTTGAAATGGAAGTGGCTTTTGGGATGATTTCGGCTTATCGTAATCGTATTCGGGACAAAAAACATGCGGCAGAAGTTGTGGGACGCATTGTGCATGATTTACCTTATGTGATTGAACAAAGACGGACTCATGCGTCTGAAACTGTGCGGGCTATTTTGGCCAAAAAAGATCGTATTTTTAAGGGAAGAGATGTGGTTGCAAAACGCACCTTGACCCAGAAAATTGAAACGGCTTATTTGAACAAGGAAATCCAACGGATGTATGACCGTTTATCAACAACCAGCCGTGATACTGCACTGGCAAGCCATAAACTTGAACAACTGAAAGCTCGGATGAAACAGACAAGGAAATAGGTTTTATGGATTTTATAAATCTTCCGATTTTATTGGCGGGCCTTTTGTTGACAATAAGCATTTTAACAAGTTTATTGTCTTCCCGTATGGGTGTGCCATTGATTTTGTTGTTTTTGTGTATTGGTTTAAGCGTGGGTGCAGGCAATTTTGAGGTGTTGCAATCTTTACAACATCCAAAAATTATCTTTTTTATTGGGTCGGTGGCTTTGGCGATGATTTTATTTGACAGTGGTTTTCATACTCCCATGAAAAACTATCGGGAAGATGCGGGGCCGTCTATTGTTTTATCTACTGTTGGAGTGGCCTTGACTGCTTTGTTTTTGGCGCCGTTAGTTATCTGGCTTATGGATTATTCTTGGTTGAGTGCTCTGTTGCTTGTCTCTATCATCAGTTCAACCGATTCCGCCGCTGTGTTCTTTTTATTGCGTTCCAAAGGGCTTTCTTTGAAAGACAGAGTTAAATCTACTTTGGAAATTGAATCAGGAACAAATGACCCTATGGCCATTTTTATGACTTTGACTTTTGCCCTTTTGTTTCAACACAGTTTGAAAGGTGGGGCTGTTTCGTTGGCTATGATTTTTTCTTCGTTTGCAACTCAGGCTTTGGTGGGGGCTGGCGTTGGATTTTTATTGAGTTCTGTGATTCATTTTTTGGTCAATCGGTTTCGTTTGGAAGCAGCCTTGTATCCGATTTTTGTGTTGGGATTGGCTTTGGTTGGATTTGGTGTTTCCAACTTGATGGGCGGCAGTGGGTTTTTAACCTTATACATTGCTGGTTTGTTGGTGGGCAACAGTCGGATTCAAGCCTATGCCCAGATTTCCAAGTTTCAACAAACTTTTACATGGCTTAGCCAAATCAGTATGTTTGTGATTTTAGGGTTGTTTGTCAGTTTTTCTGCATTGGTTGAGGTGTGGGCACCTGCTTTTGCTATTTCGGTTTTTTTGATGTTTTTAGCTCGGCCGTTGATGGTGTTTATTTTGTTATATCCATTTAAGGCCTATCGTTTTGGAGAAAAGGTTTTTATTGCTTTTGTTGGGTTGCGGGGGGCAACAAGCATTTTGTTGGCCTTGATTCCGATGGTGTTTGGTTTGCCCTATGCCGATGAGATTTTTAACATTATCTTTGTGATGGTTTTAATCAGTTTGGCTGTGCAAGGGTTTGCTTTGCCGATGGTGGGGGCTTGGTGTGGTGTCACCTTGCCTCAATTGGAAAAGGACCCTGTGAAAACAGAAATTGATTTGCCGGATTTAACAGACAGTTCTTTGGTGTTGTATGAATTGACAGACACAACGCCTGTGGTTTGTGGCGAACGCTTGCCCAAATGGGCAAAACCCACATTGGTGGTGCGTAATGGGATTTCTTATCCCTCAGGTGCTCGCTTGCGCCAATTCAAAAAGGGAGATAAAGTTTATATTTTTGTTTCTTCAGAATTGCAACGGCCGTTGTTGGACCATTTCTTTGGTGGCGGAAGTATTGGACAAAACAAACCGTTGGGTGATTTTCCCATTGCTCCCACAACAACTTTTTCCGAATTGGAATGGATGTATGGGCTGACTGTGGATAAAGGGATTCGTGATTATTCGGTGGCTGAATTGTTTGAACAAGAGTTTGATGATGTGGATGTAGGTGACCGTTTGACTTTGGATTCTGTGCAATTGGTTGTTCATGAAATTACAGATGGTATTGTGACGGGTGTTGGTGTAGATGTGGATCCGGCAGGCGTTAAAAAAAAGACTTTATTTGCTTCGTTCAAAAAAAATAAAAAAAAGTGATATAAGGGCTTGCCTATTTTTCAAAAAAGTGTACAATGAAGATAATGTTTAATTTGGGGAAAGGATTTTTTATGAAAACAATGTTCTTATTTACTTCGGCTTTGATGGGTGTTTCTGTGATGGCACAGGCTCAGGAAGTTGGTACTGTTAAAACCACAACGGTTCAATATCAAGTGCCGGCTTGTACAAGTTGTCGGACAACTTCATATACAAGTACAACTGTTCCAGAACCAAAACCTTTGTGTGAGGCGTGCGCTCAGACTGTGGCTCCTGTGAAGAAAGAGGCAAAAAGTTCGTGCAAAAGCAATCATGAATTGGGGATTCGCAACCCCTTGTTTGTGTTGAAAAAAGGTCAGATTTCGGCACAAGAAGTGGCTGGGGTGTTTAAGGAACCTAAACGCAAGATCGGGCAAGATGCAATCGGCCCAATTGATATAGGTGAATATCGTGGTTGGCAGGCCTATATGCGTATGGCCTATGGTATTACCGATCGTTGGACAATTCAGGCCTTTGGCGGTAAGAAATATACAACACCAAAGACAGATCAATATGTGGCTGCAGAGGGACGCCCTGTGCCGCATTTAAGCGGGTATGATGTGACTGTCAGTACTAACTATCATTTGGCGGATTATTGCCATTTTGATTTGTTTGTTGGGGTGGATGGAACATGGCATCGTGAAAAAACCAAACATGGCTCACGAGTGGAACGGGTGACTGGTTGGTCGTGGGCACCAACGGCTACTATTGGGTCTACTTGGGGGTGGTTCACGGGTTATTTAACGGCTTCATACACTTATGATCATACCAAAACCTTTATTGATCCAAGTCATACAGAAAAAGATTGGGTGGATGAGCATGGTTATTATTACAATCCAGGGCTGTATATCCAACCAAGCAAGTGGTATGCTATTGACTTTAACGTCCAAAAATCTGAAGGGTCTAATGCTCAATGGAATGTGGGGTTGGATGTTTATCCGTACAAAAACCTTGTGCTTGGGCTTCAATTGAATGCACGCAAACCGTTTAGTGAACCAATGCACATGTATGGGGCATCTGCGGTTGTGAAGGCTGTGTTTTAACGATTTAAGCTAAACCTTATAAATAAGTCGTCTTAATCAAGGCGGCTTATTTTATTTTTTCAAAGGTGGCCAAAAAGAACCCATCGGTGTTTGTTGTGGCCGGTGTCCATTGTTGGTGATGTTTTAATTGAAAGGTTGGATATTTTTTCACAAACCATTGGGCTTGTTTTTGGTTTTCTTGTTCTATCACCGAGCAAGTCATATAATGCAATTTTCCGCCTATTTTCACCAATTGACAGGCTTGTTCCAAAATCATTTGTTGGGTTTTAATGATCTTTTTCAATTGTTCTTGTGTCAATTTTAAGCGACCGTCCGGATTTCTGCGCCATGTGCCAGAGCCGGAACAGGGGGCATCCACCACCACATGGTCAAATAATCCTGATGGTTTTAAGGTAGTTGTTATCAGTGTTGCGTTTGCTCGTTTGGCCCGTTTGTGAAGTTCGTTCAGGCTTATTTTTGAAATATCGTGTGCCACTATTTTGCCTTGATTGTTCATCATTTGGGCAAAGCATAAGGATTTACCACCTGCCCCTGCACAATAATCCAACACACTGTCGTTGGGCTGAATCTTCGTTGCCAAAGCAATCAATTGTGAGCCTTCATCTTGCACTTCAATCAATCCTGTTTGATAAGAGGGATTTGTTTGAAGGTTGGTGCGTTTTTCTAAAATCAATCCGATGGGTGATAGTGGGGTTGGTGTTGTGTTCAGGCCTTCTGTTTTAAGTTTTTGTTGAATGTCTTCCCGATTACCGTTGGTTCGTAAAATTGTTTGTGCTTCGCTTTGCATGGCGTCCAGTTCTTTTTGGGGGATAAGTTTTTTTATCCAATCGGGTGTGGGGCGTTGTTTTAATGTATTCCAAACGCTTTGTGTGATGGTTTTTCTGTCTTTTGAGCCGATATACCTTCTGGAGCGGGTATAGGCATTGATAACCTCGTTTGCCGGCTTTGTTGTCGCATCAATTTGTTGTAATAATTCTTGAATTGCTTTTTGGATTTGCTCAATCTTCATGTGTCCCCTTAAAGCCCATTGCGACAACATAAAACTCGGAGGAATCTTTGCGGCTTGCATCCGGTTTGACATGTTTGACGGTTTTGAACTCTCGTTTCATTTGGGCCAAAAAAGTGTTTTCTGTACCTCCTTGGAAAATCTTGGCGATAAAGACTCCGTTGGGGTTGAGAACTTTGGTGGCAAAGTCATAGGCCATTTTTAACAGATTCATAATACGCAGGTGGTCTGTGGCGTGATTACCTGTGGTATTGGCGGCCATATCACTCATCACAATATCGGCTTTGTGGCCGCTTAAAAGTTCTTGTAAAACAGCAGGGGCTTGTTCGCTTGTAAAATCCATTTGTACCATTTTGGCCCCCACAATAGGGGCTGTGGGTAATAAATCCATTCCAACAACCAGTGGGTTTTGTTCGGTTGAATGTACGGCTTTTACGGCCACCTGTGTCCATCCACCAGGGGCACATCCTAAATCTACCACCCGTTTGCCCGCTTTGAAAAAGTGAAACTTATCGTTTAACTGTTGTATTTTGAAGGCGGCACGCCCTCGGAATCCCATGCGATGAGCTTCGGCTACATAGGGATCATTTAATTGGCGTTGCAACCATCTTGTGCTGGATTCGGAACGCCTTTTGTTTTTATGTAGTTTATTTTTTAAGGGTCTGTTTTCAAAGTTCATGGAGATTATTATAGCCGAAAATTGTTTAATTGTCAAAGTTTGAAAAAAAACTCCCCATTTTATGAGGAGTTTTTTGAATTTTGTTGCCTATTGCATATTGATTAAAGTAATTTCAACACGGCGATTTTTTTTGCGGCCTTCTGCGGTTGCGTTTGTGGCAATTGGGTTTTGTGGGCCTAAACCGTCCACAATAATCCGATTGATATCCACACCGTTTAGGCGCAGGAAATTGGATACAGAGTTGGCACGGCGCAAAGACAGTGTGTTATTTGTTGCCACTGTGCCTGTGCTATCGGTATAGCCGATGATTTGTACTTTTGTTTTGTCATATTCTTTGATGACTTTTGCAACAGAGGACAAAACCGGTTCAAATTGTGGTTGAATTGTGGCTTGATTTGTGCCGAAGGTGACATGCCCAGGCATAATCAAGATAATTTTATTATCCACTTGTTGTACTTGAACACCTGTGGATAATAATTCCTGACGCAATTTTGAGGCTTGGATATCCATATATGCCCCCGTACCAGCGCCGACAACAGCCCCTGCGCCAGCCCCAATTAAAGCACCCTTTTTCCCACCGATTAAAGCCCCTGCGCCGGCTCCGACTGCGGTACCGATGCCGGTTGTCCACACAGTTTTTGCTGTTTGTGATTCGCCTGTGTATGGATTGGTTGTACAGGCACACAGAAAAGTGGCCAATGCGGTTGTTAAAATTATTTTTTTCATTTTATTTCTCCTTTGTTTTTTGTTTCGTTAGTTTATCATATTTGCGTAAGATGTCAATAGGTATCAGTTTTTGTTGTTTTTTTATATGCCAAAATGTCCATCCATTACAGGTGGGACTGTGTTTGATTTTGGCGGCCATTTGGTGAATGGAGCTTTGGGTTTTACCTTTTTTTAAGCTGCCGTCTGAACACACCGAAACTTTGTTTTTACCGTTTTTGTCATATAAACTTGTACCGGCCGGTATGATGTTAGCTGCCACCAAATCTCCAAAAGCAATTTGTGCGGGCTTTTCTTTGGTCAGTTGGGGCAAATAAGCAGATTTAATTTTATCCACAGAATCTAAGCGTTTTTGGGCATAGTTGATGTAAGTTTTATCTTGTTCAATGCCGATATAGTGACGCCCCAATTTTTTGGCAACGGCTGCGGTTGTTCCAGATCCGACAAAGGGGTCTAAAACTAAATCGTTTTTTTGGGTACAGGATAAAATAATGCGATAGAGCAACTCTTCCGGTTTTTGGGTGGAATGAAGGGTTTTCCCCTTGCTGTTTTTAAGGCGTTCGGGGCTGTGACAAACGGGAATCAGCCAATCGGATCGCATTTGTAGTTCATCATTAAAAGCTTTCATACTTTCATAGTTAAAGGTATATTTTGTTTGGGGAGCTTTGGTACACCAAATCAATGTTTCGTGGGCGTTTGTAAAGCGTGTTCCTTTGAAGTTGGGCATGGGGTTTGTTTTGCGCCAGATGATGTCATTCAAAATCCAAAAACCTTGATTTTGCAAATGATAGCCCACACGAAAGATGTTGTGATAAGAGCCGATGACCCACAAAGTGCCTGTTTTTTTTAACACTCGGAAGGCTTGGGCCAGCCATTCTTGTGTGAATGAATCATATGCTTTGAAATCTTGAAACTTATCCCATTCATCGTTGACGGCTGCTACGGCGGTGGCATCAGGGCGGACCAATTCTTTATGCAGTTGCATAAAATAAGGCGGGTCGGCAAAAATCATATCCACACTTTCGCTGGGCAAGGTGGCCATTATTTTCAAAGAATCGCCACATAATAACATATCTTTTTTCATTATATAACCTTTTGAATAATGTTATTTGAGGTTGTTGTTTGACGGCCTGTATAGATTTCTTCGGCCATGTTGGTTGCTTTTTGAATCTTATGAATTGCGGTTTGAATGATATCAAATACTTTTTCGACTTGATCCAATGTTAGCGGCTTTTCAAATTGTTGGATGGCTCGTTGAATGATTTCTTGTTGATTGATGGCGTTTTGCAACAAGTCATTTAACAAGGGAACTGTTGAGCGTTTTTGATGGATTTCATTCAGCTTCAAAATATAATCATTTGCTTGGTTTTGGATTTGTTCCGAATGCTTTTTGATGTTATTGATTCTTTGTTTTACAAGGATTTGATTGGTTTTGTTGATTTCATCAAGTCCTTGCTGTGTTTGTTCAGTGATATATTGGTATTGAATGGTTGTGGTTGCATCTTGCCAAAGCACTTGAATGTTTTGTTCCATCATTTGAATTTGCATCAGGTTTTTTTGGGCTTGAACATTGGGTGTTTCATTGATATTTTGTATCAATTTTTGAATTTGTTCAGATAACTTGTTTGTTTGTTGTTGGGCCATATTTTGTGCGTTTAATCTTTCTTGTTCAAGTTGTTCTTGTTTTTTGCGTCTTTCTTCTTCCAATGCTTTTTGCTGATGATATTTTAATTCGGCATATATGGATTCGGCAAAGGCATCACTTTGTGTTTTTAGATTGCTTTCTTGAGGCGTTTTTGTAAATTCAAATTCAATAGCCGGCAGGCTTGGAAAATTATTCATCATAAACGCCCCTTTTGCGGACAAGTTTCCTGTTGGAATTGTCCATTGTATATTCATGTTTTTTGTGGTGCTTTCTGGTGTTTTCAAAACAGCATCATTCATTTGCCACTTGCCGTTTGTGATTGTGAAAGTGCCGGTTATTTGATCAACGATTGTGCGCCCTGTCATCAGGCTTTGTTTTAATTGCGGTTCTATCACTTCTTGCGTTTGATTTTGGTTTAAGGCTTTTTGGATAAGACTTTGCAGATTGGTTAGGTCTGCCCCTATCAAGGTTGTTTCAAACAAGGCTATTTTTCCTCTTCCGTTTAAGACATTTGACATTTGGAACAAGCTGTCTCCAACAGCTTGAATATGCCATTCGCTGGACAGAAAACCTTCACTTAATCCTTTACCTTTGAACATTGTAAATTGATTGGACAGAGGCACTTGTTGGGTGACGATTGACATATTTAGTGTTGGGGTTTTTTGAAATTGAAGGGTGCCTTTGGCTTGAATGGAAGCCTTTCCTGAGGGGTAGAATAATGCAAATTCGTTTAACATAATTTCTTTGTTTTTAACAGTGGCTTGGATTATTGCGTCTTCAAAGGAACTTGATTGATATGTTAAAGTGTTGGCATGCAGTGTGAAGTTTGTGTTCAATTGTTTTAGAAAATCAAAATTAAACGCTGTTTTATCAAATCCTGTGCCGTCATTATAGAAGTTGTTGAAGTTGGGTAAGAAGTTTGTTATATCCAGATTATTTGCTTTCAAGTTTAAGGTTGTTTCTTTTGTTTCTAAATTATAGATGGCTGAACCAAACAATTCTTGGCTATCCATCGTCAATTGTAAATCGGACAATACGATTTGATTATTGTCTGTGTTGAGGGTGGTTTTGATTTCAAATGCATCTGTGATTTGTGGAAAAGGTGTTTTTTCAAAAATTGCTGCTATCAAGTGTGGAGAGCTGTTGTGCTTTAACTCAAAGTGCATATTTTGTGGCCTATTCTTGATGAGTTTGCCCTTGGCGTTTAATGCCAGTTTGTTTGTTTTGATGTTGATAAGACCATTCCAATTTTCTGGTTGTCCGGTAATAGACCCAACCATTTGCAAACTTGTGGCGTTTTTGATAAAGTTTTCAGGGGGCAGAATATGCAGGTTTTTGAACAGTTTTTCTGGATTGTTTGTTGCTATTTCAAACAAGGCTTTATTCAACATCCAATTTGGCGATCCAATGTCTTGAAGTTTTATGTTGGCCACCAATGTTTCTTCGGTTGCTGTTTGTAAGTTAAATTCGGTTTCTAAATTGTTTTGTGCGCTTGTTGTGACAGCCGTTAAGGCATTAAACAATTGGTCCTTATATGTCAGGTTGTTCACTGTGATGTTTGTGGCAAGGGGATATTGTGGCAATTGAATGGTTGTCAATTTGTTTTTTATTTTTGTTTCCATTTCTTCCCAGGAAATAGAGTCATCTGTTGTGTTGTTTAGGTATTTATTTACATTCAAATTATTTAATTCTAATGTAATTTCCGTTGGTTTATTGTGGGCTTTTTTAATTTCAAATTGTCCGGTTGTCTCGTCTAACATTAAGGCTGGAATGGCGATTGTTGTTGCCTTTTCATCCCATTTTGTTGTTATTTTTGCTTCGGCTTTTTGGAAAGGAGACACCAGCATTTGCCATTTGTCCGACCCTTTTAATACAGGTAAAAGTTCGTTTATGTTTTGTGTTTGTACATCTATTTCGGCTGCGCCGCTTGTGCCTTTTGTGTTTAGAATGCCGTGAAATTGTGTGGTGGTATTGCCGGCCAAGAACAGTGAGCCTTCGGAAATGTTTATTTGTTTATTCAATTGTGTGCCAACAAGATATAATGTGTTTGCTTGTTGCCCATTTAATATCACTTTTTTAACTGTTATGGTAAAATCATTTTGTTTTTGAAAAATGGGGGATGACAGGGGTATGTTGGTGAAAATCGGTTGCCATTCTTCCCAGTTGAGTTCGTTTATTTCTGCTTTGATTTGACGACTTTTCCCTTGTGTTGTGGCCTTGATATCAAATGTTGTGGCTTTGTCTTCGGGGCCTGTTTTGAACACAAGCTCTGTTTCTGTATTTTTTTCTTTTGGGCTAATGTTGATATAGCCAAACAAGGGTGTTTGATTTTGTGCCAGCGTTGGCCATTGTAGTTTGCCCAGAATATCGTTTGGGTTTTGGGATGCTATGTCAATGGTTGTTTTTGTTTGGGGTTGACTTTCAGTTAAACGTGTTTCTCCTTGGATTTTCAGATTACTGCCGGATTCTTCGTGTGTGACTTCTGTTGAAAAGATTGTTGGGAGAGAGACCTCTATTTTTGACAAAGAAGTATTGATATTTAACGGAAGTGTTTGATAAACAGCTTTGCCTTCAAACTTAAACGGGCCATCCAATGCCCCCATGGCCAAATCTCCGTTGATGTTGTGTAATTGATATTTTTCTTTTGTCATATGGTTGATGTATTGAATTGTGCCATTTTCAATCTTGATGTTTTCAACTTTGGTATTTGGTGTATTTTGATTCAACAAAAAATCGTCTTCCATATTCAATTTGTTTTGTGATTTGAACAAAATTGGAAAGTCCATATTTGTGATGGATCGGCTGATGCGTTCTATGGATAATGAAGGGTTTGTTAAAATGATATTTTTGATTTTAGTTTGGCTTGAAAGTAAAGAACTCCATTCAATGTGTATTTGTATTTTATCGGCCGTTAACATTTGTTCATTGGTTGCTTTTTCAATGTTTGAAAGGGTGACATTTTCCAATGTCATTGTGGGGATGGGTTGCCAGACCAACGAATAATTTCCATTGACCTGAAACTCACGACCAGTGATTTGCTGGATGTTTTTGATGATGCTATTTTTGAAGGCTTCTGTATTAAAAGATTTATAGGCGACAAAAACAAATAATGTTGCCAAAACCAGAAATATGATTGAAGTCCATAGAATAATTTTTTTCATTTCTTTTCCCCTTTGTTTTATTTTAATAAAAACGGGGAAGAAGGCAAGTGTTTTTTTTTAATCTTCCAGCTTTATTCTGATTTTTTTCAAAAACAGGTCTTTATTATATGGTTTTTCCATTGTTTCCATGCCCCAATCTATGGCTTTATTGATTTCATTCCAAGTGGCGTTTTCGTACAGTTCTCGCAACTCTTTTTCAAAAGCACTGCGTGATTGTGGGGTGGTTAAAAAATCGTTTTGCTGGGGGCTGATATTGGTTTGTTTTTGCTTGATAAAGTTTTGTGCGTCCTCTAAAAAACTCATGTATTCTTCCTCCATAAAAATGGTAAAAACAAAACCATAAGGCTGGTGAACTCTAAGCGGCCGGCTAACATGACAAATGACAAAATCCATTTGGCGGCATTTGGCAGGTTGGCATAGGTTTGTTCAGGACCGACAATTTCCCCCAGTGCTGGCCCTACATTTGCCACACAGCTTAGCGAGGAAGACAGGGCTGTTAAAAGATCAAGCCCCAATGCTGTCAGAGCCAATGTGGATAAGACAAAAGTTAAAATAAACAGGCTTAAAAAGAATAAAACGCCCGAGACAATTTCTTCATCAATTACTTTTGTACCGTAGCTGGGAACAAATACACCAAATGGTTTGATCAGGCTTTTCATCTTTGTAATTAAGACTTGGCCGATAATTGTAAAGCGAAATGATTTGATGCCCCCTGAGGTTGATCCTGTGCAAGAACCGCAGGCTGTTAAAAACAGCAAAACAGTTGTTGCATAAACACCCCAACTGCTGTAAGGGGCTATTACAAAACCGGTGGTGGTTAAAATAGAGGTGACTTGAAAGATAATTTGTTGTAAGTTTTGTAATCCTACTACTGGAATTAAAAGAATACATCCCAAAATCAATGTTTTGAAAAAAGTTTTTATTTGAACATTTTGTTGGATGATTTCCCAGCGTCGTTTGAAAAGATACGGTCCTAAAACAAGGGGCAATGCGCCTAAAACCATGGCAAAAATGAGAATCCAAATTGTAGCAGGGTTTTTGAAATACATGATGCCCTTATCATGCGTGGAAAATCCTCCGGTAGATAAGGCGGTCATACTGTGATTGACGGCATCAAAAAAACTCATGCCTGACCACCACAGTAATAACATGCACACCACAGAAAGCAGACAAAAGTAAATCAATATATCCCGAATGCTTTGTCGCATGGTGGGGTTGATTCTTTCGGTCAGCGAGGTTGATTCTGTGGCAAACAGTTGCATCCCTCCGATTTTCAATGTGGGCAACACAATAATGGCAACCACAATAATACCGATACCACCCAGCCATTGACTTAAAGACCGCCACAGCAATGTGCCTGCTGTTTCATTTTCTAAATTCGTAAAGATAGTAGAGCCTGTGCCGGTTAAGCCTGACATGGCTTCAAAAAATGCATCAGATAGTGAAATGTTGTGTGGCGGAAGATAAAATGGAATGGCTGCAACGCTGGCGTATAAAAGCCACATCAATGTGGTGGTTAAAAACATTTCTTTTGGACGCAGTGGTTCTGTATCTTTGGGATATAGTAAATGCAAAAAAAGACCAATAGAAATTGTGATGCAGGCCGAAATTGTAAAGGAATTGAAAATCATTTTTTGTGTTACCATATCCGTTATGGCAGGTATCATCATAAAGATACCACAATATATCAACATCAATGCATTGATGGCTAAAATTCGTTTGAAGTGCATTTTTTTATCCTTTGATTCTTTTTCATTTTAGAAGGCCTTGTGACAAATGTCAACTTATTTTACTTGAAAAACCAGAACAAATTTGTTACACTGTTTTTATGCAAGATAGACTTTCAAGAATGCGCCTGATGGTGGGTGAAACAGGAATTGAAACATTAAAAAACGCCCATGTGATGATTGTGGGGTGTGGTGCTGTGGGCAGTTATGCGATTGAGGCCTTGGCTCGTGCTGGTGTGGGCCATTTAACTTTAGTTGATTTTGACACGGTTTCAATCAGTAATATCAATCGTCAATTATTTGCTCTTACTTCTACGGTGGGACAAAAAAAGGTTTTGGTGGCCAAAAATCGTGTGAAGGATATTTCTGCGGATATTCAAGTGGATTGTTTGGATTTGATGGTGAACCAAGAGTCTTTGCCCCAACTTTTGGCTGTGCAGCCCGATTTTGTGATTGATGCCATTGATTCGTTGAATCCCAAGTGTTCATTGATTGAATTGCTGGTTCAAAAAAATGTGCCTTTTGTTTCGTCTATGGGGGCGGCTTTGAAAACAGATGTGAGCCAGATTAAAGTGGTGAAGCTGAAAAAGACATTGAACTGTCCGTTGGCTTTTTTTGTGCGTAAACGATTGCGCAAAAGAGGCGTTGCTATGGATTTTCCAGTGGTATTTTCGCCCGAATTGTCCCAAGATTCAACTCGGTTGCAATTGCCGGCAGATGCGCAACCAGAAAATGGCAGAGTGCGTCATGAAATGGGCTCATTGCCCACAATTACAGGGATTTTTGGTTTAATGTGCGCCCAAGTTGCGTTAGATTATTTCTTAAAAAAGGATTCAAAAGATGAATGAAGACCCGTTTTTTTTGGAAGGCTTAAACCCCGAACAGCAAGAAGCCGTTATGACAACCGAAGGTCCTTTGCTTGTTTTGTCAGGAGCTGGTACGGGTAAAACTCGGGTTTTGACAACTCGGATTGCCTATATTTTGTTTCAACAATTAGCTTTATCTTGGCAGATTTTGGCGGTGACTTTTACCAATAAGGCAGCCAGAGAAATGTCGGAGCGATTGGAAAAAATGGTGGGTGAAGCGGCCTTGGGGGTATGGCTTGGCACTTTCCATCGTATTGGAGTGCGGATTTTGCGTAAATATGGTGGCTTTGTGGGGTTGAATCAAAACTTTGCTGTTTTGGACAGTGATGACCAAGAAAGATTGTTGAAAAATATGATGCAACAATATGGTGTGGATGTTAAAAAATATGCCCCTAAAACGATGTTAGAGGTGATTCAGCGTTGGAAAGATCGGGGTTTGTCACCAGAGGCAGTGACACCCGCCGAATACAGTGAGTTTTGTGAAGGCAGGGCTTTGGATTTTTATAAGTTGTATCAAAATAAGCTGCGTGAAATGAATGCTGTTGATTTTGGTGATTTGCTTTTGTTGCCGTTGGAATTGTTCAGAAATAATGCGGCTGTGTTGGCCGAATATCAAAATCAATTCAAATATATTTTGGTGGATGAATATCAAGATACAAATGTGGCTCAGTATATGCTTTTGCGCCTTTTAGCCAAAGGACACAATAACATTTGTTGTGTGGGCGATGATGATCAATCTATTTATTCGTGGCGTGGGGCAGATGTGGATAATATTTTGAAGTTTGGCCAGATTTTTTCGGACGCAAAGGTGGTGCGTTTGGAACGCAACTATCGTTCTACGGCCCATATTTTGGGTGCTGCTTCTGCTTTGATTGCCAACAATACTGGGCGTATGGGCAAAACTTTGCGGGTGGCGGATGAAGAAAAAAATGCCGGTTCTTTGGTGGTTGTTCAAGGTTATTGGAATGGCCAACAGGAAGCCGAAAAAGTTGTGGAACAGGTGGAGGATGCTCAACGCAAGGGAATTACTTTGTCGGATATGGCGATCTTGGTGCGGGCCGGTTTCCAAACACGGGAGTTTGAAGATGTTTTGGTGCGATCGGGGATTCCTTATAAAATTATTGGCGGCTTTAAGTTCTATGAACGGGAAGAAATTCGTGATGCAGTGGCTTATTTACGCCTTGTGTTGAATCCACACGATGATTTGGCTTTTATGCGTATTGTGAATAAGCCTCGCAGAGGTGTGGGTGATGTTGTGATGCGGACTTTGCGGGAAACAGCTATGCAGCATGGTTGCAGTTTGTTTGAGGCAGTGGCAAAGGCCGATTTGAAGACGGTACCCAAAAAATCTTTAACTTCTTTTGTGCAACAGGTGTTGATGTGGCAAGAACACAGCCATTCGCTTTCGCCCGAGGATTTATGTAAAGAGATTATGGATCAATCCGGTTATTTGATGATGTGGCGGTTGGATAAATCTCCAGAGGCAGAAGGTCGTGTGGAAAATATTCACGAGCTGTTTAATGTTTTGGCCAATGGAGAGTTTGAATCGGTTGAACAATTTTTGGAATATGCCAGTTTGCTTACAGAAAATGATGAAGCTGTTGAAGGTGATCAATTGGTTGTCATGACTTTACATGCCAGTAAGGGATTGGAGTTTGATACGGTGTTTTTAACCGGTTGGGAAGAAGGGCTGTTTCCGCACCAACGAGCCATAGATGAGGCTGGTGAAGATGGTTTGGAAGAAGAAAGACGTTTGGCCTATGTGGGGTTGACTCGGGCCAGAAGACAGGCTTTTATTTCGTATGCCAGCAATCGTCGTGTTTATGGTCAATGGCAGAATGCTTTGCCCAGTCGCTTTGTAGATGAATTGCCCGAAGAACATATTGACAGACGGGGCAATAATCGCATGGGATATGGGGCTTCTTTTTCGGATGTGCGGATGCCCTGGGCAAGAGAAAAACAAACCCAATCTTCTGCCCCTTCTTCTTTTGTCGGCCGCAGCCGAAAAGGTCGTCAAGTGATGCACGAAACTTTCGGCAAAGGGGTTGTGTTAAACGAATCCGGCGATATGTTGACGGTTGTTTTTGAACAAGGCGGTATCAAAAAAGTGTTGGCTCGGTTCTTAGAGCTGATTTAATCCCGATTGTTTTGAGGCCTTGTTTTTGGAAGCTGTTTTTTTGTTGCTTTTGGTTTTAAGTGTGCCAAAATACACAACGGTCTGAGACTTTGAATGCTTTTCTTTGCCTTTTGAGTTGCTTGTGTTTTTTTGGCTTGTTCTTTTTTGGATTCAAACAAGTTGAGACATGTCAAAAATAGGATTTCCGGTATTTTTACTTGTGTTGCCAACAGATTTATTTCTTCTTTTGACAGTTGTGAGATGACCTGATAGGAATGATTGATGTGTTTTTGGGCTTCATCATATCGGCCCAGTGCCAGAGCCAACAGTTCATCAGAACTGGCTGTTCTTGTTTTTTCTTTTAAGCGTTCTAATTGTTGGGCATTATATTCTATCAAGGCCAGATAGATTTGTGTTTTTTTGTTTTGTAAATCTAATTCTTCCGGTGAAAATTGTTGATTCATTTTATTCTCCTTTTTTCGTTTAATGTGTTGTTTGATTGTTTTGTAATGTATTGAGCAAGGCCTTTATTGTTGCGGTGTGTTTGTACCGATTGATTTTTTGTTGGGCGTTTTTGCTGTGTTGACTTGCTTTGAATGTTTGGTATAATTTAATGAATGCCAAAAGTCCAATCAGGCCTGTTATCCCCCATGCTAAAAATGGGTTCCCTTGTTTTGTGGAGGCATATTTTGCTGAACCAATTGTTGCACTGCCCAATATCAATGTTTGCAGGCTTTGATTTGAAATGTTTTTATTGGCTAGTTCCTTTTGTTTTTGTAAATTGATAATATCGCATGTAATAGCCATTTCTGTGGGCGTATATGAGGCTGTTGTTTCTATCAATTTGGTTGGTTCAATGGAATCTAAACCTTGTTGCATCCGTTCTTTTGTTTCTGTATTAAAGGTATAACTTTGATAGGGAGGCGCATTGAGTTTGTTGATTTGGTTATGAACCGTATGATAGGCTTTGATATATTCCCTTGTATCGTTTGTGTCGAACAGGTTTTGTTTGACTTGTTGGATTCCTTTTTGGAATGCTTCCTTATTTGTGGGGAGTGACAGATATTTTTTTTGTTGTTCTTGTTCGTGTTGTTTATCCCATTCGTTTTGTTCTTGTGCCAATTGACGTATGATGATTGTCAGGTCACTTTTATCTTGTTTTAAGTTTATAATTTCTTCCGGTGTCATTTGTTCCAGACGGCGAATGGCTTGTGATTGTATCCATCCTTCTTGATATATCAGAGGATTGCCCATAGAGTGTTGCAAAAACTGTTGGGTGAGTTCTTGCTTGTTTTGTTTACATATTTTTCTTTGTTTCGGGCTGAGTTTATCCCATGCAGTTTTAAGGGTTATTTCTTTTTTTTCCCGTTCTGCTTTTAATTGTTGTTGTTTTGTGTTCAGTTTTGTCATTTTTGTTGCTTGTGCTCTGGTTTGACTGGTTTTTTATTCCTTTTTTGTAGGGATAAGTATTTTAACGGTTTTTGATTGTTTTGTCAATCTTTATTTTGTTTTTCAAAATTCCGTTGCATTTTTTCAGAAAACTGTGTACAGTATCAACTATGTTTAATAAAACCGAGAGAATGATTGCTTTTCGCTATCTGCGTTCCAGAAAACGAACGGGGTTTGTTTCCGTTATTGCCGGTTTTTCTTTTTTGGGCATTATGCTGGGTGTTGCCACTTTGATTATTGTGATGAGTGTGATGAACGGCTTTAAGGCCGAGCTGATGGGCCGGATTTTGGGTTTGAATGGCCATTTGGGTGTTTATCCTGCCTATGAAAATGTGATGTTGACAGATTATGATGCTTTGAAGCAAAAAGTGGTTGCCTTAAACCATGTTTCGGCAGTGATTCCTGTTGTGGATGGGCAGGCGATGCTTTCCACAGAAAACGGCCAAGCTGGTGTGATGGTGCGAGGAATGGCCAAAGAAGATTTTGAAAACAGAGCTTTATTAAAAGATAAATATCAAGGTGAAAATCTGATTCATTTTGACAAAGGAACGGTGATTTTGGGATGGCGTTTGGCGGCTCGTTTAGGTGTGCGTGTTGGGGATAAAATTACTTTTATTTCTCCAAAAGCCAATTTAACGGCCTTTGGTTCTATGCCCAAAATGAAAAGTTATACGGTGATTGGTGTGTTTGACACAGGGATGAGCGAATATGACGGCAACTATGTGTTTATGACTTTGGCGGATGCCCAAAAGTTTTTTGCGATGAAAGAGGCTGTTTCTCATTTAGAGGTTTTTGCCACAGACTTGGCTGATGCCGAAAAAGCATTAGATGAAACTTTTGACGCAGTTGGGAATCAGGCCAGTGTTTATGATTGGCGGCATACGAATAAGGCCTTTTTTAATGCGGTGGAAGTGGAACGAAATGTGATGTTTTTAATTCTTACTTTGATTATTATTGTGGCGGCTTTTAATATGATTTCCGGTTTGATTATGTTGGTTCAAGACAAAGGTAAAGATATTGCTGTTTTACGCACGATGGGGATGAGTAAAAGCAGCGTTCAGCGGGTGTTTTTATTGGCCGGTTTAACGGTTGGTTTTGTGGGAACTTTGGCCGGTGTTTTGTTGGGATTGTCGTTCAGCTATAACATTGATGCCATTAAAAATTGGTTGGAAGGTTTATCGGGCAAAGAGTTGTTTTCAGCCGAAATCTATTTTCTTTCCCATTTGCCTGCCAAAGTGGAATTGGTGGAGGTGACTTGGGTGGCTGTGATGAGTTTGATTTTGGCGTTGGTGGCCACTTTATATCCCAGTTGGAAGGCCAGTAAGACAGATCCTGTGGAGGCATTAAGATATGAGTAGTGTATTGAAATTGACACATATCAGCCGCTGTTTTGGAAAAGGCTCGGTGAAATTGGAGATTTTGAAAGACATCAATTTAGAAATCAAATCGGGGGAAATTGTGGCTTTGGTTGGGCCAAGTGGTTCAGGTAAATCAACTTTATTGCATATTGCTGGATTGTTAGATGCCCCCACAGGTGGGTGTATAGAAATGATGGGTGAAAATGCCACAAAAATGACGGATGAGGGGCGGACAAAGTTGCGTCAAAAAACCGTTGGTTTTGTTTATCAATCTCATTTGTTGTTGCCGGATTTTAATGCCTTGGAAAATGTGATGATGCCCCAACTGATTGCTGGTGTTGACAAAAAACAGGCTAAGGTACGGGCCAAAGAGTTGTTGCAGATTGTGGGCCTTTCCCATCGTTTAACCCACAGGGCAGGACAATTATCCGGTGGTGAACAACAACGGGTGGCCATTGCCAGAGCTTTGGCCAACAGGCCGGCTTTATTATTGGCGGATGAACCAACAGGTAATCTTGATCCGAAAACAGCGGATGAAGTGTTTGATATTTTCTTAAACATTGTGCGAGAAACCGGCTTGTCCGCTTTGCTTGCCACACATAATCCAGAGTTAGCGGCCAAAATGGATCGTCGTATTTGTGTGGTTGATGGTAAAATCCAAGAACTGGAATGACTTTTTTTGTCTTAAATTGACGGTTGTTTTCCCTTGATTTTTTTGGGAAAATCTGATATACTTTTGTTAGCAAAGGATACCGAATGTCAGAGCCTAAATACATACACCTGCATGTGCATACTGCCTATTCTTTATTGGAAGGGGCTATTAAAATGCCTAAGTTGGCAGATTGGGCTGTGGAACACAATATGCCGGCTATTGCGGCCACCGATTCGGGCAATATTTGCGGGGCGATGGCGATGATGCATGAGATGCCCCCGAAGGGGATTCAACCTATTTTGGGAACGCAGTTATTGGTTAAATCACCCAAGAAAGACAAAAATCAATTTTCGGATGAGGCGGATACTTTTGATAAGGTTGTGTTTTTGGTTCAAAATGAACAAGGATATCAAAATCTGTTAAAATACTTTTCCAAGTATTATATGGGCCAAGATAAACACGGAGAAACTTATTTAACTTTTGATGAGATTTTACAGCATACCGAAGGTTTATTGTTGTTGACCGGTGGGGTAGAAGGGATTTTAGGGCGTCCTTTGTTAAACGGCCAAAAAGAGTTTGCTCAGGAATTGACCGAAGCGTTGAAAAAAGCCTATCCGAATCGGCTTTATATTGAATTGCAACGGCATGGGACTGAGCCTGAACAGATGACGGAACAGGGGTTTATTGATTTGGCTTATCAATATGATATTCCGCTTGTGGCCACGAATGATGCTTATTTTTTAACGCCAGATATGTATGAAGCCCATGATGCCTTGTTGTGTATTGCCGAAAAAACTTATGTATCTGAGCAAAATCGCAGACGGGTGACGCCAGAACATTATTTGAAAACCGAAGAGGAAATGTGCCAATTGTTTGCGGATATTCCCGAGGCCATACAAAATACGGTACAAATTGCCAAACGGTGTGCTTTTATGGCGGAAGTTAAAAAGCCTGCGTTTCCGAACTTTGATTGCCAAGGCAGAACCGAGGATGAGGCCTTGCGGGATATGGCCGAAGAAGGTTTCAAAAAACGCATGGAAGGCCGAAGTGAAGAAGATGTTGAAAAATATCATCAACAGATGGAGTTTGAACTGGGTGTTATCAAGCAAATGGGATTCCCAGGCTATTTTTTGATTGTGGCTGATTTTATTCAATGGTCCAAACGAAACGGTGTGCCTGTGGGGCCGGGGCGTGGCTCTGGTGCCGGTTCGGTTGTGGCCTGGTGTTTGATGATTACCGATATTGATCCGTTGCGCTTTGATTTGGTGTTTGAACGCTTTTTGAATCCGGAACGGGTGAATATGCCCGATATTGATGTGGACTTTTGTCAGGAACGCAGAGAAAAAACAATTGAATATGTACAAAATCATTATGGTTTTGATCATGTGGCTCAAATCATTACTTTTGGTAAGTTGCAGGCAAAGGCTGTGATTCGGGATGTAGGGCGTGTGTTGCAAATCCCTTATCCTGTGGTGGACCGTTTGTCTAAGCTGATTCCTGCCGATCCAAAAATGACTTTATCCAAAGCCTTTGATGAAGAACCAAAAATTAAAGAAGAAATTGAAAAAGATGAAGCCATTAAATATCTTTTTGAAATTGCTGTAAAGTTAGAGGGGCTTTATCGGAATACTTCTACGCATGCGGCTGGTGTTGTGATTGGCAACAAACCTTTGGATGAAATTGTGCCGATTTACAAAGATCCTTCTTCGGATATGCCGGTGACGCAATATGATATGAAATATGTGGAAGAAGCCAGTTTAATCAAGTTTGACTTTTTGGGCCTTAAAACTTTAACAACCATTAAAAAGACTTTGGATTTGATTAAACTTAAAGGTATTGATGTGGATATTGATCATATTCCTTTGGATGATGTTAAAACATTTGACTTGTTAAAGCGGGCAGACACAACCGGTGTCTTCCAATTAGAATCCACAGGGATGAAAAAGATTTTGCATGATATGCAACCGGACAAGATTGAAGATATTGTGGCGTTGGTATCACTTTATCGCCCTGGGCCAATGGATTCTATTCCTGATTATATTAAGGTTAAAAAAGGCGAAGAAAAACCGGATTATATGCACCCGATGTTAGAGCCGATTTTGAAGGAAACCTATGGTATTATGATTTATCAAGAACAGGTGATGCAAATCTCACGGGAAATGGCGGGCTTTACTTTGGGCGGAGCCGACTTGTTGCGCCGGATTATGGGAAAGAAAAAAGCCGAGCTGTTGCCGGCCGAAAAAGTGAAGTTTATGGCAGGGGCAAAAGAAAAAGGTGTGGATGAAAAAGTGGCCGAAAAAGTGTTTGATAAGATGGCCAAGTTTGCCGAATATGGTTTTAACAAAGCGCATGCGGCTGCGTATGCTTTTATTGCTTATCAAACAGCTTATTTGAAAGCTCATTTTCCTGTGGAGTTTATGGCTGCAACTATGACTTTGGATAAAATCAATACTGATAAATTGGCATTTTTCAAAAACGATTTACATATGAACGGTTTTAAGGTTTTGCCCCCTGATATCAACCAATCTGGCGTGGATTTTACGGTGGAAAATGGGGCTGTGCGTTATGCTTTGTCGGCCGTTAAAAATGTGGGTGAGGCCGGCATGAAAACCGTTGTGGAAGAAAGAGAGAAAAACGGCCCGTTTAAGTCTGTGGAAGATTTTTTAAGACGGGTAGATGTTTCTGCTTTGAATAAACGCTATGTGGAAAATCTTGCCAAGGCTGGGGCGTTTGAATGTTTAGAGCCGAATCGTTCCTGTTTGTTTAACAATGTGGAAAAAATGATTGCTTATGCGGCCGATCAGACAGCCACGAAAAACAGTTCTCAAATGGGATTGTTTGGTCAAGATACCAATGCAAATCGGTTAAAATTGGCTTCTTTTGCCGAATGGCCCTCTATGGAAAAATTGGAGTATGAAAAGGAAGCCTTAGGCTTTTATTTGTCGGCTCATCCATTGGATTCGTTTCAATCTGTGTTGGAAAGAATGCGTGTGGTGGATTATGCGGATGTTGCTGGTTTGGTTCAAACGGCTGGTGTGTTTCGGGGGCAAATTGCCGGCATTGTTTCCAATGTTCGGGAACGGATAAGTCAAAAAGGCAATCGCTTTGCGTTTGTTTCGGCCAGTGATAAATCAGGGGCGTTTGATGCCATTTGTTTTGCGGATACTTTGGAAGCGGGACGGGAATATTTGAATTCGGGTCAGCCTTTGCTGTTTACGGTTCAGGCAGAGAAACGAGAAGGGGAAGAACAAATCAGTTTGCGTATTTTATCGGTGGAATTGTTGGCTGATATGATGAGCAAGACTGCCACGACTTTGATTTTGAAAATTGATGCAAAATATCCCCAATGTATTGCCCAAATCAGTGAAGTTTTAGATGCAGACAAAGAAGGCAAAAGTCGTGTGTTTATGATTTTAACCTCGGGTGAAAATGAGGTGGAAATGGCTTTGCCAAAGCGGTATATGCTGCATCCGGACACTTTATCCAAATTGTCACAGATTAGTGGTATTTTGGAAATGAAGCAAGTATAATTTTTCCTTGATTTTATTTGTTTTTTATGCCAAACTCTTTTTATATAAAAGGGGTTTTTCTATGGAATTACAAGAATATCATGTCAAACGCATTTTTAAGCAGGCTGGTTTGCCTGTGTTAAAAGGGGCAGTGGCTTACAGCCCAGAGGAGGCGGACTGTCTTGTTTCTAAATTGGGCAGAGGACCTTACTTTTTGCGGGCCCAAGTAATGGATATGCATCGTTCATACGGTCGGGTTTTAGAGGCAGATACCTGTGTGGATGGATATGCTTGTGTGACGGATAAAAAACAGGTGGCTGCGGTGGCGGCCAAGTTGTTTGCAAAGCCCGATTGGATTGCAGGTATGCATCCTTTGTTTGAAGTGCAAAAGATTTATATTGAAGCCGGTTTTGATCAGGCAGATATTTTATGTCGGTTGATTTTTCGGGTGAACTTTGAAAAACAATGTGAGATGTTTACACTTGAAAACAACAGGGGACAATCCAAATCTTTTGTTTTAACAGATGGATTGAATGCTGTTGTGATGGACAAAGCGTTGGCCTTTATTTATGGTAAAGAGGCGCCAAAGTCTTGTCCTTTTTCCGGTGTTGTGAAAAAAACATATCGGTTGTTCAAACACTATGGGGCGGTGGCTGTTGAATTATCACCGATTGTTGTATTAAAAGATGGTTCTTTGAAAGTTTTGGATGGGCGTTTGGTTTTTGATCCCAATACTGTGGGTAAGTTTCCAGAGCTGGTTTCTTTAATTGAATCTCGGGTTGGTAAGGAACGAGAAAAGTTGGCCAGACAGAATCATTTCCGATATATGGGACTTAAAGGCAATATCGCTTGTGTTGTAAATGGTATTGGTTTAGGCTGGGCAACCTTAGATTTGATTCAACGCAAAGGTGGTTGGGCGGCTGCTTTGTTGGATGTGGGAACAAAGCCCACAAAAGAAACGGTGACAAAGGCATTAAAGTTGGTTTTATCTGAACCCAATGTGGATGGTGTGCTTATCAATATCTTTGGGGGAACAACTCGTTGTGATTTGTTGGCAGAAGGCCTTATTGCTGCTTCGCCGGAGATGGCTGTTGGGTTGCCGATTGTTGTGCGTATTGACGGAATGAATGCTGAAATCGGTCAACGGGTTTTATTTGAATCTCGTTTGCCGTTTATTATCAAAACAAAAACAGATGATGCTGTGCGGGCGATTATTCAAGCGGTGAAAGGGAGATAAAAATGTTTTTTTTACCAAAGAAAGAAACGCCTATTTTATGTCAAGGGATTACCAGCCAAGTTGGGGCTGTGCATACAGAATTGGCTTTGGCTTATGGGGCAAATATCGTTGCCGGTATCAGTGCAGACAAAAATATCCGCCACTTTTTAGGGGTGCCTGTTTTTAAGACGGTGGCCGAAGCGGTGCGAGAAAAAAAGCCGCAAATCAGTGTGATTTTTTCAACACCTGCGCATGCGTTAGCTGATGTTACTGAGGCGGTGCGAGCTGGTATCAAAATGATTGTTTGTATTACAGAATCGGTGCCGATGCACGATGCGTTAAAGATGAAAGCTCTGGCAAAAAGTGCAAAAGTATGTTTGTTGGGCCCTTCCTCAATGGGAATTGGTGTGGCTGGTGAAACGGTTGTTGGTTCTGTGCCGTTGCATTTGTTTTTGAATGGTTCTGTGGCTTTGTTGGGGCGATCAGCCTCGCTTATGTTAGAGACTGCAACGCAACTTAAAGATAAAAGATTGGGTTTGTCTGCTTTTATTTCTTTGGGGGCAGATCACCTAATTGGTACTTCGTTTGTTGAGCCGATGAAGGCTTTGTTAAAAGATGAAAAAACAAAAAAAATTGTTCTTATTGGTCAAGTGCATGGTGAATTGGAATATGAGTTGGCGGCTTTTTATAAAAAACAAAAAAACAAAAAGCCCTTGTGGGTTTATATCCCAGGACGATCGTTGGAAAAATCCGATAAGCATCCGTTGCTGGGGATGAAAACAGTTCGGTTTGCCGATATTATTGATTTGAAAAAACAAGTTTTGACAGAGGCTGGTGCTTTTTGGGTTGACTCGGTGGATAATTTGGGTAAAATGGTGGGGAAAGGCAAGTCAAAATGACACTGAATGAAGCAATTGTTGTGCGTATGAGCCATGATTTGGCAGGGGCTGTTGGGGCTTTTGCCAACACGGTGGATTTGATGAAAATGGATGCTTCCTTTATTCCGGAATCAGTGGATTTATTGGAAACCAGTTCGCACCAGTTAGTGGCTCGGCTTAACTTTTTTAGGGCTTTGTTTGGGGCAGATACCAAAACTATTACAAATGATTTATTTTTGAATTATATCCAAACTTTGGCTTATCATGTGGATTTTGAAGGGGACTGTGTTTGTCGCTTGCAGTTGGCTTTATTGGCGGTTGGATTGGAATTGCTTGGCACAGACGGTAAGTTGGTTTTGAAGGACAAAACCCTTCATATTTATGGTGATTCTTTTCATTGTGATGATCTTTTTATTCAATGTTTAATGGGCACTCAAATCCCTTGTGATGTTAAAAATGTAATGGCTGTGTGGCTGGTTCATTTGGCGCAAGAGGAAGGGTTGATTATTCGCCTGAATGCGGGCGAAAATACATTGATTCTTTCTTTAACTTAAAACTTCTTGATTTTTTTCTTATTTTTTGGTACAATCTACCTTAGATTTTAACTTTATTTTTTTTGAAGGATTTACAGATGACTGATAAACAAAAATACTATCCCGAATTGAATGCAAAATGCGAATTTCCCAAAATGGAAGAATCCGTATTGAAGATTTGGGATGAGAATCATATTTTTGAAAAAGTAAAAGATGCCCGTCAGGCGGGGGATGAGTTTGTGTTTTATGATGGCCCTCCATTTGCCAATGGTCAACCCCATTATGGACATATTTTTGTGTCTTATGTGAAAGATGCTGTGGCTCGGTTTCAAACAATGTTGGGTAAAAAAGTGGAACGCCCTTTTGGTTGGGATTGTCATGGATTGCCGGCTGAAATGAATGCTGAAAAGGCTTTGGGAATTTCGGGTCATAAAGCCATTGAAGAATATGGTGTGGATAAGTTTAACAAGTATTGTCAAGAGGCTGTTTTGAAGTATTCCAGCGATTTCGTGGATTTATTCCACAGGATGGGGCGTTGGCTTGATCCAGATTTGGAATATCGCACGATGGATTTGCCTTTTATGGAGTCGGTGATTTGTAATTTTAAGGCTTTATATGATAAAGGTTTAATCTATCAAGATTATCGGGTTCAGCCTTATTCTTGGGCAGCGCAAACTGTTTTGTCCAACTTTGAAGTGAATCAACCGGGGTGTTATCGGGATAAAGTAGATACAGCCATTACAGTGATGTTCAAATTGGAAAATGGGATGAATCTGTTGGTGTGGACAACAACGCCTTGGACTTTGTTTTCCAACCAAATGATTGCTGTTGGGGCGGATATTGATTATGCCGTTATGGAAGAAAACGGTGAAAAATATGTGTTGGCTGAGGCCTTAAAAGGGCGCTATGCCAAACAATTGGAAAATGCCACACAAGTTGCCACATTGAAAGGGGCCGATTTGGTTGATTTGTCCTATGAACCCATGTTCCCTTATTTTGCCCATTTGAAAGACAAAGGCTGTTTTAAGGTGTTGGCTGGTGAGTTTGTTTCAACGGAAGATGGGACTGGTTTGGTGCATATTGCCCCAGGTTTTGGTGCAGATGACTTTGAAGTTTGTCGCAAACAAGATGCCCGTTTCCCGATTGTTTGCCCTGTGGATGAAGCCGGTTGCTTTACTGCGGAAGTGCCAGAGGTGCAAGGCAGACAGGTGTTTGATGCCAATGAATATGTGTTGAATTATTTGAAAGAAAAACACATTTTGGTGAAAAAAGAACAGATTACCCATACTTATCCATATTGTTGGAGAACGGATACTCCTTTGATTTATAAGGCTATGTCCGGTTGGTTTGTGGATGTGCCAAAGTTTCGTGATGAATTATGTGCTTTGAATCAATCCATTACTTGGACACCCGAACATATTAAAGAAGGGCGTTTTGGTAAATGGTTAGAAGGCGCAAGAGAATGGTCTATTTCCAGAACACGGTTTTGGGGGGCTCCAATTCCTGTGTGGCAATCGGATAATCCACAATATCCACGCACAGATGTGTTTGGTTCGGTGGCAGAAATTAAAGAAAAAACGGGTTTTGATGTGAAAGATTTACATCGTCCTGTCATTGATGAGGTGGTTTATCCGAATCCAGATGACCCAACCGGAAAATCAATGATGCGGCGGGTGCCGGATGTGTTTGATTGTTGGTTTGAATCGGGATCTATGCCTGTGGGGCAAGTGCATTATCCGTTTGAACGCAAAGAATGGTTTGAAAATCATTTTCCGGCCGATTTTATTGCAGAAGGGGTAGACCAAACTCGTGGTTGGTTTTATTCTTTACATGTTTTAGGAACGGCCTTGCATCACAGACCAGCCTTTAAGCATTGTATGGTGACGGGGTTGGTGATGGCCGAAGGGGGCGTGAAAATGTCCAAAAAATTGGGCAACTATCCTGATCCATATGTGATTTTGAATACTTCTGGGGCCGATGCGCTTAGATGGTTCTTACTTTCTTCTTCCATGGTTCATGGGGGGAATGTGTGCATGGATTATGAAGGCAAAGATGTGGCCAAAGCGATGCGCAAAGCTGTGTTGCCTTTTTGGAATGCCTATTATTTCTTCTGTTTGTATGCCAATGCGGAAGGTGTGAAGGCCAATATGGCCACTTCTGCCACAGATGTGCTTGATCGGTATATTTTGGGCAAGTTGAAGAACTTAGTAGAAAACACAAAGGCCGAGATGGTGGCGTATGATATGCCGGCGGCAGCCGAAAACTTTGCCGAGTTTTTGGATATTTTGAATAACTGGTATATTCGTCGTTCTCGGGAACGGTTCTGGGATGGAACGGATGCAAAGGCTTTTGATACACTGTACACCGTTTTGGTGACTTTGTCCAAGGTGATGGCTCCGTTGATGCCTTTCTTGACAGATATGGTTTATCGGGGATTGACCGGTGAGGAATCTGTGCATTTGACTTTGTGGCCAGATGTATCGGCTTTGGCGGATGAAAAGGCTTTGATTGAATATATGGATATGGTGCGGTCTATTTCTTCCACTGCCAAGGCAATTCGTGAAGAAAATCGGTTGCGCAATCGTTTGCCTTTGGCCAAGATGACTGTGGCTGGCGAACACACAGAAGGCTTAGCCGATTTTGTTGAGTTGTTGAAAGATGAAGTCAATGTGAAAGAAGTTGTGTTTAACACAGATGTGACGGCTGTGGCTGATAAGTTCCTGTATTTGAAAACACCTCTTATCGGTAAGCGTTTGGGGGCAGCGATGGGGGCTATTATGGCTGCCAGTAAGCAAAATCAATGGTCGGTGAATGACAATGGGACTTTGGCGATTGCCGGCCAAACTTTAACAGCCGATGAATTTGAACTGCGGTTGAATATGAAAGAAGGCTTCAAAGGTCAGGCGTTGCCAGATAATCGTGCTGTTGTTCAATTAGATGTGACTGTGTTGCCTGAATTGGAACGGGAAGGTGTGGCACGTGACTTTGTGCGTATGGTGCAACAGTTGCGAAAAGACAAGGGATTGGATGTGTCTGATCGCATTGTTTTGACTTGGTCTTGTGAATCGGATTTGGTGCAAGAAGCCTTTAAGGAACATGCGGCGTATATTGCGGATCAGGTGTTGGCTGTTTCCTTTATTCAAGGGGTTGAAACGCCCGATAAAACCGAAGAATTGGGTGATGCCAAAGTTGCCTTTGCCCTTCAAAAAGCAGTATAAAAGCGCAGGGCTTTTTCCCCCAAGTGTGTACTTGGGGGATTTTTTGTTGACATTTTTTTTGATATTGTGTATAATATAAGTCCTAAAGGAGAATAAATGTCTTGTGTTTTTTGGGGTTCAAAACCTTATGTGTCCTTAAATAATCAAAAATCAGTTTTTCAATCAGAAGTGTGTGGTCTTGTTTTTTATAACATTTGACAACACCTGTTCTGTGTGTAATGATGCCGATGAATCATATAGCGGTTGTTTTTTTATCAAAATGAAGGAGTAAATAGAAAAGATGTTTTTTTCAGACACAAAATCCTCTTGTCGGATGGTTAAAAGTGAGATTTTAGAAGATAGTACAAAGAAAGAGGTGAGTTATCGTCAGGACGGTTCTGTGGAGTATGATACCACTTTTTTTCCTGATGGGTCCAAGAAAAGTGTGGTTTATGATGATGATGGCTCTAAACGCTGTGAGATGACACTGTTATCTGATGGTACAAGTAAATGTATGGTTTACCATCAAGATGGTTCAAAGGAACTTCAATTTGTTTTTACAGATGGTATCAAAAAATGTTTAAGGTATGATTCAACGGGCTTTCAATTGAATGAAACTATGACATATCCTGATGCTACAGTAAAGGAAGTGTGTTATTATCATAATGGTGGTGTTCGTTCTGAACAAACAACTGTTTTTGGGGGAGAACAACAAAAAACGACTTATTATACTGATGGGTCTAAATTGAGTGATGAGACCTTGTTTTCCGATGGTAAAAGAAAGACAACTTTTTATTATCAGAATGGTTCAGTTAAATCGGAAAGTGTTGTTTTGAGAGATGGTACAGATATTTCGGTGTCTTATTATCCGGACGGTTCTTTGGAATCTGAAAGTACAGGTTTTTCAAATGGAGCCTATAAAGGTTTGACATACCATCAGGATGGTGCTATTTCTCATTCGTTGTGGGTTTTAGCAAATGGAACACGTCAAGAAAAATGGTGTTTTCCTAATGGATTGTTGCGAGAAAAACTTACTTTGTTTGCGGATAAAACTTTAAAAAAAGAGTTTTATAATGACAATGGGGTGAAAACTTGCGAAAAAATGATGGATAAAGATGGCAATATCGTTGTTAAAAAATATGAGCGGAATCAGGTTGCTTTTACTATGTTGCATGATAAACAAAAAGGTACTTATGGCAAATATGATGCCAATGGTAAGTTGCAAACTTTTGTGATTAAAGATTCCAATGGTACATCAAAGGCACGGACAGGTTTTTGGGCGCAATTGTGTGCGATGACAAAACAAACAAAAGTGCGGTTGCCTAAATCTTGCGATGGCAGATAAAATTGCTGTTTCCTATCAACTTTCTTTTCCCCGACACCCAATCGGGGGATTTTTTTTAAGTTAGTTCATCATAGGCTTGTTTGATTTTTTTCATATCCTGCCACATCATCCACTTGGGGGAGCCTACGGCATGAGATTGATTCCTTAACAGATATGACGGATGGAAGATGGGCATCATTTTTGCCCCGTTTGGCCCATCAAACCAACGCCCACGCAACTTTGTAATGCCTTCTTTTGTTTCTAAAAAAGAGGTGAGAGCAACTTTACCACACAGCAAAATGATTTTGGGTTGTAAGATTTCCAGTTGCTTGTCCAGATAGGCTCGGCAGGCTTTTTTTTCTTCGGGCAGAGGATCCCGATTTTCAGGCGGGCGACATTTGATTGTGTTGCAGATATAGATGTTTTCTTTGCGAGAAAAACCAACGGATTCCAATATCTTATCTAAAAGCTGACCCGCTCGGCCGACAAAGGGTTCGCCTGTTTGGTCTTCGTTAAAACCAGGGGCTTCGCCAATTAAAACGATTTTATTGTTAGGAACGCCTGCCGAAAAAACCGACTTTGTGCGCGTTTTGCCTAAGGCGCATTTTTGACAGGTGGTACATTGTGTGCGGATTTCTTCCAATTCTTCAAACATTTTCTTCTCCTTGTGTTAGGGCCTTTTTGGCCGTTTCGTATGTGAAACCGGCTCGGGCCAATTTTGCCAAATCTTTTTCCGTGTGTTGTAAATGCTTTTTGTGAACCATTTTGATGGCTCTGTCTAATTCGTCATCGGGGGACAGATAGGTTGATATCAGTGTTTGACTGATGCCTTCTGTGGCCAATTTTTGCCGAATATAGCGGCCTGATTTGCCTTGTTCGGACAGGCGGTGGATGCTGTTTTGTGTATAGCGTTCATCATTCAGATAGCCAAGTTGTTGCATTTTATGGATGGTTTGTTCAATCCAATTGTGGATATTTTTATCCACTTCCACGCCCAGCATTTTTTGCTTTTGAACCCGCTTGTTCAGCATTTGGCGTACCTTTCCACTGCACGCATCAAAGCGTTCCAGATAATAAAGTGTGATATTTTCCAATCTTTTTGGATTTAATGGTTTTTGCATTGACAATTTCTTCCTTTATTTGTATCATATCAAGTGTGAAGGAAAAAGGCAAATGAAATTCAAATTGTGGTCAGAATATCGATTTTTTATCTTATGGTATTTTGTTTCATTTGTTTTTGGAATCGCTTTGTATTTTGGCCTTTCTTTTGAGCCATATTGGCCGATTATTTTAAGTTTATCTTTGTTTTGTTTGGGGCTTACTTTTTTTATTCGTTTTGTGTGGATTAGATATAGCTTTTTTGTTTTGTTAGGCCTTTTTGTTGCTTCATTCAGAACATCATTTGTGGATACACCTTTTTTATGGCGGTCTTTGTGGCATCAAGAAATATGTGCCGATGTGGTGGATTCGTATTCTAAATACAGCGGACAGACCTTGTTTTTAGAAAACATTTCCTTAAAGCAAAAAGGCTTTGTGCCAAGGCAGGCCAGGGTTTCTTTTGATGAGCAAGAACCTGTGTTCCATAAAGGGGATAAAGTTTGTTTTGAAGGTCATTTGTTTGCTGTGCAAGCACATCAAGCACGGCGTTTTTTTTATCAAGGTATAGGGGCGGGCGGTAAAATCAAAAAAGTGATTTCCCATCAACAGGCTTCTGTTGCAAAAATGGATGCGTTGCGGTTGGATATTATGGCAAAACTGCGGGCGTCTTTATCCGATAAGCAAGCCGAAATTGCCATTCCGTTGGTTGTTGGTGAACAACAGATTGTATCGCCACAGATTTACGATATTTATCGGCGGGCGGGCATTGCTCATGTGCTTTCGGTATCTGGATTTCATATGGCGTTGTTGGCAACATTTGTTTTCTTTTTGGTTCAATCATTATTGGCCTTGATGCCTGTGGTCAGTTTGCGTTTTTCGGCCAAGAAAGTGGCTGCTGTTTTATCTTTGATAGTGACTGGTTTTTATTTGATGATTTCCGGCTTTCAAGTGCCTGCCATTCGTTCTTTTTTGATGATTGCGTTGGTGTTTTTGGGCGTTTTAACCGAACGCAAGACGGTTTCGTTGTACAGTGTGCTTTTGGTAGCGGTGGTTTTGTTGTGTATTCGGCCGGAATGGATTACTTCCATCAGCTTTCAATTTTCGTTTATCTCTGTGTTGATTTTGGTTGGCTTATATGAGGATTTATCGGCTTCTTTTTCTTCTCGTTCTTTTGGGGTTATTTTATTGACGGCTCTTTTGGCAAATGTGATTGTTTCGGTTGCGTTGGCTCCTTTTGTGATTTACCATTTTAATCAATTTAATCCTTATGCTGTAATGGGTAATTTAGTGACTTCTGTGGTGTTTTCATTTTGTGTGATGCCGTTATTGTTTGTCTCTACTTTGTTGATGCCTTTGGGTTGGGAAGGTTTTCTTTTGAAAATTGTTGGCTTTTTGTTAGATAAAATTACGGCTGTGGCCGAATGGATAAGTCGGTTGCCCTATGCCGAGGTGTTTGTCCTTTCTTTTTCAATGTGGGGTTTGGGCTTTGTTGCCTTTGGCATTGTTTGGCTTTGTCTTGTTAAAAGCAAACGGCGATTTTGGGGATGTGCTGTTATTTTGGCCGGTTTTATTATTGGTTATAGTCTTGTTCGTGTGCCAGATTTGGTTGTTATGGATAAAGGAAGGACTGTTCTTGTGCGTCAAGAGGACGGTTCGTTTCAGATTCTAGGGAATAATCAAAACTGGATGGCCAAAATTCGTTTAAGAAAAAATGGTCAGGATAAGGCTCGGATTGTTTCAGATGATTTTGTGCAGATTGGGCAAAAGATGGTTGCCTTTCATCCCGATTTATGTCAAAAGGCTGATTTAGCGATTCTTTGGAAAAAATCAAAGTTATGTGTCAATGCGGTTCAATTTATTCCTCAATCGCAAAAAGTTTATGATGTTTATTTGTCTCCGGATATTTTGATTCAAGAGGTTGGGGCTAATGAGCAAAAACGCCCTTGGATGCAAGAGATTTTTTATCAAAAGGAGGATTTATGAAGAAAATATATTTTTTAATGTGTTTGCTGTTGGCAGGATGTGTCCATCCTCATTTTCGGGATATTAAAGGCGAAAATATGGATTTTGTGCGTCAAAAAAAAGGGGAGCCTGATTCCTTTATGCGTGAAAAGGGACATGAGATGTGGGTCTATCGTGATGGGGGATGTACTGAAACCGTTTTTTTTGATTTAGACAATGAAGCGGTTGATTTTTATGAAATCGGTGATTGTTCTGTAAAAAAATGATTTTCTTCTTGCAAAAATATGAAAAATATGGTAAAAAACAAGTATATTTAACAAAGGAGTTTGTATGCGTAAAAAATTGATTGCCGGAAACTGGAAAATGAATGGCTTAAAAGCCGATGCTGTTGCTTTGGCAAAGGCGGTGTTTGAAAAATTTGACGGTGTTGAAAATCGTCCGTTTGATGTGTTGGTGTGTCCACCCATGAATGTGTTAGGGTATGTGGCCGATGAAACCCATAAAACTGTTTTTGTTGGGGCGCAAGATGTGGCCGAAACAGCCAAACCAAATGGTGCGTTCACCGGCGATGTATCTGCCGCCATGGTGGCCGATTTGGGGGCGACTTGGACTTTGGTTGGACATTCCGAACGCAGAACTTATCATCACGAAACTGATGCTGTTGTGCGTCAAAAGGCCGAAAATGCCATCAATAACAATTTAACTGTTGTGATTTGTGTTGGGGAAACTTTGGAAGAAAGAGAATCGGGTCAAGCCTTGGATGTGGTGACACGTCAAGTGCGTGAATCAACGCCGGCTATCGCTACGGCCGAAAACTGTGTGTTGGCTTATGAACCTGTTTGGGCTATTGGTACGGGTAAGGTGCCAACGGTGGAAGATGTGGCCGAAATGCATGCGGCTATTCGTGCCGAAGTGGCCAAAAATCTTGGGCAAGAAGTGGCCGATGGACTGCGCATTTTATATGGTGGCTCTGTGAAACCAGAAAATGCCAAAGAGTTGCTGTCTGTTGAAAATGTAGATGGGGCTTTAATTGGTGGGGCTGCTTTGAAAGTAGACAGCTTTTGGGCGATTGCCGAAACACAATTATAATTGAAAGGGTATCCCCAATGTATTTGTTTGTTTTAATGATTCAGATTTTGTTAGCACTGGGATTGACCATTTTGGTTCTTTTACAACGCAGTGAAGGCGGTATGGGTGGTTTAAGCGGACAAAGTGCCAACAGCTTTTTAACCGCTCGTCAAGCCGGTGATGCCTTATCCAGATTGACCAAATATTTCTTTGTGGCTTTTTGTGTGGTGACTTTGGCTTTGATGGTTATGGCTAAAAAGGATAATCAGCCTGCGCAAGCCTCTTTGTTGCCAACCACAGAACAAGGAGAATAGGATGAATAAAACCGTTCAAATTGGAAGTGTTGTTTTTAATAATGACAGCCCATTTGTTTTGATTGCCGGTCCGTGCCAGATGGAAAGTGCCTCGCATGGGATGGAGATGGCCTCTGCTTTGAAAGAAATTACCACAAAGTTGGGTATTCCTTTTGTTTTTAAGGCCTCGTTTGACAAAGCTAACAGAACCAGTGTGAACGGTGTGCGTGGCATGGGATTGGAAGCTGGTATGCAGGCTTTTTCTGATATCAAATCTAAATTAAATGTTTTGTGTTTGACGGATATTCACGAACCGTATCAATGTGCTGTTGCGGCCGAAGTTGTGGATATTTTACAGATTCCTGCTTTTTTGTGTCGTCAAACGGATTTGTTATTAGCGGCCGGCAGAACGGGTAAGACAATCAATGTCAAAAAGGGGCAATTCTTGGCACCGTGGGATATGAAGAATGTGGCCAATAAAATTGCCAGCACTGGGAACGAAAATATCTTATTGACAGAACGGGGAACAAGTTTTGGGTATAATACCTTAGTGGTGGATATGCGTGGCTTGCCTCAAATGAAGGAAACCGGTTATCCTGTTATTTTTGATGCCACTCATTCGGTGCAACAACCAGGTGGTTTAGGGGGATCTAGCGGTGGGCAACGCGAATTTGCCCCAACATTGGCAAATGCGGCAATTACCGCCGGTATTGCAGGCATCTTTTTGGAAACACATGAACACCCCAATTCTGCCCCAAGTGACGGCCCGAATATGATTCCTTTGGATCAGATGGAAACAATGCTGAAAAATTTACAGGCATTAGATACTTTGACTAAAAGTTTGCCAATAAATGAATTGACCCAGGAATTGAAAAAGGAGTGTAAATAATGACTAACGCAGAATCTCAAAACCCCATGGAAAAAAAGAAAAATTTTTTGATGCGCCTTCGTGATGCGTATCTGCAACGGCGTCAAGAACGTAGAGAAGATACAGAATTGTTGGCGCATCCACAGGGTGTCCCGGAATTTTTGAAATATGCGGATCCTAGTGAGTTTAGGTGGACAAGCCAATCCTTTACTTTGGGGGTATTTACAAAAATCGTAAAAATGGTGCGTCATCCCGAGATGCGTGAAAACATTGTTCATGATTTGGATGCTATTGCGACAGGGAAAACGGGGGATGAACGCATGGGCTATATTCAAAATCGTTTGGGTTATACCATTTTTCGTGAGGTAACGGGGGAACCTTATAGTGTCCCAATGTTGGCCAGTTTGGTGAAAGTTCAAAATGTGATCAATCATAATTTTTTAGAGCTTATTTGTAAAGGTATTGTTGCCTATAAAAATGCGCCAACAGAAATAAGAGAAAAGTTTAACAAGGCTGTATTGCCGAAAGTTAAAAAGGAGAAAGTTGTTGCTCCCAATATTTCACAACAACAAAGATAGTAAAAAAAGAAAGGAAGAAAAAATGAGTAAAATTGCAAGTATTAAAGCTCGTGAGATTTTAGATTCTCGTGGTACACCAACTGTTGAAGTTGATGTGACATTGGAAGACGGATCTTTTGGTCGTGCCGGTGTGCCAAGTGGTGCTTCTACCGGTGCTCATGAAGCAGTGGAATTGCGTGACGGTGATGCCAATCGTTTTAACGGCAAAGGTGTGTTAAAGGCTGTGGCTGCTGCCAATGGTGATTTGGCTGATGCAGTGAAAGGCATGGAAGCCACGGATCAAGAAGCCATTGATCGCAAGATGATTGAAGTGGATGGCACAGAAAATAAGGGCCGTTGCGGTGCTAATGCCGTTTTGGGTATTTCTTTGGCTGTGGCAAAGGCTGCGGCTGAAAGTGCTAAGATGCCGTTATATCGTTATATTGGTGGTGAAGAAGCTGTGACATTACCTGTTCCTATGATGAACATTTTGAACGGTGGTAAGCATGCTGATAACCCTATTGATATTCAAGAGTTTATGATTATGCCTGTGGGGGCAACCAGTTGTCGGGAAGCCATTCGTATGGGGGCAGAAGTTTTCCAAGCCTTGAAGAAAAATCTGAAAGCCGCTGGGATGAACACGAATGTGGGTGATGAAGGTGGTTTTGCTCCAAACATTGCTTCCGCAAAAGAAGCCTTGGCTTTTATTGTGAAATCTATTGAAACTGCCGGTTATAAACCCGGTGAACAAGTTTGTATCGCTTTGGATGCTGCTTCCAGTGAATTTTATGAAGACGGTAAATACAATATGAAAGGTGAAGGCAAAGTCTTTACTAATGCCGAATTGGTAAAATACTATGAAGAATTGGTGAACGAGTTCCCGATTGTTTCTTTGGAAGATGGTATGGCCGAAGATGATTTTGAAGGTTGGGATATGCTGACAAAAACATTGGGCGGTAAAATCCAATTGGTGGGTGATGACTTGTTTGTGACAAACTCCAAACGCTTGGCAATGGGGATTGAAAAAGGCATTGCTAACTCTATTTTGGTGAAAGTGAATCAAATTGGTTCTTTGACTGAAACTTTGGAAGCTGTGCGTATGGCTCAACAAGCTGGTTATACGGCTGTTTTGTCACACCGTTCCGGTGAAACAGAAGATGCCACAATTGCGGATATTGCTGTGGCCACAAACTGTGGGCAGATTAAAACTGGGTCTTTATCCCGTTCTGATCGTTTAGCTAAATACAACCAATTGATTCGTATTGAAGAAGAATTGGGCGATCGTGCTTATTTCCCAGGTCGTAAGGCTTTGGCAAAATAAGTGAGATTTCACCTTAAAAACCCCTGAACGGTTGTTCGGGGGTTTTCTTTTTATCAGTTTGATGTGGTTTTGTTTTAGCCACCTCCCAACCCCATGCCAGACACCATTTGTTCTTGCATGGCGAAGGTACCCCATACAACCCATCCAATGACGGCTGAGATGGATAAAATAGCCACACCGTTTAAGATGGCTGTTGTTTTATCAATTTGTCGGATTGAGCTTTCCAACCAGTTATTGGCCAGATTTTCCAAGGCTTCGGGGAAGGTATCCAATTCCGAATAAATACGCAAGTCACCGATAATTTCATCATCAGGGAACTTTAATTGTGCGTGGTACAGTGCTTCACCCAAGTTATCACCGTTGTTGACATACATCAAGGCTCGTTCCACACGAAAACGCAAGTAGGGTGTGGCATCATTGCCTCCCAATGATCGCATAGCCTTTGACACAGGCATCCCTGCACGAACCAGAGCTGATAAGGCGAGCAGCCAACTGACCCCGATAAAAATCCGATAGATGGACCATGGTGGGATGTTATCCACTTTTGCCCGTGATTTTCCAGACCAATAGGGGAATGAAATGAGGCATATCACAACGATAATTGGTAAAACAGAAAACAGCAAAATCGGATGATTATCCACAAAGTTAGATAAATCTACCAATGATTTGGCAATGCCTCGCCATTGTAGGTTTGGTACTGCATCTATCATGGGCGGAACCATATATTTAGCAACGGCCCAAATCATTATGACAACCATCATCATCAAAAATAATGGATAGGCCACTGCACCCCACACCAATGAACGCATTTTGTTCATGCCTTCTACCACCCGAATTGTGTGTTGTAAGGCCAAGTCTAATGCGGCTACATCGCCCACAGAAAGGGTAAGGATTTCAGTAGAGGGAACCCATCCTTTTAAGGATTCTGAAAAGGTGCTACCGTTGCGCACCCGTTGCATCCAGTGTGCCGTTGCAATGGCCATACTGTCATCGGGATTTTTGCCATCTTTGGAGGCAATAGAGTATATTCGTTCCAGTGCATCCATTAAAGAAAAGCGGTTTTTTAACAACGCCATCAACTTGCGATAAACTTCCAAACGGTCTTCGGAATGCATGCGTACAGAATAGCGGGCATACCATAAGTTCAGTACATTGGTAGACAGCGATTTATCCATGGAGTCTTTTACATGTACAACCATTTGTTTTCTCCTTTTATGTCAGATTGAGTTGGTCCAAAAATCCTGTCCATCTTTCCACTTCTTCAATATCAATTAAACCTTGAAACATACGGGACAGGGCATTTTCTCGTAAGGTTTTTCCGTTTAAATCATTTATCCAATAGTTTTGGGCTTTTTGAATCTCGCCTTTTAAGGTAAGGTTTAAGAAGGTGGAATCCGGCAAGATAAACTCGGCCACAACGGTTCGGCCAATAACGCCCCGAAAATTACACGATGCGCACCCTTGTCCACGCAAGTATGTGTGTTCCAGTGCGATATCCCCAAAGGCGTTGCGTAAGCGTTGAACAGCCGGATGATCCAGATGTTTTTTTACCGGTACACGACAGTTTGGACACAGTTTTCGGAACAGACGCTGGGCCAACATACCCCTCATAATGGTTGGGTCTTGCAACTTAAAATCTTCCACACCCATATCTTTTAACCGTAATAAGATGGCCATTGCGGTATTGGCGTGCAAGGTTGTCCACACATTGTGTCCAGACAAGGCCCCACGAAACGCCAAATCGGCTGCTGATAAGGTACGCACTTCCCCAATCATCAACGAATCGGGGTCAGAACGCAGTGCCGCAGACAGGGCTTTTGTGAACTCTCGGTCTTTGGCTTCTTCAATGCCGGCATTTGTCACAGGCATTTGACACGCCCCAGGGATGGGATATTCAGGGGGATCTTCCACTGTAATCAAGTTTGTTTCATAATTTCTTTCTTGCAACATGGCAATCATATTGCGTTGTAATGTGGTGGATTTCCCAGAACCCGTTGGGCCCGATACAATCACTATGCCGGTGGGTTGGGCCCGCAGTTGATAAAATATATCTGTATCTTGTTTGGAAAATCCCAAGTCCAATAAGGCTGTTTCAGGAGAGGCTGTGGATTCGTCAGCGTACAGCAAACGCATCACCACATATCTTGTTCCAAAGGCAATTGGGTTAAATTGCAAGCGGATACCTAAGATATTTTTGGGCAAAATTAAACGCCCGCCTGATCCACGCAGTGGCGTGCGCCCCAACTTTTGGGCGGCTTGATATTCGTTTTGAGCATAGTTTGCATCAGAAATATCGGATGAGGCAAAGGCAGCACGCACAAAACTTTCGCCCCATTCTTTATTGTATTCCATTTCTGTTTGCATTAAACCATTGACACGAAACATTACTGTGGTATGATCGGCCACGATGATGTGAATATCTGATACCTGATTCATAGCCGCCCGAGAAATTACCGTGACAAAGTCACGTTGCATACGGGTATGTTCTTTATTTTCTTCGTCCGTAATAATTTGCGGTGCAACCCGCATTTGGACAGCGTATTCATATATATCTTTTAAAACTGTTTGTGTAATATATTCGGCTTTTCCAATTTGAAGCCGTCTTTTTTTGGCAAGATATTCAAATCCCAACACCCGACCATCGTATTTGTACTGTTCGGCAACAAAAAAGCGTCCGTTAGAAAATAAAGCAAGCAGGTTGCGTGTTTCTTCGCTGACTGGAAAAGCTCCCGAGGCCAATGTGATGCATTCGTTCCCGTTGGAGTATAATTCTTTTAAGAAGGCGGTGGATGAATAATCCGGTGCTTCGGCCGAAATTTGATTGTTTGGATTGGGTTCTTCCACCTCAATCGGTTCAGACTCTGGATTTCCTGAGGTTTGATTTTCAGAAGGTTGTGTTTGCCCTGTGGGATAATCTTGCAAACTTGTCAACATTTCAGACAGAGGTGCCTGTTGAGATGGGGGTTGATTATTTGTGATGTTTTCTTGGGTGGATTCAACATTGTCCCCAATCATACCGCTTTCGGGTGTTGTTGATGATTGGGGGGTAGGTTGTTCAGAAAAAATATCCGTTTTTTGTTGAATATCCATTTTTCCCTTTTTTCTTGTTATTCATCAAAGTTTAATGTGACTTCACTGCCTTTATGGATTAAAACCACTTTTGATGGGGTAATTTGTTCAATAACCGTATTATCGGCAAGACTTTCCCCTTCGGACAGAGTGATAACTTTGTCTGTTTGTGTGTTGCGAATTTGTGCCTGCAAAGCGTTGCGTGTGCCACGAATACCAACGATAGTATATTTGTTTTGAATGCCATTTTTTTGAACGGCTTCTTCAATTTCTTGGGGAATATCTTCTTCACCGTTTTGAGTTTCTGTCTGTTCTTGTTGGGTAGCCTTTCTGTTTTCAACCATCATCCGTTGGTTTTCCAAGTCTTGACGGATTTTTTCTTGTTCTTGCCACCATTGGATGCGAGTACGCACCAAATCTTCCCGTTTGGCTATTTCATCCAAACGAGCTTGGCGATAGTTTGCACGCAGCTTTTCCAAATCATTCTTCATGCTTTCTTTTTGCATTTGCAGCTTTAAGAAAGTATTATCTCGTTCCAGTTCAGCCATCTCTTGGAAAACTTCCGGTGTTAAACGGCCTAACAGGCGTTCACTTGGCATATCTTTATCAGACACAGATGGTGCCATTGGGACAGGCCCCGAAATGTTTGTATCAAATAAACCGGGGAGAGGGGCTAATTCCAATGTGTCCAACGAAGTTCTTGCTGGAAAATCAATCGGTTCTTTATTGGATACCACAGGTGCTGTTGCTTGTGGGGGTGTTTGATTTCTTATCTCAGCAGCAGGTGTTGCTGGCTTTTGTGTTGTGGTTTGTGCTGTTTGTGCAGCAGGTTCGGTGGGCATTAAGAATGCGTCTGCTTCTTGCCCATAAGCCATTGATGTTGTCAGTGTGATAAAACCAACACATAAGAGTTGATGTAAAAGTTTATTTGGCATAAATCCTCCCCTCGTATTTCCATTTTGTTGTTGTGTCGTTTGATGGATTATACTCTATTTTTATGAGTTCTAATCCAGAAAATTTATTGAAAAACTTTAACCATTCCCATGGTGTGAAATCAGATGTGGTAGAGAATGAAAAGTAAGAATAAGACTTTTGGTTTGGTGGACGAGACCCATCCGGACGATTGGGGGGATCCAGCAAAGTTTGTTCAGAAAATTGAATTTGCAATCCGGTGGATTGTTGAATTTCAGTTAAATCCTCTCTTAATTGCAAGGTTGTTAAAGTGGGCAGTGAGGCGATTGCGTTCAAATTCGGGAATATCACATTTCCTGTGGCTGTTGTGCCACCTGGGGCTATATCTACAACTAAATCAGTAAATTGATATTCATTGATGCCAAACTTTATCCATGACAGCAACCCTTCGGATGCATTTTTTGTCCATGTTGTTGTGATACCTGTTTTTGTGCAGGAAATTAAGTCTTGTTTCCATCCTGGGAAGGAAATGGATTTGATTTGATAGATATTGTTCCAACATTCTTGAACAAGTGCTTGTGCATCAGTTATTTTTTCCCACGGTTTTGGTTTTTCCGGAGCCGGTGCAACCGGTTGAATCACCTGTGGTTTTTGAATGGGTTGAATCGTTTGGTTGGGGAACACACTACGCCACAGGTTGATGAACATATAAATCAAACCACTTATTGCAATGATGATAAGGATGGCGATGAAAAGTAAAAAATAGGTTTTTTTGGCTGCATTGATTTCTTGTAAGCGAACTTTTCGCCCTTTTTGAACCAAATCATCCAAATGATATTGTAATGTGTTTTCTATGCCCCATTCGGCTGGTACAATACAGGCATCCCACCCAGGGACCGCCATCATGGATGTATAGGCCCGTTTGGCTTCTTCTTCGGTGGTAAAAAGGATATCTTCTTCGGCCAAAATTAAATTGTTTCTAACCGAAACAAACCACCATCCTTCATGGACTTGAAAAACGGCACAAAAAGATTCGTATTCATTTAAAGCAGAAGCAACGGCAGCCGCCAATGATGGCATACCATCTCGGTGTCCTAATGTGGTGCGCCCGATACCATATTGTGCCACCGGTGTTTGACGCAAACAATATAGGTTGGCATCCAGTTCGCTTTCCATTGTTTCACGAATTTCCGGTTGCGGATCGTCAATGTTTTGAATGGGTTGCCACATCAAGCTGACGGCATATTTTTGACCGTCAACGGATACTACCCCCGAAGAAGTACGAGGGAAAGGTTGCGACTCCGTTGCTTGAATGTTTTGTTGTTCGTCCATGATGGCTCCTTCTTAGTAATCACGCATCAAGGATTCTTGTGACAGAGGAGATTGTAAAACCTCTGGTGTGATTAAGATGACCAGAACTTGATGTTCATTGTTATTGTAGGCTTTACCACCCAGCAACCCCATCTTGGCTTTGCCAATGCCACTTGATTCGGTTGAATCATTGACTGTTTCAAATCCAGTTAAAACCAAGGTGTAGCCCGACCGCATGGCGATTTCTTGCATAAATCCACGCATTGTCATTGTGGGCAATTGCACCCGTGTTTCTTCTTTTTCTTGGTCGTTATCTGTGTTATTATCTGTTTCGGTGTCTTCTTTTGTTGACCCAGATGCAGAGGAGTATTCTTCCAAATCAATCAAGTCTGTCATTGTAAGGGAGAACATCAAAATCAACCGACCATGATCCAAAATACGGGGTAAAATATCCATTGTAAAACCATAGGTGAGGGTATCTGTATCCATATCTGTTTCCACATTTTGGTCTTCACCCGACCCTGTGGTTGTGACATTGATTTCTTTTACATAGTTTTTGCTTGTTGTCAATTGGACAGGTGCCACTTTATTGTTCATTGTTGTGACACTTGCGCTGGTCAATAATCTGGTTTTTCCTTGTGTGGAAAAGGCTTTGATTAAAGCATCTGAACCTGAAAACTTGCTGCTTGGTCTAACCAATGACATGGCTAAACTGCCGGATGTTGGCGCAACGGCCGGTGCTAGTCTGTCCGGACTGAGAAGGGTCAGACCAAAATTAGAGTTGTTGAAAACGGCTTTTAAGTCTAGGCCATAGTTGTCTTCATTGTTGGTGGTCACTTGCAAAATGCGTACAGTGATGGCCACTTGGCGGGACAATTTTTCATTCCAGTTTGCCACATATTTGCCGACTTTTCGGACAATGTGTGGGTTTCCGCTTACGGTGATAGATCCGGTGACACGGCTGAACGATAATTTACCTTTTTCGCCCACGATTTGTTTTACGCCTTCTTCAATGTTATCCCATAAAGCAAGGTTCGCAGAGGTGGATAGATTAGAGCTTGCATTCCCACCACCCGAGTTTTCACCCATTGTGGCCCCAGTTAAACTTGTTTGTAATGTGGTTTCTGTGGGCAAGGCATAAATTGTGAACACCCGTGTTTCATTGGCAAAAAATTGAATCATTTTATCGTCATATTTCCAATAAACTCCATAACGGTCAGCCAGATAGTTTAACAGACCGCTGAGTTTGCCGCTGTACCGTACAGCCACAGTGTTTTCGGGGACGGCTTCGTCTGTTTTTAAGTCATCCAAACGCACCGGAATGTTGATTAAATCAGAAATTTGTTGGGCAACATCTGGTAAAGTGGCCCCTTCTTGAATGACCAATGTAATGCCATCTTCTTCTTCCAGCCAGTCGGGCAGCGCATCGCCTTCCATAATTTTTATGCTTTCATTTCCCAACCAAATGTCATTTTGAATGCGAACAGTATCCGTTGGTTCAGGTAAATCAGGCATTTGTGCCTGCATATTATATTCTTCCACCCGTTCCAATGTTGTTTCAATTTTCTTGTTTGTATCTGAAATATATTTATTACAGGACGCCAACATGGTGCATCCTGCAATCAGTGCAATCAGTGAAAGGGCTGTTTTTTTAACCATTGTCATCCTCCTGTGTATTGATTACTAATACCCTGTTTCCTTTATAGAATGTGCCGATTGGGGCCGGATTTGCCCGTGCAAAGGTGCGAATGATTGCGCTGGACACTTCGGTGAATGTGCCACGGAACACAACGCCAGCTTCTAAAATATAATCTCTGTCCAGTTTCCAAACAACTGTCCATCCGGATTTCTTTCCCCAATCTATCAACAGGTTGCGCAAGCTGTCACCATTTAAGGCTTCCCAATCTTGGGCTGTTTCGCCGTAGGCAATTTTATCAGACCGACGATGGGCCGAAATGGATGGCATTTCAACATAGGATGGTGTGACTGTTGTTTCGGTTGTGCGGGTGGTTTGGATGGTTGTACCATCTTCCCCCACTTCTTGTGTGACATCTCGTTCTACAACCAAACCACCAGTTTGTGTTTTGTAAAAAGCATATTCTGACCCCACTTCTTCCAATTCGTTCATGGGTTGTGAAATGGCGATAGGAGCTGCTGTATCACGCATAATAATTTGCTGAACAGGGGCGTTTTCTAAGGTTTGTTCATTCATCTCAGGCGTGGCATTGATAACCGCTTCATCAGGTTTTAAGTTTTTTTGTTGAAGGGGGGCTGGTGTGTTGATTACTTGTTGGTGATATAATGCCGCGCATTTGTCTTGGTTGATATTTGGGTTTGTGCAATCTATATACACATCTTCTGCAGAGGCAGTATTGAATGTGCTGGTTAAAGCGATAGCAACCAATAAATAATGAATCTGTTTTGTCATTTTAATCTCCTTTTTGTTATCGTAGCACATTTTTTTTTAATATACAACACTTACCACAATAAAGTTTTTTGTTTTTTTATTATTTTTTTTGTTTCTTGTGGGGTGATGATAGGTGTTTGGTTTTTATTGGTTTGTTTGCCGATAATTAAAGTATTTTCATCACGGTTGGATTGTAAAATCCGAATTTGTTGTGTTGAAAGGCCTTTTTCCATCATTTTTTTAACAATTAAAGACAGGCGTGCCTGTTGAAGTGGCCAGTTTTTGTTGCTGATTCGGATGATAGCCTCTAACCGAGGGTCTTTTTGAATATGTAAGGCATAGGCTGATATCCAGTTGAGGGCAGATTCCGTCAATTGTGTGCTGTTTGGTGTGAATGTCAAGCGCAGGTCAGTTGGTATGGTCATGTTGATTTTGTTTTTGCCTTCTTCCTTGTTTAACAGCTTGACGGCGTATTGCGAAGTGTAAATTTTGGGTTTATTCAGTTGAAGTGGTTTTTCGGTTAGTGTTGGTAATGGATCCAAAGGTGTTAGCAATTCCTTTGGTTGCTTGGTTTGTTGTGACAGTTGGGTGGTTTGTGTTTTGGGTTGAGCAACTTGTTGGGTGGCCTGATTGCCAAAAATTTCGGTTAAAATATCAATATCCGTTGGCACTTCGGGTGTTGGTTGGTTGGTATCTAAATAAGAAGGAAGCAGAAAATCTTGTGAAGAATTGTCAAACAACAAAAGGTCTTGATTATCTTGAGCATGCACCATTTGAGGGATGCCAAGTAAAACCAACAACAAAACTTTTGTTATTTTTTTTTGAAAATGCATTTTTTTACCTTCCAACTTATCTGCTTCATAATAAAAGGTTAAAACTTAATTTTTTATTAATAAAAGGAAAAAAAACACATCTTTTACTTAAAAAAGTGAAAAAAGGTTTGAAAATTAAAAAAATAAGAGTATGATGATTTTAAGATTGATGCTGTTTCAATCTGTATTTAATAAACAAAAGGAGAAAAAATGAATAAAACTTTGAAAATTATGGGCCAATTGGCCATTGTTGCCACTTTGTGTGTGGCAGGTGCTGCATTTGCACAAGATATCGCCTCCACAGCGTCCCAAAAGTTGGGGGATGTGTTCCAAAACGTGCGTCAAATTGTGTTTATTTTAGGTGGTTTTGCTTTGGTTGGTTTTGCCGTTGCAGCTATCTTTGGTAGATTGGAATGGAAAAAGGTGGCGATTTTGGCCGTTGGTTTGGCTATTTTGGCTGTGGCTTCCCAAGTGGTGAACTACGCTGTCAGTAGCGATTCTGATGGAGGTGATATTGATTATACAGACGCTATTGATGATTTTCAATAATAGCAAGCAAAATAAAACTCCGCTTAAAAAAAAGCGGAGTTTTTTTATGGGCTGGTTGTTTTTTTGGGGGTATAGTTAGGAAGCAGTGTTTGTAATTGTTTTTTGTGTTCTTGTGTCAATTCGGTTGCTTTTTGAAAACTTTTATCTTGATTTTCCAGTGCATTTTGTGCCCATGTGGGGCAGGCCACCCAAAAAGCTGATATCCAGATAAATAAAAACAGCGTCTGTTTCATTTTATTTTCCTTTTTTCTTTAATTCCATGATTTTTGGGGCTGATGTTGTATCTACAATGGATACATCTTTCAAAAGTTTATTGAGTTCCTCACTTTGTGTGTTGGCCTTAAATGGCCCTGTTTGGATTGTTCTTGTGTTTGTTTTTGTTGGCTTGTTGGTGTTGGCAGTATTTTTTTGTTCTTGTGCCTTATCTTCGCCTGAAGCCCCACTAGAACCCGAGCCGGACTTGTTGTCGCCCGCAGCCCCACCAGAACCTGAGCCAGACTTGTTGCCGCCAGAAGCCGAGCCAGATTTGGATTTGCTTCCTGTACCTAAGGCTTTTTTTGTATCTTTTGAGGCTGTTTTGATATTTTTTGCCAAACTGCTGAGTCCTGAGGCAACACCAGCGATATTTCCTTCTTCTATGGAATCTTTGATTTTTTCGGCGGAATTGGTAATTTTATTTGCATCTTTATGCACTTTATTTACTTGCTTTAATTTTGTGCTTGTTCCTTTTAACGAATCTTGTATGGTTTCCATTGTTTCGTTGCCCAAGGAAGTATCGGCAATTTTATTTAAGTTGTTTAATCCTGATTTTGTGGTGTTTCTTAAACTAGACAGGGCGTTGGCAGTTTTGCCTAAGTCCCCTTCTTTGATGGCTTCTTCCAAACGTTCGGCATTTTTTTCGGCCCGCTCTGCCGAGGAAATGGTTTTGCTGACACTGGATATTGAATTACTGGTTTCTTTTAAGGCATCAGCTGTTCCGCCTACATCAAGAGCCGATCCGGTGAGGGCATTGACGCCGGAAACCGCACTTTCCAATGTGTTTGCGGTTTTTTTGACATCTTGTGCCGTTTTTTTTAGGTCGCCTTCTTCTATATGTTGTGCGATTGTTTCGGGTTTATAGGTTAAACTTTGGGCATCATAATAGGTGCCGGTTGTGGTGTTTATTATGTTTGCTGTGTCGGATAAAGTATTTGTCACTGCATTCAGAGCCGTTTCTTGTGCAAATGCTCCAACCGTATAAAAGATAATTAAAACAGGTAAAATTGAACGCATGATTTCCTCCTTTTTATTCTATGATATACTATTTTATTTTTTCATGCAATTTTTTTTTGATGGTTTGTAAAGGGGGAAGGTGACAATGACTCGCAAGCCTTTTTGTGGGCTTTTATCCAACGCAATATCTCCACCATGTGACAGAATGATGTCTCGGGCAATGGACAGACCTAGACCTATGCCTCCTGTGTGTGTGTTGCGGGATTGTTCAATGCGATAAAATGGTTTGAACACCTCTTTATGTTTGTCTTTGGGAATGCCTTTGCCGTTGTCATCAATTAAAATATGGACAACATCTTGGTGCTTTTGAACTTTGACCCATGTTTTTGTGGCATAGCGGCCGGCATTGGATAAAAGGTTGCCTATGGCTCGTGAAATATCTGTGGGACGGCCGATAATGTTTAAGTCTTTGGAAATGTGCAATTCAATAGAATGGTTCGTTTTTTTGAACTTATCCACAAGATTTGCGATAAATGGCGTAAGCGCAATTTCTTTGGATTCTTCCCGCCCATCGCCTCGGACAAATGTCAGATACCCGTTTAACATGTTTTCCATGTCATTGACATCTTGTTCCATTTCTTTTGTTGTTTCGTCTTGTGGCAACAGAGACAGTTGCAATTTTAGGCGAGTGAGTGGTGTGCGCAAATCATGTGAAACACCGGCCAACATGGCTGTGCGTTCGCTTAGATAACGTTGAATGCGGTTTTTCATCAACAAAAAAGCTGTGCCGGCATGACGCACTTCGGTGGCTCCTTCGGGCTTGAAGTTATCCACAGTTTTGCCGATTCCAAATAATTCGGCTGCGTTGGCCAAACGAATGATGGCTCGTAATTGGTTTTTCATAAAAATTAAAGCAACTCCAAACCACAAAATTGACGATAGGCCTAACCACAGAAAAAAGACCCAGACGGTTGAGCTGAAAAAACGCTTGCGAGCAACCATAACCTCTAATACCCCTTCTTTTAATTGGATATGAATGCGTTGTTGGTTATTTGTTGTGGTGGTTATCAGGTGGGGAAATGGCAGGTTTTTTAATTCGGCTGTTAAATCGTGATTCATATCAAACAGTCGTTTTTTCTCTTTCATTTTTAAGGTTGCATTGGGTTGCCAATTAAAATCTAAAAACAAACTGCTTTCCACTGTTTTCAAAAAGCTGTGTGTTTGATTTTCAGAAAGAGGGGTGTTATTGATATAGGTGGCAACTAATTCTATTTCGCCATAAATATCTTGTGCCAAACGACGGCTGATGGTTTCCCAATGGCGGTGATAGAAAAACTGACCCAACGAAAATTGGGCAATTGTTAGGGGCAGCAAGAAAATTAAACAAAATCGTCCGATAATGCCGTTAGGAATGATTGTTTTTTTTAGGTTTTTCATCCAATTTTTCATCATGCGCTTATCAACCTATACCCCTTTCCTCGTATTGTTTGTATTATTTGTGTGGTTTCGCCTTGTTCCAATTTTTTGCGCAGACGGGTGATTTGTACATCAGCACTGCGTTCGTTATCTAGCTCTAACAAGGTAGACAGTTCTTCCCGAGAAATGGTTTGATTGATGCGATTCAATAAAATCTCCAACAGCTTTTGCTCTACACTTGTCAAGGAAATGGGGGTGTTTTCTTTTGTTAAAATCCCCAATTGGGTGTTATAGCAAAATGGCCCAAACACCATTTGTTTTGTGTGTGCTGGATTAGTTCTTTTTAATAGATTATTGAGTCGCAACAGCAACTCTTTTGGCTCAAACGGTTTGGACAGATAGTCGTCAGCACCCGCTTCCAACCCGTTGATGCGGCTGGATGGATCGCCTTTGGCTGTTAGCATTAAAATTGGGATGTTTATTCTTTTTTGGCGCAATTCTTTAATCAGAATATCCCCATTTTTTTCGGGCATCATCATATCCATGACAATGGCATCGGGGTGTATTAGTGCCAAAAAATCTTCTGTTTCATTGGCGTTGGCGCATTCTGAGGTTATAAAATTATTGCGCTGTAAATAGGTTTTCAACAATTGGCGCAGGCGGGTATCATCATCCACAATTAAAATATGATTTTTTTCCATTTATTTTAATTTCTCCAATATCTCGGCTCCTTTTAAGCCACCGTCACCTTTAAGTTTTTTCCACAAGATTGTTTCCATCATCAAGGCATCTTGTTGAAGGGTGCGCACATCTTTTGGGGTATAGTTTGATTTTGTTGTAATCAATTGACACATGTGTGAACCGATGTCGGTAATCAGCGGATAGCCAAATGTTGTGCCTTGCCCTTTTAAGTCATGGGCTTTTGGATAAACTTTTTGGCGAATGAGGTCTGTGCGTTGTTGGTCATATAATTCATTGGCTTGAATCAATAATTGCTTGATTTTTTGAACATCTCCGCTGGCCCATGCAGGAAACTTTGCTGACAGGTCGGCCATAGCTTCCATTGCCATTTTTTCCAAATCAGCCGGTGTTTGTGGTTGAGGGACGATAGAGACATGTTTCTTTGGGGTTTCAGCCCGTCCAGCCGGTTTAATTGATTTTGTTTTTAATGTGTTGGATAATTCAAAAATAGACATATTCCTCTCCTTATTTTGCATTATATCAGAAAATGAAAAAGGATGTCCATCATTTTTTTTTAAGTGGTGCGGCCAAGAAGACTCGAACTTCCACGGATCTCTCCACAAGCACCTCAAGCTTGCGTGTCTACCAATTCCACCATGGCCGCTGTGAAGTCCATTATAACAAACTTTTTACAGAAAATCAAGCCCTTGATTTTGTAAATGCATGTTTCTATGTAAAAAATATATCAAGGGGGATATTTTATGATAGAGATTCAATTGTTGCCGTATGATTTTAGTGCTTTGAAGCCTGTGATTTGGCCGGATACTTTATTTTTTCATCACGAAAAACATTACACGGCTTATGTGACTCGGGCCAATGAATTGTTGCCCAAGGCATGGCACAACAAAAGTTTGGACGAGGTTGTGCGGTTGGCTTGGGATAAAGAAAAACGAGATTTATTTAATCAGGCGGCTCAGGTTTGGAATCATGAGTTCTTCTTTGCCGGGTTAAGTTTAGATATGGCGGATAAATTGATTTCTTCCGATTTGTTGTTTTTGATTGAAAGAGATTTTGGTTCGTTGGAAGTTTTGAAACAGACTATGATTGATGCGGCTGTTGGTGTTTTTGGGGCGGGCTGGATGTGGCTTGTTTCGGATGATGGAAAATTGAAAATTCAAACAACATCTAATGCTGAAACACCTTGTGGTGTCAAAGGGATACGCCCTTTATGGTGTTTAGATGTGTGGGAACACGCTTATTATCTTGATTATCAAAATCGCCGCAAGGCTTATGTCACTGAAATTGTGACACAAGCCATCAATTGGCGTTTTATTAGCGATAATTTATACCTTTAATTGCCCACAACAATGCTTGTATTTTTTGCCAGAACCGCAAGGACATGGTGCGTTGCGTGAGGTGTTGTCAAAGTTGGGTTTTTCTTTGTCAATGGGGGGTAAAGGATTTTCTTCTGCCGCTAATTCGGGGGTGTTTTGTTGGGTTTGTGTTGGGGCAGGTGCAGACAGCTGTAATTCCAAACGCCCCATTGTTTCGGTTATTTTTTCCCGAGCTCGTCCTATCATGCTTTGGAAAAGTTGAAAGGCCTCTTGTTTGAAGGCGTTGATAGGGTTTTGTTGACCATAGGCACGCAATCCGATGGATGTTTTCATAAAGTCCAAACTTTGTAAATGCTCTTTCCACAAGGTGTCAATGGTTTGAATTAAAAGTGTGCGTTCAAACTCTTTTTTGAAGTCTGGGGGCAAGATTTTTGTTTTTTCTTCCCAAGCCGAATTGGCCATTTTTATCAGCCGTTCAATCATTACTTCTGGTTCAATGCCAGGTTCATTTTTCCATGCGGCAAAGGGGGCATCTATCCCCAATAGTTTAATTGTTTCTTGACGCAATTCTTCTTCATTCCAATCTTCTGGGGCCGATCGTTCCGGAGCGATTGAAAAAATTAAAGCGGAAATGGCATCTTGTTGCATATCTTGCATTACCGGTAAAACATTGTCCATTTCCATCAATTCTTTGCGTTGTTCGTAAATAATTTTGCGTTGATCATTTGTGACATCGTCAAATTTTAACAGGTTTTTACGAACATCAAAATGATATTCTTCAACTTTTTGCTGGGCTTTGGCTATGGCTTTGCTTATCCAAGGGTGTTCAATGGCTTCCCCTTCTTTTAAGCCCATTGTTTTTAAGATGCGTCCGATTCGTTCAGAACCAAAAATGCGCATTAAATCATCTTGAAGGCTTACATAGAACTTAGATTGCCCTGGATCCCCTTGACGGCCAGAACGACCACGCAATTGGTTATCAATACGGCGGCTTTCATGGCGTTCAGAACCCAATACATACAATCCGCCTGCGGATAAGGCTTTTTCTTTGCCTTTGGCGATTTCTTCTTGGATTTTTTTGGTCAATTCTTCATCAGGCATTTCTGGGTGAAGGGCTTTTTCTTCGGCAAACTTCATTTCAAAGTTGCCACCCAATTTAATGTCTGTGCCTCGGCCGGCCATATTTGTAGCAATGGTGACGGCACCTGGGACACCTGCTTGGGCAATGATATGTGCCTCTTGTTCGTGGTGACGGGCGTTTAATACATTAAACGGAATGTTTGTTTTTTCTTTCAATAGACGAGCTAGTATTTCCGATTTTTCAATGCTTGTTGTTCCCACCAGAATCGGTTGTCCCCGTTCATGGACTTTTTTTATTTCTTCAATAATGGCTTGATATTTTTCTTCGGCTGTATGATAGATGGCATCTTGTTCGTCTTTGCGTGCCACAGGTTTGTTTGTTGGAATATCAATAACCTGTAATTTATAGATGCTTTCAAATTCGGCAGCTTCGGTCATAGCGGTACCTGTCATACCGGCTAATGATGGATACATACGGAAATAGTTTTGGTATGTGATGGAGGCCAAGGTTTGGTTTTCGGGCTGGATTTCAACCCCTTCTTTGGCTTCCAGTGCTTGATGCAGACCGTTGGAATAGCGTCGGCCGTCCATAATGCGGCCTGTGAATTCGTCAATAATCATGACCTTGTTGTCTTTGACAATATAGTCTACATCTTTTTGAAAAAGCGTATGGGCCCGTAAAGCCTGTTCCACATGGTGAACAAAAGCAATGTTTTCTGTATCGTACAAGCCACCTGTCATCAATTCGGCATTGTGCAGTGCCTCTTCTACAAATTCCATCCCTTCATCGGTTAAAGTGACATTTTTATGTTTTTCGTCTTTTTCGTAGTGTTCCGGACGGATGTTGAGCATCATTTTATCCACAGCGATATAGCGTTCCGATGAATCTTCGGCCGGACCGGAAATAATCAACGGGGTGCGGGCTTCGTCAATTAAAATAGAGTCCACTTCATCCACGATGGCAAAGTTAAACGGGCGTTGTACCATTTGGTCTTTATTGCCACACATATTGTCACGCAAATAGTCAAATCCTAATTCATTGTTTGTGGCATAGGTTATATCGCAGGCATAGGCGGCTTTGCGTTGTTCGTGATCCATACCGCCAACGATACAGCCAACGGTAAGCCCCAAAAAGCGATAGATTTTTCCCATCCATTCACTGTCACGAGAGGCAAGATAATCATTGACAGTGACGACATGAACACCTTTTCCGGTTAACGCATTCAAATAAACCGGCAATGTGGCGACTAATGTTTTACCTTCACCTGTTTTCATTTCGGCAATTTTGTTGTCAAATAAAACCATACCCCCCAATAATTGTACATCAAAGGGGCGCAATCCCAATGTGCGCCAAGCGGCTTCTCGTACTGTGGCAAAGGCTTCTGGCAAAATGTTCCACAAGGTTTCGTTTTTTTTCAATCGGGCTTTGAATTCGGTTGTTTTGGCTTTTAATTCATCGTCCGTTAGAGTTTTATATTGTTCTTCCAATGCATTGATTTGTTTAATTTGTTTTGAAAACTTTTTTAAGTAGCGTTCATTGGCTGAACCAAATATGTTTTTTAATCGCATTTTGTTGTTCCTTTTTCTTTGAAAATCATACTATGATAAACATAAGATTTTTTTGTGAAAAAGTCAAGATTTTATGCGGATTTTATTTCAAAAAATCTATTCTTTCTGCTGTTGGGCAGATTGTTTTTAACAATAGGTTTAATTGAATGGTTTCTTGTGGGGTGACTTTGTCACTTATCATCAATTGAATGGGGGGCTTTTGGGCGGCTTTTGTTAAAGTTTTGATCAATGTTTTATTCTCGTTTGAACTTATCCACAGGTTTTGCCCCAAATCACACAGGATTTTGCTTCGGATGCAACCAGAGTGATTGATAAGAACAACATCATAATTAGAACTTAAAATTTTTAAGTCTTGTTTTAATTTGTATTGCATTGTTTGGCATAAACTTGTCCAATTTGTGGAAGATATGCCAGTGATGATATCAATTTTATTGTGTGTTTGTATCAACTCGTTTAAGGGAATATCACCTTGAAAGACAGCGGGGATTTTGTGTTGGTTTTCGTTGAAATACGGCATATTCTTTAACCCCAACATGGCATCAAAAATCAACACTTTCTTGTTGCTTTCTTTGAACTTTTCGGCCAATTTGATGGTTAAAGCATTTAAGGCTGTTTGGTTGGATATGCTTCGTAAAATATAGATGCTTGGTTCTTTTGTGGTGATGTGGATGGGGCGGAGAAAAGGCATCGTTTCTCCTTTACAATTTTATTTTTTCTTGACGGATGAGTTTTTTGGCTGTTTCCAACATGGCGTTTTGGGCCGAGAAACTTTCTTCCGGTGTGAGTTGTTTTTCCATTTTTTGGATTTCTTTTTTTAATTCTTGCCATAGGCTTTCGGGGATGTTGCGTTGGATGGCCTGTTTGGTTAAAATAGGTGCGTTTACAAAAGCGGTTAAGGCTTGTGCTTTTGGCGTGTGACGCAACAAGATTTGAATGTTTTCATCCGACCAATGGCCGATGTCTTGATATTTTAACAAATTTAATGCCAGATTTTTGCCCAAATCCGGTTCTTGGCGTGTTAAATCTTGTATGACTGCGTTGCTTACAGTGCGGTTTGTCAGGTTAGCCAAAATTTGAGTTGTTTTTTCTTGTCCGCTTATATGATGTGAAGTGTTCAATGTGTTTTGCAGCCATTGCACGGCTTCTTGTTCCATTTTTTTATTTGTTTCTTGTGTGATGGAACCAATATGACTTAAATGGATTAAAATCTGGCTTGTTTTTTTAGCAGGCATTGTTTGAACCAGCTGTGAGGCCTTTTGACTGTTGATATGATATAAGATATAGGCCACTTTTTCTGGGGCGAGATTTTGAAGTTTTTCGGCCACAAAATCATTATTCATTTTTTCCAATTCTTGCCACAGATGGCTGTGTGTCGGTTGGATGCTTTCTTTTAATTTTATGGTTTCGTTTCGTGTGCTTTCGGATAAAATCTGTTGAACACGAGTGGGATTACCCACAACGGCCGAACCGTTAAACATGGCATGGTGTAATTCGGTTAAAACTTGGGCAGATTCTTTTGGTGGAATTACACCCAGTGTTGTCATTGTTTTGGCCACTGTTCTGACTTCATTATCATCCAGAGCAACTAAAATCTGACGCACGCTTTCTTCTTCCAATGCCAACAGGATAATGCCGATTTTTTGGATAGGTGTCCAATTGTGATTTTTAGGTTGAGGAGGCATATAGAACCAATTTTTCAAAACAGTGATGGCTTTAGCCGGATTTTGATTGATTTCGTTTAATGTTTGTTGTGTCAGCGTTGTTTGGGGGGGTGTTGCAGAGCTTTTGCTTAAAACCCACAGAATGCAGATCAGACCAATTAAAACTATTGCTGTGCCAAGGTGCTTTGAATGGTTGTGTGGCGGATGTGCTTTGGGCTTGAACTCAAACGGCATATTTTGCACTTCCAATGTGTCGCCTCGTTGTGGGTTGAATCCAACGGCACTTTTGATTAAACGTTTATATGCCTCCATTTCTTTTGGTGGACGTGCTTGATAGATGCCCTTATCCCCTTTGCGGGTGTTGCCGTCTATGACCACACTGATGTGCATTTGGTTGATGAGGTTATGGATTTCTTTTTCAAATGTTTGTTGGCTGGATAGGGTTTCACTTGATTGTGGTGATAATGTTTTGGTGTTGTGCTTTGCATTTTTCAAATTGATATCCAATTGAACAGCAATGCGCACTTTGTTTGGACCGACCAATGGTTCCAGTAATTTGAAAATGGTGTGTTCTATTTTTTTTGCATATTGATTTTGGATGTTGAGATAGATTTGGTTTTCACTTGGAATGTGGGGTATCCATTTGGGATGTTTTGTTTCATAAGAAGCAAAAAACAAACCTGCCGTCAGCATGAAACACACTGTCAGACATAGGATTGTTAGGCCTTTTAACGCTTTGCTTTGGTTGGTCAAGTGACTCCCTTTTTTTGTTAAACATCACTGGTTTTCATTCTGATATTACTTTGTAATAAGGGTTGTGTCAATAAAAAGTTTGCGAAAATGTTTGTTTTTTGATATACTTTGTTGTATGAGTTTGGATGACATTGATTTTGAAGAAGTGAAAACAGACCTTTTTGTGTCGCCCCCTGTATCGGCAGAACAGGGAAAAATGCGTTTGGATAAGTTTTTGGCCAGCTGTTTTCCAAAAGTGTCTCGCAATACCTTCATTCGTTTGATTGAAGAAAATCAAGTGTTGTTAAAAAATCAAGATATTTTTGCCAATCGGCCGGATATGAAGGTGGAACAAGGTCAGGTATTTGAGGTGGCTTTGCCTGCCCCTCGGTTGCCTGAGGCTTTACCTGAGGAAATGGCTTTGGATATTGTGTATGAAGATGCGGATGTGGTTGTTGTGAACAAGCCGGCAGGAATGGTGGTTCATCCAGGGGCTGGTAATTGGGATAATACCCTTGTGAACGGTTTGTTATTTCATTGTAAAGGTTCGCTTTCCGGCATTGGTGGAGTGGAACGCCCTGGTATTGTGCATCGGATTGACAAAGATACAAGTGGTTTGTTGGTGGTTGCCAAAAACGATTTGGCTCATCAAGCGTTGGCCAAACAATTTGAGCTTCATTCCATTGAACGGGTTTATCAGGCTTTTGTTTGGGGGTGTGTGCCTATGGAAAAAGGGCGGATTGAGGGGAATATTGGTCGTTCTTCAACCAATCGCCAAAAGATGGCTGTTGTCAAAACAGGTGGTAAGCCGGCTGTGACGCATTATGAACGCTTGAATGTGTTTATGGGGGGGCTGGTCAGCCATGTGCAATGTGTGTTGGAAACAGGACGAACACATCAGATTCGTGTGCATATGAGCTCTATTGGTCATCCTCTTGTGGGCGATTATACCTATGGGCATGGTATGAAAAATGCGCCCCAGTTCTTGCGTGATTTTCCCCGTCAGGCTTTGCATGCAGGGTTGTTGGGTTTTGTTCATCCGACAACAGGGAAGTCTATGGTTTTTGAAGTACCGATGCCACAAGATATGCAAGATTTATTGCAGCAATTAGAAGGTGTTTAATATTCTACTGATTCAAAATAAAGCCCTTCGGCCGGTGCTGTGGGGCCACCCTTGGTTCTGTCACAGGCTTCAAAAGCGTGTTTGAACTTATCCACAGACCATTTACCTTGTCCCACCAAAACCAATGAGCCAACAATGTTTCTTACTTGATGGTGTAAAAAGGATTTTGCACTGAGGTGACATTCAATGAATTCGCCGTTGGGGATGATTGTACATTCATCCAATGTTTTGATGGGGCTTTTGGCTTGACATTCGCTTGCTCGGAAAGTTGAAAAATCGTGCTTGCCAAGTAGTAAATTGGCGGCTTGTTGCATTTTGTCTGTATCCAATTTTTGCCGTATCCACCACACTTTTCCTTTGTTGAGGGAGGGCGGATAGGGTGTGTTTTGGATTTTGTAGACATAGTGACGCTTTTTGGCCGAAAATCTGGCATGAAAATCATCAGATGCTTTTTCAATTGATTTTATGCTTATGGGGTAGGGGCGGACCAATGCGTTTAATGATTCAAACAAACGATAGGTGTTGAGTGCCGCATTTGTTTCAATGTGGGCGACTTGTGCGATGGCGTGAACGCCTGTGTCTGTGCGGCCTGATCCCCATACGGTGACAGGATGACGCAAGGCCGTTTCAAGGGCTTTTTGTAAGACACCTTGAACAGAGGTTTGTTCGGCTTGTTCTTGCCAACCGACAAAGGGGTGTCCATCATACTCTATCACTAATTTATAACGCATTTTTTTTATTCTTTTCCCTGTAATTTTTGGTTCAGCACTTTTGGCATGCCGTTCAAAAAATCGTTGGCGTGTTGGCGTTTGCGTCCTGCTTGTTGAACGGTTTTGAAGCGCAATGCACCATCTTTGAATGCAACGGTAAAGTCTTTATCCAAAATTGTGCCGACAGGGGCGTTTGTTTTTGTGGAAACCAGTTCGCATTCAAATACTTTTAAGCGTATTTGTTCTTCGGGATGAAACGGATTGTTTATTATACAATAGGCTCCCGGAAATGGACTGAACGCATGGATAAAACGTAACGCTTGTTGTATGGGCATATTAAAGTCAATTAAAGTTTCTTCTTTTGTGATTTTATGCGCATAGGTTGCGCCTTCTTCCGGTTGGGGAACGGGTGTGGGCTGTTGGGCAATAGCATCCAGAACCAACTGAGGCGCTTGGGTCAGGCTGAATATATCATGCAATTGTCCGGCTGTTAAAGTATTGGTAATGTCAACTTTTTGGCTTTTGGATATTATATCCCCTGTATCCAGACCAGCATTCATTTGTTGCAAAGTTAAACAAGTGGCTGTATCGCCCGCTTGGATGGATCGTTGAATGGGTGCAGCACCACGCCATCTGGGCAAATTAGATCCATGAATGTTCCAACATCCCATTTTGGGGGCGTCCAAAATGATTTGTGGCAACAAGATGCCATAGGCGGCCACGATGGCCAAATCTGCATGAAAGTTTTGAAATTGTTGGACATCTTCTTCTTTTTTGAAGTTTTTTGGGGTAAAGACTGGAATGCCCATTTCTATGGCGGCTTTATGAACAGCTGACAATTGTTCGTGCATGCCATGCCCTGCGGGTTTGGGCGCTTGGGTATAAACAGCAACGATTTCGTGGCCAGCTTCGGCCAATGCTTTTAATGTGGGGACGCCAAAATCAGGTGTTCCCATAAAGATGATTTTCATTCGTCCTCACTTTCTCGCTTACGCCGCTTTTCCAAATGTTTAATCATTTTATCCCGTTTTAATTTTGAAATGTGATCAATGAATAAAACACCATCCAGATGGTCCAATTCATGCTGAAAGGCGATGGCCAATAAGTCTGTGCCATGCTTTGTTGTCAATTGGCCATTTTCATCAAGGTATTGTACTGTCACTTCGGCCCATCGTTCCACATCGGCATATTCTTTTGGAATAGATAAACAGCCTTCGTTGTGCAATACTTTTTCTTCGGAGTGGGCAATAATTTTTGGATTGACCATTTTAATTGGTTCTGGGACTTCGTCTTTGTTGGCACAATCAATAACCACCAAACGCTTCAAAAGACCCACCTGATTGCCAGCCAAACCAACGCCGTTGGTGGCGTACATGGTTTCCAACATATCCGATAAAATCTGTTGAATTTCTTGTGTGACAGCAGGCACTTCTTGGGCTTGTTGGCGCAAAACAGGTTCTGGAATTTCATAAACTTTCATTTTTGTCATTTTTTTGTTTCCTTTTGTGGAAATATATTATACACTAAAAATCACAATTTGAAAAGGAGATTTTTGCAGTGATACGTTTGTTTATTGGTTTGGACATTCCTGAACATATCAAGGAACAATTGATTGGGTTGGATAAGGAATTGTCGGGGGCTTATTGGAAAAGTGCTGATAAGTTGCATTTAACCCTTGCTTTTGTTGGAAATGTGGAAGAACCTGTGGCGGAAGAATTGGTGCGGGAGTTACGTTTTATTCGTTTCCCTGCGTTTCATTTATCCTTAAAAGAAATTGGCTTTTTTGAGGTGGGGGATGTGCCACATCATTTGTGGGCCGGTGTAGCCGAGGATAAGGCTTTAAGAGAGTTGCAGGAAAAAGTTGAGGCGGTTTTGCGCAAATTGGACCTTGATACAAAAGACCGATTTAAGTTTTGTCCACATGTGACTTTGGCCAAATTACAAGGAACAACTTTGCCGGATGTGATGGCTTATATTTCCAAAAATAATTTATTCCATTCAGATTCGTTTTTGGTGGATTCTTTTTGTTTATTTTCCAGCCATGCTAAAGCATTTGGAGATGGTAAGACCTATTTAATAGAGGAACAGTATCCGCTTGTTTTGATTTAAGGGGGGAAAAGTTATGAACGCCAAAGTTTTATTTTTTTCTTTTTTAATGGCCAGCTCTTCGGTAATGGCTACCTCTTTTATGCACTATCAACAGGTGCTGGAGGTTGTGCAAAATCGTGATTTAGAGGGGTTGAAAAAAATAAGACAAACTGGTTTTGATTTGAATCAACCTGATGCACATGGGATGACCCCTTTATGTCAAACGATTTTAACACGGGATTATGAAGGTTATGAAATGCTGTTGACACAAGGAGCCAGCCCATATGTGGCCTGTGTGCGTCAATTGCCCCAAAATCAAGTGGCTTCTTTTTATGCCAATCAACCAAAAGCAAATACCTTTTATAAAGGCCGTTTTGACACAGCACAATCTGTGTATGTGTTGGGTGGTTCCGACAAAGCGTTTGCCTTTCCCATGCTTGGCTTTGGCGAGCTTGTTGTGGGTGGTTTGGCGGCTGGTGTGATAGCGGCTTGGGGCAGTGGTGGCTCTGGTGGTTCGGGAGATAAAATTGAATCTTGGCAAGCCCCTTTGAAATTGGATCCAAAAGATTTTGAAACTGAGGAATATCAAGCAAAGGCTTCACCGATTTATGACAATCCAATGAGTTATAATTTTTTGGGGGCCATTCATGCTGCTGATGCGTATGCCAGAGGGTACACAGGGTATAAAGTTAAGCGTTTTGATGACGGAACTTTGGATGGTATTGGTGAAGAGGCTATTTCCGAAAATAAGGTGCGTGTGGCAGTTTTTGATGATGGTGTTTGGGCTGAACATGAAGACTTAAAAAATAATATGCTTTCGGGGGCAAATTTTGTCTATGGTGTTTGTTCATCGGGTGAAAGCACAAATTGTTGGTCATATAATCCAGCGGAGAGTGTGGCAACTTTTCAAGTTAATGACAGCACTCCGTACACACGGAAAATTTCAGAAAATGCGTGGTATGCTTGGGCTTCAAAGTACACAAATTACACCTATAACTCAACAGATACCACACCTTTAGTTTATAAAGAGTTTGTAAATGCGGAAGGAGTGGTTTTCAGGTCTTTTGAAAAAGACGGACAGACTTATTTATATAATCCGAGAGATGGCCAAGCATATCCATTAGAGAATGATGGTCAGGGGAAATTTTGGTATGGAACGAATGCTTTTGTGAAAGAACGGACCAACTATAATAACCACGGAACACATGTGGCCGGTTTGATTGGGGCCACAAAAAATAATGTGGGAATGATGGGGGTGGCTTATAATGCAGCTCTTTTACCGGTGAGGATTGATTTAGATCTTCCTGTATGGCCGACAATTGCTTCTGTTGTGCCTTTGGCTGATATTTTGAATTTTAGTATTGCTTCTCTTAAAGATAATTCTGACATTCAAACAGAGAATGATGCTGCGGCGTTTTTTAAGGAGTATGCAAGCGAGACTAAAATAAACGCCTTTTATGATGCGGTGGCAGATAACAATAAAATTATGGTTGTGGCTGCTGGGAATTATACTTGGGATGGAGACAAGCCTTATCAGCCGTCTGTTCTGTCTTATGCGCCTTTGTCGGATGAGTATGATGGGAGTAAGGGGCGTGATTTAACCAATTTATTGGTGAATGTGATTGCGTTGAATTCCAATAATGAATTGGCTTCTTATTCGGCTAAATGTGGTGTGACACAAAATTATTGTCTTGCTGCCCCAGGGGGGGATGGGGATCAATTCATTTTTTCCACCAACTTTTCCACCAACGATGATGGTACAAAAAATTCCACTTATATGGGGATGCAAGGCACTTCTATGGCGACACCAATTGTATCGGGGGCGTTGGCTGTGCTTAAAGGGGCTTTTCCGCATTTAACGAATCAAGAGGTGGTTCAGATTTTATTTGAAACGGCAACGGATTTAGGCGATGAAGGTGTGGATGAAATCTATGGACATGGTTTGGTAAATTTGAAAGCAGCCACCAATCCTGTAGGTTTGCCTAAAATCGTTTTGGGAGATGATGTCAACAGTGAGGTTGTGTTGGCGGCTGCTTCTTCGGCTTCTGTGCCTGCTGCTTTGTCAGGCTTGGCCAATGCGTTGCCCAACAAAATGGTTGTGTTTGATAAATATAATCGTGCTTTTGAACGCAAGACGGCCGATTTTGTGCGGGTTGCCAAGCGGGAGAATAAGTTGGATGGTCGTTTTAAGTCGTTTATGAACGGTAAAGATGTGGTGGTGGCACAGACGGATACGGTTCGTATGCGCTTTTCCGAACGCCTTTCCAATCGGGCTTCGGATGTGAAAAAAGGTTCTGTTTTGTTTTCTGTTCGGCCGTTTGATAAATGGCAATTCAAAACTTTTTATTCGGAAGACACAACAACAAGTGGCGGTACTTACTTTGAACGTTTGATGTTGGCTCCTTATGCCCAGATGAAGGAAGTGTGGGGTGGTGCGGTTAGTTATGATATATCCAAAAACTGGCAAGCCACTGTGTTGGGACAAGTTGGACAAAACGGTTTTGTTGATGTGGATGATTTGAACGATATGGAACACAATAAATCGTCGCTCTTTCAAAGCACTCTTCAATATAACGGATGGGATAAACTTGGTGTCAAGCTGACAGCTGGTGTGGCCAATGAACAAGGCTCTGTGCTTGGAATGTGGGGCCGTGGTGCTTTTAAGTTTGGCAACGGTAAAACCTCGTTTGTGGGCGGTGGTGTGACTTTTCGTGTGACAGATTCGTTTGTTGTGGAGGGAATGTATTATACCGGCAGGACGCAGGTTTCCAAACAAAATTCGTTGGTGCAGATGGCTGATTTGAAAAGTGACAGCTTTGCTGTGACGGCTTTGTGGCAGATGGACCAAAATCGTGAACTGGGATTCCAATTTGTTTCGCCTTTGCGGATTACACAAGGCAGGGCAACGGTTTCTTTGCCTGTGGCCAGAGATGTGGCTTCCGATGCGGTATATCATGATGTTGTGCAGGCGGATTTGAAACCCAATGCTCGGGAATATGACCTTGGTTTTTATTATACCGATGCGGTGCAGGAGAATGTGTTTTTCAAAAGCGAATTGGGGGTGCGTTTGAATCCGGATCATGTGGCAGGGGCTGCGCCTGATTGGCGTGCTTTGGTTGGTTTGCGTTTAGGGTTATAAAAAAACTTTGTTTTTGGCTTTTTTGGGGTTGTATTTCTTGAAAAGATATGCTAGTCTATTCCCAGTTTTACAGTTGAAAAGGGGTAATTATTTGAATTTTGTAAGAAAAATACCGTTTTTTGTTTTTGCTGCACTGGTGTGTGTTTCGCCTTGTGTTTTGGCGCAGGGCTTTGAACCATCTGTTCGCAACAGAATGTATATGGCGGCAAGCCAAGGGGATTTGAATGCAATTCAACGCTTGGAAAAAATGGGTTATTCTTTGGAAATGGAAGATGAAAACGGTAATACACCGTACTGTCAGGCAGTTTGGTCACAAAATCGTTTGGCTACATCCACCCTTTTGAAAGCGGGGGCAAAGCCGAATCCAAAGTGTTTGAAACGCATTCCTTATGTGACGGCAAGTCGGATTTATGCGGCCGCCCATGCGGAAGATTTAGACCAATTGGTGGCATGGAAAAAAGAAGGCTTAAACATTGATGTGGTGGATCCAAAAACAGGTGATTCTGCCTTGTGTGAGGCGGTGTACAATTATGATTGTGATGCCATTCAAACCTTGTTGCGAGCTGGTTCTATACAGTCACAATCCTGTATGCGGCGCATTCCCATGGAAGTGCGTGAAAAATTACAATGTCGTCCGTTGAAGATTGATTGGGCAACCATTGGCTATACGGCTTTGGGTATTGGTATGACCGGTGCTTTGATTGGTGTGTTGGGCAGCGGTGGCGGAAACGGCACGCCTTCTTGCCCGCCTGATCAACGGTGGAATGGTGAAAATTGTGCTACTTGTTCCACTTGTTGGAAAGGGAATGTGTGTGTTTCCAAAAGTGAACAGAATACTGTTCCTTATTATCGGGATGAAACAACGGCTGAATGTTGGACGGTTGCCCCACCTCCTGTGGATATTGAAGGAGATGCTTTACAAGAAGCTGTGGAGCAGATTGAATCCACTGCTAAATATCAGGATGGGCATTTTTTGCCGTTGATTAATGCGGCGGCTGCCCATGCTCGTGGGTATTCGGGGTATTTTGTGAAGCGGACTTCGCCTTATGGGCGTTTGCAGGATGGAGATGTGCCATATGGTAAGGAACCCAAACTTTCGGACAAAAAGGTGACGGTGGGGATTTTGTCTTCCGGTATGGCTATTGGTTCGGGGGGGAGTTTACAAGATACTTCCATCACAACGGGTGATAAGGGGAATGCAACCGTTCAAGTGTGGGATTGGGATACTGTGAATAAAGCGTTTTATGATTCTTTATCACCCGAGGCAACAAAGTGGGCGAATCAAGAATATACCCCCACAGGGGAAACAGGTACTCAAAAATCTGGCATGAATGTGGCCACAGTTGGGTCTGTGAAGAATAATTTAGCCACCGGTATTAAAGGCACACCAATTGGTTTTAATTATGATTATGGGCCATGCGGTGAAGATTCAAATAAGACAAATTGTTATGGTCCTGCTTCTGTTCAGAATCCAGGTCATCCCTTATCTGGTACGAATTTTGCCGTTTTTTTTGATGGAAATGGCAACAGGAATTTTTTAATGATAAATGATTTGGGGGTGTTGACGGGGACGACTACAGAGGAGCCGACTGTAGAGACAAGTTCTAAATATCTTGCGTGGGAACAACTACAGGCAAAGATTTTTAATGACGTGCAGTATCTTGACGGGTATGAATATAATCTAAATGATCCAACACCACATTATGAAAAAAATGCAAGTGCGGGTACTTTTCTGGCGGGTATTGTGGCGGCAATGAAATTGGATGATCCGATGACACAAATGTATGGCGTTGCGTATAATGCGGCTGTTTTGCCTGTGAATAAAGATATTGTTATGGGCATTACCCCTGAAGCGATGGGTACTTTACTTAGCAACTCCGATGTTATTTTGTTGGATCACGCAACCGATACAACAATTTTGTCGGGTGATCGCAGAAATGATGCTTTGGGGGCGTTCTCCAAAGACGATGAGACATGGAAAGCAAAAGAAGGCGTTGATGTTTTTGGGGCCAGTCGTTGGGCGGCTTATACAAAGATAGATACTTATGCAAATAAAGTTGTTGTTGTGCCAAATGGTAATTCTCAGAATGCAACATATGATGTGAAGCAACCTTCTTTGGAATCAGCTGTTCCTTTGTTGATGCAAGATACAGCCTGGGACGAAAATGATGCCGGTGGTTTTAAGACCTTGCCGTCTGTGGGGGAAACTAATCCTTTGTATAATTCTTATATTACGGTTGGTTCCGTTGATGGTAAGCGAGACATGTATGGGAATTATACTTGGGAAATGTCGGCTTATTCACAACCGTGTGGTATTGCCGCCAGTTATTGTTTGGTGGCCCCAGGGGGGGTAGGAGGGGTTGCAAATGGTATTTTGTCTACATCTAACGAAATTGGTCTGACTGGCTATGGTTATACCACGGATTATGGAACATCTATGGCTGCTGCTTCTGTGGCTGGGTCGGTGGCTTTGTTGATGGGGGCTTATCCGCATTTAACAAGTGAGGAAGTTGTGGATATTTTGTTTAAGACGGCCACTTATATCACGCCAACCCCAACCCAAATAGCTAACTATGGCCCTACTTATAGGGAAGAGCAGCAAGGCATGCATTCTTATAACTCTATTTTTGGCCGAGGTATTGTGAACTTAGAGGCGGCCACAAGACCTGTGGGTGGAAAAAATGGTTTATGGGTGCATAGAAGTGGTGATTCCCCCCTTGGTCCGGGCGATATTGTTGTGACGGCTGCGGCCACAAAATTGACCGCTGTGGCTTCTTTAACGCCTGCCGTGGCTTCGGCTTTACCTGCCACTTTTACGGCTTTTGATGCTTATGATCGGCCGTTCCAACTGAAAACTTCTGAATTATTTAATATCCAGACACGGCGTCAGGCCAAGTCGTTTGAAGATTTCAAACTGTTTATGCGGGGGCGAGATGCTGTTTTGGTGCAACCCAGCGAATCGTTTTCTATGCTTTATCGTCAAGAAACGAATCGGGTGCGTGAGGCTGATATCCCTATGGGCTTGATTCAAATGAACTTGAAACGCAATAAAATGCGCTATGGGCTTTTCTATGCACAAGATACAAAACAAGGCACAGAGGCCTATTGGAAACGCCGTTTGACTAATCCCTTTATTCAGATGAAAGATGCCTATGGGCTGGAAGCTGGCTATGAGATGAATCAAAAATGGTCGGTGGAAACAGGTTGGACGATGGGGCGCAACGGCTTCTTTGAAGAAGATGAACGCTTTGATGAACCGGAAAACAGGATGCAGGCCTTTACCACTTCTGTGGTTTACAAACCTGTGGAAAAGCTGGCCTTCAAGGTGGCTACGGGTGTGATGAAAGAAACAGGTTCTTCTTTGGGGATGGTATCCAGCGGAGCCTTTGATATTCAAGAGGCAAAAACTCACTTTGTGGGGGCGGGTGTTGCTTTTACTCCTATGGACAAGGTGCGCTTGGAAGCCATGTATTATTATGGTATAACCAATACTTCTTCTGATGGTGGCTTGATGAATCTGTCTCGTATGACAAGTGACAGCTTTGCTGTGACGGCCAGCTATCAACCGGATGATAATACTGTGTTTGGTTTGCAGGTTTCTTCGCCACTTCGTGTGCGCTCCGGTTCAATGAATGTCACTTTGCCAACTGGTCGTCACCCTACGGAAGATATTTTCTATTATGATACTTATCGTGCTTCTATGAAACCGGATGCCAGAGAAATTGATATGTCCTTATATTATCATGGGGATGTGAATAAAGAAGTGCACCTTCAAAGTGAATTTGGTGTACGCTTGAATCCGGATCATCAGGCTGATGCAGAACCTGATTATCGGGGGATGGTTGGAATAAAATGGAATTATTAAAAAAAAGTACTTGCAATTTGAAAAAAAATTGTATATAATGTTCACATACGCAAAAAAAGCGGGTGTAGCTCAGGGGTAGAGCGCAACCTTGCCAAGGTTGATGTCGAGGGTTCAAATCCCTTCGCCCGCTCCAAAAATAAAGGTGTTTCAAGGGGTTTTCCTGAACACCTTTTTTTATTTTTACACATTTCCCCCAAAAAAATCCTGGCTGGCTTTTGCCGAGTAAGGGCTTAGTTAAATGTGGGGGCTGTGTTGGCGATATTGTGCCAGTTGGGTGCGCAGGTAGGTGAGGACAAAACTTCTGACCGCACCGGACAGGCCACATTCGCCTTTGCTTTTTTCAATTTTTGAACACAGAGCGTGTAGGTTTGTCTTTTCTGCGGCACAGATTTCGCTCAGCGAGAGCCATGTTTCTTTGTCCAATCTCATGCTGGTGCGTCTGCCGTTCACAATTACATTTTTGCATATCAACATTTTTCAATCCTTTGTTAAAGTTTTCCCCATACTTATAGCTGTATTTTGAACAAATTACAACTAAAAAATAACAACCCCCTAAAAATACAACCAAAAGGTGTATTTATCTCCGCAAAAAGGGAAAAATGGTGAGGGGTATCTTGCCGAACGCAAGCTAATCAATCTCTTTGTGATGAGATTTCTTCATTTGTAATGAATTAGCTTTTATAGGTGAGGCTAATTCTTTTTTGAAATCATTTACAGAATAAATTTTAGGTTTATATGTGTATTGTACACCATTTTTAAATATATAAAAATTTCTTGAACCAATAACACGTACTTCATTTTTGTCAATCACCAGAGTATCTTCTTCTGGTAACGCAACGATAGGTCCTTCAAAAGATAATTTTATAAAAGCTTCTGTCGCATTTTTTTCTCTTGCAGGATTACCATTTTTATAGTGTGCACCAATATATGCCCCGAAAACTTGATTAAATCCACTAGTATCTTGTAATCCTACTGTATTTTTATCTTCATGACTGCAGGAATCAAGATTTTTACCAAATATAATAGCACCGGCACTACCTCCAAATACAGTGCCACCTGTAGCTAAAAAATTTTGAATTTTTTCATAGGCTGAACAAGATTTCAAATCTGCCAATAACTTGTAAGTATCACCACCACCAATGAAAATGGCACCGTATTTATTAAACTCTTTGGTTGCCAATTCTTCCACAGAGGTTACCATATCAATTTTTGAAAAACGATAATCGGACATTTCCTTTGTAATCCAGTCCAAACAGCTCGGATATTTTTCCTTTTCCATAGCTAAAGGAACGTAAAGTAAAGGTTTATTCGTGTCAACTTTTTCTTTCAAAAAAAGATAAGCCTCTTTTACTTGTTCATCCGCACCGCCACCATTTAGAAACAAAGCCATTTTTTTGCCCTTTTGTTGAATGTTTCTAGACTACTTTATTACATTGAAAAAAGCAAGAAAAAAGTTCGAATGTCATGGAGGCTGTCAAAAAGCGCCAAAAATGCGAAATATAATAAAATCAAGCACTTTTGTGATGATGAGTTCGATTGTTGGCGGAAATAGGGGCTTTTTGTGTTGAGACCAATTGAACTGGTAAAAGCTATTGCAAATAAAAGAAAAAGTCGCCTTTTCAGACGACTTGTTCAAAATGGTGAGTACGGAGGGAGTGCCGACATTTTGTGAACTGATTGATTTTATTGAATTTTTCATATTTTTTCCTTTTAATGTATCACACTTTGTATCACAGTTTTTATTGTATCGCATCACACATAATTCGTACACGCCCATTTACCAATCCCAGAAAATTTTTAAGCCAACAATTCTTGACAATTTTTTATAAACCAATTAAACTACAGATATGAAAAAATGGGTCTTCTTTCTTTCCTTGATGTTATCTATACCCTGCTTTGCGGGAGAGTGTGATTTTACACAACTCAATACCTGTCGTAGCTGTGATGATCCAAAAGCTTTTCTTGTCGGAAGTGTAGATGCTTGTTCTTTCTTGTGTCCAGGACGTGTTGTCAATTTTGAAGGCAGTGGTTCAGGGGCTGCACAAATGAATTGCGCTCTTTCAAAATGCCCACCAGATTTACCCTTTCAAAGCCGTTATGGAAGTTGTTATAAGACACAAGAAGAAGCTGAGAATGATTTAGGATATGTCGAGGAGAAATCTGTTTTTGATCAGTCACCATTACCAGAAACACCAACAATGGATCCTATTGACGGCAAATGCCTTCCCAATTGGCACCTGATTGATCGTAGAGTCTGTCTTCCCTCCCTGAAAGGTGCTGGTATGGTACGACCTCAAAATGGTGAATGTCCAGAAGGGTATGAAATGGGCTCTGGGTTGGTGTTTTGTAAACCTTGTATAGATGCCAAAGATTGGGATGTGACTAAAGACGAATGTAATCAATGTTCTAATCGTGTTTATAAAGAGTATAAAGAATGGGGTGTGACTAAATGTGAAAGTGTTTGTCCACAAAAAAATCATTTTAAGCGCTGGGATGGAAAGTGTTTCCCATGTGATTATCCTAAAGCCATTCGGGTGGAAACACATTGCAATATTGAAGGTGATTGCGATGATATTTGTCCAAACAGGACAATTATCAAGTCCATTGGTGGTAATGTACCAAGTGTCTTAAATTGTCCAGCTGATAAACCCATGATGGATGATGAGGGTATTTGTTATAGTTGTGATACACCTGTTGATATAGGGGTTCAATGGAATCCAGATTTTTGCCAACGTTTTTGCCCCAATGAACGTCATTTATTGGGTGATTTGTGTGTGCTAAATACAGCAGATTATGATTCTTCTAAAACAATTATTACTGATCCGTTGTTGATTCACCCAACAAAAGAGCGGTTTGTCAATCCGCTCTTCTATGAGCCAATGACTTCTTATCCAGATAGGTGGGTTACACGACTATCGCCTACGGGGTATACGCAAAGTAAACCAGGCATTTCTCATTATTTTTCATGTTTTATGGTAGAAAACACTGAGGACAGTATCGTCTTGAATTGTAACTGGGATCCCATTGATACAAAAGACGGTGGGCAAAATATACGCGTCTTTCATAAGTATGTTTTGGAACCACAGGATGCACCGACCTATCGAACCATGAAACATTTCCATTATCAAAAACAAGAGGGAGAGGATTGGGCTCCCGAGCACTTAGAAATAAAACTTAGTAATCCCAATCGGTGATTTTTAAAATTTTTAAGTCAACAATTCTTGACAGTTTTTTATAAAACAATTAAACTGTTCTTCATGAAGAAACTTGTAATGATTTTATTATTAAGTTTGACTGCCTGTTCACTTTTTCAGCCCAAAGAAGAAGTAAAATTCAAAAATCCTATTTTTTATCAAAAATTAGAAACTGGATCATTCAGTCAACCTTTTGATTCACAATTAACACCAACACAAGAACAAGTTTTTTTTAAAGGAGAATTATCTCATACATACCCTTGTGAACTTTTAGAAAATACTGAAAATCATATCATTCAAAAATGTCATATTCATGATAAACACAACAAAATTACACCAGAATATGATGTTTATACGCGCTATACAGTGGTGACCTATGTGGATGAATTGGATGATGAATTTTGTAAAATTCTCGCAGAAACATCTTTTGAAGGGAATGATTTTAGCCATATCCGTGCATACAACGGGTACAGCGTGCGCAAAGATCTTTTGCCGAACCACGATTGTGGTCCGACAAAA
>JAZUQR010000026.1:0-75315 GCA_045605805.1 Alphaproteobacteria bacterium | reverse complement strand
TGCTCGCTAAGTGCTTATTGATAATTTCGCAAAAACAATCAGAGCAATGATTGTTTTTCCATCATTATTTATTGTGAAGAGCAATAATTTCATATGCAAAAAATAGTTCCATAAATTGCAAATACTTTTTTTAACATTTTTCAGAAAAAGAGAAAAATTTTATAATCCATTGAAAATACGAAAGAATCTTATTCATTTACTACCATATTCTATTGTCTAGAAGGCAATCATTTCATAAAAGAACTTTTGTGTAATATATCTTTCGAAGGCGTTATAGACCTTCATAACTTTATGATTAACATGTTAAAAAGAAAGGTATACTAATGAAGTATTCAAAAACAACTCTCAGAGAACTGTCTGCGAAATACCGTAGTATTTTGAAGAAATGTTTTCTGTTAAACGCCATGGCAATGGGCTTAATCGTTGCGACAAATGCAAGTGCTGATACTCCTTTAACAAAGGAAGCGTTACTTGCTGATTTAAATGATACAGAATATACAGATGGTTCCTTTGAGACCACATTGGGAACTCAATATGTGAGTGGTGGAGATTGGGCCAATGAATATGCACAATATGAATTTGACTCAAATAATGATGGTACTGCAGATGCTCAATTAGCAGGCAAAACATTGGGGGATACCACTATTGATTTCACTCAAACAGCCTTCCAATTTACAGATCAAGATGGAAATACGACAGATTTGGATACAAAACCAACGGGTTTAACGACTTCTGATTTTGATAAGGCTGCTACTGTGATTGCTGCAGAAGCAGGTTCTTCTGCTCATAGTGGAAGTAATTTAACAACTACAACAACAGTTGCGCAAAATACATATTCATATATGGCAGATACAACTGGAACAGGAACACCGACCCTGCATACTTTAACTGATGATGCTCCTGTATTAACAGACTTTTCCAAAACGATTACTTTAACTGGTAGTCAAAATAATGGAGATGTAGTTGTAACTGGTGATTCTGACGCTGGAATGCCTCAGCAGGGAGCTTATACATTTACCATCACTAAAGCTGATACAACAGAGTCTGGAACTATTTCTTGGGTAAAAACTGGAACTAGCTATACCATAACATCTGCAGTTGAAGGTGATTTGGATAATGATGCTGATATGACGGCGGCTATTGCTCAGGCAAAATTGGAGTTTGAAGCATATACTAACGATGTAACAGCTTATAATAATGCGAAAGCAACTAATGCTGCCAATTTGGCAACTGCTACAACAAATTATAATACTGTTAGTAGTGCCTATAGTACTGATGTAGCAGCACAAGAAAGCATTACAACAAATTATAGCAATTATACAACATCATACGCAGCGGCCGATGCTAACAGAACTGCCGCTAATAGTGCATTCAGTACAGCTTTTGCTAATTATTCAACAGATGTTGGAAATTATACAACAGCAAAGGCGGCCGTAGATGATTATGATACTTCTGTATCTGCTGCACTAGATGTTAGAACACAAGATCAGATTGATGTGGCTTTAGCAGATGGTGGTTCAATCAAAGGAGCTATTGATAATGCTGTTGCTTATGATAATACAACATCTGGCTTAACTGCAACAACAATGCAGGATGCGATTGATGAAAATGCAAGTGCTATTGCTGAAAATACTGATGCTATCACTACGTTGAACGGAGATGCAAATACAGATGGTTCTGTGGCAAAAGCTTTGGCTGATGCAAAAGCTTACACAGATACACTTGAAAATGGTGCTGTTGCTTCTAATACAAGCGCTATTGCGACAAACACAAGTGCTATTGCTACATTAAATGGTGATGAAGAAACATCAGGTTCTGTTGCTTACGCTGTGAAACAACTAGCTGACGGTGCTGTTGCTTCTAATACAAGCGCTATTGCGACAAACACAAGTGCCATTTCTACATTAAATGGTGATGAAAACACAAGTGGTTCTGTAGCATATGCTGTAAAACAACTAGCTGATGGTGCTGTTGCTTCTAATACAAGCGCTATTGCGACAAACACAAGTGCTATCGCCACATTGAACGGTGATGAAAACACAAGTGGTTCTGTTGCTTACGCTGTGAAACAGCTAGCTGACGGTGCTGTTGCTTCTAATACAAGCGCTATTGCGACAAACACAAGTGCTATCGCTACATTGAATGGTGGTGCAGATACAGAAGGCTCAGTTGCCTATGCAGTTGCACAAGAGGCAAGTGCTCGAGATACAGCTATTGCTACTGCAACCACAATGGGAGCAACAGATGGTAAAAATTACACAGCTGGTAGCTCTGTGATTGCTGCTATTGAAAGTATTGACACCAATATGGGTAAAATCCATGGTTTGATTGGCTCTGATGGCAGCTTTAATGGAACAGCTACATCTACCAACATAGATGGTACAACATACAAAGGTAATTTGGCTGTTGGTACAACCGTTGAAGACCATTTAGTTGCTTTGGATAACACCATTGGCATTATGTCAAACTTGACAACTACAGAAAAAACAACTGTTGTTGGTGCAATCAATGAAGTAGATGCCAAAATTGGTACGACAGCTGATGGCACATATGTTGCAGCTGCTAATACAGTCGGACAAAACTTGAATGCGTTGGATTCTGCATTAGGTGATGTACGTTCTGATATGGCATCTACACAAGCGGCCAATAATGCTCGTTTTGCACAAATTGATCGCAGAATTGATAAATTGGAAGACAAAATGGAAAAAGGCTTAGCTGCCAACAATGCTTTGGCTGGTTTGGTACCATTAGACCATACACATAAGACACAGCTCAGTGCCGCTTTGGGTGGTTACGGTTCTAACCAAGCCTTGGCTGTTGGTGCTTTCCACTACATCAATGACAGTACATTGTTGAATGCTGGTGTTGGTTACGGTGGAAACAGTAGCATGTCCTATAAAGTCGGTGTGACTTTTGGATTCTAAGCTGTAGAACTCTGGGGGGGCTGGGGTTCAGTCCCCCCTTTTTTATCTTAAATAGGAATTTGAAACATGAAAATATCTTTAACAAAATTAAACAAAAAAAATCTTTTAACTGTTTCTGGACTTATGTTGGCTTTTGTGATTGGCTTTGGAGTTAAGAGTATCTTAATCCCTTCTAACATAGCAGTGGTAAATTTGAAACAAGTTGTGGGACACTCTCAAAAACTAATGCTCATTCGTAAAGAAAATAATATCAAACTGAATGAACTGTCAAAATGGTTAGATGGTGTGGAAAAAGAAATTAGTTCCGAAAAAGGAAAGAAAAAACGTCAAAAATTAGCAGAACAATATAAAGATTTAGCAAAAGAGAAAGAAAAACTTATTAAGCAAGAATACGACAAGAAGATTCAAGAAATAGATAAAGAAATTACCGCATTAATTGATGAAGTTGCTGCCAAAGCTGGTTGCAAAGTTATTTTGGATAAGAACCTTGTTGTAAAAGGTGGTAAAGATATTACAACTGATGTCATCAAAAAATTGAATCCTGAACCAAAAGAACCCAAAAATCATGATTCATAATAGGGGGGGCAATTTCTTTCTTTTTCAAGGAGAGTTACAATACATCTTTTGGTTGTATTTTTATAGTTTTGTTATTTTTTAGTTGTAATATGCAGAAATGTAATTGTGAACGGCCGGCGCACCAGTATGAGATTGGACAAAGAAACTTGGCTCTCGCTGAGCGAAATCTGTGCCGCAGAAAATACCAACTTACACGCTCTGTGTTCAAAAATTGAAAAAAGCAAAGGCGAATGTGGCCTGTCCGGTGCGGTCAGAAGTTTTGTCCTCACCTACCTGCGCCAACTGTTGCAACAATACCGCCAACACAGCCCCCACATTTAACTAAGCCCTTACTCGGCAAAAGCCATCAAGGATTTTTTGCATCACAAATGGGCGTGTACACTTTTAACCGTTGCGATATAGTACTTATTGACATTTCTTTTGTTGTTCGGTATACTGACACAAAAAGTGAGGTTATGATGGAAAAACTGACACAGGCACAACAATTTTGCTTACAGGTTAAAGAGCTTGCCAAGCAATACAATTTATCCTTTTTTATTGTCACAGAGGGGGCTTCTGCCATTGTCAATAATAACTGTGCAGCCGTTAGTCATGCCCGTGAAGCCCATATTCAATGGGAAAAAGAAAATCACATTGATTCCAATCACGATTGGGAAAAATAAAATTATTGGGATTTTTTATATTTATAAAACGATATCCAATTACTTAAAATCATCAAAATCTCAATCAATCCCGCCCAATTTTTAATGCTGATTTGATAGGCCAGATAGGTTAAACCGTTGACACACCCCACAATGCGTATTTTTTGCGGAGGCAACCACCAAACACTGAACAAGGCAACAGACACAGTTGTTGTGATTAAAATGGAAGAAAGCCCCTCATAAGTTAAAAATAAAATGACAAAATATAGGCTTTGGAAAAATATATAGCCAAACAACCATTTTTTATTCAGTTGTTCTTTGATATTCGCCACTATCAACATAAAGAAAATGGCAGCGCTCATATAGGCACCGCTTAGCGAATTTAATTTGAATCCTTTTCTTTTAGGGTGCTATAATTTTATTCAGATGACAACTTTATTTTTTGCTTGACAAGGGGTACATATTTTTATATGCTGGTTTTGCTGTTTAACGAAAACAGTATTTACCGTTAGAAAAAAGGAGAATATAATATGAAAAAAGTTGTTATGATGGCTTTGGCTGTGGCTGCAATGTTGTCTTTGTCTGCTTGTTGGGGTGTTCGTGGTTATCACGGTGGTCAAAAAGTGTGTGAAAACCAAACCTTCTTGGGCATTTCCATCATTGAAGTTTTGGCTCCATGCAAATAAGCCTGAGTGCTTAAAAAAATCTGGCTCGTCTTTTAGGGCGAGCTTTTTTTTATTGTAAAAAAATATATTTTGTTTTATACTGCACTTATGACTGAATACAAAAAGATTCTTATCATTAAACTTGGGGCGTTAGGTGATTTTATTTTTATGACCGGCCTGATGTCTGCCGTGCGTGAAAAATGGCCGAAGGCTCACATTACTTTGATGACAGGGGCTGGTTTGTTAAAACTTGCCCAAGCCAGCGGATATTTTGACGATTACATCATTGACAATCGGGTCAAAAGTCCATTAGCATATTTCAAAACAGCCCAAACATTGGCCTATGGTGGCTACGATTTGATTTTGGATTTTCAAATGCAACGACGCACCCGCCAACGCTATTATGCTTTGGGGCGCCTTCTTTCACGCAAGCCTTTTTGTTGGGCAGAACCCAAAGCAAAGTCACTTTGTGTGAAACAAACAAACCAAAAATTGCCTTTTATGTGGGGCAAAAGTGTTGCGTTTGATATTCCTTTTTCGGGCAACAAACCATCGCTTTCTTTTTGCAAAGCGAATCCGGATGTGTTAAAACAACTCCCGCAACGCTATGTTTTATTTGTGCCAGGGTGTTCACCAGCCCATCCATACAAAAGATGGCCGGCCGAATCTTATCAGACATTGGGCAAGATTTTGGCATCTCATCACATTCCGATTGTTGTGCTGGGGACTAATGATGAAAAAAAAGAAATTGAAGCTATTTGTGCCGACAATCCGTTGGCTGTGAACTTTTGCAACAAGTCTGCCCTTTTGGATATTCCACAAATTGCCGAGGGCGCTTTGGCGCTGGTTGGAAATGATACCGGCCCCCAGCATATGGCCGAATTATCGGGCGTTCCTGCCATTACTTTGTTTGCCAAAATCACTGCGTGTTCGGCTCAAAAAGGATCACATATTACCAATTTAGTGGGTGAAAAAATTGAAGATATTTCGGTGGATGAGGTGGCTTGCAAACTTCAATTTTTATGGCACAAACCATAAAATTGATGACCTCCCAATTTTTCGGATTCACCTTCTCGGGTGAAAATAAACTCGTCCTCCAACGATTTTAACCACACAACACCGTTTGGATTAAAGAAAATCCACACATCTGTTTTTGGGGCTTGCGCCAAAAGTTTTTGTTTGGCCTGCTCTATTTCTTCCAAGATGGGCAAACGCATTCCTTGACGAGAACAAAACTCAGTGACAGATGCTAAATCATACCCATCTGTTTGGGTGAAAATCCAATCTTCTTCTGTTTGCCTTACACACACCCCTTTTTTGTTTTTGGTTGGCATTTTGAACGGATAGCACCATTCATTTGCTTGACACATTTCATTTGTTTCACAAAAACGATTTTTTCCTTTGGACGCACAGCCTTTTTGGTTCAAAGAACCCCCGCACTGCCAACAGAGTTCCGGATCGGTTATTTGTTCTATCGGAGGGCATTTTAATGATTTTTCGGCCACGCCATCAGGCAAATGATAGCGTTTTTTATCACATACCTCTTTGGATTTTTTTCCGCCTACTCGCACAGGATTTTCCGCTTCACAAGAAAAACAATTACCCAACCAATCCTTTAACGGAGCGTTAAAGGGACAGTTTGCTTTACTTCTTTCAACCTGTGCTGTTTCGGCGACTTTCTCTTTTACAGCGCACTGCCATGCGGGCATTAAACCTTCTTGAATATACACTGCCCTTCGGTTAGGACACAGTGTGCAATTTTCTTTGTAAGCCACAGGAACTGTTTCTTGTTGGTGACATTGAAAACATTGACCATCCCGCACAAACAAACATCTTTTTGTATGTTGCTCTGATGCTTTATAGGCCCAATATCCACCCATAAAAATCAGTACCAACACCAAAAGTTTTTTCATGCTTTCTTCCTTTTTTGAATCATAGCCACACCCAATTCAAAAACACGGGAACGCAAATCATTATCTTCAATGGCATCCACTTTTTTCAGCAAGGCTTGCACTTCCTCGTCTTCCAAAGGCCATTCTACTTCGTGTGGTTCGGGTTTGGGCAATTTGACCGCCCCTTGAACAAGGCGAATTTGGGCTATGGCTGGATAACCAAAATAGGTATTGACTCGTTCTATAACCCGTGTTTTTTGGTGTTCAAACAACAAGGCAAAAGCCCCACCTGCTGTGCGCACATGAAGCACACCATTACTGCGTTGATTTTGTGGGAAGGTTAAACGCACCGGCAGAACGCCTTGTGCCAAATCTTTGCCCACAATTTCTGCCCAATTCGTGATAAGATCCACCCCGACGAAACCCCTGTCGCCAAAGATGTTTTTTGTCAAAGTGTTTGCATCTTTTGTTAAAGGAGCAAGTCCTTCATATTGGCGGGATCGGGGTTCTGTCTTAAAACTTTCTTTCATCCTTATATCTTTCCAAAAAAGATTGATAAAAGGCATCAAAACGATTTTCTTCAATCGCTTGGCGAATTTGCTGCATCAGTGTTTCATAGAAGGTGATGTTATGTTGGGTCAACAGCATAGGCCCCAAAATCTCGCCCGCCATAAACAGGTGATGGATATAGCCTCGGGTATAATTTTGACAAGCCGGACAGGCGCATTGTGCATCCAATGGGCTGTGACTGTCTGTATGGCACGCATTGCGCATATTCAACACACCATGGCTTGTAAAGGCTTGGCCTGTTCTGCCAGAACGGGACGGCATCACACAATCAAACATATCCACCCCACGGGCCACCGCCCCCACAATATCGCTTGGTCGGCCAACGCCCATCAGATAACGTGGTTTTTCTTCAGGCAAGGCACAAGCTGTATAGTCCAAAACTTCAAACATTGTTTCTTGACCTTCGCCCACCGCCAAACCGCCAATAGCGTACCCATCAAATCCGATTTCGGTGAGGGCTCGGATAGATTCTTGACGCAAATCTTCAAACATTCCACCTTGCACAATACCAAACAGACCATAGCCTTCTCGGTCCTTAAATGCTTTTTTTGATCGTTTTGCCCAACGCATAGAACGACGCATAGATTCCTCCACATCTTTGCGAGGCGAAGGATATTTAATACACTCATCAAACGCCATTGTGATATTGGAATCTAACAGATATTGGATTTCCATTGATCGTTCAGGTGATAAAAAAATCTTTTCTCCGGACAGGTGTGATTGGAAAGTGACCCCCTCTTCGGTAATTTTTCTTAAACCAGACAGACTCATTACTTGAAAACCACCACTGTCGGTTAAAATCGGCTTTGGCCAATTCATAAACTTATGCAATCCACCGAAAGAGGCTACCCTTTCGGCCGTTGGGCGCAACATCAGGTGATAGGTATTTCCCAAAAGGATTTCCGCACCCGTATCGGCCACTGCTTCGGGTGTCATCGCTTTCACCGTACCCACTGTACCAACAGGCATAAAGGCCGGTGTATTCACCACACCATGGGCCGTTTCCAGAACGCCACGACGAGCTTTGCCTTCTTTTTTCAAAACTTTATATTTTAACATATTTTTATTTTAGCACACTTTTTGTGCTTTGTCACGCAATAATGTTTGCTATGTGCGCAAAACCTTTGCCACTTTATCCATCACAGCATTTGTGATTTTAACTTCTGCCCCCTCATAAAAAGAACGAGCCAAATCCACATATTCGTTGATGATAATCGGGGCATCCAAGTTTGGATTGACAAAAAATTCGGCCACACCGACTTTTAACAAAGCTGTCAAAACTGCATCCAATTCGGCCTTTTTCAAGTGTTCGGACAGCGAGGCTTTTACCGTTTCGGCCAGATTTTCTTGGTTATCCCGCACATATTGAACCAGTGATGCAAACAATTCTTTATCGGCCGGTTCCAAATCAATATATTTTTGTTCTTTTCCTTTTCCTTCAATCACCGTTCCACCCACTTCTTCCAACAAAAAACGGCTTATCAGTTTATTCCAATCTTCATTGGATTGTGCTTGGGCATAGACGGCTTGAACCGCCATTAAACGGGCATTTGTGTATTTTAATGTTCTATTTTCCATTGTCTTTCTTTTCTGTTAAATGTGCCACAAAATCTTCAAAGTCTTCCGTGGAAGTGAAGTTTTTATATACAGAAGCATAGCGTATATATGCAACTTTGTCAAGTTTTAATAGTGCTTCCATCACAAATGAGCCAATTTCGTTGGAATGGATTTCCGTTTCACCCAGTTCTTCCAACCGACGCACAATTTGATTGACAAGCACCGACACTTTGCTTTGTTCAATGTTGCGTTTGCGTGTGGCCAAAGCCAGTGAGTATTCCAATTTATCCCGATCAAACGGCACTTTTGTTCCATCTTTTTTTACCACCGTCAAGTCACGCAGTTGGACATGTTCCACCGTTGAAAAGCGGGCATGACATTTGGGACAGCCTCGTCTTCTGCGAATGCTTGTACCATCGTCACTGGGTCTGGAATCTTTCACCTGTGTATCGGCATAACCGCAAAACGGACAACGCATTAAAAACCCCTTTCATAAATCGGGAAAGATTGACACAGATGAGACACTTTGGCTTTCACCTCCTCAATCACAGAAGGTAATTTATCCGTTGGTACAGCATCCACAATATCAGCAATCCAATTGGCAATTTGGGCAAACTCTTGTTCCCCAAAGCCTCGTGTTGTGCCAGCCGGTGTTCCCACTCGCAAGCCAGAAGTCACACTTGGTTTTTGCGGATCATTCGGCACGGCATTTTTATTACAGATAATATGGGCCGAAGCCAATGCGTCACACACTTCGTTCCCCTTCAAAGAACGATTTCTTAAATCAATCAACAACAAATGTGTATCCGTTCCCCCCGAAACCATATCAATGTTCCGTTGCGTGAATACTTTTTCCATCACTTTTGCGTTTTGAATCACCTGTTTCGCATAGGCTTCAAATTCGGGTTTTAAGGCTTCCCCAAAGGCCACCGCTTTGGCGGCAATCACATGCATCAAAGGGCCACCTTGCAAGCCGGGGAAGATGGCCGAGTTCAATTTTTTATACAATTCTTCTTTGTTGGTTAAAATCACACCGCCACGAGGACCCCGTAATGTTTTATGTGTTGTAGAAGTCACCACATCAGCATAGTCCAACGGATTTGGGATTTGCTTACCAGCCACCAAGCCAGCAAAGTGCGCCATATCCACCATCAGATAAGCCCCCACAGAATCGGCAATTTCACGAAAACGCTTAAAATCAATCAACCGAGGATAGGCCGAACCGCCTGTCACAATCAATTTTGGGCGATGTTCTTTTGCCAACGCTTCCACCGCATCATAATCAATTAAACCGTTTTCATTGACCCCATATTGCACCGCATGATAGTATTTGCCAGATGATGACACGCTTGCCCCATGCGTGAGGTGACCGCCCGCATCCAGACTGAGTCCCATCAGTGTATCCTGAGGTTGCAATAAAGCCATATACACAGCGGCATTTGCCTGTGAGCCAGAGTGTGGTTGGACATTCGCAAAGGCGGCATTAAATATCTTTTTCAACCGTTCTTGCGCCAACACTTCGGCTTCATCCACACATTCACAGCCATGATAATATCTTTTGGCGGGATAGCCTTCGGCATATTTGTTTGTTAAGACAGAACCCATCGTTTCAATAACGGCACGAGAGACGATATTTTCAGACGCAATCAATTCAATATGGTCTTGCTGGCGTGCCAATTCTTTTTGAAGAATATCAGCCACAGCGCTGTCTGATTGTTTTAATGAGGCATCAAAAAAATTATTCATTTGTCATCCTTTCAAGAGCTTCCACTCGGCAACAGTGACGTCCACCGGAAAACTCTGTTGTTAAAAATACATCCACACATTCTTTGGCCACTTCCTCAGAGATAAACTTGGCCCCGAATACTAACACATTGGCATCGTTATGCAAGCGGGCAAGTTCAGCCAGCTCCCGATTAGCAACCAATGCTGCCCGAATGAACGGATAGCGGTTGGCGGCAATACTCATCCCAATGCCAGAGGTACAAATCAAGATTCCCTTATTGGCTTTACCTTCTTTCATGCCTTTTGCCAAAGCAGCCGCATAATCCGGATAATTGACCGAATCGGCAGAATGCGTGCCACAATCCAAAACTTCATATCCTTTTTCCAATAAATAGCTTTTCAGAGATTGTTTTAAGGTAAAGCCACCGTGGTCCGAGGCAATCAATATCTTTTTTTCTTGCATTTCCACTCCTTCATTGGTACAATTTATTTTATCAAGATTTTACCGAAATTCGTTCAAGAGTGCAAGGACTTTTTATGGAAAAAAATTTTTTAGGCATTGACTATGGTGCAAAACGCATTGGATTGGCTTTGGCGGGCGAAAAGGAACGCATTGCAAAGGCTTTCAAAATTATCCACAAAATCACCGAGCTGGACGATATTGTACCGGCAAAAGGCGTGATGGCTTTTGTGATTGGACTGCCCTTACAACCTGATGGAACGGAAGGGGAAACTGCCCGAAACGCTCGTTTATTTGCCAACCGATTGGAAGAAAAATATCATTTGCCGATTTATTGGCAAGATGAAACCAAAACTTCCTTGCGGGCCGAATCGTTTTTGAAAGAGGCTCTTTTTATGCGACCCGACAAACGCAAGGCGGTGTTGGATGCCGAAAGCGCTCGGGTGATTTTACAACAATGGTTGAGCCGTTAACTCAATTTAGCCATTAAAAGTGTTAAATAATACCAATTATGAACCAGCAACCATATATGAAAACGAGCCATCGGTTTAAGAAACTGTGTTTGCACAATTCCGTGTGAGAGATAGTCTTGCATAGCGGTCTTGGCATTGTTATAGATTTGTCGTCTTGTGTCTTTGTTCTTTTCGCATTTGATGGGCTTTCTGACAATCATTCTGTACGCATCTTGTGACAAATCATTCAAAAAGGCCTTTTGATATATTTCACCACATTTACCGCCCGCAATAAAATAATCATAACTCAATTTGATTCTGTTGATACCGGAAGTTTGATAGCGTTTCCAATTGACATTCCCGCACAGGCTGGAACTGTTATGTCTGTAAAAATAAAACGGATATGGAACAAGCACTTTTTTCTTGATAACCGTATGCACCAATGAATTATAGAAGTAATCGTCTTCATGGCATAATTGCTCACTAAACCTGATGGTTTTTACTTTATCAAAGTCATATAATTTATTCCATTTTGGAATCCATGCTCCAACCGATGTTTTATGCGTCAAAAAGATATTCATATTTTCCAATACCTGTATTTCATTTTGACTGGATTCTATCGGTTGTAAAAATTCGCCGGGAACTGTATCCACGAAACGCCGTACGCCACATTCAACAACATCCGCATTTGCCCAAACCATCGTATTCATCAGCACTTCCAGCATTTGGGGGTGATATGCATCATCTGCATCCAAAAAAGATAAATATGGCCCTTTTACCATATTGAGCAATGTATTCATTGTTTTTGTGAGCCCTTGATTTTCTTGCGAGTAAATCTTGATTCTTGTGTCAAGGGCGGCATATTTTTGCATCACTTCGTATGTTTTATCACTTGACCCATCATTCATACACAAACAAACCCAATCTGTATATGTTTGAGCCAGCAAGGAATCAAACGCAGTGGCCAAAAAGCGTTCCACATTATAGGCCGGCATGACAACATAAATTGTTCCTTTTTCTTTCATAAGAATCTCCTGTATTTTTTCTGCTGGAAGCAATGATATCTGATAATTTTTAACAATACAAGTGCTTTTATACATTTTTTTCTTGACAATCTTGAAAAAATCAATAAAACAGTCTGAAAAACACTTAGAAAAAAAGGAGAAGAATATGGATAAATCAAAGTGGGGATTAAAAAGACAATGTCATAAATGTGGGGCTTTTTTCTATGATATGGGTAAACCTGAGTTTGTTTGCCCAAAATGTGGCGTTGAATATACTTTGGAAACATATGAACAGGCTCGGGCAAAACATTTGGCTAAGATGGCAAGAAAAGCTGCCCCAAAACTGGATGACGAAGATTTGAATGATGAAGCCTTATTGAATATGACTTCCTTACAATTGACAGATGAAGATGATGAACCACAAGAATTGGATATTTTGGAAGAAGATGGCGATTTGAATCCAAATGATCCAGACTTGAATGATATTATGGAAAACTTTGAAGACGAAGGAAATGGTTAGGACTCTCCCCCCTTTTCAATCTTTACAAGGTCAATTGATTATTTCTGCCCAAAACGAGGCAGGACAGTTTTTTAACAAATCCGTTATTTTAATCACAAAACACACCGAACAAGATGGCGCCACAGGTTTTGTTTTGAATCACCCTTTAACGCATTTAACGCCAAAAGAAGTGTTTAAGAACAGGGATATTGCTTATTTGGGGGATGATTTTCACATTTATCAGGGTGGCCCTGTTGATTTGGGACATGGTGCTGTTTTACATACGGATGATTATCATGCTTTGGATTCGCAAGACCTGTGCCATCATTTATTATTGACCGAAACACAACAGGTTTTAGATGACATTTCAGAGGGGACCGGCCCAAAAGACTTTATCGTGTTTGTGGGCAAGTCTGTTTGGGAACGAGGCCAATTGGAGGAAGAATTGATGGGTAATATGTGGATTTTAGCCCCGCTTCATTTGGATTTAATTTTTCACACTCCCGATAACAAAAAGTGGCAAGAAGCCCTTGCCACTTTGGGAATTGATGCGAACCTGCTTATCAGCGAGGCCGGCAAAGCCTAGTTTTTGGCCCGTTCTACATAAGAATTATCTTCTGTGGACACCACAATTCTTTCACCTTGTGCAATAAAGGGTGGCACTGTTGTCCGAATACCGTTTTCCAACACAGCCGATTTGAAAGAGGTTGTCACCGTTGCCCCTTTGATACAGGGTTCTGTTTCAACAATTGTCAATGTCACATGCATTGGCAAATTCACAGACACAGGTTTGCCTTCAATAAAGTTCACTGTGACAGCCATATTATCTTGCAAGAACAAGGCTTTTTCACCCAACATTTCGGCAGGAATTTCAAATTGTTCATAGTTTTCAGCATTCATAAAACACAAATTATCGCCCTCACGATACAGATATGTGCAATCAAACTCTTCACTCATCAATTTTTCAACAGTATCCGCTGTGCGCCAACGCTGTTCGGTTTTCAAACCGGTTTTCACATCACGCATTTCAACTTGGATAAAAGCACCGCCTTTTCCCGGTGTGATGATATTGATTTTTGTGACCAGATATTGTTTGCCATTAAAGTCAATGACCCACCCTGGGCGCATTTGGTTTGCTTGTTGTTTCATATTTTAAATCCTTTCCTTGAAAAAATTGAATAAATGTAGTATACTAAAATCAGAAAGGAAAGTCAAGATGAAATGGTGGAAACCTGATTTATACTTAAAAAACACAACTTATCGGAACATACGCCGACAAGTGATTAAAACAATTCGTGCACACTTTGATTCGGTGGGATTAAATGAAGTAGATGTCCCTGCCCTGCAACCTGCCCCAAGTGATGAGGTACACTTGAAATGTTTTCAAACAGGCGATATGTATCTGCACACAAGCCCCGAACTGGCCATGAAAAAATTGTTAGTCGCTGGTGAAAAGGCTATTTATACTTTATGTCACGCCTATCGTGACGAGCCTGTTTCCGACACGCACGCCCCCGAGTTTTTGATGTTGGAATGGTATCGCACCGACACCGATTATCATGCCATGATGGCCGACACCATTTCGTTGGTGCGGGCGTGCTGTACTGCCTGCGGGGTGACAGAATTAAAGCATAATGGGCGCAGTGCCAATCCCTTTTTAGAATGGGAAGTTTTAACCGTTGAGGAGGCTTTTCAGCGTTATGCCAATGTCAATTTATGGGCTGATGATTTGAAAAAAGAGGCCGAAGCACAAGGCATTTTTTGTGGTGAAAATGACACATGGGAAGATGTGTTTTTTCGGATTATGTTGAATAAAGTGGAAGATCATTTGGGGGACGAACGCCCCACTCTGTTATGCGAATATCCCACCCAGCTTGGGGCTTTGGCACGCAAAAAGCCAGACAATCCCAAAGTGTGTGAACGGTTTGAGGCTTATGTGTGCGGTGTCGAACTGTGCAACGCTTTTTCTGAACTGACTGATCCTGTTGAACAACGAGAACGTTTTGTGGCCAATTATGCCGAACGCAAACGCCTGTACGGATGGGAAGATCCGATGGATGAAGACTTTTTGTCTGCCTTAGAATTGGGCATGCCCGAAGCCAGTGGCAATGCTTTGGGGGTTGATCGTTTGATTATGCTCATTGCTGATGCCGACAAACTTGCCGACACGGTTTGGGTTCCCGTGAAATAAACGCTTGACAGCGGATTTTGAAAATGCTATAATGCTTGCATTCGCTTGGGGATATAGCTCAGTTGGTAGAGCGACGCGTTCGCAATGCGTAGGTCAGGGGTTCGATTCCCCTTATCTCCACCAATTTAAGATTCAGCCCGTTTGAAACGGGCTTTTTTCATATTTGAAACAGGGGAATGATAAGCCCGTTACAAAAGCTCTTGTGATGCATTTTAGGCTCAATGTGAAAATGCCCATTTACCACAATTCATCTGTGTTTTTTGGGAAAAGAAAGCAAAAGTGCTATTTAAGCAGATGAACCAACCAAAACTTTCTTTGCTAGGTAATCCATAAAAAGCGATAACTTTGCGCCTTTTACGGGAAAATTGCACTTTTCGGGGAAAAGTTCCCGGCTGGACCTTTTTAAGGAGTATGCTTAATAATCGTGTTTATATCGGTGAGATTACGCATAAAGGGACTTCTTTCCCGGGCCAACATCAAGCGATTATTGATAAAGAAACATTTGAATCCGCCCAAAACCTATTCAAATCAAATACACAAAAAATACGGACCTCATTCATGTCGGCTGAATGCCATCCCCATGCACTTGTTGGATAATTTGGTGATGGACTTGCTCAATCCACTGATTAAATCCCCGTATGTTTTACAGGCGCTGGCTCAGGAAGCCTGCCAAGTGCAACCGGACTTAAAAGAAAGCGAAGTCTTTTATGCCATGCGTGAAACTGACTCTGTCTTTCAACAACTGACCGGCACGCAAAAGGAAAAAATAGTCAGCCTGCTGGTTCACGGGGTAACGATTTTTGCCGATAAAATTATTGTGGTCTGGAAACCTTTGGCCCTTCACCTGATGGACAAACGCCTGAAAGCCAGTTTGAAACCCAATGAATTAAAACCGGAACTGATGGAATCAACGGTTCCCTTTAACCTGATTACACATCGTGGGAGCAAAGAGATTCATTTGCCCGAAACGGTGTCGGATATGCTGTATTTGACCTCAGGTGAAAAGCCATCCAAGAAAGAAGACCGCTATCTCATTAAGATTTTGGCCAACGGTTTTACTTATCGTGAAACCTAGGAAGCCAAGAACTTAAACCTGCATGAACTGGCCGAAGTATATCATCAGGATCCGGCCTATATCGGGGCGCAAATTCGGCTTACCTTTTTGGCACCGGATATTATTGATGCCATTTTACGGGGAGCTCAACCCAAAACTATGACCGCCCGAGAATTATTGAGGGCCTCTATCCCGGCCAGTTGGCCCGAACAAAGAAAACTGTTCGGTTTTCCACCCGTCAAAGATTAACCATTTTCCCTCTCATTAGAAAGGACACACCTGATGTCTCAAAACAAACAAAAAACGGATGATCCGCATTTTCCTCTTGGCTTTGTCAAATTAGACAGACGTTATTTAAACTGGCGCTGGCTTCCGGATGAGAATGTGTGCCAAGTATATCTTTATCTCTTACTGCGCGCAAATTTCCAAGATAAAGAACTTTATGAATATGTTATCCATAAAGGCGAATTGCTGACCAGTTATGCAGTGATTTCAGAGGCCTTAAAAAAATCCCCGCAATAAATCAAGCGGGTTATAGCAAAACTCAAAAAAACCGGGGAAGTTGATACAAAACGCTTAGCAAACGGACTACTTATAAAGATGTTAAAATATAATGATTTCAATGTGTTAGGCGGTGATGAATTGTCCCAATGCGACTCAGGCGCGAACTACCTGCGGACGACCGGCGAACTACCTGCGGCTATAAATAAGAAAGGAAAGAATGCCCAGAATGTATATAATGAAAAAGAAACTCCCTCAGGCTTGGCAATGAATTGGAGTGTGCCAAGGCAAGGCTCAATTTCTAAAGGTCCGGTTCCAATCGGACAACTGTTGGGATCAAGTGATAACAGCCCGTCCATAGAACAAGTGGAAGAGTATTGTCAAACAATGAACTATCATAGAATCAACCCTTACCAATTCCACGCTTATTATTCCCGCCAAAAGTGGCGTGATAAGTATGGCAACCCAATTAAAGATTGGAAGCGTTCGGTTGACCAATGGGAAATGTACGGGGAAGAATATGCCAAAACCAATGAAGAAGGCTAAAAGTTTTGAGCTTACTAATTTACTTTCTTTTTTTGAAAAAACAGTGCTATATAATAATCACAAACAGAAAGGATAAACAATGACATTTGAAGAACTGAGTACAGTGCGTTATACGCAAAGAAGCTATGACAACAAACCGGTTGAAGATGAAAAAATCCAAAAGATTTTACAAGCCGGACGGGTGGCCCCTACCGCCAAAAACAACCAACCGCAAAAGGTTTATGTTGTTCAATCACCGGCGGCCATGGAAAAGTTGCGGGCTGTGACACCCTGCCATTATAATGCCCCGCTTGCCATGATTATTTGCTATGATAAAAATCAAGAATGGCACAACCCAACTGATGAGACTATTACTTCGGGCGTTGAGGATGCATCCATTGTGGCAACACACATGATGTTGCAGGCCGCAGACTTGGGCGTTCATTCCACTTGGGTGAATATGTTTAACCCGGATGAAACGCGCAAGGCTTTTGATTTACCCGAAAACGAAGTGCCCGTTTTGCTCATGATGTTCGGTTATCCGACAGCCTCGGCGGCACCAGCGCCAACGCATACGAACAAGAAGCCCTTGTCCGATACCGTTCAATTTTTATAATTTCTTGGTTGCTTGGATTACTAGCCACTCGGGTGATCAGGTATCTGGCCAGAGGTCCTTCCTGGCGAGATTTCATATGCGGGGACGCAAGCCGCGCCATATTTCTAGCGAAACCGAAAAATTCTGGCTGGTCGGGTATATCTCAAACCCCAATAAACACAAGGGTTATAAGGGGACCCAATTTTTCCTGGCTGGTCACTGGTCACTTCTGGCTGGTCACCCCCTCAAAATAATGCATATTTCTTGCGATTTAGTACAGAAATAACTGGATAATTCTTCGAAAAAGAGCGTTCATTGTGATGCGAAAGGAGATTATCATGAAAACAGTTAAAACTTACATGGTCCGCAAGCCCTCCGATATTTCCGAAGTTCGGGATTTAACCCAAAAATATGCACACCAAGCCAAAGAAGTGGTGATAGCCGAAACAGTTCATTTATCGCCTGCTTGGTATCAGGCTGTCTGCCAACGCCCTCTGGATAACTACATCTTTTTATCCGGCAAAGGCGGATATAACGACGACAACCAACGTCAGGTTATCGCCCTGGAATGTGACGGTCAGCCGACACTTTACGCCGACCCGTCAGGATCAAGCTACTGCCGCTACTTGGGGCTTGAGGTTAAATAAGGAGATCGTCATGCCAAAATATCCTGATATTATTGTCCAGTTGACCGGTAAAGACGGGAATGCCTTTAATATCCTAGGTATCTGTTTAAGAGCCATGCGTCAAGCCGGTTTGAATCAAAAAGAACAAGATGCCTTTCAGGCAGAAGCCACCTCCGGCAATTACGACCACTTGCTTGCCACCTGCATGAAATGGTTTGAGGTAGAGTAAAGCACCATAATTAAATACAACAGACCTTATATTTCTGATTGCCTTTTCAGAAAAAATCGGCTAGAATTTACGATATTATGATTCTAAACGAAAAGAGGTCCAAAATGGCAGGGAAAAACAACGCAAATATAGGTTTTGAAAAGCAAATCTGGGAAGCCGCATGCGAACTGTGGGGACATATTCCTGCGGCGGATTACCGCAAAGTCATTGTGGGTTTAATTTTCCTGCGCTACATTTCTTTTGCATTTGAAAAGCGTTATAACCAATTGGTCGCAGAAGGGGATGGTTTTGAAAACGATAAAGATGCTTATATAATGGAAGGCATTTTCTATGTTCCTGAGGCAGCTCGTTGGAGCAAAATAGCCGAAGCCGCCCATACTCCCGAAATCGGTATGGTGATTGATGAAGCCATGCGTGCTATTGAGGCTGAAAATAAATCCCTGAAAAACGTTCTTCCAAAGAACTATGCTAACCAAGATTTGGATAAACGAGTTTTGGGCAATGTTGTGGATTTGTTTACAAACAACATAGATATGTCCGAAACGGATAAGGACAAAGACCTGTTGGGCAGAACTTATGAATACTGCATTGCTCAGTTTGCCGCGTATGAAGGAACAAAAGGCGGTGAATTTTACACTCCATCCAGCATTGTCCGCACAATTGTAGAAGTTTTGAAACCCTTTGACAACTGCCGCGTTTATGACCCATGCTGTGGTTCGGGTGGCATGTTTGTGCAATCGGTTAAGTTCTTGCAAGCCCACAGTGGCAATCGTGACAGAATCTCTGTATATGGTCAAGAATCCAACGCAGATACTTGGAAAATGGCAAAAATGAATATGGCTATTCGTGGGATAGATGCCAATTTGGGACCGTATCAGGCCGATACATTCTTTAACGACCTGCACCAACACGAAAAGTTTGACTTCATTATGGCGAATCCTCCATTTAACCTATCCAACTGGGGACAAGACAAATTAAAAGACGATCCTCGATGGGAATTTGGAACACCTCCGGCAGGTAATGCTAACTATGCGTGGATTCAGCATATGATACATCATTTGGCACCAGGGGGTAAAATCGGTTTAGTCTTGGCGAACGGAGCCCTTTCCTCTACCAATAGTGGTGAAGGCGATATTCGCCGGCGGATTATTGAGGCTGACTTAGTGGAAGGTATTATTGCTCTGCCAACACAATTGTTCTATAGCGTCACAATTCCGGTCACATTGTGGTTTATTACCAAGAATAAGCAACAAAAAGGCCGCACAGTTTTCATTGATGCACGCAAGATGGGATATATGGTGGACAGAAAACACCGTGACTTCACAGATAAAGACATCAAGAAATTGGCCGATACATTTACCGCATTCCAAAATGGCACATTGGAAAATGTGAAAGGTTTCTGTGCTGTTGCAACAACTGAGGATATTGCCAAGCAAGATTACATCTTGACGCCAGGTCGTTATGTGGGGATAGAGGAACAAGCCGATGATGGCGAACCGTTTGAAGACAAAATGAAACGTTTGACGGCTGAACTTTCCGAGATGTTCAAACAATCCTCTACACTTCAAGAAGAAATCAAAACAAAATTGAAACAAATTGGATGGGAGGTTGAATGACTGAACAAAAGAGTGAATTTATATTACATTTAGATACCCCAACACATGCGTTGGAATTATCTGATTTTATTTTTTTATCACAGCAAATTGAATTGATATATAAAAATATTACAAAAACCTGTTTTAAGGACACGGATTATCAAATATATTTAAATGCAACAGAAGAAGGTTCTTTTAAAGGAAAATTTACAATTTGTTTGTTTTTGGGATCATTTTTGTTTAATGAATTTGTGCCTGGTTTTATTAAAGGATTAACAGGGAAGAGCCTAAATGAATTGGGGGAAAACGCCGGACAATATATTTCTGAAATGTTTTCTGGCTTCATGTTGCAAGAACATATCGAAATTCCTGCATCGATAAATTTGGATGCTGCACTTAATGCAAAATCAAACTTTTATAAAAGGTGTTGGCTAAATAACCATATTAATGGGGTTGGTTTTTCTAATGAACATACCTTTCCAATTAAAAGAAAAGATTTTCTCAAATATGTGGAAGGGGATATCATAAGAAATTTAGATCCCGTATATAAAATCCAGAAACTAGTTATATACAAACCAATTAATACGGAAACAGAGGGAAATTGGAATTTTAAAGATTTAGAAAATAATACAACATTAATTGCATCAATAAAAGACCAGAAGTTTAGAGAGGAGTTTTTATTAGGAAAGCATCCATTGCGTCGTAGCAATCAAAATGATACTATTTTAGCCTTGGTAAGATATAATAAATTACAGAAAAATGGTGAAGAAAAAATTGTTTCAAGGGAAATTGTTGATATCTATGAATTTAATAATGAAACATTAAAGGACATTCCAAGCCAATACTTGGATTCTTACCAAAAAAGTAACTTTCCTTTGCTATATGAACTTATTAAAAAATAGGGAATATTTGATGGCAAATAATATAATGTCAGGTTGGCGAGAGATTAAATTAGGGGATTTGGTTAAAAATACAATTGATAACCGGGGAAAGAATGCACCCTTGGATACGGAAGGTATCATTCCTCTACTTGAAAGCAACTTATTAAAAGCTGGAGATAGATACCCAGATTTGGCTTCTGCATCAAAATTTGTTAATATTGAAACGTATCAGAATTGGTTTCGAAGTGGACATCCCAACCCAAAAGATGTTTTAATAACAACTGTTGGAAACATTGGAAAAGTTGCTTTAATGCCGCAAGATAAGGGGTGTATAGCGCAAAACATCATTGCCATGCAGTATAAAGAGGACATTGACTCTACATTCATGTATTATTGTTTATCTCAACCCAATATACAAAGTTATATACAAGCATTGAATATAAGTTCTGTACAACCTAGCATAAAGGTTGGACATTTGTATTCCATCCCTGTAAATATACCGCCAGTGGAGGTGCAGAGGAAGATTGCGGGGGTGTTGGGGGCTCTGGATGATAAGATAGAGCTGAACAACAAAATCAATCAAAACCTCGAACTCCAAGCCCAAGCCCTCTTTAAATCTTGGTTCATAGATAAAATAAATCCAAACAGAAAAACGATAAAAGCTGAAGAATTTTTTAATATTACAATCGGGAAAACTCCTCCCCGAAAAGAGCCTGAATGGTTTTCAAAAAACACTAATGATATTAAATGGATATCTATATCCGATATGGGAAATTGTGGGCTGTATATTTCTGATAGTTCTGAATATTTAGTTCCAGAGTCAATTTCCAAATTTAATGTTAAAATTGTACCAGATAATACTGTTCTATTGAGCTTTAAACTGACTGTTGGAAGAATTGCAATTACAGATGGAGAAATGGCAACAAACGAAGCCATTGCTCATTTTGGAACAGATAAAAAAGAAATAAACGAATATTTGTATTATTATTTGAAAAACTTTAATTTTCAAACAATGGGGAGCACGTCATCCATTGCAACTGCCGTTAATTCAAAAATTATTAAATCAATGCCTTTTGTTATGCCAGAAGAATCTGAATTGAAAGATTTCCATTCTGTGATTTCTCCAATGTTTGCACAAATTAAAGCAAACCAAAGAGAAAATATCCAGTTGTCTGCACTTCGAGACACTTTATTACCCAAACTCATGTCCGGCAAAATCAATGTCGATAATGTGGAGGTTTGAATATGGTTTATATAGATTGGAACATAGTTTTATCAACATCAATGTTAATTTTGACAATTGCCATATTTTTCCTTACCAAGACCATGGCAAAGATAGCAAAAGATGATAAACAAGAAAGAACGGGGCACGATTTATCTATTGTTTTGCCGACAGCAATGTATGATCACAAGACTCAAAAGGCAAATATAACAAACTTTTGCATTGTTAATCATAAAAATAAAACGGAAGTTATTTACCGTATATATGTAGAAGATAATAATACGCAAAGTGGTTTTTGGACCGCGTTAGGGAGTCCCCTTGTGATATCTCCCTATAATACTGTTTTTATTCCCAAAATAGATGATAATACTAATAAAGATATTGCCAATATAAAAGATTATAAAATATATGCTGTAACCAACGATTTAACAGTAGAACTAAAAAAGAATATCGATTGTTTTAATAAGCCACTGGAAAATAAAAAGGATGCCCCATGACTCGTAAAAATATCTTTGAAATTTTAGCAAGCAAGTATGATTTTCAAAAAGAATTTCGAAAAATTGTTAAATTATTTAATACCGCAATGTTGGTGTATACAAATCCTTTAAATTTTCAACAAACACAGGGAACTATTGAACAAATGGTAGATAGTTATGCTTTTGTAAATTGGAAGCAAAGAGGAAGTTGCTTAAACTGTGATGAAATGAGACACAAAATATTCATTTCAGAACATGTGGATACCACTGATGAAATGGTAACAATTTTAGAGTATTATCTTAATCTTATAAATTTATTGATACAGAAGCGAGGAGTTGGTCGTCAAAATATTAATTTTCAGTATTATAATGAATATCCTATGCTTTTGAGTAATATAGATTTGCTTTTAGAACATATTCACCATGAAAAGAAGATATTTACTGAAGAAGAAAAAGTTATTTTAATTCCTAAAAATCCTGCTGCAACAGCTGTAGCAGAAATTTCCTCTACAGATACAGCAATGGCAATTTTAAAATACCATCATGCATCATTAAAGGGACAATTAGCAGAAAAAAAAGATATTTTACGTCGAATTGCTCAGGAATATGAACCTATTTTAGATAATCCTATTGACGGATTCACTGATTATTTCAAAACTGCAAAGAATATGCTTAATAATTTAGATATTCGTCATAATAACAAGGCAGGTAAAAAGAAAAATAATCTAGTAACAAATCTGACCAATGAAGAATTAGAAAAGTGGTATGATGAAATTTATCAATTGCTTTTATTCTGCGTTTTGGCTAAAGATAATAAAGAACGGAAAAACAAAATGGCTGAATTTCTTAAAGGATTAAAGGAGAAAAAATGACCGATACTTTTATCAATCCTGTAAATGAAGAAGCTTATGAAAACTCTGTAATAGAGTTGTTTGAGGGGATGGGGTATCGGTATGTCTATGGGCCTGATTTAGAAAGTCGGGATTTTCATTCTCCCTTATACGAAGATGAGTTGATTGATGCTTTGTGCCGCTTGAATCCTAAACTTCCCGAAGTGGCGATTAAAGAGGCCTTAACAAAATTAAAGAACTTTGAGAACGCAGAACTAACACAAAAGAATGCTGTGTTTATGGAGTATTTGCAAAGTGGTATTACGGTTCGCTATACAGAAAAGGGAGAACCCAAAGATACCATTGTTTATTTGATTGATTATAATAGACCTGATAAAAACTCTTTTATTGTAGCTAACCAATGGACCTTTATTGAAAACAGCGAAAAACGTCCGGATATTTTGTTATTTGTGAACGGATTGCCTTTGGTTTTGATGGAGTTGAAATCTCCTTCCCGTGAAGAAACAGATGCCTCCGAGGCATATCGCCAAATCCAAAACTATAAACATGAAATCCCCTCTATGTTTATCTATAACGCTATTTGCGTCACAAGCGATTTATTGACATCCAAGGCGGGAACGATTACTTCTGATGAAACACGCTTTATGGAATGGAAAACTGTGGATGGAAAATATGAAAATACCCAACACGCACAGTTTGATACTTTTTTTAAAGGCATCTTTCCAAAAGAGAGACTCTTGGATATTTTGAAGAACTTTATTTGCTTTTCCAATGAAAATAAAGGAAGCAAAAAGATCTTGGCCGGATATCACCAATACTTCGCGGTGAAAAAAGCCATTACTTCAACTCAAAAAGCAACAGAAACAGATGGTAAAGGTGGTGTGTTTTGGCATACACAAGGTTCTGGTAAATCTTTATCTATGGTGTTTTATGCCCACCTGCTACAAAGTGCTTTAAACAGTCCGACAATTGTGGTACTAACAGACCGCAATGATTTGGACGATCAACTCTATGGACAATTTGCCAAATGTAAAGACTTTTTAAGACAAGAACCCGTTCAAGCAACTAGTCGGGAACATTTGAAAAAGTTATTAAATGGTATCAAGGCCAATGGGATTTTCTTTACAACGATGCAGAAGTTTGAAGAATCCGAAGAGCCATTGTCCACTCGCCGGAATATTATTGTGATGGCAGATGAAGCTCATCGGGGGCAATATGGTTTGGCGGAAAAAATAACCAAAGACGGGAAAATTAAAACAGGGACTGCTCGTGTTATCCGCAATAGTCTTCCAAATGCAACATTTATCGGGTTTACGGGGACACCTATTTCCAAAAAAGACAGAAATACGCAAGAAGTGTTTGGAAATTATATTGATATCTATGATATGACACAGGCTGTGGAAGATGGAGCAACTCGCCCCGTTTACTATGAAAGTCGAGTGGTTAAGTTGAATCTGGATAAAGAAACACTCAAGAAAATTGATGATGAATATGATTTAATGGCCCAAAATGCAGATCCTGAAGTCATTGAAGCAAGTAAAAAGAAACTTGGGCAAATGGAAGCAATTCTGGGGAATGATAACACTATTCATTCCTTGGTAAACGATATTATAGACCACTATGAAAATTATCGGGAAAACTTGCTTACTGGAAAGGCGATGATTGTTGCTTATTCACGTCCTATTGCTTTGAAAATTTATGAAGAAATCTTAAAATTACGTCCCAATTGGAAAGAAAAAGTGGGGGTTGTGATGACTTCTAGTAATGATGACCCAGAAGATTGGCGTCAAATCATTGGAAATAAATCTCATAAAGAAGCGTTGGCCCGTAAATTTAAGGATAACAAAGATCCTCTAAAAATTGCCATTGTGGTGGATATGTGGTTGACCGGATTTGATGTACCTTCTTTGGCAACGATGTATGTTTATAAACCAATGATGGGACATAATTTAATGCAGGCAATAGCTCGCGTTAATCGTGTATTTGAGGATAAAGAAGGTGGACTTGTTGTAGATTATGTCGGAATTGCAAATGCGCTGAAACAAGCGATGAACGATTACACAGTTCGTGATAAAAAGAACTATGGAAATATGAATATCGCTGAAACAGCACTTAAAGAATTTGAAGAAAAATTAAGTGTTTGTCGTGATTTATTGCATGGATTTGATTATCAACAATTTATGACGGGTAGTAATTTAAAGCGTGCTGAGCTTATTAGTGGGGCAGTAAACTTTATTATTGGAACAGATAAGAAAAAAGAACAATTCCTGAAGCATGCCTTGATGCTACATCAATCCTTATCTTTGTGTTCTTCTATTGTTAAGGAAGAAAAACGCATAGAAGCCGCTTTTATGGAAGCCGTTCGTGTTTTGACCTTACGCTTAACTAATGCAGGAGAAGGCAAAAAGATTTCTTTGAAGGAAATGAATGAACGTATTAATGAGTTGCTGAAACAAAGTATAAAAAGCGATGGCGTTATTAATTTATTTTCTGATGTAAAGAAAGAATTTTCTTTGTTTGATCCGAAGTTTTTGGAAGAAATTTCAAAAATGAAACAAAAGAATTTAGCCCTTGAACTTTTGAAAAAATTAATTGCAGAACAAATTTCTATTTACCGTAAAACAAACGTTGTGCGTTCTGAAAAGTTTAGTGAAATAATTCAGGCAATTATGAACCGCTACCTAAATGGTATGCTTACCAACGAGCAGGTAATAGAAGAGTTACTCAGCCTGGCAAAACAAATTTCGGAGGCCCAAAAGGAAGGGGCAGATTTAGGATTAACACCAGAAGAAGTTGCCTTTTATGATGCATTAACAAAGCCTCAAGCAGTTAAGGATTTTTATGAAAATGACGAATTAGTTGCCATTACAAAAGAACTAACAGAAACACTGCGTAAAAATAAAACAATTGACTGGCAAAGGCGTGAGAATGCTCGTGCAAAGATGCGTATGCTTATTAAAAAGTTATTGAAAAAGCATAAGTATCCCCCAGAAGGTGTAGAGGATGCCGTTGAAACGGTTATGACTCAATGTGAACTTTGGACAGACAATGTGAGGGTTGCTTAATGATTAAAGTTCTATTCGTATGTCTTGGAAATATTTGTCGGTCGCCAATGGCGGAATTTGTGATGAAGCAAATGGTCGCTGAGAAAGGTGTAGCGGACAAGTTTGAAATTGTCTCTGCCGCGACAGAGGGGTATAACGAAATGGTGCATGAGGCGCTGGATTACCGAGCGGCGGATATGCTTCGGCAGATGAAAGTCCCTTTCACCCAACACTACTCGCGTCAAATTCGCAAGTCCGACTATGATAAATTTGACTATATTTTGGCGATGGACGATAACAATGTGCGGGATATTTTGGATATCGTTGGCGAGGATAAAGACCATAAAGTGCATCGTCTGTTGGACTTCACCCAAAATCCTCGACCAGTTAAAGACCCTTGGTACACTGGCAACTTTGATGAAACCTATTGGGATATTTATGAAGGTTGCCAAGCGTTTTTAGATTATTTGGAGAAAAATGATTTACATTGAATACGGATTTGATTTGGATAACAATCGCTTTGGCTTCGGCCGAAGTGTTGAAGTGGAGCGGGCTGATGGTACTGAATATCGCACAAAAGAAAATATTAAATTAGCCATTAAAAGTTATTACTTTCGTCTGTGGATAGGCAAATATGTTCTGGTTATATCCAAAGCCCATGGGGTTGAACTTATTCACAAGAACAGGTATAACTTCAAAGCTGTCTTTGGGGTAAAAGGAGCGCGAAACAAATGACTCCCGAACAATTATGGAAAGAGTTTGTTGAAAAGTTCCCATCATATAAAGGCAAATCTTATGACATCTTTACTTTTGGCGACAAACCAGATGAGTTGTTGCAATTGGTCATAAGTGGCGAGAAAACGGCCACTAGTTGCATTTATCGAGGTGGCAATACCAATCAAGCAGGAGATATCAGTATTATCCTAGATTCTACTGGTAATGCTCAAGCAATTATTGAGGATACCAAAGTCTCTGTTGTTCCTTTTAATAATGTAGATGCCGATTTTGCTCGTAAAGAAGGCGAAGGAGATAAAACCCTTGCTACTTGGCGCAAAATTCACAAGGCATATTGGAAAGACATTACCCCTGACACAATGTTAGAATGCGAAGAGTTTAGATTGTTGTATTCAGTTGCCTAATAATCTCTTTTAGAAAATCGTCCAATCTGGAATCGGTCGTGTCCGCCCAATCAAAAGCGACATGTTCGGAACTGAGTGTCATGTTGGGTTCTGTGTCCATAACAATCTTATAATTTAATTGTAAATATCTTTCTGTTTTTTCTTCATTCATAAACTCTTCAGAAATACCGATGAGTTTTGGATATTCATTTGATATATCCCAACCTATTTCTTCTTTTATTTCTCGTTTCAAGGCTTCGGATATTGTTTCACCATCTTCTACACCACCACCAGGGAATTCCCAACAATTTGGCAAAAAGTCATCTGTTTCAGAACGTTTGACTATTAGAAATTTGCTCTGATGTACAATGACACCACATACTGATAATTTAGTTTTTGACATTCATTTTCTCCAATATTTCTTTAACTTCTTCTGGATATTTCTGTTTGGTTTCAGGAACTCCTAAGTGCTGAGCAAATAAAATGGGCGTATCCAAAGTAATATCTGGATAATGAACACGCATTTGTTTTAAGGCTGTTTCCATATCCGGTGTATGCTCATCATATCCGTCTATTTCATTGGCTTGGCGCAAAGGCACATAATACACATGTGTCACATAAACAACCTCGGCCAACTGTTCGTTTGGGCAGTCTTTATAAACCAAGAAGCCCTTATGGATGAAACCTTCATTGAAACGGAAAGTGGAAGTTTTTTCTCCGTTCAAAAGGGCGGGCCAACGTTTTTCCACCAAATGTAACCATTGTTGTTTTGGGGAGAGAGCATGTTCAATAAATCCTTTAATAATCTCAGCAGTTTCTTTGGGTGTTTGATGGTCATTATTGATGATAAAGTCGGCGTATGGGCGGTTTTGATATCCCTCTTCATACATTTCACGAATGCGATTTCTTTCCCAATCGGTGAGTTCTCGTGTGCCACGATTTTTCAAACATTCTTCCAAACTGGGCGCAAGGGTAATGTTCAAAAACTTTGTGTGGTTATCCTCCAGCATTTTCCAATCCTGATAAGTATTGTCAGCAATCGGATAAGCAAAAATCACAGTTTCATACTCATGCGATTTTTTAAGAGCCCTTAATTTCTGATTTAATCGTTTATGACGTTCCCGCCACCCTTGTTGCAGGGATAGCCCCAGTTTTTCTTGTTCCTCATCACTCATTAATTCATCCACTTCAATAAAAGTGGCGTTAGGGAGCATATTCACCAAAATCTTAGAAACCGTAGATTTCCCAGAATTCATTGGCCCATTGATGTTCAGTATCAGCATATCAGTCCCCTTTCATTATCCTTAACTTCATCTTATACAGGTGTCTTGCACAAATCAGAATAGGGATTAAAAGCAGGGCAGATACCATAAAAGTTGGTCCGACACCTATTCCGTCAAACAAGGGTTTCAAGCAGATAAGTCCCACCCCATGAAAAGCCTTTGCCAGCATTGATTTAACCGATAAAATTGTCGCCCGTTCATTGGATTGAATCCTATGATTGACCAAAACAGATGTTGTGATACTGGATAAAGAACTGGAGGCTGATCCGATAATCATCAAGCCCAAACATATATAAACACCCCATAACGGAACATAGGCCGATATACATGCCCCCAAAGAGGCAATGATAATAATTAAACTTTGCAATTTTATGGTTCCGGAAAGGTTTATTTTTTCCAATATCCGACCGGAAACGCCCGACCAAAAAGTTCTCATCAATGCGTTTATCCCTAAAATCAAACTGAAAACAAATACAGGTAATTGATGAAATACCATAACGGATTGTAATCCCCACATCAAAATAAGCGTTAATGTCCCATACACCGCCGGTAAAAGCATCAGCCATTTTATTTCAGGATGTTTAACGGCATATTTGGAAATATCCAAAATATCCTGCCATTTGCTTTTATCTTTGTCAACAATACGTCTGGATTCGGGAACATCCGGTAATTGCCATAAAATAACAACACTTAACATTAAACAGAAAATTGTTAAGTATAACGGAATGGTTGGCCCCAAAAATTGATAGATAAAAGCACCGGTCAGCGTAGCCACCATCAAAGCAATTCCATCCAACATTTTCATTTTAGCATATTTTTTATGGAATAAACTTTCTTTATGTCGTTTTTTCAATAAATCGTATAAATATGCTTCCGCCGTGCCGGAAATGAAAGCAATCGCTAATGCAAATAACAATTCCCCCAGTAAAATAATGAAAAATCCTGAACCCAAAATCCAAATAACATGCCCCAAGATCCAAAACAATACCCCGATAATTAAAGTGTGTTTTCTGGAAAACAAATCACCGATATAGCCGGTTGGAACTTCCATAAAAAATACAGTGAGATTTGATATCCCTTGAATCAAGAAAAAATCCCCCATACCAACACCTTTAAACCCATAAAAAAGCATTAATGTCGGCAGGCAAAACAATGCCGATGTTAAGGCATAAGCAATAGATAACCATCTAGGGGCTGATTTGAGTGAAATCATTTTTGTTCTTTCTCCCATTCGGATTTGAGTTTGCTCCAGATATTGGTATTACGTAAATGCTGATGATAATCATCCCAACAATCTTGACGCATGACACCTTCCAAAATATAACCACAGCGTTCAGCCACATGGGCAGAGCGTATATTCAAAGTATCATTTCTGATGATAATCCGGTTAAGTCCATTTTGAAAGGCCTCGCTTTCCAACGCACGCACAGCCTCTTGCATATACCCATGACCTGTTGCGTCATCAGAGAGCCAATACCCGATTTCGGCGGATTGATGTTTTTCCTCAACATGGCATAAATCCACAACGCCTAAAATCTGATTTGTTTCCTTTTGATAAATAAGATAACCGAAACCATTTCCTTCATCCCAATGTTTTTGATTCAGACTCACCAGATATCCAGTAAATTCATCCTCTACAGAGTTCGTTTTATCCACCCAAGGGAGCCATTCGCTTAAAGTATTTCTGGATTTATCCACAATCGCGTAAAGCTCCTCAGCCAATTTAAAGGTCGGTTTCATAGGGTGCTTTAAAATAATCCGTTCTGATTCAATTTGTTCTGGTAATTGCATTTGTTATCCTTTCACTAAATTTTATCCTTTTCTAATTTTTCTTTGTACCATTTTGCAAAGTCATCCAAGGCATGTCCCCAAAATTGTGCCTCATATTCATGGTTGATGGCGCGTAATTCGCTGAGTGTTTTTTCTTCCCCATCAGGGATATAAAACTTGTCATGCCAACGCCCTTTCTCTCCTTTGGCTTCATAAGAAATACGCCCCGTACTTCCCCCTGTAAACAAGATGGGTTCTTGTCCTGGCTCACAATAAGCAAAACAATGTTCCAATTTAGCATGCCTATTTGGGATATCTTTCATCATATCCAAAAACTTTTCTGTTCCTATTTGCTTGTCAAAATAGGCATTATAAGGTCCTGGCAAACCGCCCAATGCTTCGATATAAAGTCCTGAATCGGATTTCAAAACCGGAACTCCCAGTTTTTCAGCCCCATACTTAGCGCTAAATTTCGCAACCTCGCCACAAGTTTTTGCTTGAATCTCCAGCACTTCAAAAGAAGGTTTCATGATTTCCAAATTAAACCCATATTTCTTAATAAGAAATTCATTGGCTTCTTGAACTTTATGAGGATTTGTCGTTAAGTAAATAAGTTTATTCAGCATTAAAAAGTATCCTCGTAAAAAGAAATTCCTGAATTGATTTTGCTTACTGCTTCCTTCAAATAGGGACAAGTATGCTCAGGGAGCTTATTCCATTCATGCCATTCCAAGCGTTCGCATTTGTGGGGCTCCTTATTTTCAATTTCACCTAACCACTTGCGACATTCAAAATAAAATTGCAGGTACTCTTCGCCTTTATTACTGTGGCAAATGGTCTTTAAGGTCAAATCGTCCGGTAAAATATCCACCCCGACTTCCTCTTTTGCTTCACGAATAGCGGCAGAGATGATCTGTTCATTTCCATCCAAATGGCCACCAACGAATCCCCAATATCCACTGAACGAGCAATTTTGCCTCAGCTGCAACAAAACTTTATCGTCTTGACGTAGCATTATAAAAATCCCAACGGGTACTTTAAATCTTTCTGGTCCTGACATGTTTCCTCCTTGATTAAAAGACCTCCATAAAAATTTGGGCAAAAATATCTTTGAATTGTTCGGGGTGAGTCCCTATTTGCTCTTTTAATTCCGGAATAGTCCATTCTTTAACTTCGGCTACCTCGGTCGGTTCAAAAGTAATCTTATCATCAGAAATCACCTTGAATACATGATGAAAAGCACGAGGATTGCCGTTCTTTAATATATGGCCTTTTCCAACAAAGGTTATGCCGGAGGCCTTAATTCCCATTTCTTCGCTTAATTCACGTAAGGCAGCCTGTTCATAAGTTTCACCAGCATCCACATGCCCAGCAGCAGAATAACTCCATTTCCCCGGATCTGTTTTCTTTGATAAAGCCACTTTCTGCAAAATAATATTGCCTTTAGAGTTGAACAAAAAGAGACCTGCAATCATGGGACACCTTCCTTCGGGGATAGGTTCCCCACGCACAGCGACATCCACAGGGTAATCCTCTTCATTGGCTAAATTGATAACTTCCTTACCACAGCCCATTAAAACAAAAGGTGTTGCATTTTGACTGGATAAAGTATTGATATCTACCCAAACAGCTCCATTGGAATCTAATCCATCCCCTTGGGTTGTGGGTTCACCCGCCACCTTAACATCAAACAAAATCCCCGTGTGTTGCATACAGCCTTCTTCTCCACTTTCTTTGGTAAATTTGGAAAAGAAAATTGTTTTTTCACGTTGGTTGGTGCAAGAAATTAAATCACAATTTGTTTCTTCTTTGATTTCACGAGCCACTGTTTGTTCAGGTGTTTCATCAGCTTCCGGACTTCCACCGGGCAAATCATAAAGCCCTGTATAGGGACCACGTGCTTTACGGATGAGTAAAATCTGATTATTTTTCCGAATAATGCCATAAACGCCTTTATGAGAACGCGTCACAAAAGAATGTAAAAATTTGGGTTGCATAGCTATTTCCTCCTGATTTTTAATCAGCATATCCTTTAATTCATAAAAAATCAAGAAAAATAGACCTATTCTACATTAAACCATTCCATACAGGTGATGAATAAGTGATTATAGTCGCTGGCGGTGGCTTGGCGGTAAAATTCATCTTGTTCTTCTTTGGAGATGTTAGCACGCCTCATCGCCGAACGACATTTGCCTAAAATATAAAAAGCATTCCCATTTTCACCTGCCAGGTGCACAGTTATCTCAGGATATTTTGGTTCGGACATATTCCAACTCCTTTTCAATGGCTTTGTATTTAGCGACCATTTGTTCCAGTTTATGTTCTAGACGATTGATTTCGTATTTGTATTTAATCGGTAGCGCTGGGGTGTTAAGTCTGCTCAGTCGTCTATCCAGCCTATCAAGTACTCTAATTGCGTGGTTATAAACCATCGGCATGCTGATTTTGTAATTTGGAGGAATGTCATTATAATTTTTCATTTTCTACTCCCATATATCGGCAATAGCTTGAGCCGGAAGGATCAACCTAGAGCGTTGGCTTGCCTAGGCATTTTATAGCAACTACTTTGCGGTGGCCTAAATCATCATAACCGCCTTTACCGGATAAGAAAATGTAGTTATCCAATGGGCGTTGGCAAAACTCCTCATACCAAGTTGGTGGTAGGTTGACAGTTTCTTCAATTAAGATCTCTTCGGCCTTATGCGCATACTTTTTGCATAAGTTTTTTACTTCTTCAAAATCCAAAGGTTTTCGCACCAAATAAACTTTAACTGTATTCATAATAAACTCCTTTCGTTACATTACAATGAATGCTTGGAAAAACGAAGAAGTCCAGTGAAATAGAAAAATTTTTGAATAATATTGTAAATTCTAAAACTTTCAGCTGTTATTATGTATATAACAACAGATATGGAGGTAGAAATGTCAATTAACCAGGAAAATGGAAAGCTTGGGGAACAAGAAGTTGTAGATTTGGTCTGTTGTCCTAATGGCGGTAAAAAGTTAATGCTTTTACCAAACAATTATCCGCTGTGTGATATTCAATGTACTGGCTGTAATTTTCGCGCCCAAATTAAAAGTGCTAACCATAAACCTTCATCCGTTGTTCGTGGAGCCGGTTGGGACATTATGGAAAAAGTTTTGAAAGCTGGGATTTTACCTCCGTTGTTAATTCTCAATTTTAAATGGAAAGAAAAAGGTGTTTCACATCATGAGATTTGGTTCTATCCTTTCGTCCCTAAGGATCATTTAAGAAAGTACACCTTATCTCCTGAAGCCAGACGAGCTAATTATAAAATGTTTAATTATATAGATATGGATAAATTACCTCACTTTATTCTCTATAAAAAAACCGAAAAGTAGAGGTATCCTTTTTTGGCTTAAGATCGGTGTTTTTTATTTTTTTTATTATCTTTCAATACGGTTAAGAGCGTTGGCAGGATGATTTGAGCCAAGAGTTTAAGTTGTTTTTCCATGTATTCTCCTTTCAATTGAGGAGATCACCATACATGCTCTTATTTACAGATTTATCAACTTATATTTTGAAAAGGTGCATTTTTGACGATAAGCAACACTATTTTTGCATACAAGTCATTTGCAAAATGCCCCAAAAGCAAAGGACAAATGCATCCTTTTCGTTCAAAAATCAAGTAACACCACCAATTTAAGATTCAGCCCGTTTGAAACGGGCTTTTTTCGTGCCTGAAATGAGGCGATGAAAAATATTTATTTTTGACGTAATTTATTCATTCTTTTGATTAAAACGGGAATAAGACCGTTTTTTATAGCATCTGCTTTTTTATCGTTAAAATAATACTCTGTGTCTTCTGGACGATAAGCCCCTTTTTTAACTGCCGATAAATGAAAACCTTTTTTTCTTAAAAGAGGAGTTAGTTGTGCTATATTTCTATCAGAAACGGTTATCAAAGGGTGCTCACCTAATTCTGATAAAGTTTGTTCCATCAGTTTTTCACCAACACCTTGTTTGCGATAATCCGGATGAACCAATAATGTACAAATTTTCTTTTCTTCTTCGGTGTTTTTAATCAAAACACAACCAACTAATTTTCCGCTTTCATCCTGTGCAACGATATACATCCTTTTTTTATTTTTAAGGTCTGGTAAAAACTTTTCTTTAAACCAAGTTGAATATTGTGGGTAAGTATCATTGACAGAATAAGTTAAACTTAAAATATCTTCGTATAACTTTTTATGCTCTTTGTGAAAAGAATGAAAAGTTTTTATTTGCATATTTGTATCCTTTAATGCATACTGTTTTTTATAGTATATCTTAAAATATAAGTCTTTTCAAGGAGAAAAATTATGCATCATATGAAAGTCCAAACAAAGTATTACAATCTGTTAAAATCAGGTAAAAAAGTTGTTGAGCTTAGGTTGTTTGACGAAAAAAGGCAACAAATAAAAATAGGGGATAAGATTGTGTTTTCTAATTTATCTGATACAAATGATTCCTTTGTTGCTCGGGTCATAAACCTGCACAGGGCCGAAAGTTTTGATAAACTATGCCAAATTATCACACCGGAACAGGCAGGTTTTACATCCAAAGAAGAATTGATTACGGTTTTACAAGAATTTTATACACCTGATTCTCAACAAAAATATGGCGTGCTGGGGATTGAAATCCAACAGATATGAACATGGCCATAACTGCCGTTTGGGTATAGAGAGCCAATCCTTTTTAGGGGGGAAATATGCCACCGGATCCTTCCTGGTGATAATTCATATTCGGGGACACAAGCCGCGCCATTTTTTTAGCGAAACAGAAAAAATCGGTCTCGTCACTGGCCGCATAAAAATACAGTAATATCAAATACTTATACTATTTTCAAAAATCGGGGGCTGGTCACTTTTGAAATCTGACTGGTCACCCTAACCGAAACGAAGTATAGCACATTTTGAAGAAAAAGCAAAGGATTATTTTCCTATTTTTACCTTTTCCTTGATGTCACACTTTTACCATTCGCATTTCAGATAGCACAAATCTTGGCCATTTTCGGCATTTTGCACCACATGCACTGTAGTTTTTTCATCCACCATTTGAACTTTGGACACCAATTTTTCCCCATATTTAATTTCTTTTTTATAAACGATATCCACATTTTTTAATTTATGTTGTCTTTTATATTCATATGGCAGCGGTTCCAACGCCCATTCAATATAGCGGGTATTATTGGCGTGATGGTTGATATCCAAATCGGCATAGCGTACGGTAAATGTTTCTTCATAATCTGTTTGTGTTAAAGGGGGGATTTTATCATATTTCAAATCTGTTTCGTTTGGCACAAACTTTTGCATTGTTGGCACTTCGGCACAGGCGTTTTCCACACCTATAATCTCCATTGTTTCAAAATTGACCAACGCCCAAGTTGACGAGGCTTGCGCAATCAAGCGATTCTGTTCAAATAATTGAAAATTACGAAAAGCAAAAAACTTATTACATCCTCTTGGTTCGGTTATCAGAGTCAACTTTGCCCGTTCGGTTGGGTACTCTTTGATTTCTATGCGATATTTCAACAGGACCCACATCATCTTTTTGGGAAAGGTATAGCTATGACCAAAACCAAGTTTTTCGGCACTTGCGGTTGCAATATCTTGAAAAAAACTTAAAACAGAAGTCATTTTCAAGTTCTTATCCAAATCCATATCCGAATAACGTACTTCTATTTCTTGGCTTAGCTGTTGGGCTTTTGTATTCATTGTTATCCTTTCTGTTGTTCTTTTTTTGTTTCAAGACATTCTTCTTTTTGAATAGAGTGCCAAAATGGAATAAACAAGCCGATCGCAATCAACATAGCCAACACATCTTCCACAGGAATAGCCCATGCAATACCTGTCACACCCATCACCGCATTCAGGCCGTACATCAATGGGATATCCAACCCCCCTTTGCGCACCAGCGACAACAGGGTGGGTTGTGCTTTTTTACCAACGGCTTGGAAGATTGTCATCATCACCAATGTAATGGCGACACACGGACAAGTTAAACAAATGATTTGCAAAAACTGTTTGCCGTACGCCACCGTTTCGGCATCTTCAATAAACAATTGTGTTGTCCAATGGGCCCCGAAAAACAAATAGCCCGTAATTAAAAAAGCAAAGCACACACTGTAAAGCAATGTTATTTTAATGGCCGCTTTCATGCGTGCATAGTTTTTGGCGGCATAATTATAGGAAATCAATGGCAAAACACCTTGCCCTATTCCATTAGAAATGGCAAAAATGACCATATCCAAGCGTTTAGCGATGCCCATGCCAGCCACCACAACGGTGGAATAACTGGCCGTTAAAACATTTAACACAACTCCGGACAGCATTGCCATCCAACTCATCAATGCACTGGGAAACCCCACCAACAACACTTCGGATGCTATTTTATCCCCTGCCCGATAATAGCGTGGAGATATTGTTAAAACACTTGCTTTGGGCAAATGGGACATAAACCACAAAAAATACCCACATCCGGCAGACATTGACAAGAAAGTGGCCAAGGCTGCCCCTGTTATTTCCATTTTTAAGAAGAAGATGAAAATCGGATCCAAAATAATGTTCAAAATAAGCCCAAAAATCATCCCTATACTGGCTTGTTTGGCATATCCTTCCGAGCGCACAAGATGGGCAAAAACGGTGCTTAATGTGGCTGGTATGGAACCAATAATCACCGTCCACAAAACATATTGCTGGCAATAAATATATGTCTCCGGTGTTGCCCCAATGGCAAACAGAATTGGCTGTTCAAAAAAAGCGAAAGTAATGCCATAAAACACAGCGATGCCAATGGCAGACCAAAGGCTGAACGCACAGGCCGATTTGGCTTTATTCAATTCTTTTTTACCCAAACAGCGGGCAATCAGACTGGCCCCACCTATGCCGAACAAGTTGGCTATACCCAATATAAACAAAAAGGTTGGCACGCATATTGTGGCGGCAGCAATTTGGGCCGGTATATTCATTTGCCCAATCCAAAAAGAATCGGTCATATTATACACAACACCAATCAATTGGCTTATAATCGTTGGCAAAACCAAAGTCCAAAAGGCCTTTTGAACCCCCGCTTTTTCAAACAGATTGTGATTGATATCTTTCATTTTTCCCTCGTTTTGCACAAGGATATTCTTTTTATGGGAAAAAGTCAAGCAAATCGCACAGAGAAATAACCTTAATACTTTCTTGCTTTATTACCCAGATACATCAGATACCCCATTAAAGTGCTTCCATGTCCTTTATCAGCCACAAGGGTCAATTTTGATTTTGGCAATGCTTGATGTAATTCCCATGCTTGATAGGGCGGACAGCAAAAATCCAGGCGATTTTGAAAAATCTCAGCCGGAATATGTTTTATTTTTGTGGCCTCTTTTATCAATTGATTGGGCTTTAAGAACATATTATTCTTGACATAATGCATATAAACCCGAAAGCGATGAACATCTTTTTCCGTAAAGGATGTTTTTGGAAAATCAACCTTTAATGCTCCACCGCCTGCCATGCGTTCCAAGTGAGCAAAATAACGCAATGCTTTTTCATTATCTGATTGCTTTTTACTAAAAACCAATTGGGCATAGCTTTTATTTAAGTTTTTTCCTTTTACTTGTTTTTTCACTTGTGCCACCGCATCCGGATAGAATAAATCTGACACAGGCGTCATATTTTCCACATCCTTTTGTCGGCCCAAAAAGACACTATTCACACATAACCGCTTGATTTTTTGGGGATATGTTTGGGCAAACAACACCGCCAATGTTGCCCCAAAAGACGCACCGGCCGACACCACTTTCCCCTTTATCTTCAAAGCCTTTAACAGACGATTGGCAGTCTTTGACTGTATCCTGTGGGGTGTTTTTATAAAACGCCTCTTGATATCTTGATTGGCCACAGGCTCGTTGGTCAAACATAATAATTCTTTGTTTTTTCAAATTATAGGTGCTGGCTCTGCTTGGCTTTGCACTACCCCCTGGCCCACCATGAAAATGAATGACCACTTCACCTGATGGATTACCCACCTGATAATAATGTATTTCATGTCCATCGCATGGGGGCAACCACCCTTCATCATAGGCTTTAATGAAGCGGTTGCGCAATTTGAATAATCCTAATCTCATCAATCCCCCCTTTTTTTGTTCAAGATTTTTGATTGTTTTTCAAAAACTCAATGACTGGCACATCAGCACCGGCAAATTCAAAATTGGCCATTTCATCCAATGTGACAAAGCGATATTGTTCGTGGTCACAAATCCGAATTGTGCCTTGGCCGTTCCATGTGGCTTTATAAACATACATTTTCAAGAAGAAGGTGGGATATTCAAAGATGTGTTCCATCACATACTCACCCACTTCAATTTCAATATCAAACTCTTCTTTAATTTCCCGTTTCAGCGTTTCGGGGCAAGTTTCGCCCTGTTCAATTTTACCACCAGGAAACTCCCACAAACCACCCAAAGATTTATCTTTGCGTCGTTCGGCAATTAAAATCTTGTTTTCATATTCAATGATTCCAGCGGTGACAGTTATCCGTTTTTTATCCATGTTTGACTCCTTTGATATAAACTATTTTATCATTAAAAAATGAAGCATACAATTTTTTTTTACAAAATCTCTTGACTTATATCCTCTTTTTTTGCTTATAATGATGTATACATATTTTTTTCAGGAGGTTTTATATGAACAAACTTGTCAATTATTTGCAAAACGCCAAAAACCGTGGTTTTCTTTTTATTTTTATTTTAATTTTTGTTTCTGGGCTTTTGGTTGCCACTGTTACCCGCCAAATGGGGAATCAATTTTTTCATTCTGCTGCCATTACAAAATTGATTGATTCAGTGCCAACTTTTTCCATTAAAGATGGGGCTATTCAAGAACCAAACATTCGTTTTGCTACGATGATTGCCCCACAAGTACCGTTTGTTATTGATTCCAGTGTGGAAACATTGCCGGCTGGCATTCCAAATGGGCTGTATCTTACCAAAAATGCTTTGTTTATGGTTTCCGAAAATGGCACTCGTTTAGACAAAACACCTTTAACTGAGGACATGATTGTTTCACCTGATACAATTCGTCAAGCCATCCGCTATGGTTTATGGGGTGTTTTTGCTATTACCCTTATCCTTTGGGTTGTTTTTGCCGTTGCGTTTTATTTTATTACGCTGTTGTTCACCATGTTGTTTGCCAAACTGCTTGCGTTGGACTTGGGCAATCACAAGGCATGGCGTGTGACCTCATTGACCTTTGTCATTCCTTTGGTTGCGCTGTATTTTGTTTCAATCTTCACAGCAAATGTAATGCTTAACCCATGGTTTACTGTGATGCTTTTAATTGCAACCAATGTTGTCATTTTGTCAAAATTGCAAAAATAATTTATTGTTTTTCAATTAAACACGCATCGCCATAGGAGAAAAAACGATATCTTTCTTCTATGGCGTGTTTATATGCGTTTTGCATTGTGTCCAACCCTGCCAGCGCACTGACCAACATAAACAGTGTTGATTTGGGTGTATGAAAGTTGGTGAACAGTGCATCTATGGCCTTAAAACGATAGCCTGGGGTGATAAAAATAGATGTTTCTTGGGCAAATGGATGAATCATTCCGTTTTCATCGGCAGCCGATTCCAACAAGCGCAATGAAGTTGTACCAACAGGAATGATTCTTGCGCCATGCGCATGTGCTTCATTCAATCTTTCGGCCACCTCTTGTGTGATAATACCATATTCCGCATGCATTTGGTGATGGTCTGTATCTTCCACCTTTACCGGTAAAAAAGTGCCTCCCCCCACATGAAGGGTGACAAACTCTTTTTGAATGCCTTTTTGTTCCAAGGCGTCAAATAACCGCTGGGTAAAATGAAGGCCTGCCGTTGGGGCTGCCACCGCCCCTTCATGACACGCATACATTGTTTGATAGTCGGCCTTGTCCGAATCTAAACCGCCCCGCAAGCGTTTGATATAGGGTGGCAAGGGCATTGTCCCAACTTTATGCAATTCGGCAAACAAATCCACACCCCTTTTGTTAAAGCAAACAAGGACCGAGCCTTTTTCTGTTTTTTGTATCACTGTTGCTTCAAACGCATCGGAAAAGCGGATAACATCCCCCACACGCAGACGACGGGCATTTTTCACCAGTGTTTCCCATGTTGATAAGTCTATTTGCTTGAAAAGCGTCATTTCTATTTGCGCTGAGCCACGCATTCCATATAAACGGGCAGGAATGACTTTGGTATCATTAAACACCAATACATCCGTTGGCTTTAACCAATCCACCAAATTGGCCATTGTGCCATCTGTCAATTTATCCTGCTCAATATGCAACAATCTGGCTGCGTCCCGTGGTTCGCATGGCTTATTGGCAATCAATTCTTGGGGCAAATCAAAATCAAAAACTTGTGTTTTCATGGCCGTTATTATACTTGATTTTTCATTTTTTTCAAGCAAAAACAAAAAAACTCTTGAACAAGGCAAAAAAAATACTTACAATATCTTTATGATAAGGAAGACATTTATTTTTTCTTTGTTGGCTTTATTATCTGCCTGTCGTGTCAGCGAATCCCTTCCCATTGATGTTGAACGAGCAACGATTTATCATGGGCAAACGGTGGCGTCTTTGTATGACAATTTTGGTGTGCCAACCAAACAATTTGTGGATAATTGGGGTATTCGTGAATATCATTATGAACAGCAAAGTTTTTTACGCAAGGGTGTGAACAATTATGTTTATTATTGCGATTTTGTTGTTTATACAGACGAAGGCATTGTGATTGATTGGCAATTTCGTGGCAACAGATGTCCTGTGGAAGCAACGGAAAAAGAGTTTTATTTAGACTAATCTTCTTTGATATTGGCTCGGGGATGCGCTTTGGCATAAACTTTTTCAAGGTGTTCTGTTGTGATTTCGGTATAGCGTTGGGTAGCCGACAGTGAGCTGTGCCCCAACAATTCCTGAACACTTCTTAAATCACCCCCCCCTTGCAAAAGATGCGTGGCAAAACTGTGACGAAAAGCATGCGGTGTAACGGTGCTTGGCAATCCCATTGCATGCCTTATTTTACGCACATTGCGTTGCACAACACCAGGGTTGATTCTGTCGCCCCTTGTTCCCACAAACAACGGTTCATTTGGCATAGGGTGCGGATGATGATTCAAATAGATTTTTAATTCATGCAACACTGGGGGCAACAAGGGGACAAGCCTTTCTTTTTTTCCTTTACCGATAATTCTTAAAGCATCTGTATTCTGGGTGACATCTTTTACATTCAAGGACAGGGCTTCGGCAATTCTTAAACCTGCCCCATACAACAAAGTATAAAGGGCTTTGTCACGATAGCCTTCCCATGGTTCGTTGGCCATTTCTTTGGCCAATGCCAAAAATTGCTTTGCCTTTTCTGCCGAAAGCGGATGGGGCAAACTGTGTGGCACTTTGGCCGACTTTAAGGCCATAATTTCTTTATTTTGGACACTGCCTTCTTGCATCAAAAAACGAAAAAAGTTTTTAAGCGAGGACACGCCTCGGGCCATGCTGGTGCGGGATATTTTTTGTGCCGATCGCCACACCAAAAATGAGCGAAAATCAACCAGCGTTAATTCTTGCAACTCTTTTAGGGTAATTTGTTGGGAAAAATGTTCATACAAAAAAGAAAAAAACTTTTTCAAATCAAACAAATATGAACTTCCTGTTGCTTCGGACAAGCGCCTTTCGGACAACAGGTATTTTTGCCAATCATTGATTTTGGCTTGCAACTTTTTATCTGTGGTTATTGAGAAAGACTTGAATTCTTGTGTCATTTTGTGTATCCTTATTATTATATCGTAAAGGAAAATAAAACAAAATGCAACGACTTTCGGTTTTGTTCCCTGTGGCTTTGGGGTGTTATGAATACAGGCATGATTGTGATTTGCCTGTTGGCACTTTTGTGCGGGCGACTTTGGGCAAAAAAAAGTTGATGGGCATTGTGTGGGACAAAAAGCCTGATTTAGACTTTCCACAGGACAAATTAAAACCGATTTTGGAGGTTTTACCTTTGCCACCTTTACCGCCTAAAACCATTCAATTTATCAATTGGGTGGCCGGTTATACCATGAGTGTGGCGGGGGCTGTTTTGAAGATGGCATTACATCCCGAAATTGAAAAAACAAGCAAAAAGCCCACTGTTTTTTTACCGCCCAACCCACAATTTTCAACTCTTTCTTTTTCTCTGGCACAAGAAAAAGCCATACGGCAACTGCTCTCATTGAAAGGATTTCAAGTGGCTTTGCTGGATGGTGTGACCGGCTCCGGTAAAACAGAAGTGTATTTTGAAGCTCTGTCACAAGCCTTTGAACAAGGCAAGCAGGTTTTGGTTCTTTTACCCGAAATTATTTTAACGACAGCATGGTTGAATCGTTTTGAAAAACGCTTTGGTGTTCAACCTGCTTTATGGCATTCATCCATTACCCCAAAAACAAGGCGTGATACTTGGGAGGCTGTGCGTGCAGGAACGGCTCAGGTTGTTGTGGGGGCAAGATCGGCTTTATTCCTGCCGTTTAAGGATTTAGGCTTGATTGTTGTGGACGAAGAACATGATGCCTCGTTCAAACAAGAAGATGGTGTGTTATATAATGCCCGAGATATGGCGATTGTTCGGGCAAGTCAAACGCCCTGTCCTGTGATATTGGCCAGTGCGACCCCCAGTTTGGAGACTTATTGCAATGCTGTTGATGGGCGTTATAAGCACATTCATTTACCGGAACGCTTTGCGGGTGCCAGCTTACCACAAATTGATTTGGTTGATATGCGCCACAAGGAAAAAGGCCCTGTGAAGTTTATTTCCAAACGCTTGCAAGAGGCTTTGGCCGAAAAGATGGCTTTGGGCGAGCAATCGTTATTATTTATCAACAGGCGTGGCTATGCGCCCCTTGTGTTGTGTCGGGCGTGCGGGGCCAGACTTCAATGTCCGCATTGCAGTGCGTGGCTGACTGAACACAGAAAAGCCGGCCTTGTTCAATGTCATCACTGTGGCTATTCAAAAAAAACACCATCGGAATGTCCTTGCTGTCATGAAAAGGATACACTTGTGGCGTGTGGCCCTGGTGTGGAAAGGTTGGCCGAAGAAGTTTTGACCCTGTTTCCCAACGCTCGGATAGCCCAAATTACTTCGGATACTTTATCTTCTTTGAACGAGTTTGAGGCTTTGTTGGAAAAAATCCACAATGGTATGATTGATATTTTAATTGGGACACAGATGTTGGCCAAAGGACATCACTTTCCCAACCTGACTTTGGTGGGGGTTGTGGATGCCGATATGAGTTTATCGGGTGGCGATTTAAGGGCCGGTGAACGTACCTTCCAATTACTGAACCAAGTGATGGGACGGGCTGGTCGTGAAGCCAAACAAGGCCTAGCTCTTTTACAAACTTATTCCCCTGACAACCTTATTTTGAAGGCTTTACAGGAAAACAACCGCAACACTTTTTTACAAGAAGAAATGATATCCAGACAGTTGTTGAAAATGCCACCCTATGGCAAATTGGTGGGTTTGATTATCAGTGGTAAGGACAATGCAAAAACATATCAAACCGCCAAAACGATTACACAAAAAGCACCTTTTATGGAAGGATTAGATGTGTTGGGGCCGGTGGTTGCTCCCATTGCAAAATTGCGGGACAAACACCGCTATCGCATTTTGATTAAAGCCGATAAACAAATTAAAATTCAAAATCTGTTGCAAAAATGGTTAAAACAGGTTAAAATACATCCGTCTGTTGATGTGCGCATTGACATTGATCCATACAGTTTCTTTTAAGAAGGATTGCGTTATGAAAAAACTTTTTTTGACCATTGTCCGCCCCGTTTGTCGTTTGATTGTGTGTTTTTCGTGGCAACTGGTTTGGTTATTGCCCGTTGCTATTGCTTATTTGTATGGCAAAAGCATTCTTCCAACTCTTATTCGCAAACACTTTTCCGTTGATCAGCTGCAAGACCAACTTGTTTCTTTGGACAAGTTTGCCGAAGTAATGAAAAATAATTCGTCTTTGACCAATCCTTCGGCGGTGTTTCAATATATCACCGCTTTGGTTTCAAAGTTTTCTGTTTCGGCCAAGTTGAACACATTGGAAATGACCAGTGATATTTTACAAAGTTTGTGTGTATTTGGCTTAAATCTGGTGGCTATTATTGCCGTACTTTATGCTGTTATTCGCACTTTTCGCCTGTATCGCAGCAAAACAGAAACCTTTGATACGGCAATTGCTGTGGTGACTTCTTTACAACCCCAATTGCAGGCTTTGCATCAAGAGATTTTGGCTTTACAAGATGAATTGCAAAAAATGAAGGAACACGCCTGCCTGCCCTCTTTGAACAACAAAACCGAAAAAATTAAACTGACGCATGGTTGATTGTCGCTTACAGATTCGTGTTTTACCTAATGCCAAGCGTTCCGGTTGGGCAGGTATATGGAATGGCACACATTATAAAATTGCCCTTCAAGCTCCGGCTGTGGATGGCAAGGCGAACGAAGCTCTGATTGCATTTTTATCAGATTCCTTACATTTACCCAAACGGGCTTTTTCCATTGTATTAGGACAAACGAATCGCCTTAAAGTGGTTCAAGTGGAGGGCGTTTCCAAAGAAGATTTACCCTTACCCAATTTTTAATCCAAAATTAAAAAAACGGGGGCATGATCCGATGTTTTTTCCCATCCTCGCACTTGTTTCAAGATGCCGGCACTGGATACTTGCTGTTTCATAGAGCTGTTCACAAACAACGCATCCAACAACATTCCCCGATTGAGTGGCCACGCCCGCATTTGAAAATCCCAAAACGAATAGGTATGGGGTTCTGGATTCATCAAACGGATTGCATTTATAAGCGGCAACGCATTTAATTCGGCATATTTTTCCCGAACACTGTCTACCATCAAAGCGTTTGTCCGATACGCCTGTGGATTATACACATCTGTATCTTTTTCAATCACATTGAAATCACCGCCCAAAATGATTTTTTCTCCGCTTAACAACAGCTGATTTACATACTTATTTAGCGCAGCCATCCACTTTAATTTATACGCCAATTTTTCCTTATTTTCTGGGTCTTTTTCGGGGGGATTGCCATTTGGCACATAGACAGAAATAACCTTTTGTCCTGAGGACAATGTTGCTTGCACAAAGCGGGCTTGTGGTTGTTCTGTATCTTGGAAATCCGGCAGGGCTGTTTGAACCGCAGTCAATGGCTCTTTGGATAAAATGGCTACTCCGTTATAAGATTTTTGTCCGCTTATTGCACAATGATAGCCCAACCCTTGCAGTTCCAAAAAAGGGAAAGTATCTTGTTCGGCCTTTATTTCCTGCAATAAAACGATATCTGGTTGTTCTTGTTTTAACAATTTTTCTAAGGCAGGCATTCTTGCCCGAACCGAGGCTACATTCCATGAAATTATTTTTTGCATTTTATTTTTTCCTATGATATAGTGTTTTTATGAAAAAATTATTTTTATTTTTATCTTTATTTATAGTATCGCCTGTTTTGGCCCAAAATGCAATGCCTTTTTGTACACAAATGAGTACCCGAGTGCTGGTTAAAATAAAAACAGGCAACCCAAAATATATTACATCGTATTCCCGTAAGGATTTTCTTAGGAAAGCAAAGGTACCTTATTCGCCCCACACTTTAGGGCTTACGGTGGCAGAATTTGACCTCAACACACTTATTACCCCACAGATTGAACAATATGCCGGACAATTTTGTGTTTCATTAAAAGATGTTGAAGTGACTTTATCCTATCCCAATTTAACCGTTTATATAGATAAAAAATATCCCGCCAACAGTTGTGAATACAAAGTGATTAAAGAACATGAAGATTATCATGTATCTGTGTCGCAACATGCATTGACTTTCTTTAAGCCAGATGTTGAAAAGGTTTTATCCAAAACTCTTGCCTCTTTACGACCAAGGGTTGTACATAATAAGAATGACATTAAATCGGCTACTAATAAAATGACACAGACTGTCCTTGATAATTTACAACCTGTTATTCAACACATCAACAATACCATGGCAAAGAAAAATGCTGCTATTGACACAAAGGAATCCTATCAAAAAACCACTGCTCTTTGTCAAAATTGGTAAGGTTTAGAACCATTTTGCTTTTTTGATAATTGCCACTTGAACACATGCAAACAGCACAAGAACCACACTTAAAATTAAAAATCCGTTTTCGTGTTCGCCAAAGGGAATGCCTTTGACATTTGCCCCCAGCAAGCCGGTTAAAAAGCTGAGCGGGGTAAAAATTACCATAATCAAACTCATCAGATACATGGTTCGGCTGATATCTATATTTGTTTGTGCATCTAATTCCTCTTGAATAACAGAAGAGCGATCTTTTGCATAATCTAATTCGGATACAACAGTTGTCAAATCTCGGGCAATTTCTTGCATATTCAGTTTATTTTGTTCTTCAAAAACACTGTCTTGAACCAATTTATTCATCATCTCACGCTGGGGTATTAAATAGCGACGCAAGCCAACAATTTTATGGCGCAGACGACTTAAACGGTGGCGCAAAATAGAATCTTGTTTGAAGGTTGTTTCTGAGATAACGGCATCTTCCAAACTATCTCCTTCTTCATGTATTTCAACCAAAGTTTTTTCAATTTGGCTATTCATTTGGCGGGCCAATGCCACAAAACATTCTTGAATGGAAGTCGGCCCAGAGCCTGTGATGAATCTATCCACCACCTGCTGTATACTCGGACATTCTCTGTGCGACAAAGTCATCAAAAGGTTTTTGCTCATCCATATATGAACGGCTATCATATCGTCTTCTGACTCAGTTTTTGCATTGATGCCACGCATCACTGCCAACACTCCTTTTTCATCCTTAAAATACCGGGGTGTCGTATCTGCATCCAACAGATTTTCCAACACAGATGGCGAAAGATTTTGTTCGGACAACCATTTTTGATTTTGTTTTTTTTGATAATCAATATGCACCCATATAGGCGCTTTCCTTTGTTGGATTTTGTTTTTACTGATTGCTTTGGCATATCCTTTTTTATTCAACAAATAGCAAAAATCTATTGTTGTTCCCATTTTTCCCCCTTGTTTATTTTGATTTTATTTTAAGATAATAACTTCGTGACATTCGCACAAGTTTGTTTGCCAAAAAATCCAACAGACAAGTGCGTCTAAAAGAACAGGGACAACCACTTTTTCAAATGGGAAATGCGCATGCCCCCCATTTTTTTCTTTCATCCAGCCATATAAATTGACCCCAATAATATGAGCCGCAGCACCACATAAGGCCGCCAACAAGAAGGAATCAATATACAATAAATGCCAATGCAATCTGGGGTTATAGGTAAGTGTTCCCCCATAAACAAAACCGATGGAGGCAATGGATACCGCCATTAAAACAATGTTTCTGGCCGGAAAGTTCCAATTTCTTTTTTCACAAAAACGAATCATCCAATAGCCCACGATGGCCAACAAAGCACCAGACAGCACGCCCACCACTTCATCTTTTACTCCCATTTTTTGGGCAATTGTTAAAGATGCCCCCACAATTAAAGGACACAATGTTGTACATGCCGGATTTGCAAATGTTTTAACAGAAGCAAATAATGACACCAGTGCAAGTATTATGTTTTTCATTTTATCTCCTTTTTTATTTTGTTGGCAGCCATTCGTCCGGATTGCCGATTTCCTGATTCCCTGTTTCCATATTTTTTACAGCGTTATCAATATCAAACCAAACATAAGGGATTTTTTTATCATTGGCATATTTTAATTGTTTTGCCAATTTTCCACCTTCCAAATAAACCTCTGTTTGAATGCCTCTGGCTCGCAACTTTTCAGCCACAGCCAACATTTTTGTTTTGTCTTGGCTTTCCACATTGACAACCAACACTTGGGTGGGAGATTTAGCCCCTGTTTGCATCAAACCCAATTTTAAGGCAACGCCCAAGGCCCGAGAAATCCCCATGGAAATGCCAACCCCTGGCAAGCGACTTTTGGTCATTGTAGAGGCCAGATTATCATACCGTCCGCCACCGCCAATAGAATCAGCAAAATCGGTGCCAACCAGCTGAACTTCATAAGTTGTGCCGGTGTAATAATCAAACCCACGCACAAGCGACATATCCACACAATATGGCACAGAACACATTTTACTGTATAATTCAACGCATTGTGTCAATTCATTCAAGCCCAATTCCAATGTTTCGTTGGCAACGCCCAAGGCACGCACCTTATCAGCAAAGGACAAATCATTTGTTTTGATTTCGGCAATTTTCAAACAGGCTTCAATTTGTTCGTTAGACAAATTCAGTTCGCCCAACATTTCACGCACCGCATCTGAACCAATTTTTTTCAATTTATCCAGCACACGCAATGTTTCGCCCACCTTTTCAATGCCCAAACCTGTGGCAAAACCCGCCAAAATCTTACGGTTTGAAATTTGAAGGATGATATTTTCAAAGCCAATTTTTTGCCATGCCTCACACACGATGGCCGGCATCAAGGCATCATATTCAAGGGCCAATTTTTCACGAGCCACCACATCCACATCACATTGTGTGAATTGACGATAGCGCCCCAACTTTGGCCTTTCTCCACGCCAACAGGGTTGAATTTGATAGCGTTTGAAGGGAAACACCAAATCATTTTCGTGTTGGGCAACATAGCGGGCAAAGGGAACAGTTAAATCATAGCGCAAACCCATTTTGGCTTCTTCTTTTTCTTCGGCTTGCAAACGACCCAACACATACATTTCTTTGTTGGTATCGGCACTTTTGGACAACAAAACTTCCAACTTTTCCACCACTGGGGTTTCAATAGAGCAGAAACCATGGCTTTCAAAAACCTTGCGGATTTCATCCAACATTTTTTGTTCTAAAATGCGTTCTTCCGGCAGATATTCCGGAAAACCTGTGATTGAGGCGGGTTTAATCAATTGCGTTGTCATCTTTTACTCCTTAAAATCATTCATTTTATGATAGCCGAAAAAAACACAAAAAGCAACAAAAAAAGCCGTTTCAAAAGAAACGACCCAATTCTTATAAAAAAGATGGTGCCGATTGTCAGATTCGAACTAACGACCTACTGATTACAAATCAGTTGCTCTACCAGCTGAGCTAAATCGGCAACGAAGATATACTAGCACAAAAAAAAACAAAGTGCAACATTTTTTTTCATCTTTTCACAAAAAAATCGTATTTTCTTATCAAGTGAGGTGTTTTCTGGCTTGATTTTTTGGGGGATTCAGCGTATAATTTGGTTATGACAAAAAAAACTTTATGCTTAGCCATTGATACGACTTCTGATTGCACCTCTGTTGCTTTATTGGACAGCGAGGGGCGCTTAGCAAGTTTGGTCTCCACTCTTTCCCGTGGACAAGGGGAATGCCTGATGGGCTTGATTCAAAACTTGTTTGACGAATATGGTTGCACTTCAAAAGATTTGACTTGTCTTGCGGTTGCCGTGGGTCCTGGTTCTTTTACGGGGGTACGCATTGGTCTTGCCACTGCACGAGGCTTAGCTTTGGCTCTTAACATTCCTGTTTATGGTGTGAATAATTTTTTGGCCACCGCTTATGGCCTTCATCAACCGGTAAAGGTTGTGTTAGACAGCAAGCGGGCCGATTATTTTGTTCAAGATTTTGATGCTTTTTGTGTTCCTTTGAACGAACCGGCTTTGTTGGATGAGCTGGCTTTGAAATCATCTTTACCGTTTACAGCTGTGGGTAGTGGGGCCACCTTACTTGCCGACGAAATTGGCTGTGAGGTGATATCGCCTGTTGCTCCATTGGCTTTGAATGTGGCCCATATTGCTTTATGGCATTCAGATTTAGTTCAAGAACCGCATCCGCTGTATTTACGGGAAGCCGATGTCACACTTTAAGGAATCTTTTTTTGCCGAGCCACTTGCCAAACTTCATGCTTTATGTTTTGACGAACCTTGGAGTGAGGATAACTTTCGCAAGATTTTGGATTTACCCACCACTTTTGGCTTTGGGGATGCGTTTGGCTTTGTGCTTTGTGCCGATTTGGGTCTGGATTTAGAGATTTTGACTTTGGCCGTGCATCCTAACAGACGCCGCAATGGGGTGGCTTCCCGTCTTTTAGAACAGCTTCAACAAATGGCCTTTGACCAATCCAAACACCATATTTTTTTGGAAGTACGGGCCACCAACGAACCAGCCATTCAATTATACAAAAAGCATGGTTTTATTCAAACCGGTGTACGGCCGAATTATTATCACGAAAAAGGGGGCAGTTTTGATGCTTTATGTTTCACATGGACAAATCCCCGACTTTAACATCGGGGATTTTTTTATTGATAGCGTGGCACTTTGATTTGCACAAAATACCCCGGTGGGATTTTCATAGAAGCGTATCGTACATTATCCGTTCTGATTGAACTTATACTGCGTCCCGTTAAGGAAGCTGCCAATTCAAAGAAATCGGCTGCCGATTTTTCGTATGTATAATAATTCATCACATACAATACGCAAGCCGAAGAGGCTTCTGACTGACCACATCTTTTCAGTTTTTGGTCCGGTCGTATATCGGAATTGCCAATAACTCCTTGCAGACCTGTTGGGGCTTGTGTGACTGATTCTGCCCCACCAAACATCACACAGCCCATCACAATGCCCAACACAAAGGTTGCCACGCAAAGAATAATGTTTTTTTTCTGAGATGGCAAAGCATCATACTTATTTTTTAGGTCGGCCACTTTACCTTGAATCTGCTGTGACGACAAACCTGCTTGCGAAGACATTGTATTCGTTTTAGTATCAGCCACAGGCTGAACCTGTTCCTGAGCCACAGGGGTGGGCTGTGTTGGTGTGATGGCTTCTGGACGCACCTGTGGTTCCGGTGCAAATCCTTGTGGTGGTGGCGGTGCTTTGAAATCCGTCATTTTATTCTCCTTTCTGTGATAAGCGTATTAAATTAAACTTGACTGTAATTAAAAGTTCTTTGTTATTTGGCTGACGCATTCCCAACAAAACAACTTCTTGATTCAAATTGCTGGTAATATCAAAGGTTGTTAACACTTCATTTCCAGAAGCGATAGTGATTTGGGTGCGCTCATCCATTTCGTTATGAATGCGTGTTTTCATCAACAGGCTCATGTTGTCATAAGGCAACGGCGTTGTTGTACATTCATTGATATTAAACCGCATTTGCCATCCATTTGGCACAACAGATTGTCCGCTGACCAGAGGCTGAACTTGATAAAACTGCTTGACTATTTGGACAATATCGTCTGAATTTTTATGATTTTTCAAAATCATGGCCCGCCCTGTTAAGGCATTTTTTGTTGTGGCAATCATTGGCAGTGCTTTATGCATTATGGTATTCCATTGACCTTCTATCGCATAGGGCAAAAAAAGCTCATATATTTTTATATCTGCGGCCAGCAAATAGGCATCGTCTAAAATCTTGCGCACAACCTTTTTTGCCTGCTTCAATTCTTCGGGGCTTACATTCATACGAATTTTATATTTTTCAAAATCAACCGATATATTTTGAATCTCTTGACCTCTTAACGCATCTAAAACAGACATCAAGATGGCTTTGTTTTTTGGTACTTGCAAAGCAAAATCCGCACGCCGCAACAGGGTTAAGGTTTTGGAAGCCTCTTTATAGTTATAAAACATTTCTCCTGCATCCGTCAATTGTTGCACCACAGAGGCCAAATCGCCATTGACATTTTTTGCTGTCAGCAACATCATTTCTGTTTTGGGAGCCATGACCTTTATGCCTGCCGATTCAACCAACTTAGCCAACACTTTATCCAAGGGTTGTTCTTTGAATGTGTAATCGTTCACAGCAAACCGTGGCAAAGCATTCCCTGCTTGAAGCGATTGGAACGCAAAATCATCCAATGTTAAAGCAATTGTTTGCGACACGGCTTGATCAGATTGTGTGGTTGTACACCGAAACGGCATTTCAAAATCAACCAGTGCCACAGGTGAAACTTTTTGGATATCTGCATTTGCAAATACGGCACTTGCCCACATAAAAGCCATTATCAAACCAAACCAAACACCTTTTTTTTTCATAAGTCCCCTCTTTTGTTTAATTACTACCTTCCTCAGTTGGTTTTGTCCGTTTCAACGAAAAAGATAATTTTCTTTGTTGTACACCTTTTTCTTCATTTTGTGAAGTGTTTTCTTGAATTATTTTATTTTCATTTGCTTTTTGATCGGTTTGTCCTGTTAAAGCATTTATCTTTTCCAATTTTTCATATTGCTGTTTGATGACACTTTCGTCCAGCGGGGCTTCATCATCTAATAACTCAAAACCATCAGGAGCAGGCCCAACATATTCCACTGTATCACTTGTATCAATAGCCCCCAATGTCCGCCTTACCTCGTCCATATCTGTTTCATCAGAAATCAATGCGGTGGTAGCCGATTCACAGTTTTGTTCGGCCAATTCAATATCATGTTCAATGGCTTGCTTCTTATTGTCAAAGGCTTCTTTTCCCCCTTCAAACACAGACGGCAACAAAGCAGTCATTTCTTCATCTTTTTCAATTTTTTCCATACTTTTCAAAGTTTGACGCAACAGGTCAACAATAAAACCATAGAAGGGATATGCATAGACTTCAATACCTTTCAGTTGGATACAACGGGCCGAAAGCCATGCTTGATTTTGGTTTAGCAAATTCAACTGTTTTTGCAGTTTTTTAATTTCAAAAACGGCAGGGGTCTCTTCTATTTCTAGCTTTTCTTCTTCCGTATCCGCTTCCTCTGTTTCGTCTGCTTCCGATTCATCTTGTTCTTGCTTATCTGCCACATCTTCTAACTCTTCTTCGGATTCAGCCGAATCCCCCGTTGGTTGATCAGAGTTCATCCATTCATCAACTTCGTTTTCCTCTTCTTCAAAGGATTCGTTTATTTCTTCTTCTGTTTGCGTTTCCCCACTTTCTTGCAGGGCGATTTCTTCTTCAGGAATTACCTCTGCTTCTGGCATTTGAACTTCTTCATCATCCGTTCCTTCATCCCCTGTCGGCAAAGCATTCAGCTTATTTTCCAATTCCTGATAAGCACTTTGTCCTGGCGCACCGAAAAAATCCAGCCAATGTTTCAAAATCGGCAATCTTTCTTCCAAATCGGGCGTTTTTTGAAGTGTCTCATCCATCAAATAGTTTTGCGTTTCATTCCACGCAATTGTGGCGGCATAATAATTATAGGCATGGGTTAAATTATCCTTTAAGGCAGGGGATAATTGTTGCAACTGTTCAAAAACCACATCTGTCCAGTTTTCACCCAATTCTTCTTGAAGGACATCCACCACGGCGTGCATAGAATCTTCTTGCCCGTTATAGGTTTGTAAAGCAGAAGAAATGCGTTCTATATTCATTTTGTCTCCTTATTTTTCTTCAATAATTTCGGAATAAGATGGTTCTAGCTGTTGCCCAGCCGGTGGCGGAGGCGTATAGGCTTGTGCCGGCGTTTGTTTGGTTTGCAAGGCCACAGAAAATTGGTTCATCAAACGATTTAATTCTTGTTTATGTTCTTCTTTCAAATCGGCCACCATTTGCGCCCACTTTTGTTCTTGCTGTGCCACAAATTGTTCCCATTGTTCAGGCGACACAGCATATCCGTTTTGGTTTTGGGGTGAATTTCTTTCTTGTTCGGGGGACGGCAACCATCCCACTTGTTTTGCTGTACCTTCTTCTTGTTCTTCCTTGATATGATTTTTTTCCATCAAAAACTCAAGGTACTGACGCACTTCCTGCCCGCCCACTAATGCATTCAAAGAGGATTTGGCTTCACTGGATGCATTTTGAAGCATTATATTATAGGTATCCACAAAATCTCCGCCCAATTCATTCAACACACGATATAAATTGACAAGCCTTTGGGCTTCTTGCATAGCCACATTTGTTTTAGCGTTCTTTTGTTTCAAAAAAGAATGAAATTGATTTTGGACTTCTGTTTGTTTATCAATCATGCTTCCCCTTTACAACATTGCAATCCAAACAACTTTTTGCAAGTTCTTCATAGTTATTTCGGTGTATGTTTGTCCGGTGGCAAAGCTGAACAGTTGCACCTCTTGCCCTTCGGTTTTATGCACACGCACAACTTCAATTTCATTTTCCTCTTTCAAGAAAATTGCCAAATCACTATCACGCAGAGGCATTGTTGGTGAAACAACTAACACAGAACTTGGCGGCAACACACCTGCAAACGATTCTCGTGACCCCAAACGAATGGCATACAGCCCTGGGTCATTCGCCAAAGTGGATGGACAAACCACAGCCCCCACAGAATGTGTTTTATCCCGATATATTTTTCCATCCTGCGCCGGAAATGCTTCAATCGGCACTGTCACTTCTTGATCTTCAGCACGCCTTAGCATCAAGCGACTTATCGGCAAATCATTGTATCCCCCCTTGAACAGATTGATGCCTGTGCGTGATTCATTATTTTTCAAATCCTCCAAAGCTCCGGACATATCCAAATCATAGATGCGCTTTTGTAAATCTGAGGCTGTCATCCCCAAAGCACGAGCAATTGCTTCAAAGGCAGCTTCATCCACTTCCCGTTGACCCATTTCTATACGGTGATAGACAGACAAGGTCATATTGGCCCCTTTGGCCAACGCAGACAATGTGATTTTTCTTTGGCCACGCAGATAACGCAAACCTGCCCCCAAAGTTTTTAAGCCGCCCCCCTCGTTCATTTTATGGCGACGCCCTTGTTCTTCTTTCCATGCTTGAATCACTTCCGGTTGCGCCGATCCTTCGGCCACAAACAATGAACCAACAGGGCAATCCACAAAAGCCGCAATCTGTTTCAGCTGAGCTTCGTTTAGGCGGCGGTATCCTTTTTCAATTTTGCTGACCGCAGAAATGCTTAAATTCAACAAGTCGGCCACATCTTGCATAGATTTACCAGACACACGACGCATCATTCTGATTTGATTGGGAAACACAATTTCTTCCATCGTTCCTCTCCTTTTTGGGATACTATACACCAAAAAAACAAATATGAAAATAGACAAAATGAAAAAAAATGTTTTTTTTAGACAAAAATCTTATTCTTTGGGATGGAAGAAGTCATGTACGCCTTTTTTGGCTTGATCTTTAACAAATTTTCCACTTCGTTGCAACATTTCTTTACCCATAGAGCCAACCCCTTTTAAGACACCTCCTGCCACTTTGCCTGTGCCCTTTGCAAAACGTCCAACCTTTGAATTGGCAAGGGTTTTTGCGGCTTGTCCAACCTTTGAATTGGCCACCTTTTGTCCCACATTTTTTACGCCATTTTTTGCGGCCGAAGCGGCTCGACCAACCTTGCTGTTCTTTACATAATTTGAGGCTTGCGAAGCCTTACCTTGCACATATCTTTTTGCTCCGGCAGCCGAGTTTTTAATCCCCTGTTGCATTTTGGTCATACCACGTCCTACTTTGGTATTTTTGGCGGCCGCCCCAATCATTTTGGCACGGTCGGTTTTTGTCCAATCAGCCACACCCCCAATTGCACCACGCATATCCGCAGCAACCCCTGCCATTGAGGCACCACCCATTTGTCCCACATTTTGTGTGCCAAAAATATGATTAAAGAACTTTTGTGAGGCATCTAACAAAAACTTACCCATCCAACAGATAGAACTGACCAACACAAATGTGATAAACCCGCCACTTGAAAAAATATCATACAAATTGGATACATATTTGGAACTGGACGGTGCCACCATCGCATCAAGCAAGGCCTCTTTTTGTGCCTCAGTGCGTGCTATGGCACCCATGAAGAATGGAATGACAAGGGCGACACCTATGGAAATTTCTATGAAGCCCATGATTGCACTTACCATAAATCTTACGCCAGCTTTTGCTTTATCACGGGTAATTGGAAACACCGCCAAAGCGATTAAAATTGGTGCCAACAAAATAAAAATTGACAGGCGTATGGTGATATCTATCAATCGGAAGGCCACAGATATTCCCAGCGACCAACAACAAAGCATCATTACTAAACCATAAATACATTGGGCTAACTTTGGCAGTCTTCCCATCCCAAGTGGCAACGATTCACCATTTTTGATGCCATCCGTCAAAAACAACGATCCCAGTGTGGCAAGAGGTGACACCCCACGAAACGCCTGTTGTGTTAAACATAACATTTTTTTTGTTAAATCTTCGCCTATGACACGCCCTGTATAGATCCCATCCATCACCTCTTTTGCTTTGCTGGTTGGACTTGTCAATTTCTGTTGCAAAGAGGAACGTTTTATATCAAAACTGGTTTTACAATAATCACTTGTATTTAAGTCAAAACCGTAATTCGGTGATTGTTTAACCCTTTCTGCAACCATACCAAAAAATGTGCCTTCGCCCTTGCGTAGGTTATCGGAAATGTTGATACCAACTTCGGCAATCAACTCCAACGGCGGATTCAACAACTTGCTATATGCTTCATCCAACATGGTTCCTTTTTCAACATCAGTCACAGCACTGGTTGGTGAATCATTTACTTTTTGGGCTGTATCCGTAATCACAATGGCTGCCAAGCCTACACACAGCAAGCGGATGAGTAATTCTTGGAAAAAAGTACCTCCGCTGTATGGTTTTCCATTGATGTTTCTATTCATAAACAACATGCCGATTTTTAACACCAACCAAAACACAAAGGCCCACTTCAAAAAGAACAAACCCACAACGGCCATTTGCGGGGCGGCTCGGTATGCCATTGTATTGGCCAGATTGATTAAAATATACACCACATCACACACCCAGCATTGATTTTTTTCATCCATCAACATCGTTGGCAAAGTTTCAATATCTCGGCTGGAAAATTGGCTGTTATATATCTGGTACAATGATTGAAGATTTTCGGCACAACAAACAGGATGCGTTGCATTTTTTAACTTATCGACTTTTTTTTGAACAGGTAACTCTGTTTCTTCTGGGGTCAATCTTTGACAATTTAAGGCCAGTGCGTTTTTTCTTCCTTCATCTAATGCATTATAGGCATCCAAAATCCCATCGGCATTGGCAATCCGCTCCATCATTTCTTCTCTGTCTCTTTGGCGTTTCCTGACTTTAGTCGGATTAAAACTCTTCATAAACGAACAAGTCTGACTGCCAAACTTTTGTATCATTCCTTCATACAGACACCAATTTCCCTCTTCCACCGAAGATTGCATTACAACCGCACACCTATCTTCAAATTGGGCTTGGGCCGACCCACATAAAAAACACACCACAAGCGTCATGGCTGTTTTCTTATATCGTTTTAGGCATAGCACACAAAAGACGGCCAACACAAAACCAGAGAGTACCCAAAACACTTTTCCCATTTCTGACAACAATGTTGTTGGCAGAAAAGAACACCCCCATATTCCAAACAATGCAGCTCCAACAAAACACAGGCGATTCAATAGATATTTTATTTTCTTCATGCGCCCTCCGGTTTTGGTTTTTCGGCCTCTTCATCTTTCAATTCCTTTTTGGGGGCCGCTTTACTCATGGATTCAGCGGCGGCGGCCATTGCTTGTTTTGCTGCTTCTTTAGAGGCTTCTTTTGCCACAGTTGCGGCCAAACTGCCACCACCGGTAGCAAATGCCAAGGCAACTTGGGCCACGATTTTTTTCACTGTATCTTGTACTTTCTTTAATGTTGCAAACAGACCAGCAGGGGCAGCTTCACCCCCGAATTGAGCACTGAAATCCGAAATATTCAATGCCATTTTTTTGACACACATAATTAACAAAAGCATGATAATTACATTCGGCTTACCATTGGCAGCCCCTTCTGCAATATCCGAACGATTTACTTGTGCTTCTCCACTCATCAGATTCCCTAAGCCCACATCACCATAGATTTGAGCCATGCTCATCATCAGCGTCACAATAATTATGCCAAACAATATATCCAAAAAGGGGCTTATAAACGGGGCGGGAAAAACTTTTGAAAAATATTTCTTTGTTTGTGGAAACACCCACAGTGCCAACGCAATGGGAAACAGCGTCACATAAAGAACCAAGATGAGGAATGCGTCCACAAAAGCAAATGGAAAAATAAACATTATATCGGCCACTTCCCACATAAAGAACAAGCCAACTGCCCAAGCATATATATCCCCTTCTTGAATGATCCGTTTTCCCAAATCAAAGCCACCTTTGAACGAAGCAAAAAGCCGAGCTACTATATATTGAACCTGAATCCCAATATCACCAAAAAGGCTTGCTGTTTCATCAAATGGGACTAATTTTCCCCCTATTTCTATCAAACTTGTACCGTCTTTTGACAAGCCTTGAACCCCGCTAAAATAGGAACTGCTCTCTGGAATACTGTCTAAAACAGCATTGCCCATCATCATTATAAAACTGCCAATTGGATAAATCAGCACATCCTTGATTGTTTGCATAAACCAATCTTGTCGGTAAATGATGAATGAGATTATCATGGCTTTCAAAATCGTATAACCCGTTTCTTTCATGGTTTTTTGCATGTCTGCTTCACTTGCAAAAATCATGATTGACCCCACTTGTTTCAGCAAAAACAACAACAACCCTGCACCCAACAAGAATTGAGCAACAGACAGTGAAGTTGAAACAGAGTCCTTCACAACTGAATTGATAAAATTAAAAACAGAGCCATAAATCGCACAGGTCCAGCAATTTTTAATTGTAGCACTTCCATCGTTTGGGTCAAACTTGGGTGCTTCACATGCTGAAAGTGCCACACAAACAAGTATCAAAAAAACAATTGTTAAAATGTTTTTTGTTATTTGTTTCATTTAATTTTTCCCTTTTTTTTCAGCGCACCGTATACTCTATTCACATGATTTATGTTAGCCTCAGCTTCTTTTTGGAATTGCAACACACGGTTAGCAATACTGCTACCCACAGCTTTATCATCCATTGTCTTCACTGTGCCCCCGACAATTTTATAATTCCTTCCATCCAAAGAGACCTCTTGATGTTTTGAATCATATTTTCCAAGCGTTTTACCGTATTTATCCTGTGATTCATATACCCCGGTATTATTATCAATTTTATACGCATTCCCCTGGGCATCCTTTTTGCCCATGATATTCTTTTTGCTGTTAAATGTGTAGGTCTCACCTTTACTATTCTTCATCTCTTTACCATCCAAAAAAGGTGATCGCCCTTTGGCCAATCTTCTTATAGAGGTGGCTGCACTGGAAGTGCCAAGCATACCGAATGTACTTATAGCTAAGCCTGTGGAGACAGCGGCCGTTGCTGCATCGCCTGCCCGTTGCAGATTGCGCCCCACTCGTCCCAACCCATCGTTTCGTTGAGCCATTCTTGACACACCACCTTGCACCGCATGCGCACCGGCAGATATCCCACTTGCCGCCGCATTTGTGCTTAGCTTCAAAGCACTGCCTGTTATACGACCCATGGCGTCATTTCCACCCATACTGACACCTGCTTGGAAGTTAGAGGCAATTTTGGGAGCTTGTTTCATCAAGTTGAACGCCATAATTCCCAAAGCCAACACGACCCATATTCTTTGATTTACCATATTGGAAAACACTGTGCCAGCAGAAGCACCATTTAGCAATGCTTGCTCTATCTGATGACGTTCAGCAGCTGTTCCCAAGGCAAAACCCATTACTTGAATAGCCAACATCCCTATAATAGAAATAACAATCAAATGAACCAACACGCTTAAAAACAGATCTTTGGCTTTATTTGCATAGCCTTTTGTCGAATTAAAAACAGCCAAAACCATCCACAATGGGTACATAGCTGACACAAAAACAAGGTTTAATAATGGGTCAAACAACTGCACTGGAAAGTAAACAAAGAGCATAAAGAAACACCAATATAGGGTTGTACCCACAAGTATTATGTCAAAATGAGTAAATTTATTCCAAAAATTCATCTCATACCACGACAGTGCTGCCGTTATGCCCAACGCCATGCCGTTTATCATAGCGGCACTGGCCGTTCTGATATAGCACAAGAAGGCCTCTTTGGTCACCTTTGAAAAGGCCTTGTCTCCTTCGGTGTCGTTTTGACTTTTTGCCTCTTCCATTGCATCATGTAACTCCTGACAGATACTCTTTTCTGTGCTTGCTACAGTCCCTTGGGCACTTGTCCGACTGGCCTCAACAATTGTTCCAGGGTCTTGCATCATCATTATCCGATTCCCAACACCAATACTCAATTCCAAAGCAGGACCTATGACATTATGAAACACATAAATATATCCAGAAATCAACAAGGAAGCCGCTGTGACTTTCAGTATTTGTTTGAGCAAATCCGGCACAAAAGAAGTGTCTGGATTGGGAGAAATATCCAACACGACTTTACCCACCCGCATCGCCAACCAAAACAACATAAACAAACCAAGTAACATCAAAAATGTGCCTTGCATATCTTCACACATATTGGTTGTGATATCATTCATAACATCAAACAGGGTTCCAAAAACACCACAAAACCAACAGCCGTTATCTATGGCATTATAGGCAGCCAATGTTGCTTTATATACAATTGCCGCACAGGCCGTTTTTGCAAAAAATAAGATTCCCAAAAAGCAAAGAAGCATCCATTGTTTTTTCTTCATAAAACCCCCTTGTTTTACAACTTTTTTTCAGCTTACCAATCTTTTTTTCAAAAATCAACATTTTTTATTTTTTTATGCATTATTTTGTTGACATCACCTTAAAGCATGGTATAATTGTTAGTAGAAATAACTGTTTTTAAGGAGGAAACCTATGACTCTTGGTCCAAACAAATTAGAGGAAGACAGCATTGCAGAATTGACAGATTATCTTAATGATAACTTTAACAATGTGCTAAACTCTGATGATGACTTGACAGATTATCTTAGAGATAACTCTGTCGATGCACTAAACTCTGATGATGATGCTCTAAAAACTTCTTATAACACAGCTATTAAACTTTTGGCACAAAAAGTTAACGACGCAGAGCCCTCGGACGAAAAGGATCAGGCCTTAGAAATAATTCATAAAATTGCCGAACAAGATTTTGGCGAACGTTTTCCTGAGGCTCTTAAACATTACACAAAACATAAAGATTTGAGCAAATTTAAACAAATACCAGGAGACCCTGACGACTATTACCTTTTGGAAGGGTTTGATAATATAGACAATCTGCCCCCACTTTTAGTGCAAAAGGTTTGGGACGATATTATGAAAAGTATTGGGGAAACTAAAACTTTGGAGGAGTATAAAAACGAAGGCAATACAGATTTGAGCTTGATGTCGGAGGCCTTTAAGAAATTACAAACCGCTTATAACGAGGCCGCCGAGTCTGAACCTTCTAATGACCGTGAATCCGATTCTCCTGAAACGTCCGATAAAGATATTGATCTGAAAAAGATGATGGAGATATTGACCGATACAAACCGTATTCAGGCTTTTCAAGATGGCGATACGACTGCAAAAGACGCTTTGAATGAGGCACTGTCTGCCATTAAAAGAAGAACCAACAATCTTGCCGAAGCGCCTAAAGCGTTGAAAACACAACTGCAACCTATTGTCAACGACTTGGCGGAAAAGGGGTTGGAGGGGGCTGTTCCTTTATACAACAAACACAAAGACAAAAATAATTATAAAGGTTGGGATTCTGGCGAAACAAAGTTTAGTTTGAAAGACCTCCCTGATAGCTTGAAAGACAAAATCGTCAAAGACATCGTTGGTACCATTGGTGGCGGTGTGACTGCTGACAATATTGTTGACAAAGATGGTGATACAATTGTTGGCTTAAAACTTAAACCCGAACATTCTGATGCGTTGAAAAACGCTTTAACAAAAAATGCTTCCCCTGCCAAATCTTCTTCCAATTATGTGGGGTTGGATTCTTTCTTGAACGATGTTGTTGCCAAAAGTTGGGAAAAAACTTGGGATTCTTATCAAAAGAATGTTTTATCCAAGGCAGATCCATTGGATATGGGTGCTACTTTTTGTGAAGGCCTTTTGTTGATGCCTTTGCAAAATCTGGCCACTATGATGGCAAACTTTGATGAATGGGTTAAAAATCGCAACCTGCGTTTGAGTGAAGATAAATGGGGTAAGTGGGATTCAAAAGAGCCGTTTCATAATAACGCTGGTAATAACCCATCAGATGAGAATAATCCCAATGGCGGTAATGGTGGAAATGGTGGAAATGGCGGTAATGGCGGAAACGGCACTGTTATCAATATCTATGGCCCTGTGATTGGCAGCAATCTTAACTTTGGCAACCAAAACGGTGCAAACATTATGATTGGTGGTTATGACCTGCAACAGGCATTAAACGCCGGTGTCAGTTTGGAAGCCTTGATGAAGGGCAATGCGCAACTTGCCCCACAAGATGCCCATGTATTGGGGTTGATGAATTCGGCCGCTGCTATATTGCAATTTCAACAGATGTATTTGAAGAGTCTGTACCGAGATTCCAAACAACATCCTGAAATGAGGGATTTTGCCGAAAAATTGGAAGCCATTTGGAACGACCCCAATTTCAAAGGGATGGATAAATTGGCGGATTTACAGGCGCAATATCCTGATCTTGGCAAGCAAATGAATGACTATTTGGCGGATATGTTGGCTGACGCCAAAAATGCAGATATGTTTAAGCTTTTGTCCGAAACAAAAATTATGCCGGCCGAGGCTTTACAGGCTTTGACTCTTTTGGGAGCAGAACGGAAATCCGGTAAAGGTATTGCCGATGAAACGGAGAACGAGGCAGAAAATCTTATCACAATGCAGAAAGAGAGGGAGCAGACAACCTTTACTACTGAGGTGGATTTGAAAAGCAAAACCATTACTTTTAGCTATGACAGCAAAGAAAATAAGAGTGAAGGGTTTTGTTCCTATGATCTTAAGAATAAGTCAATTACAATGCAACTAAACAGCGGAAACATAAGAACTTTTACCCAAAAGGATGGCAAATGGTATTCTGCTAAAAAAGGTGTACTGATCCCTGAACAGCAATTATTGAATGACCGTTTTGAAAAAGCTTCTAAGAAGTTTGAGCAACTTAAAAATGGAGGCCCGATAACGCTTCAGGACCAATTGACTGAGCTGCAAGAGACCGAGCATCTTCTTCTCACATTTAAGGGGCGCCAACGCTAAAACAGCCGAGCAATAAGGGGGGATAAAAGGATGTCTTGGAAGTTTAGTCTTTTCGCCGGTGCATTAGGGATTGGGATAGAGATTTTTGCTGCCTATTTTTTAAGTTCGGCTTTTGGTTTAACCTTTTTACAGAAGATTAACTGGACATCCAAATATGTTCTTGGCTTTTTCTTTGGTGGATTTTTATCGGCCTGTTGGCTTTTTTATTGGATTAAATTATGCCATCACTTTTTCCATTCCCCCACACAGGCCACACCTGTTGTTTCACAAGTCACCACAAAACACATGGAGGGGGTAAGTACCCCTGCAACTGCTGTACCACCCCAATCCCATGCAGAACCTGTTGCGCAACCGGCTTTGGCTGTACAGGGACAAGTTGACTCTGTGATACAACCATCCCAACAGGGACCAATTGAATCAGGGACTTCTGAGTCTTTTCAATCTCCTTCTGTTTCTAAACCTGTTGAAGCTGTGACCGTTCCTTCGCCATCGCAAGCTCCTGTTGCCCCTGCCGTACCCAGTGTACATCCGAAAACAACTTTGACACCGCCAAAGCCCATGAGTGTTCAAACTTCACCTATGCACCCAGCGGTTGCTTCCCCCAGCTCCTCTCCCCCAATACAAGCGGGTGCTGCCTTAGGGGGGGGATTGCCCCCTGTTTCGCCTGTATCCGCAAGTCCTGTGGCTGGAGTATCCACAGCCTCTGTTGGTACAAGCTCGGTCTCACAAAAAGCACAAGACATTGAAAGCCTGATGCACATTGATGACACACTGGATATGGCGGTGTTTAAGAAAGTGGCTTTGGAAGGGCAAATTATTGACTTGGTTTATTCCTCAGACAATGATGCTGTGATTTGCAAACTTTTAAGCGAAGCTCATAATTGGGTGGTGGATATTTCAAGCCCGATTGAAAACTCGGTTTGGCGCAATGAAATTGGTGAAACTTTAACGATTGGTGCCACCGTTTTGAAGCAAGCTGCTTTGTTGGAAAAACTTGAACCTGATGCCTCTATTATTCCAACAATTTTGCTGATGCGTGGGTCTATTCAAAATTATGACTCTGTTGTGAATTATTTGTTGCAAAATCATATTTATTTGGTAAAATATCAAGCAGATGAAGGTGAGCATGTGACAACCTTTCATCAACTGCTGAAAAAACATTTTTCTATCTTCCCCGATGTTCCATTTGATGAAGATGAAGATGAAGAAGCAGAGGAAGAAGAACATAATACAGATAAACCAGATAGCTTAGACGAACAATAAGAAGGAGGATATGATGGCCGTTTCAAAGAAAAAAAATCAAAAAAAACAACCTATGACTAAAAAATCTGTGGCCGCAAAGGCAACCGCAACAACTGGGGTGAAAAGTGGCTCTGTATCCCACAAGAGTGCCACACCTCAACTTCAAACAGCCCCTAAGGGCTTTTCTTTGGCACCATTAGCTACTTTGTGGAAAATCGGTTTATTCCCAAAGGGTGCTGGGACAATTGGTTCTTTGGTAGCCTTACCGATTGCTTATATCTTAAACAGATACAGTATTACTATGTTGTGGATTTTGACTTTTGTTTTGGCTATTGTTGGCATCAAAGCTATTCAACAATATACGGCCGATAAAAAAGAAAAAGACCCATCAGAAGTGATTATTGACGAAGTGGTGGGACAACTGATTACTTTTTCAATTGTTATTTCCGACTTTATGCATTGGCCGATGTTGATTGCCGGCTTTGTTTTATTCCGCTTTTTTGATATTTTCAAATGGGGTGCTGTGGCCTTTTGGGACAGACGCAAAAACCCTGTGGGCGTGATGATGGATGATGTGACTGCCGGTATTTTTTCCGCTTTTATCCTTGCTATGGCTCAGGTTCTTATGGTAGAATACTTCCAGATGTAATCAACAAAGGAGAATAATTTATGGAAATTGAACATTTTAAGCATGCTGTGGCTTTATATGCCGAAGCGAAGGGGTGGGAATTATCGCCTTTTGCGGACAAGATTTTGAAACGCTGTTTAACAGCCTGCAACGGAAATTGCCCATGTGATCAATCTCGGGGACTTTGTCCTTGTGCCGAACATGCACAGGAAGTGGCCGAAATGGGACATTGTCATTGCAATTTATTTGTTAAAAAAGCCGATTAGTTTTGCCCTTCCTTAAAGTTCAAATCTTTTCCGATTGCTTTATAAAAGTGAATCAAATTGGCATATAATGTGCCGGCTGATTGTATCATTTCGCTTTGCGCTTGAAGTCGGTTTTGTTCTGATTGAAGCACTTGGGTGTATTCTATCAATCCATTTTTATATTTATTCTGCATCAATTGAGCCACTTTATCCGCATGATTAAAGGTTTCTTGCAAAGCCTGATAACGCAGGCGTTCTTGAAACAATGCGGTGATAGCGTTTTTCACTTCGTTGGCAGCATTCAATAAGGCCTGTTCATAATCAGCCAATCGTTCCTCTTTGATGGCTTTTTGGATATTCACATTTTCTTTTAACGCCCCAAAATGAAAAATCGGCGTGGTGACAGACGGTATGATATTTTTTGTAAAACTGTTATTTTTCCAAACATCATTCCAATCCAATGCTTCCAAACCAAACAAGGCGGAGAGTTTAATTTGTGGGAACATTTGAGAAACTGCCACACCTATCATGGCATTTTGGGCGATCAGGGCTTCTTCGGCCGACTTTACATCTGGACGGTGGCGTAAAACCGAGGCGGACACAGCCGTGATTTCGTTCAAATCAAAATCAAAGGGACGACTGAGAAGTGTTTCTTTTTCTTGGGCCAACAATTCTTTTACACTGCCCGGCAATTCCCCCAACACTAATGATAAGGCATTTTCAGCTTCTTCTTTTTGATAAACTAGTTGGGCTAACTGGGCTGTTGTATTTTTTAACAGATACAGAGCCTGCTCCAACGACAATTGGCTTGCCAGCCCTGTTTCTTTTTTATCGGCCACCAACTTTGTCATTTCAGTTTGTAAGCGGATATTTTCTTTTGTTTGACGCAACAATTCATCTGTGGTACGGGCTTGAATGTATAATCTTGCCACTTCTGCATTCAACGACAAAAAGGTATTTTGAACTGCATATAAGGCTTGTTTCAAATTGGCTTTTTCGGCTTCTATGCGGCGTCTTTTGCCTCCGAACAAATCTAACTCCCACGCCGCATCCAACCCTATCATATAATAACTGTCTTCCATTATCAGCCCCATATTTTTGCTGTCTGTGACGGCTTGATATTGGGCGGCAGCATCTAATTGTGGCAACAAACCGGCTTTGGCAATTTTCACACTGGCCCGAGATTGATGCAAACGCCACAAGGCACTTTTTAATGTAGGGTTATTTTCTTGGGCTTTTTTCCACAATGTTTTTAATGTATTGTCAAATAATTTTTCATTTATTTTATCCGATGATTTGCTTGGCACTGTGTTCAAGGCCTGTTGCAATTGTTCGTCCGAAAAGAAAGTGGGTTGTTGATAATCCGGCCCCACAGAACAAGCACACAACCCTGCTCCTGTAATCAGAAACATTATCCCCGATATGATTTGTTTTTTCTTTTTGCTGAACTGTTGTGCAATGATATCAAACAACACAAAATAGGCCGGCACAAACACAATACCCACACAGGTTGCCACAATCATTCCCCAGAATACGACTGTCCCGATGGAACGCTGGCTGGCTGCCCCTGCCCCTGTGGCCACAACCATGGGGAAAGTTCCCAAGATGAAGGTCAATGCGGTCATCACCACAGCCCGAAATCTTTCGCCTGAACCTTTTAACGAGGCCGAGATTCTGTCCATCCCTGCGTGTTGATTATCCAAAATAAACTGAACAATCAAGATGGCGTTCTTACTTGCCAATCCAATCAACATGACAATCCCCAACTGGGCATAAATTGTTAAAGAAAGTCCAGATATTTTTAAGCCCAACAAGGCCCCCAAAACGCCAAAGACATTGGTTAAAATAACAGCCATAGCAATCCACCAACTTTCATACAAGGCCACCAAAAACAGATAAGAAAACAAAACCGCCAAGCTGATTAAAATCAAGGCCAAGCCAGATGTTTCCACTTCTTGAAAAGTCAGACCTGTCCACGCCAAATTAAATTGTTTGTCAAGGTTAAAGTTTTCAAGGGCCGATATCCCCTCTCCTGTGCTTATTCGTGGGGCTGTTTGGGCATTGATGCCTGCGCTGAGATATTGATTGAAACGATAGATAATTTGTGGCATAAACACAATTTTTTTTGTCATAAAGTTTTGGATTTGAATCAATTGCCCATTTGTGTTTGGCACATAGAGTTTTTCAACCTGCTCTGTACTTTGACGCGCATCAAAATCCGCTTGCACAATCACTTTATTGATTTGACCGTCTAGCACAAAATTATTCACATATCGTGATCCAAGATTATTTTGTAAAACCTGCAACAAATTAGCAAGCGGCACTTGATAGGCCGACAACTTTGTTCTGTCAATATCCAGATAAATATGTGGGGTGTTGGCTGTAAAAGGCGAAAATCCCACACTGAACAGCGGACTGTTGTTGATAAACTGCAACACCTTTTGCAAACTTGCTTCCAATTCGGATGGCGTGATTTTTTCATCTACTGCATTTAATTGAAAAGTCAAGCCATCTGCGTTGCCGACCCCTGGGATGGATGGCATAGCAAAAAAATTGATTTGTGCCTGAGGGTTTTTGGCATACAGCTTATTCAAGTTATTCAAGATTTTGTCCATTGATAATTTTTGTTTATCCCGTTCCTCCCAAGGGCGCAGTACGATGGCCGCCATACCGATATTTTCCCCACTTGCCGATAACATACTGTTTCCAGAAATGCCGATGAAAGACTCTATCCCTTTCATTTGTCGTATTTTGGCAGACATCTGATACAGCAATTCTTGCGTTTGATTGATTGAGGCAGTAGATGGCAATTGAACACTGGCCAATATCATCCCTTGATCTTCTTGGGGAATAAAGTTTTGAGGAATGCGCATAAACAACCATCCTACAACGCACAAAACACAGGCACTTGTTATCAGACATATTTTCATATGCCGGCACAAATATCCAACGCTTTTGGTGTATATGTTTTCCCCTTTATCTAAGGCTTGATTAAAGACTTTTGTCCATGTTTGATTGGAGGTTTTATTTTCTTTCAAAAAAATAGCGCACAAGGCGGGACTGAGTGTTAAAGCATTGATAGACGAAAAGAAAACGGCTGTGGCCAATGTGACCGCAAATTGTTGATAGATTTTTCCCGTCATACCGGCCATTAAACCCACAGGGATGAAAATCGCCAACAGCACAAGCGTTGTGGCAATGACCGAACTGGTGATATCTTTCATGGCCTGAACCGATGCATCAAGGCTTGTCATCTGTTTATATTTCATCAGATATTGAACCCTCTCTACCACCACAATGGCATCATCCACCACCAAACCGATGGCCAAAATCATGGCAAACAGAGTCAAGATATTGATATCAAACCCTAACATATAAATCACAACGAATGTTGTTATCAAAGAAACCGGTATGGTTATCATGGGAATCAAAGTGGCTTTGATATCCTGTAAAAAAACAAAAACCACCAACATCACCAACACGAATGTGATGAACAAAGTCATTAAAATAGCGTGAATACTTGCTTTCACATAGGTGGTGGAATCATAGACGATTTTGAAATCTATATCCGGCGGAAAAGATTTTTTAAGTGTTTCCATTTCCTTTTTCAAGGCGTTCATAATTTGCAATGAATTGGAATTGGGTAATTGGCTGAGGCTCATCACCACTGAGGGTTGATTATTATAACTTGCCGAAAGCTGATAACTGTCTGCCCCCATTTCTATGCGGGCAATATCCTTTAATCGGATAACACCCCCTTTTAACGAGGCACGCACAACAATCTCTTCAAACTCTTGCGTTGTGGTTAAAAAGCCTTTTGTTGTTAGGGACAGCACTTGGTTGGTGCCTTGCGGGCTTGGGGCGGTGGACAAGCTGCCAACGCCTTGTACATTGTTTTGCGATTCTATGGCTTGAATCACCTCAGAGGAGGTTATTTTTAAGCCGTTCATTTTTTCCACATCCAACCAAATACGCATACTGTATTGCGGACCATAGATATTGACATCGCCCATACCATCAATCCGCTTGAATGGATTTTGAATGCGCGTGAAGGCAAAGTTGCTTAAATAGAGGGCATCATAGGTGCTGTTTGGAGAAGTCAAAGCGATAAAGGCCAATATGTTAGATGATTGTTGATTCACTTGAAGCCCTTCTTGCACCACGATATCCGGCAAAAAGGGCTTGGCTTTATCTAGGCGATTTTCCACTTTAACCTGAGCCATATCGGCATCTGTTCCCACATCAAAAGTGATGGTTAGGGTATATTGGCCCGTATCTGTTGAGGTGGATGACATATACAACATATTTTCCACGCCGTTGATTTCATTTTCTATGGGGGTGGCCACCGTTTCGGCCAAAACTTGTGCATTTGCCCCAGGATAGTTGGCGGAAATCACAATTTGTGGCGGTGTTATGTTGGGATATTGAGATACAGGCAAAACAAGCCCTGCGATTAGGCCGGCCAAAACCATCACAACCGCAATCACTGTGGCAAAGCGAGGGCGTGTGATAAAAAAAGACGAAAAATTCATTTTAGAACTCCTTTGGCCTGTTGTCCGATTTGCGCCACAGAGATGGGAACAATGATGATCTTATCCCCTTCGTTCAGGCCTGATTTTATCCAATACTGATTTTGAATGCTGGCTTCTATTTCCACTTTTCTTTTTTCAATGATACCGTTTTCAAGCACAAAAACTTCGCTTCCCGTTGGGGTGAGATAGACCCAATTTTTATCCACCAATATCCCTGTTTCCTTAAAGATAAAATTGACTTCCACATAGGCATCCGGTACAAAAATCTTTTGCGGATTTTCCACATCAATAAAATAAGAAACAGAATCGGTTGTTTGATTGGCTTGATTGTTGCGACGCACTTCAAAATCGGACCAATACTTTTTTTGACCATTAGACAGAACAACTTCCAATGTGGATGGTTCTTTCAAGAATCTGGGGCTTTCTATGGCCAACGGAACGCCAAAGGTTAAACGCATTGGCGAAAACGAAATAATCCGAGCCAGCCTTTTGCCTTGTGGCGACAGATATTCGCCAACGGTGGCTGTGATATTTCCAACCCATCCGTTGATGGGGGCTTGAATCACCGTATAATCCATTAAAGTTTGTGCCTGATTTTGGGTGGCTATGGCTTGTTGAAGGTCGGCTTCTGCGGCTTGAAACTTTGTTTGCGCCTCTTCCAATTCGGTTGAAGAAATGGCTTTGGCATCTGTTTTTTGGATGCGTTCATAAAAACTGCGGGCATTATCTCGGGTGGCTTTAGCTTGCATCATTGCTTCTTTGGCTTCATTCAATTTTGCCAATGGTATGCGCTGGTCCAATATAAACAACACTTCGTTTTTCGCCACTTCTTTGCCCGATTGAACCAGAACTTTATCCAAAAAACCAGCCAGATATGGTACAATATCCACTGATTGAACGGCTTGAACAAAACCAATATAGCTTTGTTTATAGTCAAACTCTGAGGTTTTCAGCTCTTTAACGGCAACCGTTAAAACTTCCGATGATTCGTGGGGTGGCTCTGGGGGGTGTTTTGTGATACGACCCATCCCAAACACCCCAATCACAAACACAATCAAGGCCAACAAAGACAGATTTTTTTTCATACGACCTCCCCTTTATGGTGGAGGTAATGTGCTTTTATGGACTTGTCAAGAAAAACCAAACTTTATATGGTGTCTTGTCCAGACACTCTTGTTTTTTCAAGGCGTAATGATTGCAACCCGTCACGACATAATTTGGCATAAACTGGTTTATCCAATCCCAAATATTGAATCAATATTTTGGGTGATTGATTGCACCACAATTGTCTGTTATGCTCTTGTCCGTTTTTGATTGTTTTAATCAAGCCACTTGGCAATTCGGCTCGCCCGATACATGATGACAGATAGACAAAACATTCGTCATTGTCTTCAAGATTTTCAATGGCCAACTGGCGTGCATAAAGATTTAAGGTTAAATCGGCCTTCGTGGCATCTTTTGTCCATGGGCTTCCACCACCAATAGGGCATGCTGTGGAATAAAAATCACAGGCTAATTTACGTCCGGTTATACCACAATCGGCAATGGAGGCATGGACGGTATAACTGCCTGTTCCATTGATGATGATATTTTGTGGTTTTTCGCCCAAGGTTTCAATGATAAAGTGTGACAAATCCTCATCCTTTAACATTGGGATAGCCACGATAGCTGTTTCAATTTTCCCTTTGTTCAAAGTGATTTGTGTTTTAATATCCAATCCCAAATGAAGCGATTTTTTGGCCTTTTTATACAGGGCTTTATTCAACTTTCTTGCCAAAAACAATTCCCGATTTATCAAGCCTTCGCCTTGACAGGCATAGCCCACAAACACGCCTTGATCACCCCAACCGTTTTGCTCTACCCCTTGATTGATTTCGCATGATTGTTGGCCAATTAAATTGGTGATTTGAACTTTATTCGGCTCTATGGCGTAATGCCCCCATCTTTTGGCATATTCGGTTGTATAACCAATTTCATCCAAGGCACACAATACATCTTGTTTCAGATTGACCAATGAAACATTCCCTTTAATCTCACCGCCCAAGACAATGTGATTATTTTTAATCATCACTTCTATGGCATATTTGACCAAGGGGTCTTGCTCAATAAGTCTATCCAAAATATAACTTGAAATATAATCTGATATTTTATCTGGGTGTCCCAATGACACCGCTTCTGCTGTTTTTTGCATAAGTCATTCTCCTTGTTTAGTCCGCTGTTGTGGGACAAGTTAGGTTAAATCCACATTGAAGCCACCGTCATTGATAACTTCGCTAAGACTCTATCACACTCTCCACAAATTGTCAAGAAAGTTATTTCTTGTGCATACTTTTTGCATAAGGTTTTTACTTCTTCAAAATCCGAAGGTTTTCGCACTCAATAGACTTTCACTGTTTTCATAATGACTCCTTTCGTTACAAGACAATGAATGCTTTGAAAAACTTTAGTGTCCAGTCAATTCTGCACATTTTACAATCAATCCAATAAAATTATAGGGTGCATTCGTTTCTGAATACACCCATTTTGCGATTATTTATATTTAACAATCAAAGGAATATCTTTTGCATTGTTTTCATACCACTTTGTAAAATCGTCCATCTGATTTGCTAAATCAATACAACCTCTAGATCCAGGAATTGAACATCCCATATCAAAATAAAAAAGTCTTATCTACTTTGATAAGACTTTTTTAGATGGTGGGGGATTGCATGCTATCTTCGGACAAATGTGGATGAGTTAATATGCTTCACTAAACGGATTCAAAATATCAAAAACCAGTTATACCTTTTCTCTCACAAAAAAATATTGCATTGTCTGATTTTATGTGATAACTTCCTAGGTGAAAGGACGGGGATTTTTCATGATATCAAAGCAAGATTTTTTAGACAGAGTACAGACTCAAATTTTTCCAATTCTCTCATCTTGTAAATGGAAAGAGAAATTGGTAGAAATACTTTCATTTGAATATTTATTTATAGCTCTACCCATTTCATCTGTAGTATTTTATTGGGTTTTTTGTCTCATTTTTTCCTCTATTTTAGGCATTGATTTTATGGTTGTTAAACTTCTATCCGTATTCTCATCCATTTCTCTCTCGGTTTTTCTTTTTTTCTTTTCACTCTATCTTTCTGATAAAATTAGTCGTAAAATTGACATGCAGGTAGAGTCGAAAGTTTTTTCAGCATTAAATTTAACCCCTCTTCCCAAAACTAGTAAAGATGATAAACTTATCAATATTTTATCTGACTATGGTTTTTTGCCTATTTTTAATGCGTTTTCTATCGATCAGTCTTTTTCGCTAAAAAAAACTTATTGTAATCTTTCTGCGAGCTTTCTTGAATTAGCGTACACAGACCCTGAACATATAGAATCCACTGTATTTACAGGTTGGCTTGTTTCATCACAGAAAATTTTTTGGACCAATTCTTCTTTATTAATTTTGGACAAGAAACATGAATACAATCTGTCTCAGGAAAAATTAACACAAAATTATCCAAAAAAATCATTAGAACACGGTCAACGCTGGGAACTTATTGATTGTAATGACTCTCAGCTTAATAATGAATATACAATTTACGGAATAAATATTCATGATGCCAAGCAAATCTTCTCCCCTAAACTTATTGAGGGAATAAAAAAAATAAAATCCATCTATTCGACTTCCAATATTTTAATTAATAAGAATGGTATATTTATCGCTCTCGAAAAACAAGATGGTTTTATCCCTCTTTTGAATTTTGATATGGAATTGGAATCCTATGAAAAATTTTATGATACATTCCAAAATTTAGTTGAACTAGATTCTGTTTTATCAGATTTTGACTTGAGACTTTAATTTTATCAAATTTTTTGTAAGGAGTTTCTTATGTTCAGCAAGAATATTGCGTTTTAGAGGTTGTCAAAGACCTCTATGAGGTATAACTGGAACCGGAAAATATTCCTAAAAAAAGAGGACGGCACCGCAAAAACCTGCCTGTGGCCGGAGTTTTGCGGTGAGACGCAATGAAACACAATGAGTTATGACGGCAGTCATAAACGAATTGATGAAAGGAATTGAACATCCCATATCAAAACAAAAAAGTCTTATCAATTTTGATAAGACTTTTAAATTGGTGGGCGATCAGGGACTCGAACCCTGGGCCCACTGATTAAGAGTCAGTTGCTCTACCAACTGAGCTAATCATCCACGTTGGTGGTCCATCGGAGACTCGAACTCCGGACACCCTGATTAAAAATCAGGTGCTCTACCGACTGAGCTAATGGGCCACGCGTTTATATACAAGCGGATATCTCCGCGTTGTTTGCCATTTGGCTGGGGTGGCAGGATTTGAACCTACGAATGCCGGAATCAAAATCCGGTGCCTTAACCACTTGGCGACACCCCAATATAGGTTAAAAAAGTGGGGCGGGCGACGAGAATCGAACTCACGACCTCCAGGGCCACAATCTGGCGCTCTAACCAACTGAGCTACACCCGCCATAGTATTTGGTGCGCCTGAAGAGATTCGAACTCCTGACACACGGCTTAGAAGGCCGTTGCTCTATCCAACTGAGCTACAGGCGCATTTTGACACGCCCGCGGAAAGTGAAGTGGAGCGGGTGATGGGAATCGGACCCACGCGGCCAGCTTGGAAGGCTGGAATTCTACCATTGAACTACACCCGCATATATCGGCTTCGGTGCTC
>JAZUQR010000025.1:0-6723 GCA_045605805.1 Alphaproteobacteria bacterium | reverse complement strand
TAACCCATTGAAAAATAACGAAAAAAATTGTTCAAAAAAAAGGGGGGGGGGTATTGCCAATTCTTCATAACAGGGGGCAACGCCCGCTGTTTGATAAACCATAAGAACACCGACCGGATGGTATAACGCCATCGGCCGGTGTTTTTTTAACCAAAAAAAGGAGAAAGAAAATGGACAAAATGCATATGCCCCCGAGAACAAAAGAAGAAATGTTTTGACAGGAACAAGTGTTGGGGCTTGTGAAATATTCAGACGAAGAATTAAGACAGGTGATATCAAAAAAATATGCCACAGAAGTTGTTGAGTAAAAGACTGTGCCAACAGTGAAAAATGCTGATTCTAAAAATACCATGCGTTTGTTTGTTTCGGGCGAAAAGATGCCAAATCTGGATTTGGTTATTATGGTGGCACTTGGAGTGACTTTTACAAAGGTCGCTGAGAGAGTACGATTCACTTAAAAAAAAGCCCCTTATCAAAAGGGGCTTTTTTTGTTTATTTTACTAGGCGTTTTGTTTGTTGCCCCACCAAAATGTTGTTGGTTGGGTGTGGAACATATCGTTCAAAGTTTTTTTCAATTCCGTTGCACTTAAAATGGCTGTGCCTTCTTTGCCGACAACGATGCCGGCTGCAATGTTGGCTAAATCTATGGCATTTTCCAAGGATGTGCCTGTTCCTAATGAGGCCCCCAAAACAGCCAGAGATGTATCTCCTGCACCAGAGACATCGGACACAGAATGTGCTGTGGTTGGGCGATAGATTGCTTTGTTGTTTTCTATGCCTACCATTCCTTGTTCACCCAAGGTGACAACAATTTTTTCCAGTTTTAACTTTTGCCGCAATTTTTCTGCCATTGTTTTGACGCTTTCTGCATTCAGCGCATCAATGTTGCCTGTTTCGGTTGGTAAATTATGTTTGATGGCTGTTTTGAACTCGTTAAAATTTGGTTTGACCAATGTTGCCCTGTTATATTTGTCATAATTTGTGCCTTTTGGATCAACAAAGATATTTTTGTGCATGGTATTGGCTTGTTTGATAATGTTTTGTGCTACATATGGTGTGATCAGCCCTTTATTATAATCAGACAAGAAAATAATGTTATATTTTGGCATTAAAGAGGTAATATGATGAATAATTTTATCTTCTTGTTGGCGGGTTAAGGACAAAGGTTCTTCGTGGTCAATGCGACAGATTTGTTGCTTTTGGGCGATGATGCGTTGTTTTTTTGTTGTGATGATACTTATTGGAAACGGAAAAGTTATAATGCCTTTTTCAGACAACATTTTGTTGATTTGTTCGCCATCACTATCTCTTCCAATTGCATAAAAAACCGCAGTTTGACAGCCCAAACCTTTCAAATTGGCGGCCAAGTTTCCCACACCACCCAGCACTTGTCGTGTATTTGTGCATCTAATTACAGGAACAGGGGCTTCCGGTGAAAGGCGATCGGCAGAGCCAGAGACATATTCGTCTAACATGATGTCCCCTATACATAAGGCGTTGTTCATGTGAAACATATTGACAATGTTATCCAGTTTTTGTAAGTTATGTATCATTTTTATGTATCCTTTTTATGCAAAACCGAAACATATGTATGCTAACATACTTTCTTAAAATTGTCAAATAAAAATTAACTGTTTTTTAATAAAATTGGTGCGATTTTCTTTTTTTCTTGATTTTTGTGTGAGAGTTTGTTATACTTGTACGAAAAGCACAAGGGGGCGTGCTTGATTTAGTGAATCTGATGACCCTGAAATGAAAGGATGAAAGGCGATGCCTGCTGTTATTACCAAACAAAAAATTACACCAAGAACAAGAACTTTGAAGGCAAAACGCCCTGAAACTCGTGAAGAAAAGATGATTGCGGCTTTGTCACCTACTTTGAATGTGATGGTGAATGCTGTGCGTAAAGTGGGACAAAGTATTGTTCATGATTTTAGAGAAGTATCCAATTTGCAGATTAGTGAAAAGGGGCCGGGAGACTTTGTTTCCAATGCAGATTTATATGCCGAAAAAAAATTGTTGGAGATTTTGCATGAAGCCAGACCAGATTATGGTTTTTTATCTGAAGAATGTGGTGAGATAGCTCCCGCAGATGGTTGCGATTTTTGTTTTGTTTTGGATCCGATTGACGGCACAAACAATTTTATTCATGCCATTCCTTTTTTTGCCATTTCTTTGGCTTTAATGAAGGGTAAATCTGTGATTGCTGGTGTTGTTTTTAATCCAGTGACAAACGATTTATATTATGCCGAAAAAGGCAAGGGAGCGTTTTTAATGACACCAACCGGAAATGTGCGTTTGCGTGTGTCTGGTCGCAGACATTTGAAGTATTCTTTAATGGGGACAAACGGTTATTCTTCGGATCGCAATGCCAAGGCTGTTTCAACAGTGTCGGGTGAGTTTTCGTCTGTGCGCTATATGGGTTCTGTGGCTTTAACCATGGTTATGGTGGCGGCTGGTCAGCTTGATGTGGAAGTTGAAACTCGCTTTAAGAAATGGGATGTTGCTGCGGGCTATTTATTGGTTCAAGAAGCTGGAGGAAAAGTGACGACTTTTGCGGGTGATAAAGAGCTGGATGCCCTTTTGGATAGTTCTACTTTCTTGGTGGCCAATCCAAAACTACATGAAATTATGATTGAGAAAATGGATAAAAGTTTGATGCAATAAAAAAATTGCTTGATTTTTTGTTTTTTTTGGTGTATAACTATTGCACTGTTTACTTGATAGGAGAGAAAAATGAAGAAAGATATTCATCCCGATTACCACACAATCACAGTTGTGATGACAGATGGGACAACATTTGAAACACGCTCTACAAAGGGCAAAGAAGGCGATACAATTCGTTTGGATATTGATCCAAGCTCTCATCCGGCTTGGACTGGTGTGTATCGTTTGATTGATACAGGCGGACAATTATCCAAGTTTAATAAGAAGTTTGCTGGATTTTCCAGAAAGAACTCTTAATTGTAAGATTAAAAGGTGTAGGGCGGATTTTTCCGTCCTTGCTTTTTGGGGTGTCGCCAAGTGGTAAGGCAGCGGATTCTGATTCCGCCATTCGTTGGTTCGAATCCAGCCACCCCAGCCAAAGAAAAAGCCTTCTTTATGGAGGTTTTTTTGTTGGGGTGAGGGGATGAGAGTCAACGAATGGTTGGTTCGGTTACGCAGCGAAAGCGCAGTAGACACCGAAGGTGGTCCCGAAGGGATAAATCGGCAAGCCGATTTACAATCCAGCCACCCCAGCCAAATCTTGAGAGTCGTCAAAAATGGCGACTTTTTCTTTTATTTGCAAGTGCTTATTGGAGTCCGTGTGCAAATGTTCAAAAATGGCTAAATTTTCATCCTACACGGACTAAAAATGGAAAATTTGTTTTTCAGAATTGCTATTTAATTCTTTTTGTGGTAATTTACAATTGTAATAAAAGGAGTATCTAAATGAAGATTCGTAGAGCAATGCCAGATGATGCAAAGGGTGTGAAATCCGCTCATTATCATGCTTATCAGGTTAATTATAAGGACTATTTGCCTGATGATTATTTAAGGAATATGCCGTTTGATGAATCTATTATTACCCGAACCGCAAATTATATTAAAGAGCATGAATACTATGTTGCAGAAAAAGATGGACATATAGCAGGATTCACATGCTTGGCGTATCCCGAAAAAAAGGTTGTAGAGATAGAGGCTTTGTATGTTCATCCTGACTTTCAAAAACAAGGAGTGGGGACAGCATTGATGAATGAAGTTTGTTCTTTGAAAAAAACAGAAGGTTACACAAAACTTGTTCTATGGACAATAAAGGATGGCCCTTCATTAGGTTTTTATCAAAAACAGGGAATGAAAGAATCTGATAGTGTAGAGAAAAAATTTTGGAAATTTGATATACCGATTATTTGTTTAGAAAAAAACTTATAAATTAGTCCGTGTCATACAAGATGTGTCCAGCCAAAGAAAAAGCCTCCTTTATGGAGGTTTTTTTGTTGGGGTGAGGGGATGAGAGTCAACGAATGGTGGGTTCTGATTTGATAATTATTCCTCCGTATGATGTTTTCAACAAACAAAAAATATACTTAAAGTATTCTTTTATATTCTTTAAGTATAACAGTTTGAAAAATATATATTTTTAGGAATATTTTCCTTGACTTTTGAAAAGATTTATGCTATTATTTAGTTGATTAGCAGGCACCAGTGTATCTGGTGTTTTTTTTGTTAATCGGTATTTAATTCAAAGGCTCTGCCCTGTGGCGGAGCCTTTTTTTTAACGTTTTTTATTATAATAAAGGAGAAAATAATATGCCAAACCACATCAAAATCTATGGCGTTAAGCCACGGATTCAATATGTGGCGGACGGAAATTTGAAAAAATACGAGTTTCCGTTTGCTATTTTTAAAACATCAGATATTGATGTTTATTTAGATGATAAATTACAGGAACAATCTGCTTTTACTGTTTCCGCCAGCCCTGATACGCAAGGCGGAGCGGTGATTTTTGAAACCGCCCCTGCAAACGGGATTATCATCAGCATTGTCCGAAATCTTTCCATTGAACGCACAACAGACTTTCAAGAAGGTGGTGTGCTTCGGGCAAAAGTTCTGAATGATGAATTTGATTATCAAACAGCGTGCTTGCAACAAGTCGCCGACAGCATTAATCGGTCTATGATTTTACCGCCGTATGCCACCGACACAAATGTGGATTTGACCCTCCCTACCCCATCAGCCGGCAAAGCGATTGTGTGGAATGCAGATGGTACGAATTTAGAAAATTCGGCCGTCAAGGTGAATGAATTGGAAAGTACTTTGCGAGCGTATAAGGAAAGCGCCGAAAATGCCAGCACCGAAGCAACCACGCAAGCAGAAATTGCCTCGGAGAAAGCGGATATTGCCACAGCAAAGGCAGATATTGCTAGCGAAAAAGCACAAGAAACGATTTCCACTCTATCCTCAAAAGCCAATACTGATTTGGATAATTTAACCGAGGCGGGGAAAATACGCATCACCGGTTTTGGAATGCCGGATTATTCGGCGGGGATTAGCATTGCCAACAATGAAACTTTCACAGCCCCTTGTGATGGTGTATATGTTGGTGGTGGCAGTGGCAGCAATGGGATGGTTCGTGTGACATTATATGATGAAAATAGCACTCAAATTTTTCAAATAGGCAATCGTTATGCGGTTGACAACAGAACTGGTCCGGCATCTGTTGTTTTACCCGTTCCAAAAGGATATCAAATTAAAATCACAGATTATAACAATGGCGTGATATCTGCTTTTTACCCATTAACAGGAGCGAATTAACATGAAAAAATATGCAAAAGTAATCAATCAAGAAACCAAAGTATGTCAAGTTGGTATCGGTAATAATGAAGTTTTTTATCGGCAAAATGGTATGGTTCAAATGGATGTGGAACAGGCCTATAATGGTCAATGGTATATTTCCGGATATGCCCCAATTCAACCCGAACCGACCTATGCCGAAAAACGCCTTGCCGAATATCCGCCAATATCCGAACAGTTGGATATGATTTACTGGGATAAAGTGAATGGCACGAATAATTGGCAAGACACCATTACAGCCATTAAAACAAAATATCCGAAAGAATAAAGAAGCGAAGCCCGTCTTAACGGCGGGCTTTCATGTATTTTTGACGAATATTTTTTCTTTTTTTTGACGAAAAAACAAACAAACATAATAACTTAATAATCCAACGGGGGTATTTTTTTGAAACACTTTTAGATATTATTTTATTATCAACCAATACTCCTTCTAAATATAACCTGTCCGTTTCTACACAAAAAACAGGTTTTTTGGTTAATTCTGCAATTTGAGCGGCTTGTTTAGGATTACTTTCATAAAAAATTGTTGTTTTATTAAGTTTATTGTATATTTTTGCCTTAAAATGACCATGGGCCCCCATTTTAATGCGTTCTTCTTTTGATTTCAAATCAAGCATATACAATTTTTTATATTTTACATTATTTTTCTTTAACCATTCTTCCGTTTGAGGCCTATATTTTTCCAACCGAGAAGTCACCAAAGCATAAATTTCATAGGATGGAATAAAGAGCGGTCTTGCATTTTTTAAAAAATGAATATATTTCTCTCCATCATCATTTTCCTCTTCTGTCGGATCATGGCATAAAACACCATCTATATCATAGCACGCCTTTGATACATTTTGATGATTTAGATAATTCCATTGAAAAAATCTTGGCATAGATACTGTTTCGGCATAAAAATCCACATCATTTTCTTTTCCGTTTGCCACATAACATACTGCCCATAAAATGTCATAGTGGTCTTGTAAATTATTTATTTTTTGTTTCGCTTTATTTAAAGCATTACCAGAAAACAATGAATCATCTATCATCAGAACACGTTTTTTCTTGTTATGATTTTTTTTCAAAATACGAGTGGTATTTGTATTTTCCAAAATTCCATTTGATAGAAATTCATCCAAAGATATGACAGGTAAATTTAACAAAAATCCCAACATATAGGCGGGTATCATCCCCGACCGAGGAATGCCAACAATAATATCAATATTATCTGGTAATATTGGTAAAAATTTTTTGATATCCTGAGACAAGTCTTGATAGGTTTTATAATTAATATGCATTAGTTTTCCTCTTTACTATATTTTTTATATTTGGGTTTAAATATTATTTTTTTTACGACATATTTATCAATTTTGCCTTGATTGGATTTTATTATCTTTTGTAATA
>JAZUQR010000024.1:0-36786 GCA_045605805.1 Alphaproteobacteria bacterium | reverse complement strand
GTTTATCAAACAGCGGGCGTTGCCCCCTGTTATGAAGAATTGGCAATACCCCCCCCCCTTTTTTTTGAACAATTTTTTTCGTTATTTTTCAATGGGTTAGTGTTTCTTTCTTGAACCTGTACTTGAAGCATTGTGCCTCCCGTCATACATCCTTTTTACCTTATATATTGTATAATATAAACAAAAAACTTGAATAAACAACATCTTTATAATATAATCATGTGTATGATTAGTTTGGAAAACATTCGGATTCACATTGGAAACAAAGTTCTTTTGGAAAACAGCTCGTGCCAACTCACCGATGGGCAAAAAGTGGGCATCATTGGCAAAAACGGTTGTGGCAAATCTACACTGTTCAAAGCCATCCAAAACAAAACAGACATAGATACAGGGCGCATTTTCATCCCCTCGCACAAAAAAATTGCCTGTGCCGAACAAGAAATCCCCGACTTAGAAACCAACATTTTGGACTTTGTCTTGTCCCGCCATAAAGACCTGATGTATTGGCGTGAAAAAGCCGCCCAAGCCCCTAACGAAGATTTGGCCGAAATAATGGACCACCTGATTTTATTACAATCCAATTCAGCCGAAGCACGAATAGCAACCATCTTAAAAGGACTTGGCTTTTCTGACAGCGACTTAAACCGCCCTGTTAAACTGTTTTCGGGGGGGTGGCGGATGCGATTGGCTCTGGCAGCAGCCCTGTTCCAAAACCCAGACATTTTAATGTTAGACGAACCCACAAACCACCTTGATTTGGAAGCAGTACTATGGCTTGAAAAATATCTTCAAAAATACACAGGCACCCTTTTAATCATCAGCCACGACCAAGATTTACTCAACAATCTCTGCACCCATATTTTGCACTTTGAAGGCAAGAAATTAGTGTTATATAAAGGCAATCTAACGACTTTTCAAACCACCTTCCAACAAAAACAGCAAAACAGCACCCGACAATCGGAACGCTTGGCCTTAAAAAAAGAAAAGCTATACAGCTATATCAACCGCTTTCGCTATAAGGCCACCAAAGCCAAACAAGCGCAAAGTCGCCTAAAGCTATTGGAAAAGCTCAACAATCAACCAGTGGAAACCGTTCCCACAGAAGCACAAGATGAGTTTCATTTTCCTCAGGTTTATGTGATGCCGGCTCCGTGTATTAAACTGAACAATGTGGCCACAGGTTATGAACCCAACAAACCCATTTTGAAACACCTCAATCTTCAAATTGGCAATAATGATCGCATTGGGTTATTGGGCCAAAACGGCAATGGAAAATCTACACTGGCAAAGCTGTTGGTCGGCACCCTTAAACCACAAGAAGGCCAAATTATCCAATCCAAAAAATTGCGCATTGGCTATTTTAACCAACATCAACAAGAAGAACTACCCCCCAACAGCACTGCCATCCATTATATTAAGCCCTTCTTGAACGAAGAAAAAGAAGAAAAAATACGGTCATATTTGGCCGCCTTCGGCATCACAGCCGACCAAGCACTCAGCCCAATCAAAACACTATCTGGGGGTGAAAAAGCCCGTTTGTTGATGTCAAAAATCTGTTTGGAAAAACCCCAAATCCTGATTTTAGACGAACCCACAAACCACCTTGATTTACAAGGCCGCCAAGCCCTTGCCGATGCCTTAAACGAATTCAACGGTACTGTTATTTTAATCACACACGACTTTCATATTTTGGAATCCGTCTGCGATACTTTGTGGCTTGTGAAAGACAGCACCTGTAAAGAATACGATGGCGATTTGAATGATTATAAGCAATTACTGTTAGAAACTGATCAGAAAGAACAAACACCACCACAAAAACCCAGCCCAACACCTCCATCAAAACAAAAAAAAGAATCTCTCTATGGGGTTCAGCAAAAATTAAAAAAACTGGAAAAACAGGTTTCCGAATTGGAAAAAATCCGCCAAAAACATTTGGATGAGTTGCTCAAACCCAACTGCAATTATGCAACCATTCAAAAACAATTGAAAGAAACAGAAATGCAAATTGCCGAAGCCGAAAAGGAATGGATGCAACTTGCCGAAAAAATGAACTAACATTTTTTCTTGTTATGCTCGGTCTTTAATTGGCCACAGGCCGCCATAATATCCTCGCCCCTTGTTCTGCGAATAGGAGCAGCAAACCACTTACTTTCCAAAAACTTGGCAAAGCGATGAATCTGATTGTTGCTGGATGGTTCAAAAGCACAGTTTTCCCAAGGATGAAAAGGAATCAAATTAAACTTCACTTCCAAACCTTTCACCAGTTCGGTCAGCTCTTGCGCTTGATCCAAAGAATCATTCACATCTTTCAACAACAAATAGGCCATCGTGATAAAGTGCCTGCGTTCACAACGTTGCTGATACGCCTTACAAGCCGCCATCAAGTCTTCCAAAGGAAACTTGCGATTCAAAGGCATCAATTGGTTGCGCAGTTCATTATTTGGTGCGTGCAAGCTGATAGCCAACTTCACCCCCCAATCGGCAAGCTCTGGAATCTTATCCGCTCGACCGGCGGTAGACACAGTAATTTTGCGTTTTGAAATGGCCATACCATCCCCATCATTCAAAATAGCCACAGCCGTTTTCAAATTATCAAAGTTATAAAGCGGTTCCCCCATTCCCATAAACACCACATTAGACAGCAACCGATTTTCATCTGTTTTTGTGGGCCATTCGCCCAAAGCATCTCGGGCAGACATCACCTGCCCCACCATTTCAGCGGCCGTTAAATTACGCATCAGCTTTTGTGTGCCGGTGTGACAAAACTTGCATCCTTGCGCACAGCCAACTTGGCTGGAAACACACACAGCGCCACAATCTTCCTCAGGAATAAAAACCGTTTCAATTTCCGCCCCGTCATGAAAACGCATCAACCACTTTCGTGTGCCATCGGTTGAGATTTGTTCGGTCACAATAGTGGGGTGCGTCACCATATAGTTTTCCTTTAACAGTGCACGAAAATCCTTTGATAAACTTGACATTTTATCAAAATCAGTTTCCCCTTTGTTGTAAATCCATTGCCACAACTGTTTGGCACGAAAAGATTTTTGACCAATACTTTCAAGTTCTTTTTTTAACTCATCAAACGACAATCCAATAAGCTCTTTTTTCATCTTGAACCTACCTTTACATGATAATTATTTTATCAAAATAAAATCAAAAAAGCAATGAAATTATATCCAATTTTTGTTGAATCTAAGCAATTTCAAATTTTTGCATAGCTGATGCCACGGCATCTAAAACAAAGTCAGAGATCGTAATTTCGGGGTGGTATGATTGCATATATTGAACATATTTATATTCAACATATTTAAAAACATCAACCACATCATCAATTTTCTTTTGATTGCACAACTTGTTTGTTTTTTGTTGATAAGCCTCTACCAGAGCATGCCCTAAATTTGCATTAGAACGCCCAACAAATCGTCCTAAATCGGCATGTTCATCCGACAAAGAAGCAAACGCAAAATCAATAATCCCACTCACACGTCCTTCATGAATTAAAATATTACCAGGGTGAAAATCACCATGAACCAACTTTAAATTTGACCTATCTTTTTCCATTAAATGCAAGGGCATATGATATGAAAAATTATAATCACCATTATGCACGCCAGCCAAATCATCCAAAAATTCACCCAGCGTTTGGGTGACCTCGTCCGGCTTACAACTGAGCGACAAAGTATGCAATTGCGTTAAAAAACCACTTAAATCATCTACAATTTTTTCTTGATCCGAATTTGTCAATTCATCCATTTTCGACAACAAAGATTCTCCCACAATTTTAGGATGCACAGAAAAAGGACGATTCTGATTAAAAACAAGTTCCATTTGGGGAATAGGCAAGCAAACTTTTCCTCGTAAAAAATTACAAAAAAGACAATCCTTCATGATCATATTCGCAAAAAATAAATTACGAGGAAATCTAAAAATGTATGCCTGTTTTTCCCCTTGAACATCCATTGTAATATTTGTCCATCCGGTTTGAATAGTAGATACAGATTTCACTTCATCCTGTTTTGCTAATGTTGTTTGAATAACTGACCTCAGTTCATTTTCATCTGGCGAAAAAAAATTATACATACAATTCTCCTACAAATAATTTCATCCAATATCTTTTTGTCTTCAAAAGACTATTGGGATTTTTAATACAAAAATTTCCCGTCTGATAGCGTTGTAACACACACACTGCATCATGATTAGCTAAATGAGTTTGTTTCAAAGGGCGCCCAAGATAATGCGACCACAAAACCAACCGATCTTTTTTGTTGAACAAAGAGGAACTAGTAAGTGCTTTTAAACAAGGCACCAAAGCTGAAAAAAAATAGTGACTTGAAGATATCCAAACATAGCGTCCTGTTTCCTTTTGACGCAACCGAATAAATGTATCCGATACTTTTTTGGGAACACAAAGAACATGCATATGTATTTGATAATTCATCTTTTTAGCCAATGTCATCAGGTAAAGATCTATTTCTGGTTCCAACAAAGTCATATCCAAGACAATGTTGATACGATTCAAAATACAATATTTATAAAAAAGAACCAAGGCACGCAGGGCAAAACCATTTGTCTTTTCTCGCATTTGACCAGGGTCTTTTTCTTGAAAAAGCTCATACTTTGGGTGAAAAACAGCAAAACTTCCAACATTAATCTTCACATATACATCACTCTTTAATGCGTATTGAAGAGCGGGAAAAAGCTGAGTTGATTTGCCAGATCCAGACTGTCCAACAATCCGAATTAAAAAAGGATGGGATGATTTTTTCAAATTATTTTTAAAACAAGAAACAATTTTATCTATTGGAATTTTATCAAGCAAATCATCTTCACATGGGAAAATACGCTGTATTGAAGAAAAAGCACTTCTTTCAATTTCTTGAAAGGAAGAAGTTTTAAAATAATCAGCATCCATCATAAACTTTTTACTCTCGCCCACATGCTTTATTGATCGTTTCATACGCCTTTGAAAAACCTTTCAAAGAAAAAGTATCAGTTGTCTTCGTGCCTCGTGCCGAAGTCCCAATCAGCACAGCCTGACTTCCTTTTTTCATCTGGTTCACCAATTTCACATCCGTTGCCGCATCTTTGGCCCAAGCAGTATCTTCATGGCGCTTTAATTGAATATATTGATTTTTGTCCACCTTAATTTCAGGCTTACTTGTGGAACGATAAGTATAACCCGCCACCACATTCACCACATCAAAAGTGTTATCTTGCGGACGATGCGTCACAATCAAGAACACATCATCACGCCTTGTGTATTTACCTTGTGATTTAATGGGTTGAGTGGCCATATAGCACACATGCTCCGCCCCATCTTGATAGTTATAGGCCGACCATTCGTCAAAGGTGCCAAGCACTTCCACATCCGCAGCAAAACAAGCACCACCAACAAGCAATCCCACCAAAAACGCACAGTATTTCATCATCCCCAACTCCTTTTATACGGTTAAAACTGCAACCAGTCTAACAAAAGCAAAGCAAAAAATCAAGCAAAAAAAATCCCCCGATGGTGTATCGGGGGAAGAAATCTTGAAACAACATCCACTTAACGTCCGCCATTCAACTTTTTGGCCAACAATGCGGCCGAAGGTTGTTCTCCATTCTGCTGTTGTTGTTTTTTTTGTTTCTTCGTCCACAGATAGCGTTCCCTGGCCTTCTTTTTGTTCTCCTCCTCCACCTTTCTGTACCGTCGAATCTCATGTTCCACAAGACTAATCTCCCATTGTATTTTTTCTCTTATCAATTGTGCTTCAAAAGAATCATCCTCAGGGTAATACCCACCACTAGCTAAACGCTGCGCATAATCATCCATCGTTCTCTCCTTTACTTTATACATGTGAAACAGAGATAGTATACAACATAATCCTATTTTTGTCAAAACTTATATGTCAACATACGAAAAAAACACTTGCATTTTGTTTCAAACCTATTTATAATAGCCCTGTTCAATTTTAGAAAAGGAGAAAAATATGGCTTCAATAGTCAATGATTCATGTGTATTGTGTGGTGCTTGTGTGGAAGTTTGCCCTGTGGGTGCTTTCCATAAAGGTGAAACACAAATGTATATTGATCCAAATACTTGCATTGATTGTGGTGTTTGTGTAAGCGAATGTCCGCAAGGTGCCATCGTTTCTGCTGACGAAGCAGACGAAAAATGGGTAAAACTCAACGCTGAAAAAGCGGCTGAATTACCACAAGCCTAATAAAAGGAGCCCCGAGTTTCGGCTCGGGGATTTTTTATGCCGATTTTTCCCGCAACAAACGATTTTATCACCCAAGCCGCCACCCTTATCCAATCAGGCGAAGTGGTGGCCTTCCCAACCGAAACTGTTTATGGCTTGGGCGCAGATGCCTATAACGCACAAGCAGTGGCCAAAATCTTTGCAGCAAAAAATCGCCCCAGTTTTAATCCGCTTATCTCGCATATTGCCGAAGTGGATTTTTTAACAGACTATGCCGAAACAGACACGCGGGTTTATGCTTTGGCAAAACAGTTTTGGCCGGGGGCATTAACAATGGTTCTACCTCGCAAACAAAAGGTCCAATCACTTGATTTGGCGTGTGCCGGCTTACCAACCGTCAGCGTACGAATGCCGAATCACCCTGTTGCATTGGAATTGATTCGCAAAAGCAATACGCCCATCGTGGCCCCATCTGCCAACCGTTCCCAAAGCATCAGCCCAACCACAGCGCAACATGTACTGGACAGTTTGGGCAACAATGTTTCTATGATTTTGGACGGAGGCCCATCCCTTGTGGGCGTGGAATCCACTATTATTGATTTAACAGGGAAAAGTGTTGTCCTGTTGCGTGCGGGGGGTATCCCTATGGAAGAAATTGCCGATTTCTTAAACGAACCTGTTCTGATTTCGGGGGGCAATCCTAACCTGCCCTCTTCCCCCGGACAAATGTTAAAGCATTATGCCCCAAAATACGAAACACGCATCAATGTCACCACCCCAGCCCCTGACGAGTTTATGATTGGTTTTGGCAACATCAATGGCCATTTGAACCTAAGTCCCAGCGGCAATTTACAAGAAGCAACTGCCAACCTGTTTTCCTTTATGCATTTGGCCGAAGAACAAACACAATTCACAAAAATTGCCATCGCACCCATCCCAATGGAAGGGTTGGGTCGTGCCATCAACGACCGCATCAAACGGGCCTCATACAAAGATTAAATTTTTTAATTGATTTCTTGATTTTTCACAGCATAATCTGCCGAAACTTTGTCTATCACAGACTGAATATATTTTTCCAAAGGCTTACCTGCCCTGTAATCAGCTGGCACACAGGTATTCACCCGATTGTCCTTGATTAAATGATGCACTTTTGCCAAGCCCTTTTTCCCATTTCTGTACACAGCCACAGAATGACCGCCCTGTAATTTAACCATCTTCATACAAGGCACATCTGTTTCACCATCCCCAACATAAATCATATTTGCAAACGGCACAGGCCTTTGGTTATCACTGATAAATTGATTCACTGTTGTATTATCCGTCAAATCTTCACAACCTTTGTTGATGCGAAAAATAAATTGCGTTTTACTGGTATAATTCAAAATCATGGCCGGCCAAAAAGCCTCACCATTATCATCATACATAAACGAAGAAGCAAAAATGGCTTTAAAGTTCTTTGCAATCTTTGTCCCCTCAATCATTTCCTTCAAACCGGAAGAAATGATATAATGTTTCAAGCAAACACCTTTTTTTCTGGCATAAGCATTGATGCGATTAAACCAAGTTTCAACACCGGCATACAATTCAATATCCGCCCCGTAAAATTGAAAAGCCTTGCGTGTGGGGGCAATCTTTTTTTCGGCCAACTTATTCAGCATAAGCCACATATAGGCCGCAATCGTATCTGCTTGCTTTTGGCACGCCAAACCGTTGGACTCCTTCCAAAAATCTGAGGCCGATTTTTGATTCAAAGCACTCATAAAGCCATATTCTTGCATATTACCAGGAGATAAAGTACCATCAAAATCATAGCAAATTGCCATCGGAATCAACTTTTTTGCCATTCTATTCCCCCTTTTTATTTTCTAAACAAACTTCTGTATAAAACAGCCAAGATTTCATCCACAGCTTGGGGCGTATATTCTGCCCATTGCATAGCTTCCATAATAATCCGCTTGCGTGAAATTAAAGTAAAAATAAAAGAAAACAACATAATCACTTGAAATACAGCTTCTTTTTGTGTAATTTCACGATTATTAGCACGCACCAATAAATCCACAAAAATACGGCGATAAGCGGCATTGATATCAGTAAAAAAAGGCTTAAAATCAGGAGACGGTTCCACATACTCACGCACAAAAATCATACACATAGCCGTTGTCAACTTGTCCGAACAAAACAATTCAACAAACACCCGAACAAACTTTTTCAACAAAACTTCAGCTTCATCGGAAGAAATTTTTTTGTCTTTAATTTGCGTATATTCTTCCAACAAATCTTTGAAAGCATCAGAAATACGATTAGCAATACGGGTTAAAATCTCGGTATAAAGGCCGTTTTTATTACCAAAATAATAACTGATAGCCGCCACATTCGCCTTGGCCTTCAACAACACATCTCGGGTTGTTGTTTGATCATAACCATTGGCAGCAAATTCATATATTGCCGTTTCCACAATTTTTGACTTTGTATCAAGTTTCATATTTTCCCCTCTATACGAATTATACTGCCTCTTTGGTTAAAAAACAAGTATTTTTTTTACTTTAAGCAAGCCCCTTTTCCTTTAACACCCACTTTTTCAAGCTGACATTATCGGCTTTACCGGTGGCCAATAAAGGCAACTCTTCTCTATATAAGAACTCCACAGGAATATATAATTCACTCAGTCCTTTTTCACGAACATATTCTGCAAAAGTGGCCCGAGAAGCCTCTTTATTATTCGTGACCATCACGATTTGTTCACCTTTCTTATCCGAAGGAATTGCCACTGTGCCACAACGGAACTCATCCGTTCCCCAAATAGACACAGCGATATTATCCACAGCTGTCAAAGAAATCATCTCACCAGCAATTTTAGCAAAGCGTTTCACACGATCTACAATTTTCACATAGCCCAGTTCATCCACTTGAACCACATCACCTGTGTGATACCAACCATCTTCAACCGGTACTAACACACCTGGATTATCTGCATATAAATAACCCTTCATAATGTTTGGCCCACGCACAACAAACTCACCGGCATCTTTAATACCATCAACCGCTTCTAAGCGATAATCAATGGCCGGAGCTACTTTACCCAAAGTACCAAACTTATTAAACAACATATTGTTGCCACATAACACAGGAGAACATTCCGTGGTCCCATAAGCCTCCATCAAACGCACCCCCAAACGTTCCGACACAGCATCACGAGTCTCTTGTTTCACGGCTTCAGCACCGGCATAGCACAAACGCACATGTCTAAAATCATGCGGATGAGAAATGTTTGCATAGGATTTATAGAAAGTATCCGTTGCCGCCATCACCGTCACCTTTAATTCATACAATAACTCTGTAATTGTTCTATACAATAACGGAGAGGGAAACAAGAACAAACGAGCCCCCGAAAAAATGGTAAAGAATGTTCCCACACACATACCAAACGAATGGAACATTGGCAACGAGTTAAATAACAAATCTTCCATAGTAAGTTGTTCAAAAGAACGAGTTTGGTTCACATTGGCAATGATATTGCTGTGTGACAAAACCACCCCCTTTGGCGTTCCTTCCGAACCGGAAGTGAACAAAATCACACCAGCATCAGAACTTTTTTGTTCCACAGGAATCTTTTTAATTTTGTAATACCACAAACCGGTCAACTTTTCCTTCAAAGTAATTGTTTTTGGTACTTCTTCCAAATAAGTAATTTTAATATCTGCCGCTTTCAAAGCATCAATAACTTCTTCCAATTTGGCCTTTAACACAAAGGCCTTAGAGGTAATCACCCGTTTGACACAGGCTGTTTTACACATTCCCACCACAATCGGAGCACCAAGCGAAAAGTTTAACATAACCGGCACACGAGCATAAGCAGAAAGCCCCAAAAATGTCACCAAAGTGGCAACCATATTGGGCAAAATCAAGCCCACATTTTCGCCCACAGCAGTTTTTTGAGCAAACTTTTGTCCTAAAACATAACTTTTTAACAAAACATCTTTGTAGGTTTGAGGCTTGCGATTGATATCTTCCACAAACTCACGCCGCTTAAACAGCCCTTCCTTTCCATAAATACGGGAAATGCGCACAAAGTTTTTGAATAAAGTAATGTTGCTTTTGAAGTTCATTTCAAAACGCATTTTGTTTAATAAATGATAAGTCACATCACGCAAATAATCCCGTTGACGCTTTAAGTCATCATTGATTTCCACATATTCCGGAGCCGCCACTTTCACTTTAATCTTCGGAAAAGGACGATGTGGCACTTTCCCCCTCGTTTCTGGGGCAAACGGGCTATATTCAGCCCCACTAATCCACACAGGAATCAACGGAGCGCCAGTCCTGTCCACAACCACTGCTGGTGCTTCATAGATTTTCATAATATCCCCAGTATCAGTCATACATCCTTCTGGAAACATCAAGCAATAACGATTTTGATTGATAAGTTCAATCACCTTTTTGGTGTCTGTCACATCAATGTAATTGAACTCCATTATTTCAGCATAATGCAAAAAGAAGCGAATCCATTTGTTGCGATACAATTTGCCATGCAATAAGAACACAGGATTGTTTGGTAAAAAAGCAAACAATATCACCGGATCCAACCACGAAGCATGATTGGATATATAAATCCCTTTTTCGGGCCAAGCCGCATCTTCATCAAGTTGAAATGAGACACGCACCTTCATCACACGCAAGACACAGCGCAATAAAAAACGAACAAAATCTTTCATATTTTCTCCTTTGTTTTCGTTCATCCCAAAATAACTATAAACAATTTATCACAATTTTGCAACAAAAATGTCACAAAACTTTCATATTATTTTATATTTCATTGATTTTAATTAAAAAAACCGCACCTGTCCATTCAACAGATGCGGTATATTTAGGCCTTAAAACTTATATTGAAAGCCCACACTGAAAATATTGATTTGAGAATCATATTTTGCATCAAGTCTGCTGCCGCCATTCGGTTGTTTATGAGCACTGTTTCCTTTTTTCATAAACATATGTGCATAGGCCATATCAAGCGACATATTTTTTGTCATCTGATAACTTGCCCCGACACTGGCAATCCAACGATCAGAATCGGGCAACCGAGCGGTTCTGAACTCTGCCCCTTTGATACCAGTTTGGTCATAAGCTAAACCGGCACGCAGGGTTGTTTTTTCGGACCAATCATAATCCACACCGGCCGACAAAGTCCATGTGTTTTTCCAATTTTCATGCACAGCCCCCACAGGCATATCTGTTCCTGTATAATTGGAGTAAATGTCCAATGTGTCAAATTGGCTCCATCTTGTCCACTTTGCCGAAGCCGAAAAGCCCCATTTATCCATTTTATGATATCCCGAAATCAACAGGTATTCAGGCAACACCAATTTGGCATGAATATCACCATACAAATCTGTCCCCACATACAAATGATGATCGCCCTTCAAGTTATGATTTGATTTCATTTGATAGGACACACCAAAACGAGTGTTTTTGCGAGGTTGATACATGATACCGATATTACCGGTCACATTGAAACCATCCCCTTTCATATCAGAATTATATCCTAAATTATAAGGTGTATATGCATCCACATCATTGGTTAAACGGGCATCCAATGTTTGAGCTTGCACACCGGCACCAATTGTCAAACAAGGCGCAATGTTATAGCTGAACGCCAACGCATAGGTAATGGTTTTAATTTCGGATTTTTTGCCATGACCACGACCAAACCATCCGTCATTATATTCCAAAGAAAAAGCGTATGGCACATACACACCCACACCCACACGCATTTTTTTATTCAAAGCATATTGACCAAAGGCATACGGCACAACATTATGAGCCCGAACTTTACCTTTTTTACCAACAGTTCCATTATCAACAGAACCTTTGACGTTGCCAATCATAGAAACCAAGCTAGCCCCAACTTGAAATCCGCTTTTATTCAAGGCCATACCGGCAGGGTTAAAAGCAATAGCAGAAAAATCATCACCAACAACCCCTGCGCCTGCGAACGCACGGCCAATGGATGTTGTGGAATATTCGGAAAGTTGAAAACCACCGGCTTGAACAGTTGTTCCCATTAAAACGGCAGTTCCTAATAACAATAATTTTTTCATATTTTCTCCTTTTTTTGTTATTCAACGCATAAGATAGTATCACATAAACACAAATAAATCAAGCGTTTGATTGATTTTTTTTGAACTATTTTATATCTTTTTGATTTTATTATATTTTTTTTTAATTTAATTTCACATTTTTTTGTTTTTTTGAAGTTTTTTTTGTTTTTATGGACATTTTTCTTTATTTATGATACACTCTTTTTCAAAGTGAAAGGATAAAACTATGGACTCACAATTTTCGGATATAGAACAACTTGATAAAAAAGAGCAAGAAGCAAAAAAGAAGCAACGCAAAGAATGGATTCAACTTTTTTGGTTGGCACTCCTTGCCCTTACCATTCGTTCTTGTGCCTTTGAACCTTATAATATCCCATCAAGCTCTATGGTTCCCACCTTGTTGGTTGGCGATTATCTGTTTATCAGCAAATACGATTATGGTTATTCAAAACATTCCTTTCCTTTTTCAATACCACTGATTCCAAAAGGTCGGCTGTTTAATAACCCACCCCAACAAGGAGATGTGATTGTCTTTAAGTTGCCAACTGACAGAAAAACAGACTATATCAAACGAGTCATCGGCATGCCGGGGGATATTGTTCAAATGCAAGGCGGCCGTCTGATTTTGAATGGGCAAATGGTTCCCCGTGAACAAATTGCCATAGAAGATTGGCTAACCGAAAGCGGATGGCAAACATATATTCGCTATAAAGAAACTTTACCAAATGGTGTGGCACATGATATTTATGAATTGGCTGATACGATGCAATTGGACGATACCGAACCAGTGACAATTCCCGAAGGTCACTATTTTGTGATGGGAGATAATCGTGACAATTCGCAAGACTCTCGTATTTTTGGGTTAGTTGATGAAGAATTGTTAGAAGGTAAAGCCCGTTTGATTTTTTATTCCACCAACGGGAATGGATGGTTTTTTCAATTTTGGCGTTGGACACAATTTTTGCGTCTGGAACGCATTTTTACGGAGATACACTGATGCGTACACTGTTCAAAAACCCTCAGCTTTTTGATCAAGCCATAAAATTGGCCTGTGGCACAAAAGCAGCCGCTTATGAGCGTTTAGAATTTTTGGGCGACAGAGTCTTGGGGCTTATCGTTGCCGAAATGCTTTATAAGGCTTATCCCCAAGAAAAAGAAGGATCATTGGCAAAACGCTTTGTGGCACTTACTCGGGAAGAAACCTTGGCTGATGTAGCCCACCTGTGGCACCTAAACAAAATGGTTAAAACCACAGATAACGAATTGCGTGAAAACAACTCGGTTTTGTCTGATGTGTGCGAAGCCATATTGGGGGCCTTATATTTAGACCAAGGATTACAAGCCGTGAAAGATCTTGTTCTGCCAGTCTGGACACCATTGATGGAATCTAATATCCAAGCCCCGCAAGATCCCAAATCCGCCTGTCAAGAATGGGCGCAAAAAACATTCAAATGTCTGCCAGTTTATACAACGCTGGATCAAATGGGAACCGAACATAATCCTGTATTTAAGGTACAAATCAAAGTGGCCGATTTAACTGCCTTTGGCGTTGGACACAACAAAAAGGAAGCAGAAAAAGAGGCGGCCCAAAACTTATTGGAGCAATATCATGACTAATCAAAAATGTGCATTTGTGGCCATTTTGGGCGCACCAAACGCAGGAAAATCCACCTTACTCAATTACATTATTGGCAGCAAAATCTCTATCGTTTCACCCAAAGTACAAACCACACGGGGCAAAGTGCGTGGCATCTATGTGAAAGAAAATACACAGTTGATTTTGGTGGATACAGCCGGCATATTCAAACCCTCTCGCCGGTTGGATCGGGCTATGGTGGCCGGTGCGTGGACACAATCGGATGAAGCAGATATGCGTCTGGTTTTAATTGATGCGAAAAAAGGCATTGATGCTAACACCACCTTGATTATCAACAACCTAACAAAATCAAAACAAAAAGCCGTTCTGGCTGTCAATAAAATTGACCAAACCACCCCCGAAAAAATGGCCGTTTTAGCCGAAGAATTGGGAAAAATGCCTTTATGGAGTGCCATTTTTTATATTTCTGCCAAAACAGGAAAAGGCGTACCCGACTTATTGGATTACCTAACAAAGCAAACCCCCAAAGCACCGTGGTTATTTTCCGAAGATGAAATGACAGATATGCCCGACAGGCTGTTTGCAGCCGAAGTCACTCGGGAAAAACTGTTTATGAATCTGCAAAACGAACTGCCCTATCATCTGACCGTAGAAACAACCCTGTTCAAAGAAACAGAAAAAAGCATTCGCATTGAACAAAACATCATTGTAGAACGCCCTGCTCATCGTATGATAATTTTGGGCCGTAGCGGACAAATGATAAAAAAAATCGGCCAACAATCTCGGTTAGAAATCTCAAAACAACTGAATAAAAAAGTGAACCTATTCTTGTTTGTTAAGGTGCGAGAAAATTGGGCGAACGATCCAAACCAATACAAACCGTGGGGATTAGATTTTAATGCCTGAGTTCACCACACACAATGCCTTGGTATTAGGAAAAAAAACATTGGGCGAAAACACCTTTATCATCAGTCTATTTACCAAAGAATATGGCCGACATTTGGGTGTCTTAAAAAAGAAAACGCCACCCGAAATCGGCACACTTGTTCAAGCCACATGGAAAGCACGACTTCCCGAACAGCTTGGCACTTTTTATATAGAGGAAATCAAAGCCTATGCCCCCTTATTTTTGGATGATATCGGCCGATTAAATGTGCTGGTGAACCTGTGTGCCATCTTAGACAAATCTTTACCCGAACGCCAGATTTACGATTTTTTACACGAGCAAACATTGTTTTTTTTGAACAATTTGGCAAACAATCATTTTTTGAAAAATTACATCCGATTTGAAACAGAACTTTTAAGTGCCCTTGGCTTTGCACTGGATATGACAGAATGTGCTGGGGGTGGCAACAGCCTTGACTTGGCCTATATTTCCCCAAAAACAGGCCGAGCTGTCAGCAAAGAAAAAGGCTTACCCTATCACAACAAACTGTTAAAATTGCCCCGTTTTTTATGGCAGGAATCAGCCCCCTATTCAAACGAGGATTTAACAGATGGTCTTACTTTAACCGGCCATTTTTTAAGCACCCACTTGGGGGAATTACCCTCATCCCGCCCCCAACTTTATCGTGATATTCAAAGGAGAAAAGATGGATAAGTTATTGCTGGTTTCATGTTGCGCACCCTGTTCTGTGGGCGTAATAGCTGATTTGGCCGAAAAAAAACAAGATTTTGCCGTTATGTTTTTTAATCCAAACATCAAACCGGAATCGGAATATCAACGCCGTTTGGAAGAAAATAAACGCATTTGCAATTTTTACCATATTCCATTTATTGAAGGCGATTATTTAACGGATATGTGGGATAAAGCCACAAAAGATTTACTGAACGAACCAGAAAAAGGCAAACGCTGTGATGTGTGCTTCTATCTGCGGTTGAAAGTATGTGCCGACTATGCCAAACAAAATGGCTTTACCCGCATGACATCTGTGTTAGGCATTTCAAGATTCAAAGATTTTAATCAAGTTTGTCAAGCCGGTAAAAAGGTGGAACAGGAAACAGGTTTACCCTACGATACAACCAATTGGCGTAAAAATGGGGGCTTGGAAAAATCAGAACGCCTTGCCAAAATGCATCAACTCTATCGTCAAACCTATTGCGGTTGCAAACCAACAAAATAAATCTTGCATTTTCAAAAAAAACACGCTATCCTTTTTCTATCTATATAAGGAGGAGAAAATGAAAAATTCAACAGAATCTGGGCGTTCAGCCATTGAAATCTTGGCTGTTTTGGCTATTATCGGTCTATTATCAATTGGAGGCGTCATCGGTTTTAAGCGGGCCATGAATAAAAACGAAATCAACAGCATCATCCACCAAATCAATTTGAACAGCATTCAAATTTTGGCTGCATTACATTCCACAAAATTGCAATCAGCAGATGAAATGGATGAGTTTTTAAGGAAATATCGTGGCAAAACACAAAACTATGTGATTACCTTTAAGGCCCCACGGGATGAAGACCGTGCGTTCACTGGCACCGAATTTGTGGCCGAAGTAGCCGATAAAAACGGAGAGCGCATCAAGGGTAGCATGTGCCGAAAACTGTTGACAACCATGATTCAAATGAATGGCGTTTCTGATATTGACTTCACCGTAAGAAACGAACAAATGGAAGACGGAAGCGTTGAAGATGTCACCATGCGTTTAAGCGGCAAAGCCGTTGACTTAAATGCCTTATGCGGTTCTGATATTTTGTAAAACAAAAAAGGCTTGCTTTTTTTTCAAAAACCTGATATACTTGTCTTGCTTTTTCAAAGTGGGAAAGTATGTCGGGTTTTGTGTTCGTCCCCGATATTGGTTTGAAGAACACATAAAGTCCGTGGTTTATAACCATTGGCCAACCAAAAAAATTAAGGTATTTTTATGACAAATAAAAAACAAAACACACCGGAATTGACAGAAGATTTTGGTGCATTATTAGATGAATACATGGGAACAGGCTCTGCTTTACAAGGCAAAACCGTTTCTGGAACAGTGACACGCATTGATGATGACGAAGTTATCGTTGATGTGGGCTTAAAATCCGAAGGTCGCATCCCTCTTTCCGAATTTGGCGTTCAAGCTGTAAATGTGGGTGATGTGGTTGAAGTCTTCATTGAACGTTATGAAGATCGTGAAGGCAATGCCGTTTTGTCTCGTGAAAAAGCTCGTCGTGAAGAAGCATGGGGCGATTTGGAAGTTGCCATGACAAAAGGCGAACATGTGAACGGTACAATCTTTGGCCGTGTCAAAGGTGGCTTTACGGTTGATTTGAAAGGCGCAACAGCCTTCTTACCTGGCAGCCAAATTGACATTCGTCCAATTCGTGATATTTCCCCATTGATGGGCGTTGAACAACCATTTGCTATTTTGAAAATGGATAAAGCACGTGGCAACATTGTTGTCTCTCGTCGTGCTGTTTTGGAAGAAGCCAGAGCAGAACAAACATCTGAAATCATCAAAACTATGTCCGAAGGTCAAGTGGTTGAAGGTACCGTTAAAAATGTCACAGATTATGGTGCATTCATTGATTTGGGTGGATTAGACGGCTTGTTGCATGTCACAGATATGAGCTGGAAGCGCATCAACAACCCGCAAGAAATCTTGACAATTGGACAAACAATTAAAGTCCAAATTATCAAATTCAACCAAGAAACCGGCCGCATTTCTTTGGGCTTGAAACAAATGGAAGCCGATCCTTGGGCTGGTGTTCAAGACAAATTCCATGTGGGCGATAAATTGACAGGAAAAATCAGCAACCTCACAGATTACGGTGCCTTTGTTGATTTAGGCGATGGCGTTGAAGGCTTGGTCCATGTATCAGAAATGAGCTGGACAAAGAAAAACACACATCCAAACAAAATTGTTGCTTTGGGTCAAGAAGTTGAAGTGGTTGTTTTGGAAGTTGATGAAACAAAACGCCGCATTTCTTTGGGCATCAAACAATTACAAGAAAATCCTTGGGAAAAGTTTGCTGCTGAACACAAAGTAGGCGATATCGTTGAAGGCGAAATCAAGAATGTAATTGAATTTGGTGTCTTTATGTCTTTAACACAAGACTTGGACGGCATGATTCACAGCTCTGATTTGTCTTGGGATAAAGCAAGCGAAGAAGCCATCAAAGACTATAAAAAAGGTATGTCTGTCACAGCCAAAATCTTGGACATTGATGTTGAAAAAGAACGCATTTCTTTGGGCATCAAACAATTGACAGAAGACCCAACAGCCGGTTCTATGGAAGGCATCAAGAAGGGTGCAGTGGTCACCGCTGTTGTCTCCGCTATTGAAGAAAACGGCATTGAAGTTGATGTCAATGGTGTGAAAGGCTATATCAAACGCACAGACTTGGCCAAAGAACGTTCCGAACAAAAAACAGAACGTTTTGCCATTGGTGAAAAAGTGGATGCCAAAATCACTTCTGTGGATAACAAAGCCCACAAAGTGAACTTGTCTATCAAAGCTCGTGAAATTGATGATGAAAAACGTGCTTTGGAAGAATATGGCTCTACAAGCTCAGGTGCCTCTTTGGGCGATATCTTGGGCGCAGCCTTGGAAAAGAAAGCCAAGAAAGCCAAAAAAGACGCAGAATAAATCTGCCTGTCTTAAAAGAAAACGGAAGTCACACGGCTTCCGTTTTTTTTTGAAGGTTATTTTATAAATTATTGCTTGACAAACAAAATAAGATATCATAAAATAAGAAACGGATAAGGCGAAACCTTGTCCACAGTGCCTGAATAAGGTATCGGAGCCTCGTAAGCTCAAACATAATGGGGTAGTTTGAACACCCTACCCGAAATGGTGTGTTTTCTTCTTGTAAGTAAATACCCATTTCAACTCCACCCTTGACTTATGGTCGGGGAGCTTGTGGTGTATGTTCAAGGGTTGCGCCCTTTCGGGGGCGTAATCTTAAAGACCACAGGGATCATTTGCATTATGTTTTGATTTACGAACTCTCCGACCACCTGATTTTCAGGTGGTTTTAATTTTTAACAAAGGAGAAAATTCGGCTTCCGTTTTTTTTATTGCATTTCATTTTTTGATTTGCTATACTCTTTTTGTTTGGGGGCCCACCCAAACAAAGGGTGTAGAAACCTTTTCACATCAAGGGCAAACGAATTTTATATCCTTTCGTACGAAAGGTGTATTATTTTCTTTGTCGGGCATCTACCTGTTATAGGGGTGGATGCCTGCCGAATAGGGTTTTTGCCTGAATAGGCAGGACTATCTTGCTTGATGTGAATAGTTTCTAACATCCACCCACTTTTTGAGAAGTGGGTTTTCTCTTTTAAGACTTGAAGGAAATAAAATCAAATGAGAAAATCCTGTGCTTTTATCGGTCACCATGAACTGTTGCTATCAAAAAACGAATTGAGCAACCGTATCCGACAAATTATGACAGAATTGGTAGAAAAACATAAAGTCAATACATTTTATGTGGGAAATAACGGCAATTTTGAAATCGTGTCAAGCCAAATTGCCATGCAATTCAAACACGACTTTCCACAATATCATTTGAATATCTGTTATGTCTTGTCATATGAAAATGATTTGCATAACACACAGATTGCTTTTTCAAGTTTTCTCTATCCCATGGAATTAAACAAAATCCCATTCCGTTTCAAAATCATCAAACGCAACGAATGGGTCATCAGCCGCAGTCAATTCATAATTGGCTATATCCCCTATTCTTTCGGAGGGGCATACCGCAGTTTACAGTACGCCCTTCAAAAAAAATGTCAAGTCATCCACCTGATACAACCGCCAAGCGAACCTACATCTTGTCCGGCACTTTAAGGCCCAACATATCTGCGCATAATAAGGCCACTTTCAAGGTATATTGAACCAAGTTCAAACGACTGTTTTTAATCTCAGCCTCAGCCTCTTTCATTGGGCAATCGTGATAGAATAAATTGAAATCTTGACACAACTTATACAAATAATCCGCAATCACATGAGGTGCCCGATTGTCATAGGCAATTTGAACATTTTCTGGAAAAGTATATAGGTTCAGCAACAACTTTCTTTCCACCGGTGTTGACAACTGAATTGTGTCATTTTGGGGCAAACCAATTTTTTCCAAAACAGACTTCATCCGCACCATTGCATACAGCAAATACGGCCCTGTCTTACCCTCTGTACTAATCATCCGTTCTTCATCAAAGACATAGTTTTTCACTTTGTCGTTCATCAAATCCATAAACTTCAAAGCGGCCACACCAACAATTTGAGAAATCTCATCTTTTTCGGCATCCGATAAATCCCGCCCCATATCACCATTTTCCATTTTGGAACGAGCCTTTGCCACAGCCGAATCAATAATAGAACGCAAAGTCGGCACACCCCCGTCACGCGTTTTATAAGGCTTGTTATCTTCCCCATTCACCGAACCAAAGCCTTGATATTCCATACAAACGGTTTCAGGCACAATCCCTATTTTTCTGGCAACCTTAAAAATCTGATCAAAATGCAATGATTGACGGGCATCTGTAAAATACATCATCACATCTGGCTTAAACGCATCCATACGAGCCTCTATCGTGGCCAAATCCGAAGCGGCATACATGGTTGCGCCGGCCGAATTCACCAAAATAGCCGGAGGTGTTTTTTCATCCAATCGCACAATCCAAGCCCCGTCATCCAACACCATATCGCCCGATTTTTTAAGGCGTTCAATCATCTCATTACACCGATTATTGACCGTACTTTCGCCCCACCATAAATCCAAATAAACATTCAAGTTTTCCATCAATCCTTGGGCATCCGCCTTTGTTAAAGCCACAAACTTTTCCCACAAATCACGCAAGCCTTTATTGCCTTGTTGCAACTCACGAGTATAGTTTTTGGCCTGATTCATATAGGCTTCGTCTTCCTTTGCTTTGGCCGAAGCAATCGGATAAGCCTCAGTCACATCTGCCAAAGAAAAAGGAATGATGTACCCTTCATCGCCCGAATAATTTGGCTGAAAATAAGGCATATCCGGCCAACGATGCTGTAATTCTGTTAAAACCAACCCCATAGGCCGCCCCCAATCGCCCAAATGGGCATCACCAATCGTCTTGTCACCAGCAAACTGCATAATACGGCGCACCGCATCACCAATGTTGCCAGAACGCAAATGCCCCACATGCAAAACCTTGCCAACATTGGGCCCACAATAATCTAGCACAACAGTTTTTGGATTTTCTTTTCGCTCAAAACCCGCCTTTGCCTCAGTCAGGATTTCACCCGATAAGCGCACCAATTCTTCATCTTTAATTTTCATATTGATAAAACCGGGGCCCGCCACAGAAACATCTGCAAAGAAATCATCTTTTTTCAATTCCTGTATAATTTTTTCGGCCACCTCTCGTGGATTTTGATGCAATGACTTAGCCAACGCCAATGCCCCGTTTGATTGATAATCCGCCAAATCTGGTCTGTCAGCGGCACGCACTAACACATTGTCTGAGGCAAAGCCAGCCTGTTCAAAAGCCCGTGACACTTTAATGGTTATCAGATTCAGCAAATTCATTTCATACTCCTTGTTAAAATTTGTTCTATTATAACAAAATCCCCCTTGAAAATCAAGCAAAAATATGATATACTCTCCGCTAATTGAAAGAAAGGAAAAACCATGACACCTGAAATTTTAGATTTATTGTTTCCGAATCCGTTGCCTTCTGTGGATGAAATTTTGGCAAAGTATCCGCCACGGCAATTACCGGAAGGGGCTGTTGTTTCCCGTTTAGCACCCAGCCCAACCGGCTATTTACATATTGGAAACTTTTATCAAGGTTTTATGGCAGAACGTTTAGCCCATCAACACAATGGTGTCTTCTTTTTGCGTGTAGAAGATACCGACCAAAAGCGCAAAGTAGAAGGGGCAGTAGAAGTTGTATTGGGCGCATTGGCTCACTATGGGATTCACCCTGATGAAGGTCGTACTTTATCGGGCAATGAAAAAGGCGTGTATGCACCCTATACACAATCCGAGCGTAAAGACATTTATCAGGCGTTTGCCAAAGAGCTGGTGAAAAAGGGATTAGCATATCCTTGTTTTTGTACTCCCAATGAAATTGATATGGTGCGTAAGATTCAAACAAAGCAAGGATTACGTCCTGGATATTACGGACGCTATGCCAAATGTCGTCATTTAACCGATGAAGAAATTTTGTCTAACTTGAAGGAAGGCAAACCTTTCTGTATTCGTCTGCGCTCTAATGGAGATTATTCCAAACGTATCGTTGTGGAAGATTTGTTAAAAGGAAAAGTATCTTTACCTGAATACGATATTGATGTTGTGATTATCAAGGCAAATGATGGCTTACCCACTTACCATTTTGCTCACCTGATTGATGATCATTTGATGCACACAACCCATGTCGTTCGTGGTGAAGAGTGGCTATCTTCGTTGCCTTTACATATTCAGTTGTTCCACATGATGGGATGGCAACCCCCAAAATATGCGCACCATGCGTTATTACAAAAATTGGGAGAAGATGGAAAGCGTCGCAAGATTTCCAAGCGTTTAGATCCGGAAGCAAATATCGCTTATTTTGCGGAACATGGTTATCCCCAAGATGCCGTATTGGAATATCTTCTGAATTTAATGAATGCCAGCTTTGAAGATTGGCGAAAACAAAACCCAGATGTTCCTGTATTGGATTTTCCAATGGACATTCACAAAATTTCAAACACAGCAGGGGCGTTATTTGATATGGTAAAATTGAACAGTATCGCCCGTGAAGTGGTAGCCAGAATGAGCGCTGAGCGAGTTTATGAAAAAGTCACAACTTGGGCAAAAGAATATAAACCCGATTTTGCCACCTTATTGGAAAACAATCGTGAAAAATGTATCGCCATTTTCAATATTGAACGAGGTATTGGCGCCAAATCCAGAAAAGATTTGTTCAAATGGGAAGATGCCGAAAAAGAAACTTCTTTCTTCTTTAACCGCCCTGTCTATGATGAAACAGCTTTAGCCCCTCTTTCACATGAAGATATCCAAAAAGTGGCAGCCGATTTTGCCCAGATTTATAACCCTTCGGATGACAATCAAGCATGGTTTGCAAAGGTAAAACAGGTTGCCGAACAAAACGGTTTTGCAACAGATATGAAAGCCTACAAAGCCAATCCATCCGGATATAAAGGCTCTGTGGCCGATGTGGCCAAAGTCTTGCGGGTAGCCATCACAGGGCGCACACAAAGCCCTGATTTATGTTCTATTATGCGTATTTTAGGCAAAGAAGAAGTATCTGAAAGGTTAAAAATATAATGTCTGAACACACAGAACGTCTGACTGATATTGAACGCCACATTGCCGATTTAGAAGCACAAGTGGATGACCTGAATACCGTTGTCATTCGTCAAGGAAAACTGATTGACCGCTTGGAAAGAGATTATCGTTCATTGCGGGATAGTATTGATGTATCCATTGTCAAACCTCAATCAGAAGAAACACCACCGCCACACTATTAAACCCTATAACTTGACAAATAACAATTCTGTGGTATAATAGTCCTCATATTCAATCAGAAAGGATACAATATGAACGAAAATTGGGACAATTTAACAGATGAACAGCGCCAGCAAATTACCATGGATGAAGTGATAGCTGCCGGCAAATCTTTTTTCGTAGATACAAACGAGTTTGAAAAAGAGGCTTGCGACTATTTGTCGCACAATCCGAAAAAAACAAAGCATTGGCAAAAATCAACCAACTTTTTTGATGCCATCAAGCCTTATTTGGATGACGAAAACATGGCCTCACCCTTCATTTTTGATTTGCGTCGACAACAATATCAAACAGTGATTGCTTATGTCAACAGCGGTGCAGATGATTTTAACAGCACACAAGTGCTGAAAAATAAAAAACAAACTTATGTGCCATCTGCAATGGTTGCGGCACATTTTAACAATCTTATGCAAAGCAAAACTGCCCTTGAAAAACAATTTCCTGGCATTGATATCAACTATCAAAAAGCAAATACAAGCACCATCCGTGGTGAGTATAAAATAACCATCAACAATATCAATAACTTGTTGTATATTTATCGTCAATTGCGTGATAATCCAAAGGGATTGAATTGGGCTGAATTAGAAAATCAAAAAGCGCTTATTGCCCGTTGGGGAATTAAAGATATTAAATCTGTCTTTGCACAAATGGACAAAATGTTGGAAATGAACGACCAAAAACGCTGTGATTCCACCAAAGAAACAACAGAAAGCACTAAACAAAATCTGCTTCAAAATCTCTTTACAAAAAAACAAGGCCGTTAGGCGTGTACTTTTGAAATCCCTCCTATTCACAAGGGGGGATTTTTTATTTTTTTCGTAAAAACTTGTAAAATCTGTTTGCACTTCTGGATTGCTGTAAGATTTTATCAATCCACCCATTATATTCTCTGCGCAAAGCAACACGAGGAAAATCCGGCACATTGATAATAACCGTTTCACCAATTTTAATGTTTTTCAAAGCCGGATCAAAACATTTTTTATTGATAAAGCGATGTAAGCTGCGTTCAATTAAACACATATTTGAAAATCGGTTTGTACCACCCCCCGATAAAGGCACAATATGATGCACATCAAAGTTGGAAGGCGCACGGCCTCTGGAGGCACGAATTAAATCTATTTCATGGCTGTACGCATTTAAGCGCCCTGTTCTGTAAAGCCACAACACAAACACCCTGTTTAATCGTTTGTGATGAAACTCCTTGCGTAATCTTTTGGTCACCTCGGGTGGCTGTAATGTGAACTTAACTGTCATCCTAACCCGCTTTCAACAAATCCAAGCATTTTTCCTTTTGGAATAGGTATAGCATATTTTTAACCGCTTGTCCACGAGTTGTTTGAAAAAAAGCATCCTCTTTCAAAATCCGCCCCGCCTCTTGATTCGCAAGCAACAACAAATCCGCATGCTCTGGCATTTGTGCAATATGGAACAAAGGCATACCGCTTTGGCGCACCCCTAAAACCTCGCCACAACCACGCAATTTCAAATCAGCCTCAGCAATCTTAAACCCATCATCCGACTCACGCAGCACAGACAAACGTTCTCTGGCAATTGCCGACAAACGGCCATGCAACAATAAACACACCGCTTTTTCTTGACCACGCCCTACTCTCCCTCGCAGCTGATGCAATGTTGCCAAGCCAAAGCGTTCAGCATGCTCTACAATCATCAAACCGGCCGAAGGCACATCCACCCCCACTTCAATCACAGTAGTAGAAACCAAAATCTTTGTCTTACCAGCAATAAAATCCTGCATAGCTTTGTCTTTTGCGTCTGCTTTCATCTTCCCATGAACAAGCCCCACTTGCTGAGGGAAAAAGGCACATAATTCAGCATATCGTTTTTGTACCGCCATTAAATCAGAAGATTCTGATTCTTCAACCAACGGACAAACCCAATAAACCTGAGTGGGATTGCTTTTTATTTTGTGAATCAGTTCTGGGATTTTTCCAAGAGGCATCACGCGGGTTTCAATGGGTTGCCGTCCAGCTGGCTTTTCACCCAAAACAGACACATCCATATCACCATAGGTTGTTAAAGCAAGCGTGCGAGGAATAGGTGTTGCCGTCATCACAAGCAAGTTCACCCCCTTTTCTTTTTCGGCCAACGCAAGCCTTTGCTTCACACCAAAACGGTGTTGTTCATCAATCACTGCAAGCCCAAGATTTTGAAAAACAATATCTTCTTGCAAAAGCGCATGCGTTCCAATCAGTAAGTGCAAACGACCCAAGCGCAATCTTTCCAAAATCTCTTGCCGTTTTTTGCCCTTTTCACGGGCTGTTAAAAGCCCCACTTCAATCGGCAATTCCCGACAAAAGGATTTTATTTTGTCAAAGTGTTGATGGGCCAAAATATCTGTGGGAGCCAACAACGCCACTTGCGCCCCGTTTTCAATAGCTTGTAGTGCCGACAATAAAGCAACAATTGTCTTGCCAGACCCAACATCCCCTTGTAATAAGCGAACCATCCTGTCACAAGAAGCCAAATCATCCCGAATCTCTTTCAAACACTGTTTTTGCGCCTGTGTCAATTCAAAAGGCAAATTCAGGTTTAATTGATTTTGTATGGGCAATACTTTTCCGGCCTGTTTTTTATTTTGCCGACGCACAAGATGCAACATCAGCTGATTCGCCAACAATTCGTCATAGGCTAACCGTTCCCTTGCCGGCACACAGGGCAATAAATCTTCGGGCGTTTTAGGACAATGTAATAATTCAACAGCCTGTTTCCAAGTTGGCCAATGCCGCTTATTCAACAAAGAATCATCAATTTCTTCCGGCAATGAGGGCAAAGTGGGCAAAATGCGTTCAATCAATTTGCGCACCACCTTTCCATTTGCCCCTGCCTTTAAGGGATAAACTGCTTCAAATTGTGGGATTTTAGAAATATCTGTTTCAATATAATCTGGATGCACAACCTTGATAAAGCTGTTTTCATACACCATCACACCAGACACCCACACCGATTGTCCAACCGCCATTTTTTGATTCAAAAAAGAAGCGTGATAATTAAAAAATACAAGCTGCACCTCCCCCAAAGCACTGTTGCCAAAAACCACACAAGGTTTGCGACGCATTTTGGAGATTTGATGGGCCGTCACCGCCACTTGAATTGTTCCCAAAGTCGGCTGAAACGGCACTTTGTCCAAAATCGGACGCAGCTTCACTCCCGAAGGGAAATGCCACAAAACATCCACCACTTTATCACCACAAAGTTTGTGAATCCACAAAGAAAGTTTGGGTCCAATTCCTTTGAACGAATCAACATTGGCAAATAATGGATTTAATAAGCTAGGTCTCATTTTTTCTTGTGTTTGACTTTTCTGAGGGGTTTAGACCATTTACCATCCGGCAATTTAACCGAACCATCCGCATACACAACCGATTGAAAAATCGGCAAGGCATTGAATTGGCGCAACACTTCGTCACAAGTTTCCATATCCATCTTTTGCATATTCATGACACGATATTTTGTTTCCATATAGCGACGCACATTGGCAGTTTCAATTTCGTCTGTGGCAGATTGATTGGCCAAAATACGAGAAGCAATCAATTCAAAATCGTCCAACTTTTTTGTCGCCCCACATGCAACGGCAGAACCGGCCATAATACCCAACCGTTCTGCATCCGTCATCTTGGCAAAAGCATTACAACCAAGGCAAACAAAACCTAAAAAAAACATAAAATAAAAAACAGATTTCATCCATCCTCCTGTGTTCTGATATCATTAGGGCATATTTTCTTCAAAATCACAAGTTTTTTCTTGCATCCGCAATTTTTTTTTTATATCCTAAACCTATCACAGTGAGGAGAATATGTCAAAACATAACAAAGAAGCATTTCCCGAAAACTTAAAAGACGAATTGGAAGTCTATCCTTTGCGCCTTAATGTGTCGGCATTACCGGAACGTGTCTTTTTCAAAATGACCCGAACCCTAACAATATCTGTTGTCCTTTTAAGTGCCCTTTTAATAATCTTTGCAACTTTCTTGAACTATCAAATCACCCATTTAGATGTTTCCATCAGAAAAGGTTCCACATGGCAAATATTCAGCATAGATCCCTTGAACAAACAATTAAAAGCCAATGAATCTGCAAGTATTATTGTGGATCCTATGCTGTTGGTCACCGAAGACCGGTTGCGTGAATATCTGATTGCACGAAACAGCACCGTCTGGGCCATAGATACAATGGAATATAATTGGGGAAACACAGGGGTTGTGGCACAACTGTCTGAGCCACAGTTGTTCAGTAATTTTCAACAAAAAGCACGAACAATGCTGGAAGAAACACGAGGCAAAAGTTTAATCCGAGAAACACACATCTTTGACCTAAAAGTCATTCATTCCAATTTATGGCAAGCCATTATTGAAACATACGATCTGCCCATCACAGATGATTTAGTTTCTGAATGCAACTGTACCGATAATTCAAAAAAATGTATCGATTGTAAAATCTCAAAAGCAGTCAATCGTGAAAGAACTAAAATCTTTATACGCACTTCATTCAAACGACCAAAAACATTACTCAACCCCTTGGGAATAAGTGTTGACAACTATACCCCGCTTATTATGCCGATACACGAAAAAGAACCCTATTGGGATTTAGCGCCCGATTTACGACCAGAAATATAAAAACAAGTTTTTTTGAATTGACTTTTGGCGGATTTTAGATTATGCTGACAATATGAAAAAAATAATTTTACTTTTCCTGTTCTGTTTTATCCTTTCCGCCTGCGGACGGATGAGCATGCCCATTCATCCCGAAAACTCAACATATCCGCAAAAATATATTATCAAGGAGTAAAATGACACAATATAAAGCAATCGCCATGTTTGGCTCTGCCAGTGACAATGTGGCACAAGAGTTCCGAAAACCTGTTTTTGAAACGGCCGCCCTGCTTGCCCAAAAAGGAATTACCATGATTTATGGTGTGGGTGATGAAGGTTTGATGGGTGAATCTTTCAAAGGGGCTCGTTCTGCCGGAGGAAAAGTATTGGGTGTCACCATTCCCTCTTTATTACACAAACAATGCAAGGATACTTCCATTTTTGGTGAGGGCGAACTGCTTGTGGTGGATACATTGCATGAACGCAAACAGATCATGATGGAAAGTGCCGATGCGTTGCTTGTTGCCCCAGGAGGTTGGGGAACAATGGATGAAATCGCCTCACAAGGGGTTCATGCCAAATTGGGTGACAGAAGCGAAAAGCCTGTGATTTTTTTGAATTTTAACGGCTTTTGGGACCCAATGAAACAGCTGTTAGAAAATATGCAAAAATCTGGCACAGTTTTGTTTGACCAAATTGATTTTGTTGACTTTGCCAACACCCCCCAAGATATTTTTCAAGCCATTGAACGCACAAACGCTCGTTTGAAAAAATAAGTCTTTACTTTTGAACCATTTGTTTCTATAATAACCACCATGAAACAAGTGACCATAGATGATTTTTTGAATGGCAAAATCAAGTTAAGACAATCTCTTAAAGGATTACGAGCAACTTCTGATGCCGTTTTGGCAGCCGCTGCTGTCAAAGCCAAACAAGGCGATTCTGTTTTGGATGTGGGGGCTGGCAATGGCGTGATAGGATTTTGCATCGGGGCCCGTATGCCCATCCACCTAACCGCTTTGGAGGTACAAGAAAATCTGGTGCAATTGATTCAAGAAAATGCCATCTTAAATGATCATAAAATCACCGTCATCCAAACAGATTTATTCCAAGGAACAGATCCATTAAAAGGCCAACAATTTCACCATGTGGTGACAAATCCCCCCTTTTACGATACAACCGGTTTGTCACGCCAAAACAAAGAACAAGAAATTGCCTATGCTGCCCATTTTAATTTGGATAATTGGATTTTTTATTGCTTAAAACATATTCGGGCAAAAGGCACTTTTACCATGATTCACCGGCCGGAAATGTTGACATCAATTTTGGCGACATTAGAACAAAAGTTAGGGGCTATTGAAATTATTCCGATTTATTCAAAGGCAGGGCAAAATGCCAAACGAATTATCGTGCGTGGCATCTTGGGTTCAAAAAAACCAACCACCATCCACCCACCTTTAATTTTGCACACCCAAACAAATAAGCCCACTTCCAGCGCAAACAAGCTGTTGCGAGATGGAAAAGAGCTGGATTAAAAAAAACACCGACAAATCAGCCGGTGTTTTTTATAAAAGCATAGTCGCTTGTTATAAAGCAGCTTTGGCTTTTTCCACCAAGGCTTCAAAGCCTTTGGCATCATTCAAAGCGATATCGGCCAAAACCTTGCGGTCCAACACGATATTGGCTTTTTTCAAGCCGTTCATAAAGCGTGAATAGACCATACCATTTGCACGTACTGCCGCATTGATACTAACAATCCACAATTGGCGAATGTCTGTTTTTTTGGCTCTGCGATCACGGTATGCATATTGCAAACCTTTTTCCACTTTTTCTTTAGCAATTGTAAAGACTTTGGAATTACGACCACGATATCCTTTGGCCATTTTCAAAATTTTGTTATGCTTTGCACGGACAATCGTGCCACGTTTGACTCTTGCCATAGGTTACACTCCTTTCCCGTGAATAAAGAACTTCAAAATTTTGCTCACTGTTGTGGAAGCAACCTGAGTACGACGTGCTTGACGTGTACGTTTTTTATCCTTGTGAATAAACAAGTGGCGTTTGTTCACATGACCGGTTTTCACTTTTCCATTTTTGGTGAGTTTGCAGCGTTTTTTCACGCAGCTTTTAGATTTTAATTTTGGCATTTTCTTTCCTTTTGTTATTGTTATGACATCCTCGGGGCAGCCAATTGAATAAGCCCGTTCGGAAAACAAAAGGATTATATCAGATTTTCAACCATTTGTCAAGCCTCTTTTACAGCCCGCACAAAATCATCTCCCCGTTCTTCAAAGTTTTGATACTGATGATAGCTTGGCGCAGCCGGAGAAAGCAATACAACCCCCCCTTTTTGGGCAATCTGTTTGGCCAAAGCCACAGCCTCTTTCACCGTATTGACATGATAAGGCGACTCAATTCTATCTCCTGTCACAGGCATTGCAATGGCTTGAATATGATTTTGCTGAATATAGCGGTTTAAGGCATCATAGTCTTGCCCTCTGTCAAACCCACCAACCAATAAAACAACAGGTCTGTCCTTAAAAGTTTCCATTGCACAAACAGCCGTTTCTGGCGTTGTAGAAATACTGTCATCTACATAAGTAATGCCATCAATTTCGGCAATTATCTGTAAGCGATGAGGCAAGGCTTGGAAAGTTTCAAACGCCCGCCCAGCCTTTGTCAAATCCAAACCAAGCTGTTTTAACACACTCAACACCACACAGGCATTGCCCGCATTATGATTGCCTTTCAAATTCAAGTGCGACACAGAAAATAACTGATTCAATTCATCATAAAAAAAACCATCTTTCACCTGAACAGATAGATTTGAACCATCTATCCGAATCCGCCCCTTGTACCACATCTGGCGTTTATCGGCATAGTATTGTTGGTGCGAGGTATGCCATTGCAAATGCTCTGGATACAGGTTCAACAACACACTGATATCCGGCTCTCCTTCAAAATCAGCGCATTGATATGACGACAGTTCAGCCACAACGAAATCGGCCGGTTCATCAACAAGAGAAACCAATGGAACACCGATATTTCCCCCCAAGGCCACCCGAAAGCCATAGTTTTTAAGCGTATGTGCCAACAAACTTGAAGTGGTACTTTTGCCCTTTGTTCCGGTAATAGCAATCACCTTTGTGTTGGGATTTTTGTTTTTCATAAAAAGATTTGTACCACTTGTCACAACAATACCTTTTTGTTTTGCCTGTTGGATTTCTGCCCGATACAGCGATACCCCTGGAGATTTAATCAAAACATCACACCCAAAAAGGTCTGTCACATTATCTTCACTTATTTCAACAAGGGTTGCAGACGGCACTTTTTCTTGCAATACTTTGCACACCGCCATCCCTTCCTTGCCCATACCCCAAACGGCAATTTTTTTACACTTCAAAGTCTGCCATAACATTTGCCAATTCCTCTGGAATAAAGTGTTCTGCGGACACATCAAAGGGGTGGTGAACCATCGGCACATCCAAAGCCCGCACCACCACATCTTCTTGCCAATCGGGATGCATTTTTAATTGATAAAAAGCCCATCTGCATTCATCCACTTCCCCCACACATTCAAAGGGCTTGTGTCCACTCAGCCCCAACAATTCTTGATAACCTTGAATCTGTTCTGATTCATTCAATGGATTTCGGCCAACAAGGCGCACCAAAGTGGTTTTGTCCATAAAAGGGGCTAAAATCAAAAAGACAAAGCGACATTTGTCACATTCTCCACACCACCTGTCAATCCGCTTGTTCAAGTCTAACTTAAACGCCTTATTACAACTTGTGAACACATCAAAGCAAGGGGTGCATTTTTCGCAAAACAGCTTGGCAATATGGGCTTCTGAAATTGGGCGCAACAAAGAAAAATACCGAAAGTCTGGGGTAATTTTTTGGGTCATAGAGGCAAACATTTTTTCAAACTCCACCGACTTTGACCATTGATGATTGATAACCAAATCACCCTGCATCAAGTTGCCACTATTGGCCGATTTTTCACACGCCATCACCACATATTTATCCCCCCGCAATATGGCCAAAGCCCACAGCAAAAAGGCCAACACGCCTGTAATGGGAATATGTCCGTTAAACACTTTTCCTTCTTGATTCAGCTGTAATAAACGCTTGTCAATTTGGCGTAAAAAAACCAAATAAGGCACATTCATTTTGTCACAGCAATCTTTTTGGGCGCGGGAAGTGCCACACGAAACGCCCACTGATGAGACACCCAAATCTTTCATCAAAGCCATCACCACACAAGAATCTTTGCCCCCTCCAACCGGCACCAAAGCCGAAGGATTTAAGGAAACCTGAGGCAAATCAGTGTCAACCTGTCCATAGGGAAAATGAATCTTTCCTTGCAGGTTCAAATGATTTTGAACGGCAAATTCGCCCAAACCTTTCAAATAAAACGCATCAAAAAAGGCGGCTTGCTCTTTGGTTAAAACACCCGATAAAACCCGAATCTCATCACATAAAAACGCTTTATAATAGCTGATACCACAGGCGATATGCGCCAAAAACAAAATCTGATGCAACACTTGTTCTTGTGCATTATCCAATTGAAACGGTGCATTTGGAAAAGTAATGACCTCTTCAAAACTTTCGCCCTTGTCAATGTGATAATAAAACGAAACCGTTCCTTTTTCCTTGTTAAACAGAAAAGAATCAAAATAAAATGTTGTCATAAAAATATCTTACCACCTTTAAGAATGGTTGTAAAGTAAAAAAATCCCCCGATTTTTATGTCGGGGGAAGTGTGGCTTTATTTTTTTAATTACAAGTTTGTGTTGTTTCATCAAACCTATCGGCTGGACAGGTTACCCAGTTAAAACATTCACCCGTACTTATTTTTCCAGAACAGTAGTACCGCTCGTTCTCATCAGCACAAGCACCAAGAGCACCACTGTTATATTTCACATCCACAATCCAATCTTTGGTACTTCTCCCTTCGGCACAGGTCAGCCACTCGTAACACTCACCCATTGCTGTTGCATGAGCACAGTAGACTTCCTCATTCTCACCTGCACAGGCACCAGCTGCCCACATATCTTCTGCTCCCTTTCTTGAATCTAGATTCACAATCCAATCTTTGCTACTTTTGCCTTCGTCACAGGTACCCCAAGACAAGCACTCACCAGACTCATTTGTTTTGCTACAATACAGCTCTTCACCTGCGCCAGCACAGGCACCATAAGCCCCACTCACACCCACAATTGAATCACCGCTGCTTTTCCCTTCGGCACAGATGTACCAGTCGTAACACTCACCTTGAGCATTTGTAGAAGCACAATACAGTTCTTGCCTCTCACCAGCACAGGCACCATAGCAGCCATCATCATATTCAGATTTCACGCCAACAATGGAAGCACCTGTACTTTTTCCTTCGGCACAGGTAGACCAAGACTCGCACTCACCTTGAGCATTTGTAAAAGCACAATACAGTTCTTGCCCCTCACCAGCACAAGTTTCCCCGTAACAACACTTGCCTTCGGTACAAGTTGCTCCGGTTGGGCAACAATTCGCCCCACAAACGGTGCCTTCGCAGATGGGTTCTGGCATGATACAAGATGACTTATCCTGATTTGGCATCATTTCCCCAACGCACACTGTGCATTTGAAGTTTTCCTCCAAAGTGGCCACAGAGCCAGACGGACACGCCACACACTTGCTGGTGGCGACATCCACAACATACCCTGCTTTACAGCAATAGACATTTGCACCAGCTTGACACGGCTGGGCATTTGCATCATCCTTGATGTCATAAAAACGAATGTCCAACGGGGGATTATCCGGATGAATATGAACCCCAAAGTTATCTACCCCAGCCTTATAACGATTATATTTTGTGGAATCGTGGCCCCCACCACCGCCGCCAAACGCCATCGCAGAAGTGGCCATGCATATCATGCCCAAAAATACAATCATCCGTTTCATCAGAGATCCTCCTTTTGCTGTTTTCTGATTTTAATCTATCGTTTTTTTGACTTTTGTCAAGAACCCAATTATGCTTCTTCCCCAAATTTATTTCGCACCAAATCGGCCAACGCTTTGACCGCTTTTTCCGCATCAGGACCTTCGGCACAAATCTTTAAGGTATCCCCCAACGGGGCGGCCAACATCAACAGACCCATAATAGACTTGCCAGACATGGGCGTTCCCCCTGATTTAGACACCATAATTTCGCTTTGAAAAGTTTCCGCCAATTTCACAAAAGTGGCTGTTGCCCGAGCATGCAACCCTTTTAAGTTTTGAATTTTTACACGCTTTGTTGCTGTGGCCATTTTATGATTCCTTTTCTGCCTGCAAAATGAAAGCTGCACCCGCTTGAACCGCCTCATGAACCGCCTCGTCCAAGCCTTTCTCACGCAGACGAACCAACTTCACCAGCATTGGCACATTCATACCGCTTATCACACGCACCGTTTTTCCAGACAACGAGACCGCCAGATTGGACGGCACGCCCCCATAGATATCTGTCACGACTACAACGCCCTGTCCTTCATTGACCGAGATGATTTTATCCGCCAATTCCTGACGCAATACCTCTGTATCCACGCTTTCGGGAACATTGACAACGGCAATATCAGGCATTGGGCCAACAATATGTTCCAACACCTGTTTCATGGAATCGGCCAACGGATAATGTGCTGCCAAAACAATGCCCAACATTCTTGTTTCCTTCAAAAAAAATGGCGTTCTCGGCGGGAGTCGAACCCACGGCCCACAGTTTAGGAAACTGTTGCTCTATCCAGCTGAGCTACGAGAACAACCAGCTCCCCTTATTTTTTGGCTTTTGGGTTTGCGGATACAAGATATTCGCAGAACATGCGCACCAAGGTAAACTCGGCAACAAGACCCAATAAGGTTGCCAAGAATAAGGAAATATCACCGCTGAACAGCAAACCCAAGGAACCGATAAATCCAAAGGCAATAATCACCAACAAAACGGCATACAATACTTTGGCAAATGGGGCCAATTTTGCGGCCAACATCTCGGTTAAAACCGGTGTATCCAAATCCATTATTTTTTTCACAAACTTTTTCATTTTGTCCTCCTTTATTTGTTTAATTTTCTCATTGTGGGGAATGCCAACACATCACGAATAGATGTATTGCCTGTTAAAAACATAACCAAACGGTCCATACCAATCCCCATTCCCCCTGTGGGTGGCAGACCGTGTTCCAAAGCCTCAACAAAATCATCATCCATCATATCTGCCTCTTCATCACCGGCTTCACGCGCTTTGACTTGGGCTTCAAAGCGTTCACGCTGATCCAACGGATTGGTCAATTCTGTATAGGCGTTGCCCATTTCTGTGCCGTTGATATAAGGTTCAAATTGTTCCACCAAGCGAGGTTCGCTGCGGTGCGTTTTACACAATGGATTTAAGGATTTAGGGTGATCCATCACAATTGTTGGCTGAATCAGATGGGCTTCGCATTTTTCTTCAAATACAGCCGCCATACAATGGCCCCAATCATCATTTTCATCCACATGCACCCCCAAATCTTCGGCCACTTTACGGGCTTCTTCATCCGTTTGAATGGCCAAGAAATCAACGCCAGCATATTTTTGAATCATTTCGTTCATTGTAACACGAGCAAACGGTTTGGACAAATCAAACTTTTTGCCATCATATTCAATGTTCAAAGTACCATTCACAGCCTGACAAGCAGTACGCACAATGTCTTCAAACAAATCAGCCATATCGTTATAATCCATATAGGGGATATACACCTCAAAACCAGTGAATTCGGGGTTGTGTGTTGTATCCATTCCTTCGTTGCGAAAGTTGCGGGCAAACTCAAAAACCCCGGGCATCCCCCCCACAATCAATCGTTTCAAGAACAATTCCGGTGCCACACGCAAGAACAGTTCCATATCCAAGCTGTTATGGTGCGTAATAAACGGTTTGGCCGTTGCCCCACCTTTGATTGTTTGCAAAATCGGTGTATCCACTTCTACCAACCCTTTTTTAATCAGCAATTGACGAATGGATTCAATAATCTGACTGCGTTTGATCAAAGTTTGAATTGTTTCGGGGTTCATAATCATATCCACCTCACGATGGCGATATTTTGTATCAATATCCGTTAGGCCATGAAACTTTTCTGGCAGCGGCAACAAAGCCTTTGCCAACATCTTAATTTCTTGGGTATTCACAGACAATTCACCCCGCTTTGTGCGACGCACTGTTCCCGTCACCCCAATCACATCACCGATATCAATCAAGTCCAACAAATCTAAAACCGATTGTTCAGAATGTTCTTTTGATGTATAGATTTGCACTTTTCCAGTGGTATCAAAAATATCAATAAACATACCCGAATTGCGCACCGCACGCACACGACCGGCCACGGATACCACATCTTCTGTTTGTGTATCCGGTGGTAACTCGGCATATTTTTCCGAAAGGCTTTTGGATGTGGCATTGGGTTTATAGCAATGGGGATAAGCGTTCAGCCCCATATCCTCCAATTTTTTCAATTTTTCCAAACGAATTTGGCGTTGTTCATGCCCCAAGTTTTCATCCATTGTCATTTTATAATCCTTTCATCAGACAAATTACAAAAAAGAAGATACACTTTTTTCAACCAAATGTCAAACCTTTTTCAGATAAAAAGTTTTTTTTCATTTTTTAGGTTTTATAGCGATAAAAACTCCCCCGATTGTGTATCGGGGGTTTTGGTTTATGATATAGGCGTGATTACTCTATACAAGTATCTCCAATACCTTGATAGGCATCACCTGGCTGCACCGTTCCATAGCAACATCCACCAACAAATCTACCATTCCCATCAGGACCTTCCTC
>JAZUQR010000023.1:0-11377 GCA_045605805.1 Alphaproteobacteria bacterium | reverse complement strand
TTTCAGTTTTTTTATTTTTGAGAAGAATACTCAATGGATTGGAACAACAAAAACATCATTTCATGCCTTACGCCGGCCTTCAATGGTTTGTTCTATGTTCCAGTTCATTTTAATTCCTTTCATTTGTTTTGTTTGTTTTTTCGTTTAATATTAAACTTGTGTTTGCCTTCCTTGAAGCCTTGTTCGCATAATTTACATTATGTACCCAGCCCCAAAAGCCCACGAGCTAACAAAACTATCTAAACAGTTTTTTTTTCCAAAATCAAGCAAAAAAAATCAAAAAAAGTACATAAATATGATTTTTTTTCAAAAATTAACCTTTCGTTAAGAATTATGTTCAAACACCCCCCCATCCACAACAAAAAAATCAAATGTTTTTTCCTTGACTTTCACACTGTTTTATGTATAATTCAACCAAAAAAGAACAAGGATAAACCAATGACTATCAAAGTTTCTGTTTTAATGCCGATTTATAAAACCAAGGAAGCGTATTTAAGGACGGCCATTGAAAGCATCTTAAACCAAACTTTTACAAACTTTGAATTTTTAATTTTGGACGATTGTCCAAATGATACTCGGGAAAACATTGTCAAATCATATAAAGATTCTCGTATTAAATATATCCAAAACCCGAAAAATATGGGCATCACACAAAGCCGAAACAAACTGATTGAAATGGCGCAAGGCGAATATCTGGCAACCATGGACCATGACGATATCTCGTTGCCCACCCGCTTTGCAAAACAAGTGGCTTATTTGGACGGCCATAAAGATGTGGGAGTTGTGGGGTGTTTGGCAGAAACCTTTCCAAAACATTTGGATTTATGCCATCCCGAAAAAGATGAAGAGATAAAAGCGGCTTTAACCAGTCGCTGCGCCATTTTACATCCCGCCTCTATGATAAGAAAATCTGTGTTGATTGAAAATAAAATTAGGTATGAAGAACGCTATACACCTGCCGAGGACTATCATCTGTGGCTTCAATTGATGGATTACACCAATTTTTATAATATCCAAGAGGTGTTGTTTCGCTATCGTCACCACGAAAAGAATACCACTCATAAACAGCTGGAAAAAATGACCTATACTGGGGAAGAATTACGCTATTTGGCACGAAAAAAGCATCCTGAATTATTCTATAAATTTTTGTCTCACTTTGAAAAACATAGAATTGCGTATATTTTTAAAAAAATTCCACTTTTGTCTTTCATTAAGAAAAATCAAAAGATTACTTATTACCTGTTTGATAAAATTCCTTTTTACTCTTTCGTCTCTTCAAAAAATTTTTTTACTAAATTACCAAAATGTACAAAATTAAAAAGTACATTTGACGAAAAAGAATCCCTAAATGGATTTGAAGAAGATTTTGAGGCATTTCGCGTTATTTCAGAAATTTTTTCTTATAGAGAAAAATCTGAATCTACAGAGGTGTGGTTTTGTCATACTCTGGGAGGTGGTTCAGAAGCGTATTTTAGAGAACAGATCGAATCAAAAAGAAATTCCATTTTATATATAGAGATTCAAGATTTTAATACAAAAGATACCTTAAAAATTTCATATTTTTATAAAAGCTATTCTGATTCTTTTATTTCTAATTATAAGAACACAGAATTTTTTATAAATCAAATTTCTCCTCAAAAAATAGTTGTAAATAATTTAGCGTGTTATTTTAGTCTAGAAAAAGTGTTAAATCTAATAAAACGTTTAAAACAAAACTTAAATTGCTTCGTTTCATTCAGAGGACATGATTTTCAAGCAATCTGTCCCAATATACATATGAAAAACAGTAAAGATGAATACTGTAATTGTTCTAATTTTAAAGGATGCGAATCTTGTATAAAAAGAATTAAAAAACCATTAATGAAAGTTAAATCTATCTCAAAATATAAAAATCTATGGCAAAATTTTTTGTACAATGTTGTTGATGAGGTAATTCTTTTTTCTCAATCAACTTTTGGTATATATAAAAAATTCTATCCTTTGTTAGAAAATAAAATAAAAATTACACCACATATTATAAAACCTTTTGATAAGGTTAAACTTGAAAAACATTCTGAAATAAATATAGGTATTTTAGGAAATTTGACTGTTGAAAAAAGTTTAAATATTATAATAGAGATAGACAATTTGATATCTAACTATTCAAATACAAATTGTATTGTTATAGGGTCAGCGAAAAAAAAACTTGAAAACATTCGTATATTGGGAAGATATGAAAGAGAAAAGCTACCAGAGATTATGAAAAGAAATAAAATAGATATCGTATTCATTTCTTCAATAATTCCAGAAACATTTTCATATACGACTGCTGAAGCTATATCAATGGAATTACCCATCGCCTGTTTTAATCTTGGAGCTCAAGCAGAGTTTATAAAAAATTATTCCAAAGGGCTTATTATTAATAAAATTGATGCAAAATATGCTTTAGAACAAATGATCCACTTTGTTGAAAAAGAAAGGAATATAAAATGACAGCAGTTTCTGTAATTTTACCTGTTTATAACACAGAAGAATATCTGGGAGAGTGCTTAGATTCCTTGTTAACACAAAAATTAGAAGATATTGAAATCATCTGTGTAGATGATGGATCACAGGATGATAGCTTATCCACTTTGCAAGGGTATGCTTTTTTGGATGCACGTTTAAAGGTGATTTCTATACCCCATTCAGGTGTTGCTGTTGCCAGAAATAAAGCTTTGTCAGAAGCAAAAGGAAAGTATATTTATTTTGCCAACTCCTATGATATATTTGATGAAAACATGCTAGCTAAAATGGTTCAAAAAGCCGAAACAGATAAATCGGATATTGTGATTGAAGGCTATAATATCTTGAATCAAACATTCAAAGAAATCACTGGTTCAGAAAAATTAGATGAAAAACTTTTGAATCAAAGTCCGTGTACTCCACAAGATTTATCAGATGAATTATTTATAACTTTTCCTAATGTCGTTTGGAATAAACTGATTCGGGCTGATTTAATTCACAAATTTAACTTAACCTTTGAGGAGGAATTAAAATATTGCACTGATCAAGCTTTTAACGCCATGGTATTGGCTGCATCAACCAAGATTTCCGTAATGGATGAGTGCTTGTTTTGTCACAGAATCAATATAAATCCTTATCAAAAAAAAGAAGCGGTGCAAGAGTTTGAAGACAAAATTAAAAGTTTTTCAAATCTGTACTATCAAATGGAAAAGTCCTCTTTACTCCAAGACTTTGATGGGGCTTATTACATATGGTTGAAAAAGTGCCTCTGTGCAGGATTAGATAATCTATCCACAAACGAAAGAGGAATTGGCCTAAAATCAATTTTAACAAACTTACCGCAACAAGTTGTGGCGCAAATACTTTCTCCCTCAAAATACGAACAAAAAATATCCATTATTATTCCTGTTTATAATGCAGCCGAGTTTTTACCCGAATGTTTGGATAGCTGTTTGAATCAAACCTTAAAAGAAATTGAAATCATTTGCGTGGATGATGGATCAACGGATAACAGCTTGCATATCTTAAAGGAATATGCCCAAAAAGATGCCCGCATCAAAGTAATGCATCAAGCAAATCTAGGACGCACAATTGCTAGAAATAATGCCATGGAAGTTGCCTCTGGCACTTTTATCCAATTTTTAGATGCAGATGATTATTTGGAATCAAACGCCTGTGAAATGCTATACACCTATGCAAAACTATATGCTTTGGATATGCTCTCATTCTCGGCAATAGAGTTTAATCATAAAACAAAAGCCGAATTTGAAGAACCTTATCACACTCTTTCTTGGTTGCCTGAAAAGTTCCCCTCTGTTTTTAACTGGAAAATAATGGCAACAGATATGGCAAAACTGTCTGTGACTGCCTGTTTAACCCTCTATCGCCGGATGTTTTTGTTAAAAAACGATATTACGTGGATGAACAAAAAAGTGGTTTTTGAAGATACTCCATTTTTCACAGAAGCAGTATTTAAGGATGCCAGAATGGGAACATTAAAACTGCCCTTTTACCATCGCAGAATCCATTCTGAAGCCACAACACAAAATATGTCAACTTATTTTCATGATTTAATTTTCATCTATAAACATACTTTGAAAATGCTGAAAAGAATGAATGTTTCAAATCCAATAATCGGTGCATATGCGGATGTTTTTTTTAATAAAGTTTACCAAAATTATTTGCATTTGGATATACAGAGCAAAGAAAAAGAAACAACAACCATATATAACTTTTGCTTATACATGCTGAAAAAATATCACTTGCACTATTCCAAGGAATTACTGGAGTGGATACATGTATATTTGAAATCCAAAAAGTTCAAGAAAAAACTGACTTTCCAATTCTATTGGCTGTATTCCCAGTTTTTTAAAAATCATTATACTATTCCGTTGTTAGAATATCAAAAAGGGCCGACTTTCAAAATAAAACTGTTTGCCATCCCCATAATAGAAATCCAAATCAAAAAGATAGGCTTATATACCATGAGCATCAAGATTTTTGGCTGTCCATTACTGGATATCAAAGAAATTCAAAAATACTAAAACAACCACTTTTTGCCCATGAAATACTAAGGTTGCTTTATCTGGCATATAAACTCCTGTTATAGGGTTAAAAAAACGCAAGGGTCATTCCATACGGGCAATAAAAAACAGGGTATAGTTAGCCCTGCTAAACACCAGAGGGCAGAACCTAAATTCACAAATGATTTCCCCCAAAAATCCTTGCTGGCTTTTGCCGAGCAAGGGCTTAGTTAAATGCGGGGGCTGTGTTGGCGGTATTGTTGCAACAGTTGGCGCAGGTAGGTAAGGACAAAACTTCTGACCGCACCGGACAGGCCGCATTCGCCTTTGCTTTTTTCAATTTTTGAACACAGAGCGTGTAGGTTTGTATTTTCTGTTTTGCAGATTTCGCTCAGCGAGAGCCAAGTTTCTTTGTCTAATCTCATGCTGGTGCGTCTGCCGTTCACAATTACATTTTTGCATATCAACATTTTTTTTCAATCCTTTGTTAAAGTTTTTTCACCTATACTTATAGCTGTATTTTTGCTAAAATGCAACTAAAAAATAACAACCCCCTAAAAATACAACTAAAAGGTGTATTTATCTCCTCAAAAAGGGAAAAATGGTGAGTAATCTTGACTTTTAACATAACTTTTGATATTTTTATTTCATATTATCAAAGAAGATTGTGATGCATTATGAATATGTGGAAGTAAAAACAGAACAAAATATCTTCCTCAATGGATTTCATGCCAAAGAGGAGCATAAATCTTGTGCTCTATTTATTCCGGGACTAGCTGGCAGTTTTATGGAAAGTAAATTTGCACGGGAATTAGCCAGAGCGTGCCTTGAAAACAAAATAGATTTCCTGTTTGCCCATAATCAAGGTTCCTTTCAAACCATCAGTTTCCCTTACCTAAACGAGGATGGAAAGTTGTCCAATATCATGAAAGGAGCAGCTTATGAACACTTTGAAGATTGCATTTATGACTTGGATGCTTGGTTTTCCTTTCTTAAAGATTATGAGGATGTTTATGTGATTGCACACAGTTTGGGATGCAATAAAATCGTTCATTATTTACAAAATCATCAGCCAGCGCATCTGAAAAAAGTGGTGTTGCTTGCCCCTCAGGATAATGTGAATTTTCCCAAATTGCCCATGCATGAGGGAATGTTGGATGAGGCCACTAAAAATATCAAGACGGGGCAACCGGATAAGCTTCTAACCAAAAAATTATTAGGGGGATGTGTCATTTCTTCTCAAACCTATTATGATTTCATTACAGATCCCAAAATCAATAATATTCCCTATAAGACACCGAATGGAGATATGAGTGCCTTGGAAAAAATTGTTTATTCCACTCTGGTAATCATTGGATCCAAGGAAGATGAAAAAGCGGATGAATATATGCAAAAAATTGCAAATACTTTACCAGCGGGGCAATCTGCAGTAATTCCTGAGGCAAACCATGTATTCAAAAATCAGGAAAAAGCCCTATCCGATACGGTTATTTCATTTTTAAAGAGTTAGTAATTTTTTATCAAAACATATTCTTCATCTGTGCTGGGTTCTTCAAATTGCTGTTTAAGTGCATTAAAATGCTGTAAATTATAATCTGCTATAGTCCCACTTCGTTTTGAAATACGTTGTTTCAAAATCTCATCTGGCACAGTCAAAAAATGTATAACAGAATTGAACCCCAAATCCTTTGCCCTTTGTGTTGCTTCATCCCGACTTTGTTTTGTCCAAAATCCCATGTCAAAAATAACAGATTTTCCATTTTTGGCATATTCTTCTGCTTTTTTCCACAAATACTCTATAGTTTCAGAAAAACATTTGTTCCAATTTTGCTCGTACTCTTTTTTAGAAAACAATTTCATACACCATTCATCAGGATTCAGATGGATGGCTCCCGTTTCTTTGGAGAGTTTTTGGGAATAAGTTGTTTTACCCGCCCCTAAAAACCCACAAATAAGATAGCAAGTCGGTAAACTCATTTGTCTGTCTCCACTTGCCTAATAATCTCTTTTAGAAAATCGTCCAATCTGGAATCGGTCGTGTCCGCCCAATCAAAAGTGACATGTTCGGAACTGAGTGTCATGTTGGGTTCTGTGTCCATAACAATTTTATAATTTAATTGTAAATATCTTTCTGTTTTTTCTTCATTCATAAACTCTTCAGAAATACCAATTAGTTGGGGATGTTCATTTGATATATCTAAACCTATTTCTTCTTTTATTTCTCGTTTCAAGGCTTCGGATATTGTTTCACCATCTTCTACACTACCACCAGGGAATTCCCAACAATTTGGCAAAAAGTCATCTGTTTCAGATCGTTTGACGATTAGAAACTTGTTCTGATGTACAATGACACCACAAACAGATAGTTTAATTTTGCTCATTTGCTTTTCTTTGTGTATAGCATTATAAAAATACTTCTGAAAAAAAATTCAATAAAAGACAAATACAAAACCGAGAAGTGATATTAGTTAATATCACCCAAATAAATTGTTTCTTTTTGTTCTTGTAGCTTCTTCAAATCTTTCAAGTAAGGAACGAGCTTTTGGGGAAGGAATTTAATTCGTCCCAATTCTTCTGCTGTTTTCCAACAAATAATTTGGTTCTTATCCGGTTCTAATCCTTTACCAAGGTTTGAGAAATCTTTTACATCACAAAGGAACATCAACTCCGTTTGCTGAAAATTGGGATCATCAAACTCCATGTCGTGATTCTTGGCTATGTAATCACGTATAAATAACAAAGTTCCAATATTGGCATCTAGCCCTAACTCTTCTTTGAGTTCTCTAAGTAGCGCTTGGTGAATAGTTTCTCCAAAATGATGACCACCTCCTGGAAGTTTATAAAATTGACCACGCCCTTGGTCTACTTGCTCAACCAAAAATTTTCCATCTTTAATGATAATAGCTTTCATAGAATATCTAAAAATATTGTCTACCATGTTTATCTCCTTCTCCTTTAATATATACAATACTAGTTTTAGACGTCAATCAATTTCTTGTTTCTTGACAATTGAGAATAAATATAGTACCATACAATCCTATACAACACAAAAGGTGTTATGATATGAAGCATATTTCTTGTGGCATTGATTTTGGAACAACAAATTCTCTTTTAGCAATTTGTAATGAAAAGGGTAGTTCACTGATTAAAATTGATGAAGAACATACGATTTTGCCTTCTGCTATATTTTATTCTAAAAAAGAGCGTCAATTTGGACATAAGGCTATTAATTCTTACATCAATGGTGAAGATGGCAGATTTTTGCGTAGTTTGAAACGAATTCTTGGCACAGATTTGATGAAAACAGGAACACTTATAGGAAATAAAATAATTCCTTTTGATCTTATTATTGCCTCGTTTTTAAGAGAAATTAAAATTCGGGCAGAAAATCAAATAAATGCAGAACTAGATTCCGTTGTTTTGGGCCGTCCTGTGCATTATCAGCTTAATGACAGTATTGCCGATATACGTGCAGAACAAGAAATGCGAAAAATTGCAGAGTTAATTGGATTTAAAAATATTGTTTTTCAGTATGAGCCTATTGCTGCCGCTTTTGCACATGAGCAAATGTTAGAAGAAAATAAAATAGCTTTGGTTGCAGATTTAGGGGGCGGTACTTCTGATTTTACACTTATTCATTTGGGACCGTCATTTCTACATAAGAAAGATCGGAAAAACGATATTTTAGCAACGGCAGGAATTCGTGTAGGAGGTAATGATTTTGATCGTGATTTGGCACTGCATTCCTTTATGGGACAATTTGGACGAGGAACTCATTATGGTCTGAAACATTTGCGTGTTCCTGAGTTTTTATTCACCGGTTTATGTGAATGGAGTAGAATTAACTTTATGTATACACCAAAAAATATACGTATTGTTGAGGAAATACTTCAAACAGCAGATGAGGTATTATTAATAGAAAATCTATTGGAACTATTGGAAACACAACAAGCTCATCATCTATTACAAGTAGTTGAATCATGCAAAATACACTTAACCCAGCAAGAGAATGTAAAAACAATGTTCAATGCTCTTAATAGAAATATGATTTTTGAGATTACTCGAACATCGTTTGAAAAATGCACGCAAGAGGAATGTAACCATATCATTGACACAATCAAGCAATGTCTTGCGTCTGCTCAAATCAAGCCTCACCAAGTCAACATGCTAATTTTAGCAGGAGGAACAAGTCAAATTCCTTTGGTTCACCAAGCTATAAGAAAGTTATTTCCTGACGCAGAAATCTCTGATAATCAGCGCATAGAAAGTGTTGCATTGGGATTAGCCCACATGGCACAAAATATATTTTAAATTTTAATAAGAAATTGCATCTAAATACTGTACATTCTGACAAAACGTCGATCTTCAAAACGCCCACTTGCCAAAAGGTGGCTACAAACTTTATTATAACAAAACCCCTCTGGGGAACTTTAGTTTTGGTTCAGATGGATAGGTAAAGGTACAGTTTTGTCATGTTCATCGGCTTCAGAATTGACTTCAAACTGATAGAATAGGAAAATAATCCTTGATTTTTTGTGGATTTATGCTATACTCTCAAACGGTTAACAGGGAAAACTATGCCCTGTTTTTTGTTGCCTGTAAGGAATGACCCTTGCGGGCTTTTTTTATTAAATGAAAGGAAAGAAAATGACAAAATATATATGGCACACAATGGGTGATAGTAAAGTGCGTTCCGAACATGCCGCCCGAAACGGACAAATATTTGACTTTGATAACCCACCAGAAGGAGGTAATCCAGGCGAAGCCCCTAATTGTCGCTGTTGGGCCGAACCAATAGAGGAAGAAAATAAGGGTAAGACCTATTTATTATTTGATGGACAAAAACTGATGTGGTATGAAAACGGTCAAAAAGTAAAGGAATGGCCTGCTATGTCTGGAAAGGAGAATTTTCAAAGTAGGAAATATATGGGGGTGTCTGGTGCTGGACCTATCCCAGAGAGTAAATGGCATGTCAGACAAAAAAATCATCAAAAATTTGATGATTTATCTTGGGACGATCAAATAATAAGTTATGTTGGAGGGCTAACAAAACATATAAATTATCCCTTAGGGAAATGACCAGGCGGTAACATTTCATGGGGCAATGATAGAATTTGGTTAGAACCAGATAAGAAAACAAATACTCAAGGGCGCACAAATCTATCTATTCATGGTGGAGTAGATATGGGATCAAAAGGCTGTATTGACCTAGCAGAAGGTATGGATAATTTTATTAGTTATTTTGAATCTCACGAAGAAGATATAGAGTTAATTGTTAAATACCCAGATTGGTTTTGATTGACACTTTGAAGCAAATATAGTATATTGCCCCTGTCAGAGGAATTAAAATGAAAAAAGTATTGAATATTTTTCTAAGTGTTTTGTTTTTTCTTGGCTGGGGCATATTTTATGTGTTAGAGTTCTTTTGCCTATTGAGGGTATTAAAAAATGGTTGTTTTTTTACGGATGGAAAAGGTGGCATCCCCATGAATATTTGGCTGTGGTTTATCAGTCAAGTTCTTTTTATTTTAATCTCGTTGTTATTTGTAAAAAAATGGATTCGCAAGATGTGCAATTCTTCCATTTTATTCAAATTAAAAATTTTATTCTTCAGTTTTGTCTTTTCTACTGTATGGATATTATTGTATTTTGGAATTGTGCTGTTATCAATTCAGTTTAGAATTTCACACATTGAGTGTTTTTGATTCTCGTGGCGAAGACATGGACTTAATTGTAAAATACCCAGATTGGTGTGAATATTGACAGTTGAGTAAATGTAGACCATAATCTGATATAGAAGAGGTATCCCATGAAAAACATAAACGTCATGTTAAAAAAAAGTACAATTATTTTATTTATAATCATTTTGTGTTTTTTTGAATTGTTATATTTAGAAGACGCAGTGGATATGATTTTTGTTCACCCGTTCGAGCATTGGGGAAGTGAATCTTTTAGTGAATGGTGGTATTATAAATCGCCAATATATTACGGTCTACGTGCTTTTTTAGATGCAATCATCTGTCTCGTTTGCTTGTGTTGTGTTTTAAAATACCACAGAAAGCACTTTGGAAGAATTGCTATTTTAATGTTATGTTATCTACTATGGATTTTTAAATATCCGATAGAAATATGGATCAAACATTTGTTTCGTTGAGGAGAGCTCCCTTGCATGAGTCAAAGGAATTAAAATGAAAAAAATTTTCAGCATTCTTTTAAGTGTTTTGTTTTTCCTCGGATGGGGGATATTTTATTATGTAGAATTAAAGGCTTTAGGAACTTCTATTATAACTGGTTGTTTACCACCCGATAAATTAAATATAGATATCTATATATGGACAGTTGCACAAGTATCTTTTGCCTTACTAACAGGATTGTTTGTAAAGAGTTCTTGGAAAAATGTATTATATGGTGATATCAAGAGAAAATTAAAGATTTTGCTATATAGTTTTATATACTTTCTGTTGTGGTTGTTATTATGTTTCTCCATTATAGTTGTTTGTGAGGTTTGGGGATTTTACAGCACTGATTGTTTTTTTTAGATGATGGCATGAAACAAAGAGACTATACAGAGGCCCATAAACAAAGCCATAGAGAAAATATGAAAGACAGAAGATATAAGGCTATTGAAAAATTGTATGATGATGCTGAACGTGAAATGCAGAGGAAAGAAAACTACGGTTTTTGGGAATAATTTAGTCAAGGAAGCGACGTTTTCTATAATCCCACCATTTTGTCGGACCACAATCGTGGTTCGGCAAAAGATCTTTGCGCACGCTGTACCCGTTGTATGCACGGATATGGCTAAAATCATTCCCTTCAAAAGATGTTTCTGCGAGAATTTTACAAAATTCATCATCCAATTCATCCAC
>JAZUQR010000022.1:0-35083 GCA_045605805.1 Alphaproteobacteria bacterium | reverse complement strand
GGTTCCGCACGCCACTGCCAGAATAAAAAGCAGCGAAGGATTCAGATAGGTGGACAGCTTAAAATCCCGGAAACGCTCCAGCGGCATCATCAAAGCACCTGCAAATACAATGAGAAATCCGGGAATGGTGGAAAGTGACAGACTTTTTCCCAAGCCGAATATTGTTGCCACCACCGCGGTCAGAATAATGGGCAGAGCCCGCATCACCGGATAGGCGCTTGCCATTTCCAGTTTCCGGTAACAATAGACCAGTCCGAGACAATAGAAAATATCCGACCAGGTGCTGCCCAGGACACTTCCCCAGAATTTCAAAGGCAGTTTTTCCACAGGGACCGGCGTCCAGAAGTGGATATTGAAACAGCAAATCGCCCCCACCGAACAGATCAGTGCATAAAACGGCAGTGATATACGGTTCTTTTTTGCCACCAGATTCCAGGAGGCATGCAATCCTGCGGAAAGGACGATCAGAATAAAAGCCGGCCAGGTCATAAAAACTCTTTCTCTTATTTTTATTGAAGCAACGGGCATTTAATATACTCTGTATTTAAGGATTGTCAACAGAATATTTCATGCTTTTACGGAATGTGTCTTGACAAAAAAAAGAATCCTGTTTATATTGGTATACGAGGCAATTACCTCACACAGAGGTTTTTTCAGGAGGTTTTTTATGAAAGTGGAAGAATTTTCCGCATTGCAGTACGGCATGTTTATCCATTATGGGCTGTACAGTTCCCTGGCCCGGGGGGAGTGGGTGATGAACCGGGAACAGATTGCTCCGCAGGAGATGAGAACGGTCCCCGCTTCCTTCCGTCCGGAGAAATTTGATGCTGAAGCCATTTGTGACCTGGCTGTGGAAGGGGGGATGCGCTATATCGTTTTTACCACCATGCACCACGAAGGATTCCGGTTGTATGACAGTGCGTTATCCGATTTCAATGCCATGAAATACTGGGGAAGGGATCTGGTGAAAGAAATGGTCTGCGCCGCCCGGAAACGGGGATTGAAAATCGGTTTGTATCACAGTTTGAACAACTGGTTTGATCAACCGGATGCCGTGGAGGCATTGGAAGATAAAAATGCGTATGAATGTTTTATCGGAAACACCTTTGCGCGGTTGAAGGAACTTGTGACACTGTTCGATCCCATTGATATCCTCTGGTATGACGGCTGGTGGCCTTTCAACCGGGAGGGGTGGAAGGCTCTGGAAATGAATGAAGAAATGCGCCGGATCCAGAGTCACCTTCTTTTCAACGGACGCAACGGTTTGCCCGGGGATTTCGGAACTCCGGAACAGCATTTGACCGCCCCCGATCCCTGGCGTCCCTGGGAGGCTTGTGTGACCCTGAACGATCATTGGGGATATCATGCAGGGGATCAGCATTGGAAGGATCCTCTGGAAGTGGTCAATATGCTTTTGACCTGCGGTTCCGGGCACGGAAATCTGCTTTTGAATATCGGTCCCCGGGGGGATGGATCCATTCCGGAAGAGTCGGTGCGGATCATCCGTCAGGTGGGGCGCTGGCTGAAAGAGGAGGGGGGCTTCGAAGCCATCGGCAATTGTGAAAATTTCTCGTTCAGTCCGGTTCGTCCTCAAAGTTCCGATCGGGGCGATTGGGATCCCCAGGGGCGTTTCACGGTTTCCGGCAACACTCTTTTTATGACCCTGAAATATTTTCCCGGCAATAAACTGACCCTGACGGGACTTCAATGTGCGGTGCAGAAGGTGTTTGCCTGCGGAAAGATGGAATTGAATTTTACACAGAACGGCATTAAAGTGGTGGTGGATCTGCCGGATGAACTTGAAAAACATTTTGCTCCGGTGCTGCGTTTTGAGTGCAGTTCTGCGCCAGCCCTCTACCGGACCGGCGGAATGCGTGTTCCGGAGTGTGAACACCCCCGCTACGATCCGGTTCCCCCGGCTATCCAATATGAAAAGTGAATACGGAGAAAAGAAATGTATAAAAATCAACTGGATACACCTTCCCTGATCCTGGATCTGGATCTGTTTGAAAAGAATCTTGTGGTCATGCGTGATTTTGCCGCATCCAAAGGGAAGAAATTGCGTCCCCATGCCAAAACCCATAAGTGCCCTGAAATTGTCCGGCGGCAGCTGGCCTGCGGGAATTGTGCCGGAGTGTGTGCGGCAAAATTATCGGAAGCGGAAGGACTGGCGAAATACGGGATCGGTCAGATCCTGATCACTTCTCCGGTAACGGCTCCGGAAAAAATGAAAAGGGCGGTGGATCTGCACGGAAAATGTTCCGAACTGATCCTGACCGTGGATGACCCCGATCAGGTCCGGGTTCTTGCCGCTCTGTGCCGGGAGGAAAATCCCCTGCGGGTGGTTCTGGATGTGGATCCGGAAATGGGCCGGACCGGGGTCCCTTTTGCGGAGGCGGAAGAGTTCGGGGCTTTTATAACATCATTTCCAACCTTGAAATTAGTGGGGGTGCAGTGTTATACAGGGCATTTGCAGCATATTGTTTCCTATGAGGAACGGAAAAAGGAAAATCTGCGTCTGATGAACCGGGGGGCGGAAGTCTTCCGGAGTTTGCGTGACCGTTTTGGATCCTGCCGGATCTTTACAGGGACGGGGACGGGGACCTCTCCGGCGGATCTGGGTATTGCGGAAGTCACCGATATTCAGGTGGGGTCTTATTGTGTGATGGATTCGGAATATCTGGCGGTGGAACACGGCGGTCCCCGTTATGCGGCGGCCTTGCGGATGATCACTTCCGTAATCAGCAGTCATTATCCGGGCATGGCCACTTTGGATGCCGGGACCAAATCTTTGTATGTGACTCCGGGGGCTCCGCCCCGTGTGATCGACGGGAACAAAATACGGCCGGGGTGGGAATATGACTGGTCCTTCGGAGATGAACACGGACGGTTGACTTTTCCGTCTGAAGAAAGTCTCAAAGCGGGAGACCGTCTTGAACTGATTGTTTCCCATTGTGATCCCACCATCAATCTGTTTGATGAAATTTATGTGGTGAGAGGGGAGAACGTTCTGGATTGCTGGCCGATCGCTTTACGGGGCTGCAACCGTTGATTTGACAGAAACCCGGTATGATTTTTTATTCTGCATGGGGGAAAGTGTAAAAAAAAAGCGTTTTTTTTATACTTTTGCCCTTGCAATATCCAGAAACAATGATATATTGCATTCACATCAACAGGAAGAACATTGCGGGTGTAGTTCAATGGTAGAACCTCAGCCTTCCAAGCTGATCGTGAGGGTTCGATTCCCTTCATCCGCTCCAATTTTTAAGCCCCCACATTGGTGAGGGCTTTTTCTTTTATTTACAGGTACTATGACCTATTTCACAAAGTCTTCTGCCAATTCGGCAAAAGTCTTTTCTTGTTCGGGGGTTAAAGCCGATTTGATGGTGATGATTTGTTCCATAATGGTCATTTCTTTCATAGATTCCACCAGCGTTTTCATTTGCTTGCCGGCCATGGGCGCCCATGAGCCATTTTCCATCAACAACACTTTTCTGCCTTGCACATTATGAGCCAACATTGCGTGCAACAGATAGTCCATTGGTTCAAAAATACCGCCATCATGCGTGGCCGAAGCCAACACCAAATGTGATGCACGGAACACTTCGCCTAGAACCACATCTGTGCCTGTTTTGGACAAATCATACACTTTTACAGGCATCCCTTTTTCCACCAAAGCAGAGGCCATTTTTTCGGCGGCTTTGGCTGTGTTGCCATAGATGGAGGCATAAGCCACTATGGCTGCTTTTTCTTCCGGTTGATAGGTGGACCAATGTTGATATTTATCCACAAAATATCCCAAATCTTTGCGCCAGACAAAACCGTGCAACGGACAAATCATTTGGATATCAAGCCCTGCGGCTTTCTTCAACACTGTTTGAACGGGCATACCGTATTTGCCAACAATGTTGGCATAATAGCGACGCGCTTCGGCCAGATAATCCTTTTCAAAATTGACTTCATCCGCAAAAATTGCCCCATCCAATGTGCCAAATGTCCCAAACGCATCAGCCGAAAACAACACTTTTTCCGTTTGCTCATAGGTCATCATCACTTCGGGCCAATGCACCATGGGGGCCATCACAAATGTGAATGTATGTTTGCCAAGCGACAATGTATCGCCTTCTTGAACCAAAAGGGTCTTAAAAGCCAAGTCTGCCCCAAAAAACTGATGTATCATATTTTGTGTTTTGGCGTTGCACACCACTGTGATTTCTGGATATTTTTTTATCAAACACCTTAATGTGGCTGAATGATCGGGTTCCATATGATGAACCACCACATAATCCAATGGACGGCCTTGTAATACCGTTTGTAAATTATCAAAAAACACATCCGCAACCGAGGCATCTACTGTATCCAAAAGGGCGGTTTTTTCATCCATCAGAACATAGCTGTTGTATGACACTCCGTTTGGTAACGGATAGATATTTTCAAACAGGGCCAAGCGTTTGTCATTTGCACCCACCCAAAACAGGTTTTTTGATATTTCTTTTATATTTGACATATTTTTATTCCTTTCTGTTAAAAAATGTATCCCAATGCCCCGGGAGCCATAGACGACAAGGGAAAAAACTCTACTTCCGGATTGGCCAATCTCCCTTTAAGGGCGTATTTTAAGCTGATTAAACCACCGCCTGCTCCTTCCCGAAACAGCCCGCCAATCAAGGGGATTTTCCCCGGCAGACTATTCACGGCATAGGCTGGAATGACTCCGCCTTCCAGATTCAGGCGATCCAAGTTGATTGTGCCTTTAACGGTGATGCCGATATTGGCACTTGCCGCATAGGCATCTGTCAAAGTAATTTCTCCTTCCGGTGAGATTTGAAATGGGATATGGATTTCATTAAAAACGATGTTTTTACCACGGAACGCATCCACTATGCCCAAAATAGAGGCAGCCTGTAATAAAAAGCTGGTTTCGTTTAGCTCGGCATCTTTTATCAACACTTTTCCTTTGATAAGGCCGGATTCTTGTTGTGTGGAAATCATTTTCAGCTTACCACTTGAAAATCTGTCAGAAATGCCTGCATACAGCAACAAAGTGCCCAAGTTTTCAAATGTGCCTTGAAACTGTTTGTTATCCGGATTATAAACAACCACAAACGGTTCTTCGGTGGTTGCCTCTGATTGAAAGTATTTCCACAATTTATTTTCTCGTTTTCCCACCACAATTACCTTTTGAATTGGCATTTTTTGATTCAAAATTACCTCGTTCAACTTTATATCAAATAAAATGTTTGGCGGCATTTTCAAGGGGGGGGCATCTTCGGGCAAGTCCTGCTTCAAAAAAGGCATTTGTTTGATTTGGGACAGATTTACCCTTTGGCCTTTTGCAATCATGGTTAAAGTTTGATTCAAAGTACCAATTTGCCCAGAAAAATCATTCCCTTTTGTTTTCACTGTATCCAACACAACTTGCCATTCTTGCCCCCATTGAGCCGAACCTTTCACCTGCAACGGTTCTTCTTGGGCTTTACCATTCAATACAAAACGGGCTGAGCCAGAAGAAAAATCCAAATTGGCATTTGTTAAATCTATTTCCAATGACAGCGGATTCTGTTTTTCTTTCACCACTGAAAGCGCATGAATCACGGTTTTTGTGTTTTTCAAATCTACCGTTGCTTTGGCTTGCCATTGTTGATTGGGTGAAAAGCGTTTCAAATTGATGTGCAGGGGCATTTCACCACTGACATATTGTTCCACATCCGGTATGATTTGTGCCAAGCTAGCGGCTTGTAATATGCCTGATACATCATATTCACCAGATGGTTCATTGGACGGATTAAATCTTTCTTGCCAGACCACATTCAAAGTTTGATTTTTGAATTGAGCTGTGCCTTGCAACTTGATGCCTTTGTTATCAATCATCGCTTCGGCATTCGCAGCGTGGATTTCAAGCGGAAAATGATTCATCACAAGCCCAGCGTTTGTTGTTTTTGCTGTCACCAGCACCTGCAACTGTTGCGTCAATATTTCTTCATCCAATGGAAAAGACAGTTGTACTTCTGCTTCGGCATTTCCTTTGATTTGTTTCCAATCAAAATCAAGCCCATCCAACAATTCCAACGGCTTTTGATTGATGGCCAACAACATTTCATTTATCGGGCCAGTTAAATCCAACACCATAGATAAATCTGTTATTTCGGCATCCAAGGGTGCAAACAACAGGTCAGCATTTATCAACTTGACATTGCCCGCTTGGCCTTTATCGGCCAAAATAGAAACCTTTGTTGGTGTTAGGATAACTTTTGCCGCCACATCCTTGATGGCGGGCATATCGGGCAGATAATCCACCGTCACCCCTTGTGTGTCCACCTCGCCATATACATCCGACAAATCGCCTCCATCAAAATCCAAACGGAACGAGGCCAACGGCACCAGCCCATCCCTTAAATGATTTTTGACCCAAGTGTGTGCAGAAGTGCCTTGTTCGGCCGGCCATACTTTTGTCACTTCGGACATGGGTACATTTTTCACCCATGCGTTTAAGGTGGTATGTAAGTCATTGACATTTTTATGCGCAATAAACTTATCCATTCCTTTCACAGCCACCTCTAAATCAGCTTGAATCCCATGTTCAAGTGTTATTTCAGACTCGGCAATTTTGATTGTTTTCATACCTTGTGATACTGCTCCATTGATTTCAGCTGTTTCAAGGTGATAGGTGTTTTCAATGGGGGATGGCAAACGCACAACGCCCGATTGAACTGCCTTGACTTGAAACTTGGCACTTTTCAGATTTTCCAAAAAGTTTTTATGTACTTTTTTTGTATTGAATAATGTGGAGACAGAAATTGTTACAGGCACATCTATCCCCCCTAAAATCGGGATAAATCTGCCATAACGAGAAACATAAACCGGTGTGATGCCTATATCTATTTCAAGGTTTTTGGTAATCCGTCCATAGGTGGCTTTGGCTTTGATATCTGTTAAATGGTCATCCACTCGGGCAACGGCATTCAAGTGGGCTATATGACGCAAGCCCCCAAAACTTTTATGTAATCGCAGGGCAAAGTTTGGCAAACTTAAAGTTTTTCCTTTTTCTAAATCTTCTATTATCATCACACCGTTCGTTATTTCTATATCATCAAAAGACAAACTGTGCTTCAAGATACGCCTTGCATCTATTTCTGTGTGTGGCTTGGAGTCGGTTGGTTGCTTTTGTGTCACATTTTGAAAATGCCAGACACCATTTTTATTTATCACCATGGCGATATCCGGTTCTGAGACAACCAGCTTATTCGGCATATAATTTAAGGTGAGTATGTGCCATACGCCGTAAGACAGGCTTACTGATGGCAAATTGATGGCAACTGTTTTATCCGGCCGCACCAATTGCAAATCTTTCATTTCCAAATGAAACAAGCCACCTTCTTTGAAATCTGCGCTTAAAACAGCCGATCCCACTTGAAGGGTGTATTGTGATTCTTTTGGCAGCAACTGTTCCGACAAGGTTGGCAACATAAACTTGGCATCCATCGGTTCTGTATATAATTTCCAAAAGGCGATAGAGAAAATGACGATAAACAAGGCCACGATGGCTTCCACAAAACGATAAAGCCAAACGGTTGTTCTTTTTGAAAAATGCCATACTTTTTTTCTCACCAGATTTGTCCTCCCTCTATCAGAATAGCTAAAAGACTCCAACAAATCAAGCCCGAAAGAATTGGTACAAATATCCACGACAACGCCACCTTACCCAATGATTCCCATTTGATAGCTTTATGCCCTTTGGCCAAGCCTACACCCGTTATTGTTCCAATCAATACACCAGAGGTAGGTAATGGCACCAATGGTACGGACGGCAAGTTCAAGCTGTTTAACAGTGTTTGAAGCCCTGTGCCAGAAAAACAATACAAGGTTACCCCACACGCAAACACAACCACCAATGCTTCCATGGGCGACAAAGGATACAGCCCACGGCTTATGTTTGTAATCACTTTTTTATCGGCCATCCATGCGCCCAAGGCAACGCACAACCCACATAATCCTAACACATATTCTTGGTTGATTTGCGGTACATGTGCGTAAATCCCCACAATCACAGACATATTATTTGCCCCCAAAAAATAGGCCGCAAAGGTGCCACATAAAATCAACAGCAGGCGAATCCACATATCTTGATACAGAATAGGAATGTGCATTTTTTTTAACCCCCAACGAGCCACCATAAAACATACCATGGCTATGACACACGCCATTATCGGCCCATAAAACCATGCCCCAAGCATTTCTTTTAATATGGGTATATTCGTGGGTAATTCAAAAAACAGATTCCACCCAACCAATGCCCCCACCACGCTTTGGGCAATGGACACAGGAATGCCTTTTTGTGTGTTGATTAAAATGGTGAGTGCCACACTGATACTGAGGATAAACGCCCCCATCCCTGAATGAACAACCCCAATTTCATGAACCGCAGTTGTTGTATGTGTTCCTGACAATAAGGCCCCAAAAAACACACTGATTCCTGTTAAAAAAGCCGCCAACTTGAATGGCACCATGCGTGTGCCAATGGCGGTGCCGAACACATTACTTAAATTGTTCCGCCCAAATGACCAACTTAAAAACAAACCGCCCAATACAAATAAATAAATCATAATGCGTGTTTCACCGAAATTATTTTAAGTTTATCCGCCGCATCTTCGGCCAAATCTGAAATCTTTTCCAATGAAGCGATAAAGGATTTCAATTGTAATTGTTGGGCAAGAGATATTTTCTTTTTGAAGATTTTGGACTTGACTGCCAAAGCCATTTGATCCACCACATGTTCCAAATAATAGCATTGCTGCACTTCCTCATCCACATCCGTTGCCCCATCAAAAAAGGCTTTGACACCTGTGACCAATGCCCCCACACAATCAGATGTTGTTTGTGAAATCAACATCACATTTTCAAACAAATCTGTGGGCGTTTTTATTTTTTCAATGGACCAATCTATCACAGCCCGTTCATATTGATTGATAACATGGTCACATGCTTCCATCAATTCCAAAATCTCCGACCGCATACCGGGGAGAATCATTTGGCGATATAAATCTGTTTCAATGTTGCGCCGCAACATATCGTTTTCGGCCTCCAAAGTGCTTATTTTTTCTTTCAAATCCAAAAACTTTGTATTGGCCTGTTTTGTCAAATAAACCTCTATGGCTTGATTAAAGATTGCACCGGCTGTGGTGATATTTAACAAAAAGTCATTGAACTTTTTTTCCAATTCTTTGGCACGCTTAAAAAAAGAAATCTGTTTTATCATTTTATCCCCCTTTTTTTGCCAAGCTGGCCAAACTGGCCCGCATAAAATCGTCTAAATCCCCATCCAAAACACCGCCCGTATCGGATGTTTCGTGGCCTGTACGCAAGTCTTTCACCATTTGATAGGGTTGCAACACATAAGAACGGATTTGGTTGCCCCAACCGTTATCACCTTTTTGGGCTTCTATTGCCCCTTGTGCTTGACGCCTTTTTTGAAGTTCCAGCTCGTATAATCTTGCCCGCAACATACGCCATGCTTCATCACGATTGGCAAACTGGCTGCGTTGGGTTTGACAGGCGGCCACAATGCCGGTTGGTATGTGTGTAATACGAACAGCACTTTCTGTTTTATTCACATGCTGGCCACCGGCCCCGCTGGACCGATAAACATCTATGCGGCAATCGGCCGGATTGATATCAATTTGCACGCTTTCATCCACCACAGGATAAACCCACACTGAACAAAAACTTGTGTGGCGTCTGGCGTTGGAATCAAAGGGAGAAATGCGCACCAGACGATGCACACCCGATTCAAACTTTAACCACCCATAGGCGTTTGTCCCAATCACCTTTAAGGTGGCCGATTTGATGCCGGCTTCTTCCCCATCGGACAATTCCATAATTTCCGTTTTATAGCCTGCGTTTTCGGCCCAATGTTGATACATTCGCAAAATCATACTGGCCCAATCTTGTGCTTCTGTGCCACCCGCACCGGAATGGATTTCCAAGAACGCATCATTGGCATCCCCTTCTTGACACAATAAAGATTCCAATTCCAATTTATCCATATCGGCTTCCATATCGGCAAAGGCTTTTTCGGCATCGGCCAACAAACCTTCATCGCCTTCGGCTTCGGCCAAGGCAATCATCTCATAGCCATCTTGGATGGTGGACAGCAAAGTTTGCACCCGTTGGATTTGGTTGGACAGCAAGGTGCGCTCACTCATCAACTTTTGCGCCCGTTCCTGATTATCCCACAGATTTGAATCGGCCGTTAAATCGTCTAGTTCTTTTAATCTGATATGGGCCTTATCCCAGTCAAAGACGCTCCTTGACAAGCATCAAAATGCTGTCGTATTTTTCTTTCAAAGTAATCATTTCCGCTTTCATATTTTTCTCCTTTAATAAATCCCACCCAAATCGGGCATTGTATCATCCGCTTGCAGCGTGATATTTTTGCCGATTATTTTTTCGGGTTTTGTTAAATCATCTTCCAAACGAAAGGCTTCCATTATCACATTTGTATCACCAGCATTTGCGGGTTTTCCCGTTGTGGCATTCACACGCACCAATTTCACACTGTCCGGCACTCGGAAAGGGATATCGGTTGTATTGGCCAAGGCTTTTTTCATAAAATCACGGAAAATGGGGGCTGCCACAACGCCTCCGGTATCTTTTGGTCCCAACGGTTCCGGATTATCTTTTCCAACCCAAACACCCACCACCAAATCGGGCGAAAAGCCGATAAACCATGCGTCTATGTTGTCATTACTTGTGCCGGATTTTGCCCCTAAGTTGCGCTTTAAGGAACGCACGGCCGAACCTGTTCCCCGTTGAATCACGCCTGTCAGAATATTCACCATTTGATAGGCACTGGCCGGATCTTGAATCTGTTCCCTGATATCGGGCAATTGCGGTTGAAGAAGGCTGGAGGAAGTGTCTCCTGCACAATTTTCACAGATGCGCGTGTCTGTTTTATAAATTGTTTTTCCTTCTCGGTCTTGGATACGGTCAATAAATATCGGGCTTATTTTTTTGCCTCCGTTCACCAACATGCCATAGGCTGTGGTTAAACGCAACAAAGTGGTTTCACTGGCCCCCAAAGCTGTGGCCAGATTCGGCTCCATCTTATCCGATATATTAAACTTTTTACCGTAGTTTAAGATTTTTCGCATCCCGATGGCCTGAGCCAAACGAATGGTCATTAGGTTGCGTGATTTTTCTATACCAACACGCAAAGTGGTTGGGCCATAGAATTGCTTGGAATAGTTTTCCGGTTTCCATTTGGTTCCGTCTTCGTTTTCCATCACAATTGGGGCATCCAATATCAGGCTGGACGGCATATAGCCCGAGTCCAAGGCGGCTGTGTACACAAACGGCTTGAAAGACGACCCCGGTTGGCGCTCGGCTTGAACTGCTCGGTTAAACTGATTCCTTTCAAAGGCAAAACCGCCTTGCATGGCCAACACTCGCCCTGTATGTGGGTCAATGGCCACCAATGCGCCTTCTACATTCGGCATTTGATTTAACCCATAATGCCCTTGTTTGGTTTGGCTTGTTAAAATAATGTCGCCCACTTGCAAGACATCCGTTGCTTTTTGAACAGGCGTTGTGCTGATACGGCCTTTTTCCAAAGCCTGTTTTGCCCAAGTCATTTCGGCAAGTGGTATGACACCCTTTTCGCCATTTTCAAGTATGATACTGGCTTGTTCATCGGAAACAGATTCCACCAACGCATACAGCCAATCTTTGGGCCGGTATTGCTTTTGATATTTTTCCAACACTGAGACATTTTTGGGGTCTATATGCGCCACAGGACCACGCCATCCGTGTTTCCTATCATGCGTAATTAAACCGTTTTGCAGGGCTTCCACAGCATAGTTTTGCAAGGTTGGGTCCAATGCTGTGCGAATGGACAAACCGCCCAAATAGATGGATTCTTCCCCCAGTTCTTTCACCACAAAGCGGCGTACCTCTTCCGCATAGTATTGCCCGTCCTTTGTCAGCTTTTTTTGCCGTTTATGCATGGTAATCGGTTCACGCATGGCTTCGGCTATTTCACTGACAGTAATATATCCGTTCAGATACATTTGCTGCAACACATAGTTGCGTCTTTCAATGGCGGCTTTTTTGTTGCGTTCCGGATGATAGTTATTTGGGGCTTTGGGCAGGGCAGCCAGATACGCCATTTCCCCCAATGTCAATTCATTCATTGATTTATTAAAATAATTCAAGGCCGCACTGGCCACACCATAAGAACCTTGCCCTAAATAGATTTCGTTCAGGTACAATTCCAAAATATGGTCTTTTGTGAATGTTTTTTCAATTTTACGAGCCAGTAATGCCTCTTTAATTTTGCGAGAAATCGTGCGGTCAGAGGTCAGCAAAAAGTTTTTGGCCACCTGTTGTGTAATAGTGGACGCACCCACCATACGCTTATTTTTCCCAAGATTTTTAATGTTCACCAACACCGCCCGAGCCAGACCGCTTAAATCAATACCGCCATGTTCATAGAAGGTTTTATCTTCGGCCGATAAAAATGCCTGCTTCAAGCGTTCCGGTATTTTTTCCACAGGAACAAAAGTGCGTTTTTCGGTAGCATACTCCATCAATAATGAACCATCTTTGGCATACAAGCGTGTTGTGATGGGTGGTTCATAATTTTCCAATTGATGATAATCCGGCAAACCGATTGAAAAATGCAATACAACCAAAAAGGCTGCCACAGCCACAACCAATGAACCGAAGAAAAATAAGCTGACTAATGTGGATAAAAAACGCATTTCTTTTCCCTTTGTTAAAATCAGGTGATATTTTACTGTTTTTTTTCACGAAACACAAGCATTTATTTTATTACAAAAGCCCCTTTTTATCGGGGCTTTTTTTCAGGAGAAGCTCGTTTATTACAATGTTGGTTTTAAGATTTGAACATTTAATTTTGTCCGTTCTTTTTCCAGCACTGTTTTTAATTTTGTTTCCATCAAGGCGCGCTTCATTTCGTCATACACTTCCTCAATGGCAGGCGGATTGGCCAAGCGTTTATCTTCAACAATCACGATATGCCACCCGAATGGTGTTTTGATTGGGTCAGATAATTGGCCTTTTTTCATATCAAACACTGCATCACCAAATTCGGGAATCATCATTGGTTTTGTAAAATATCCCAAATCCCCCCCTTCGGTGTTTTCATCCAACGATTTTTTATCGGCCAGTTGGGCAAAGTCTGCCCCTGCTTTTAACTGAACCAAAATATCTTTGGCTTCTTTTTCCGTTTTAACCAAAATGTGGCGGGCGTGGATTTCTTCTTCACGGCGGAAGTTTTGAATTTCCTTATCATACAGAGCCTGCACTTCTTCGGGTGTCACTTCGGCCGCAAGCAATTCATCCAAATAGGTTTGCCCGACAATTTGTTCTTTTGCCAAGCGCAGTTGTTGTTGAATATCCGGACGCTTCATTAGACCGGCTTTTTCAGCGCCTTGCATAATCACCTGATTATTCACAATCATTTCCAACAGATTCGGATAGACCTGTTCAAACGGCATTTCCGATAATTGTGGCATATTTTGAACCATTTCTTTTAGTTGAGTCATGGTAATCGGTGTACCATCCACATAAGCAACGGCATCTGCCACCTTGTGTTTTTTATGCTGTTTTGCAGCCATCCTTATCCGTTGGATGTTACACCGAGTTTGATAGGCATGCCCTTCCAAGAACATACCCACTTGATAAGAAAAATATGACCACACACAAAAATCAAAAACCAACAGAAATAAACCCAAGACAAAGCGTTTTTTGGTGGTGGTATTTTTTGGTTGTTCCGATTTTGCTGTTGCTTGTTTTTTTGTTTTCATTGTTCCCCCTTTGTTGTTTTTTATATCTTAGACTCTTTTTTTGAAAAAATCAACTCTTTTTATTTTTGTGTTAAAAGGGACAGTTCATGCAACAACGCACTGAATAATGATGGATGCAAGGCCATCATACGATAGATTTTATCGTGTTCAACTTTCAACACAACGGCATTTTGTTTCACACGCACCGTTTTGCCAGCTGGGGCCATTAAAAAAACGGTATCCAATCCCACAACAGATTGCGCTTGAATTATTTTCTTTTCGCCTTTTTCGTTTTCTTCTTCCAACACCCCATCTAACAAAAAGTACAGATAATGATTGGCTTCTTCCGATTGAATAATCACTTCGCCTTTTTTCAAAACAGATTCTTCCGAAACTGCCATTAAATCAGATAACGCCAAATTGGACACACTTTTGAATTGTGTCATTTGTTTTAATTCCAAAACTTTTTCAATTGTGACCAACATTTTTTTCCTCCAACAAACTTTCAAAATCCTGTTGCAACAAATAATGAGTTGGGATATTCAAGGCTAATTCACGCACTTTGTTTTTGTCTGGTTCCAATTTTGCTAACGCAGACAAGGCCCCTTCCAACACAATCCAATCGGGCGACTTTAACCCTTCCATAACGGCTGTCATCCCTTCTCTATCACCCAATTTTTTCCAACCATATAAGGCCAACGCCCGCATCCATTTATTGCTCCACCTAAACGGATTTAAGATAAAGCTGTTCAAAAAAGTTTGTGGCGTTTCTTCTTCCATATTTTTTGGGGGCATATTCAGTGTTGGATAAAGCAACACAGGAGCCACCATTTTGTGGATTCTTTTGGGTAAAACATCTTGTAAAAAACTGACCGCTCCGGCATATTTATTCAAATCATTTTCTTTTAATGTTTGAATGGCTTTTTGGGCCAGAGGCATCACAACATACAAGGCAAGCTGATTCAAAATCAACATCCGAGTTCGGTACATTTCTTCTTTAATTGCTTCTTGAAACAAAGATTTTACTTCAATCAGCTCTTGTGCCTCCAAATTATGTGCAACCACACACATTTTGTGCATTTGTGTCCATTCTGATACGGCTTCATATAAGGCTTTTTTCAGAACCCTTTTTCTGCTTTTATCTATCCACACAATTTCCGAATCACTTAAACTTTCAATGATGGCTGGCCTTAAAAGCCGATTTGCCCCAAATAAGGAACGCAACAAAATCTGTTTTCCTTCACCACTTGGCAACCGGCCCAAAAACAAAATCAATTCTTTTTTTCTGTCCAAAGGAACCGTTTCGTTCAACAGCATTTTTTCTATGGCTGGAAAGGCTCGCTTGCCATATTGGCTGAGTGCTTCCAACACATGCTCACGCCATCGGATTTCATCCAACATAGGCAACAATCTGTTCACCAAAAGCGGAGATTTTATTTTGCCGGCCACCAACACAGCCTGTTTCGTTATTTTAATATCCTGTTTATTTAATAATTGATTCACACATTGCGTCCATTCGTTTTTCGGACAAGTATTCATAACGGACAACGCCATTAGGTTGTTTTTTGTTTTTGGAGAATCTGCCCATTTACGAACTAAGGCAATTACTTTTTCCAACCAAGCTCCCTTGCCTGACAAAAAGCCAATACACGCCCCCCATTGCCATTCTTTTTCTTCCAAATAATGTTTGTACTCTTTCCATGCCTTTGTGGCATTTTCTTCTATGGCACTTTTAATCAATAATGCCAATGCCATATTGCGTACTTCCTCACATTCATCTTGAACCATCAACCGATGGATTTTATTTTGTTCTTTTTTGTTGAGTGGCCATTTATTCATTTTTTTCAAGACAGCCAGACGCACTGTGATGGCCGGATGGGATAATAATTTCATCAATTGCCCTTTGTAATTTGAAATATGACCTTCTTCCAAAATGTTCAAAAAATAAATGGATTCTGCCGGATTTGGTTTGCTCAGCCCTTGTTTTATCATTTGCTTCAATGGCGGATAGGACAGTAAAAGCGGCCCGCCTCGCCATATTCTTAATGAACATATTTTTATCAGATAGCGCCCGTACATATAGCTGGACAACCAGAATAAAATAATCAACACGCCCGCCATACTTATCAACCACACCATAATTGTTTCTTTTTGTTCTGATAACAGTAAAGATCCCGTTAAAATAAACGCCAGCGGTACACAGGCACACCATCTTAACTGTTTTAATCGTACCCCTGTGCCAACTGCCAGCGGACGGGGCAACAACGACAGATAGCGTTTCATATACAATCGGCTTATAACTTCAAATATCACTGCTGCCGTATAGATTATAAGGCCTTCTTGTTTCCACGCCCCTAATCCACAAACGCCAACAGATACTGCTCCCAACAACAGCCCCCAGATTGTGGTGTATAAAAACTTTGTACGACACAACAAGCTCACACTGATTAAAGTCACAACAGCTGTACTCATCCCTATTTTTGACAAGGTTTCCAAAACAGGTTCTTGGTGGCTTACAATGTTTTCATAGACCAGATATTCCGACAATAATTTGGATAACATCCATGCAAAACTCAACATCAAGATGACATGCATCATCAGGCGTTCTTTTTGGGTTTGAACACCCCCAATTTTTTTGATGAAGGTTTCTTTGCTAACTGGCATCAAAATGCTTAAAACTTTTAATGAAAGTGCGGTTATCAAAAGGCCAAATGTTCCCCACCATTGAATTTGTTCAGTCCCTACTTTTATGGCCATCCAACAGCCCATCAATCCCCCCAACAATTCAAACGCCAAAACACCCAAATATCTGAGCGAGGAAATGGATTGACGAATCATGCGTTTAACCAAACACCAAAACGCAACATTGGCCACAAATAGTGTGATATACTTGACTGAAAACATCACATTTTCAATGCCTATCAAGGCCATATGCTGTGATAACACATCCCCTGCTATCCATACAAAAAACAGACATAACATGGTCACAGAGGCTCCATAGCCTTTCCTGCGTTCCAATTTCAAACAGACATAGCCGGCCGGTACAAGCAGGATACCCGCCATTAAATAGTTAAAGCCTATGCCCAGCACACCTTGTTTGACAAGAAGATTTGCCGTGCTTGCCAAATCAATGAAACTTAAAGAGACAGCCAAAATAAATGCTGTTAAAGCCAACAACATCAATTGTCCCAGTTCTGGCCAATCCAATCTTTTTAACCTTGCAATAATGTGCAACAGTGTTTTCATTCTTCCCCCAGCAAGGATTCCACATATTCTTGGGCGGAAAATGCATTCAAATCATCCGCTTGTTCCCCCACGCCAACGGCATATATCGGCAGATTCGTTTCACTTAATGCCACCAACACACCGCCTTTGGCTGTGCCGTCCAGTTTTGTCATAATCAAACCCGTCAGAGAACACATTTCATGAAATGTTTTCACTTGTGACAAGGCATTTTGTCCCACCGTTGCATCCAAAACCAAAATGGTTTCGTGGGGCATAGCGGCATCAGCTTTTTGGATAACACGCACAATTTTTTTAAGCTCGTCCATTAAATCCGTTCTGTTTTGAAGCCGACCGGCTGTATCCACAAATACAATATCTGTGCCTTTTTCTTTGGCCGATTTGATGGCATCAAAAATAAGGCCTGCCGCATCACAATTTGGGCTGCCAGCATAAAAATCAGAACCGGTTTTATTTGCCCATTTTTGAAGCTGTTCAACTGCTCCGGCACGGAAAGTATCGCCTGCTACAAGGGCAACCGATTTCCCTTCGCTTGTATATTTTTCGGCCAATTTGCCGATGGTTGTTGTTTTACCAGCCCCATTGACCCCAATCATTAAAACAACTGCCGGTTTTGTGTTTGGCAATATCAACGGACGGGCCACTTTTTCAATTTTTTCAAGCAACTCCTGCTTCAAAATCTGGCGCATTTGGGCGGGCGTTTCGGGCTTTTGTGAGTGTACTTTTTGAACCAATTTTGTGGCTGTGTCCACCCCCATATCCGCCATAATCAAGGCTTCTTCCAATTCTTCGGTATCCACAGAAGAAAAACTTAAAACATTTGCGGTGCGCTTTAAGCCTTGTTTTAATTTATCCAACCAACGCATTGTCTTTCACTCCTTTTATCAACACTTCAACGATTTGCCCCGATGGGTATTTGTCGTTCAATATAACATGTAAATAATTTTCTGTCCAGCCGGTTTGGTTTGTTTCCACCAGAACCGGCACTTTCTTGCCCACCATTTTTTGAAGCAAAGCCCTTTGCTTTTGTTGCCCCAATGCCCGCAAGGTAGCGGCTCGTTCTTTGCGTTTTATCAGGGAAACTTGGGGCATCTTGGCTGCCGGTGTTCCCGGTCGTGCCGAATATGGAAACACATGTAAATGGGTTAGGTTTGCCTGTTCCACCAAACGCATGGTTTGTTCAAACTGTTCGTCTGTTTCGGTTGGGAAACCTGTGATAAAATCGGCCCCAAAAACCACATTCGGGCGCACACATTTTAATTTATTTATCAAGGCAAGCACCCCTTCAAAAGTGTGACGACGCCCCATTCTTTTTAACACCAGATTATCGCCCGCCTGAATGGACAGATGAAAATGCGGCATCACCTTTGGGCATTCTTGCACCATTTGGACAAAGTCATCCTTTAATGCTGCCGGATCTAACGAACCATAGCGCAACCGCTGTATTTGTGGCACCTCTGTCAAAATCTGTTTTGTGATAGCCACAAGCCCATCAGGATATGAGGCCACATCTGCCCCCGTTAAAACAATTTCTTGGAAACCAGCTTTGGCAAAGGCTTTGGCTTGCTCTATCACCTTTTGAGGCGGCAGACCTTTATTCTTACCACGAGCAAAACGCACCACACAGAAAGTGCATTGATGATTACATCCTTGCTGGATTTGTAAAAATGCCCTGTTTCTGCCTTCAAAATCGGTGACAATCGGCAAATCAAAGGGTTGTTCTATATCTCCTACGACCACTTTTGGCGAGGCCTTCAACAAAGCTGCATTCAGTTTTTCATGATTGCCCAGAACCCTATCCACTTCGGGCATTTCGGCATATTCATTGGGATGTAATTGGGCGGCACATCCTGTGACCACCACAATGGCATCGGGGTTTTCTCGCTTGATTTTACGGATGGCTTGCCGACATTGGCGTTCGGCTTCGCCTGTGACCGCACAGGTGTTTATCACCACCACATTATCGGGGATATCCTTTGCAAGGCGGGACATCACCGCCGATTCAAAGGCATTCATTCTGCAACCGAAAGTGAGTATTTTCATGCTAATCAGTATAGCACAAAAAATAATAAAATGCAATTTGTGACAGAAAGCCCCTATCTTGAGTGATATTTTCCTTCTAACAAAATACAATCTGGGCTTGGCTCTTTATGGACTTCCGGCATACTTTCATCAAACATACTTTGTGTTGCACGAACAACCCGAGCTACCCCTTGGTAGTCAAACAATTCCAATGTTTCAACCAAACCTTGAAATTGAAAACCAATATATTCTTTGGCATCAGCCGGCCGAATCAGATGTGTCTTTTTCATTTCCTCTCCTTCAAAAAAATACAATTAAAACACGAACTTTGAAAATATATATCGTTTAACAGTTGTACAAGTCAAGTCTTTTTTTCAAAATAGTTTGCTTTTTATTTCAAATGCGTTATATTAAAGTTATAAAAGAAAGGGGTCCCATGACAGAACTACAAACAATTTTTCAAAACTTACGCACTTATATCAACAGCCAAATTATTGGACAAGCATCCCTTGTGGATCGGCTTTTATTGGCCTTACTGTGTGATGGGCATTTATTGGTTGAAGGCGCACCGGGCTTGGCCAAGACGAAGGCTGTGAAGATTTTATCTCAAACTATTGAATCCAAAGCGCATCGCATTCAATTTACACCTGATTTATTACCTTCGGATGTGACCGGCAGTGATGTTTATCGGCCTGAAAACGGTTCGTTTTATTTTCAAAAGGGGCCTATTTTTCACAATTTGATTTTGGCTGATGAAATCAATCGGGCACCTGCAAAAGTTCAATCGGCCCTGTTGGAAGCTATGGGGGAAAGACAAGTGACCATTGGCAACACAACCTATCGTTTGCCTGATTTATTTACTGTGATGGCCACCCAAAACCCCATTGAAAACGAAGGGACTTATCGTTTGCCTGAGGCTCAACTGGACCGCTTTTTAATGTATGTGATTATTCATCATCCGGATATTGAAGCCGAACGCAAGATTTTGAAATTGGTTCAAGGCGAAGAAAAAAAGTTTCCCCCTCCTCCATTCAAAAAAATTAAAGAATCTGTTATTTTCAGTGCCAGACAGGAAGTGTTGAACATTCCTATGGCCCCCGAATTGGAAGAATATATCGTTCAATTTATTATGGCCACTCGGGAACCGAATCGTTATGACAGCGATGTTGCCCGTCTTTTGCGCTATGGGGCCAGTCCTCGTGGCACAATTGCTTTGGATATTTGTGCCAGAGCGAATGCTTGGTTAAACGGACATGAAGCAGTTTTCCCTTCGGATGTGACGGATTTGATTCATGATGTGTTGCGTCATCGTATTATTTTATCCTTTGATGCTAAATCCGAACATATTACGCCTGATGAAGTGTTAGATATGCTTATAGAACGAGTTCCAATGCCATAGGGAGGCACAAGTGACGGCCCATTTTCATCCCACACAGATTCTTTTGAAAGATTTGGTGGCTTTACGCAAAAAAGCTGATTTGTTTTTGTTGCCTGAAACCGGCAAAAAGTCTTTCACTGGTTCGGGAAACACTTTTTCCCCCTTTAAGTCCAGAGGCCTTGATTTCCAAGAGGTGCGGGTGTATCAACCTGGGGATGATATTCGGCAGATTGACTGGCATGTGACTGCCAAATATGGTAAACCCTTTACAAAACTATACACAGAAGAAAAAGAACGCACTGTTTTTTTTGTTGTGGATTTGCGCCCTTCTATGTTCTTTGCCACGCATGGCGCTTTTAAGGCTGTGATTGCGGCCAGATTGACGGCTTTTATGGCTTTTATTGCCGAACATCAACATGACAAAATCGGTTCTCTTTTGCTGACTGATAACGGTCTTTTAACAAGTGGTGATTGTGATACCAATGCTTTAATGCCTTTATTGAATCAGATGGCCAATCCTGACAAATTTAAGGCCACTGCGGGCGGATTGGATAAGGCTATGCGCTTATTGGGGCAGATGATTCCGGCTGGTTCTTTTTTGTTTTTTTTCAGCGATTTTCACGACTTGACCGATCAGCACCTTGTGCTTTTATCCCGTTTCAGCGAAAAAAATACTTTTTTATTTTGTTCTATCTATGATCAATTAGAGGCCAATTTACCACAAGATACTCTGCCTTTTTCAGACGGAAAATCCAATTTAGTTGTATCGGCTTTGAATGACAAGATGCGTCAAAAGTTTCATGCACAATGGCAAAATCAACAGGCTGTCATTCAAAAGGCGGCCCAAAAATACGGTTGGGGCTATTTACCCATTCCAACCGATTCGGATTATTTGAATGAACTGATTCGTTTTTGCTTTGGGAAAGGGGGCGTTCATGGGTGAGATTGATTTATCCGGATTGCGAGATATTCACTTGATGGATAAGCCGGATTTTTGGCCCCTTGCCTATGGTTGGTGGATTTTGTTTGGGCTTATTTTGCTTATTTTTTTGTTGGGCATTTTTCTTTATCGGATGTGGCACAATCGGCCAGATAGGTATGCGATTCGCAAAATCAACGATTTTGATACCCTTTATCCAGATGATATCCCTTACTTAAAAGCCTTATCCGTTTTATTAAAAAGGGTGGCTATTTTAGCGGACGGACGCAAAAAAATTGCCCTTTTAAGCGGGGACAGCTGGCAACATTATTTACAAAATCGGGTATCGGATTGTTTAACGAAACATGAAGCCTATCAAATTGCTTTTGCCCCTTATTTAGTGAAACTTAAATCCCCTGTTCACCGTGCTTTGTTGACACAACATCTGGCTTTGTGGGTAAAGAAAGTTTTGAAAAACAAAAAATCTTCTTGACAAGCACAAAAAAAAAGGTTAGAATAACGCCAGTTTTAACTTCAAGCAAAGGCAATAACTATGGCAAAAAAGACTGTTAAAAATGAAATTCGTCTTGTCAGTACAGAAGGTACTGGGTATTTTTACATTACAAAAAAGAACCCAAAAACACATACTGAAAAGATGAAAGTGCGCAAATACGACCGCAAGGCTCGTAAGCATGTTGAGTTTACAGAAAAACCAATTAAATAATTTGGTTTTCCTTTCACAAAAAAGCCCCGATTTCTCGGGGTCTTTTTTTTGTGGATTTTAGTTCAGTGGAGATTCTTGAAGAATATAACCCCGCCCCCAAACGGTTGTGATATAATCTTCCCCATCAGACAATTCTTTAATTTTTGACCTTATTTTACAGAAAAACACATCTATGATTTTTACTTCCGGTTCATCCATGCCATTATACAGATGATTCAAAAATTGTTCTTTACTTACCGTTGAACCTTTTTTTAACGCCAACAATTCAATCAGCGCATATTCTTTTCCTGTTAAAGGCAAGATTTTATCCGCCACTGTGACGACTTTTGTATTCAGGTCAATGGACATTTTTCCAACTTTGACCACCGCTTCGGCATGACCCTTGCTGCGCCGCACAATAGCATTGACCCGAGCAATTAATTCTTCACCATTAAAAGGTTTATTCACATAATCGTCTGCGCCCAGGGCCAGACATTCCACTTTCTTTTGGGCCAATTCAATGGCAGACAGCACCAAAACGGGGGTGGCTATATTCAAGGCACGCACACTGCGCAGGACATCTGCCCCTGTCATATCCGGCAACATCAAGTCCAAGATAATCAAGTCATATTCATATATTTTAAGAAGTTCCAACCCCTCTTTGGCTTTCAACGCAGATTCCACCGTCATCCCTGAACGCTTTAACAAAGTGGAAATTGTTTGGTTCATTGCTTTATCATCTTCTATCAACAAAATATGCACGATTGCCTCCTTTTTCTTTAACCATATATTAACTTTTCATAAAAAGCAAGCAAGAAATGATATTTTATGTATTTTTATTGGATGCTTTGCAAGAAACGGCCGTTTTCCTTTAACCATTTTTCGGCATATTCCCGATGATTTGTCAATGTATCCACCAATTTCCAAAACTTTTGGCTGTGGTTCATTTGAACCAGATGGGCCACCTCATGCGCCACAAGATAGTCTATCACTTCCATGGGCGCAAAGGCAATTTTCCAGCAAAAACTGAGATTTTTCTCGGACGAACAACTGCCCCATCGGGATGAGGTATTACGCAAAGTAATGCGTTTCACTTTCACTTGCAAAACTTGCGTCAATTCTTTTACTTTGTTTTGGATATGGCTGAGCAATTGCTTTTGCGCCAACGAACATACCCGCCTGTGAAAAAACCTTTCTTCGCCCGATATCATCCATTCATTTTTCAAAACTTCTGTTCTTTTACCTCTTTTTAATGTATAGACTTTACCCAATATCATCACCTCATCATTGGGTTGGAATCTGTGTTCTTTTGGCCCGTTTTCAATATGAGCTTTTATCCATTCTATTTGTGTTTCAGCAAAGGTAATGGCCACCAGTTTATGACACAGAGTAGGACAGACTAAAACAATTTGCCCTTTTAAGTTTTGCTTCAAAAAAACCGACCTTGCCCGCTTGCTTTTGACAAGATGCACTTCATATTCTTCAATTTTAATTATTTCTTCGCTTGACATTTTTCTTCTCTTTTGTTAAAAAGTATATAATAAAAGAGAGGTTTTTTTCAATGGAAAAATTATTAAAGTGTATAAAGTTTACTTTGAACCTTATTATCAACACCATCGTGTTGACAGGAATTGGTTTTACTTTGCTGTGGGCCATTTGGGGTATCAAGCCGCAAACAAGCATTACGAAAACAGCCTATTTCTTTTCTGAAAGTTGGCGGATTATTACGGGACAAAATCGTTTGCAAGAGTTGCCAATAAATGCGGTGACTCAGGAACAGCTTGCGGATTCACAAAAAAACACGCACATCGTTCAATAAGATTGCAATTTTGACAAAATCTTCCTATATCTTTTGAACAATACAAGGGGAGATTTTATGCATCAACAGAAAAATAGGATTCTTTATGTTGTGGCGGCTGGGTCGCCTGATGAAACAGCACCCGTTTTGAATGAATTAAAACGACCACTTTCCAAAAAGGGCATCAACGATGTTTTAACTTTGTTGGAAGAATTAAAAGAAAATCCCATTTTAATGCCTGATTTAATTTTATGTTCGCCAACTTTGTATGTGCATCAAACTTTGGATTTGTTGGACGAAGTTTTGGGAAAATCGGATATTCTGTACAAAGATTCGTTATATGATGCACCGGATTATCGGATTTTAGAGATGATTCATAAGCTGGACGACATTTTATTTTGTGTGATGATTGTGGGCGAATTACCAGGGTTGACCGAGTTTATTTCTTATATTTCCCAATCCGAACCTGTGTATAAATTACAACCGGCAGACGGGGTTGTGCTTTTACTTGATGAAGGAGAATCTTGGCACACTTTTGGCCCGAAAAAAGCCCGCCGCCGGTCACTTGTTTAGGCTGTTGCCGTTTTGGCATTGCCTATATTTAGGGCCACTATATCTAAACAGTTTTTCACTTTTTTCAAAACGGTATCGTCTTTTGTTGTTGGCGTGATGGCTGATAAGGCACTGGCCCCAGCAATAATGGATGTAATGGCACCCAAAATATCATTAAAATAAGTCATAATAAATTGAATCATTTTCTTTCCTTTCATTTCAAAATAAGGTTTAAGATGGCCACAGTGATGGCTGTGACCGTTGTTAAAGAAACAGCCCCCAAAATTGCTTTGAAGGGGGCCAATTCACTGCGTTGGACATAGTCTGATTTCAAAATCCGTTGGATATGTTCACAACTGCCTTTTGTTTGAACTGTGCCCATAAAACCAATCAAATCATCATGCACTTTCATCACTTGATTATTCAATGTATGCATTTCTTTTTTGATATGGCCGAGTTCATTTTGTAGGTTGGACACCGTTGCCATCAACTTGCCGGTTTCCATTGTAAGATTTTGACTTGGCATTTTTTTTCCTTTCAATACAAAGCATAAAACACATGACGGCCAATTTGGGCGCATGGAACGGCACATCTTGCCCACGAAGGATTTATTGAATCTGCATGGTAATGCGTGGCCCCTTTGGTGTTATCCGGCAAAAAGCCAGCTAACGCCCGTTTGGCAATTCTTTCACAGATTTGATACACTTTATTGTCTTTCAAATCTTGTTGTAAAAGTGCAAAATTGACATCATTTTTATTCCAACACGAAAATTGAAATGGTTTCAAGCATACTTCTTCAATTGTTTTGCCCCACCAATAGCTGCCAATTCTTTGGGCATGTTTGACACGATTGAGGATGACATTAGCCACCGCTTCCATGCCAGACAATTTTTCGCCACGGGCTTCACCAAAAACAGTTTTTGCAAAAATCTCTAATTCTGTCATCGTTTTATCCTTTCTTTTTTTAATAATTTCCTTGCCATTTGGGGCGATTTAAGCGCACAAAGGCATTGCGTTTCAAGCGAACAGGTTCGGCCAACAAACAGCCTGCCACAGAATCCAGCACATCGTCATGTCCTTTTGGGGCAAAGGGATTAAAATCCTGTAATTCATCCACAAAAGTTGTTTTTTTGACGCTTGTATGCACAGATAATGCGCCATTCATAAGTGGCACCTCAAAGGCAGATAAAATCCTGTTTTGCTTGCGTGTACGGGCAATTTCTTCTATCACAGCACAGCCCAATTTTGCTCGGTTCAATTCCTGACGCAACAGGGCGGGCAAAAACTTGCCAATCCCATTTGTTTCCAAATGGATGGCCGGCAAATGATTTTCCCGAATAAAATTGACCACTTCCCGACACTGATAGCCGGCAGCTTCGGTTTGTGGTGGCACTTTTAACATTTTCACACGATGCAAATAATAATGACCATTGGCATCAGAAAAAACGCAGGCCACCACACTGTGATCGCCTTTGGCCGAACCAAAGGCCGGATCCCACCAACACGACACAGATACCATGGGTATATTGCCGATTTTTAAGGTGGCCGAATCGTTGGCTTCGTGATAATTCAGCTCGTCTGTATAGAACAGCAAACGCCTGACATCCAATCGGGCTTCGTTTGGCTTGACGGCTTTTAACATCATTTGGCTTTGAAACTTTGTTTTTCCCGTTCGGCTTTTCATCAACATAATTTTATCCACAGGATATTTTTCCGGCCAATTAGATTCCCCTTTTTGATTCAAAATAGGAATGCGTAAAAGTGGCCAATTTTTCAAAAATCCATCCTGCGTATTATACAGAGTATCTTGTGTATGAGGCGTGCCGATATAGATTAAAGCCCCTTTGGGTGTTAAAACATATTCCAGTTCTTCCAATTTGCGTTTCAGCTCTTGGCGTTTTGGACCTGTGTCACATGTTTTTGGCACTTCCACATCATCACAAATAATCACATCCGCCCGACAGCCTGTTAAATTGGCGTTCAATCCTCGGGCTAATACAGACGGATCACGGCCCGTGCTTTGCCTTTGAACCGACAGACAATCAGATGCCCATTCTTCCGGATGCAATGGTTTCATATCTTTACACAACGGATGCAATTCCACAATCCGTTTGATATGTTGTGTCATTTTTTTTGCCAACGAATGATCAGCCGACACAATCAAAATCTGTAATTCCGGATTATGGCGCAACAACCATACACAAAAAAGTCCCACCAATGTGGATTTACCACAAGCCCGAAACGCCATCAACAATCCCCGTTTATCATGGTTCCAAATGCGTTCCAAAAAACGACAAATGGCTTTGTGATGACGAGGCAGATTCAGATTCAGTTGATGATTCCAAATCCAGACAAAATCAATCAAAGGAATCGTTTTCATCATTTTCTTCATGGTTTGCCTTTCGTGCTTGTTCCAATAAATTCAAAAAATCCGTTTCAGGATTTTGCTGGGTCATTGGGTTCATCATTTTTTTTATCATTAAAATGTGGGCCAAAACGGCTTTACAGGCGTTATGATAGGCGGTAAAATCTTTGGCTTCCAACGGTGTTTCTTGCGTACGAAACGCATGGTAATCGTTCAGCGCACTTTCTAAATCATCAGACCATGCCTCGGATAAATTATTTTCTTTATCGGGCATTTTTTCTCCTTTATTTTATCTGAGCAGATTGATTGCTGCCTGCACCGGTTTTGATGGATTGTACTGTGGCATTAAACAGATTTCCTTGCGTATTCAATTTCAACTTTTCTAAATTCAGCAAATTTCTGTTATTTGTTTGTTTCAGGTTTGTGTTTAACCGCTTCAATGTATAATCATTTTGCTGTTTTAAGTATTTTTCTTCCATATCCGCTTCTTTTTGCATGGTATCCAAAACCACTTGACCTGAACCGGATGTGGTGCTGAGTCCGCTGGCTCCCAATTTAGCTTTATAGGCTGATTGTTGCTGAGCCAAAAGATTTCTATTTTTACGCAATTCTTCTTGCAAAATTGCCTGTTGATTTTCCTGTTCTATTTTATTTTGTTCGTGTGCCAATGCATTTGCTCGTTTCGTGGCTTTTTTTTCTGCTTGAATTTGTTCATGCTGAAAATAAGCTGACCCCAAAACGGCTGCAACTGTCACAACTGCGGCTGTTGTTGCGCCCATTTTAACCTCCTAATTTTATATCACTTGTTAAAGAAACCAACCGAAACGGTTGCGGATTTGACCCTTTGATTTCCCACAAAGGCTGGGTTGGTGTTCTGACCCATCCTAAACACCTTAACACAACATCTTTTGTTTGGCTTAGGATTGGCTTGTTGAGGTGGCAGTCCAACAACTTTGGCACCAATTCCTGATGTATGCCTGCGCCAGTGTCTATTTCCAACGATTGTGTATCTATCAAGCGCAAGACAAGACGCACCAAACGACAACTGGACACCAACGCATTGCCGTTGCTTGCACCGGCAACAGGTGGCAGAGGTGTCACTTGATGTTCAAAGGGTAAGCCGACTTCAATTTTCTTACCGGCAATACTTAAATCACATTTGCCATTTTGAACCGTTTGTTTATCCAGCACCACACCGTCTGATGTTAAAACCACCTGTTTTGATTCCAGATGTGTCAAGCCTGATATTTCTTGTTGCTCTGTGTCAAACAAGGCAAGCACACCGCTGTCTGTATTCAGGTTTTTATCAAAACATTCCAGTATATATTGCCCATCCCGATTGATAAGAAAATAGGCCCTCTGTCCCAAAATTGCGACGGACAAAAAACGCCCTTTTGTTTGTTGTTGTGTCCAACTTTGAAGATTTTCTGACCGAAAACTTGTTAGAACCGCCAACGCCCCATTTTGCATCACAATATAGGCTTGGCGTTCATATTTATCATAGGCCATATCTATGGGGGTTTGAATCAAATGCCTTGCCAACAAAGAAATATCCGTTGCTTGATACATTCCTTCCAAATCCGAAAATAAAAACTCACGAATTTCACGCCCATTGATGGCCGCAAAGATGGTTGCCCCATCAATCCCTAACGGTGGCACAAAGATATCCGACCTGCTGCCAACTTGGGTTTGACGCTTTAACTGAATATCGCTTGGGGTTAAAGGATCGCCCGAAACCATCCATTCTGCACTGGTGGTAAAAACCTGCAAATGTCGATTCGCAAAAAGGGCTACAATATGGTCGGATTGGTTTGACAAGATTTTGAATTCTATGGCTTGCGCATCATAACCAGACCCTTGTTCAAAGTTTGTCACATCACCGGTTTGGCTGAACCACAATGTGCTGGGCAATGACGGACTTCCCCCAAAAACCAAACGGGATTGATAAGTACACACCGTTTGTGGCCATCCTTTTTCCTCACAAAAAGCGGGTTCTCCCCAACTTCGGGTTGCTTCCAACTTTGTGCTGGCACCGATATTCTCGCCTTCCAGCAATTTCTTTTTCACGATTGCTCTGGCTTGGGTTGGGCTATCCACGCTTTTGATTTGCACATAGCCAGAGGCCAATTTGAATTGTTCATTGATATGCCTTTGTTCAAAAACATCACTGCTTGCTGTAAGAGTGACTTCACCGTCACACCCCGACGACGACATTGTCACTTCATCCTTACAAAAACGGACATAGGGTTGACGGATACATTCTTGTTCGGTTAAAAATGAAAATGCCTCCAATACCCATCTTTCATTTTGATATTTTATTTTATATGGTTTTGTTTTGGGATGAACAATTAAAATGCCGTCCGACACTTGACACCAATTGAGTTGGGATAATTGATTTTCCTGCCACGGTGTTTCAAGGGTTTGCATCAAAATATCGTGTTGATAGATTTTTGTTTCCCCTGCTTGAATAACAAACAAAAAGCGTTCTTCTGCTTTTTGTTCAAAGGCAATCAAGCGACCAGTTTTCCCTGTGTTGGCAATATAGCGCAAACCGCTGCGCCGATGAATGCCGCCTGTGGGTTCCAAAAACACATTTTTCAAACAACAGGCCCCGTTGGCATATGCGCTTAAATCCACTCGCCCCAACAAATCCGAGGAGATTTCTCCCGCAGAAAAATTAGTTTTACTTGAAAAGATATTTGTCATTGGCGCACCTCAATCAACGAAAAATCTTGAAAACAAGGCGCAATATCTTGTTGACTGTCGGTCAATTTTGCCGTTTTCAATTCTTCTTCAAATCGTTTATACATATATTCCGTTCGGCTTGTACTTTCTGTTAAAGGCAAACACATTTCTGCCGCCAATTTTGCAATCAATGCATTACAGAAAAACACAGGAAAGTTTGATTCATCCAATTTTGAAATGTATGAAATGATTACTTTGTTTGCATTTGTATGCAAGGTCTTGCCAACGATTTTATAATCAATCCCTTGACTTTTGAAACCATTTCCGGCCGATAATACCCGCACGCAATCGTTTGGTACTTGAAAAGCGTATTGATAATCAGCAGAGGGTTTGTCAATCAATCGGGCAAGAGTTGTCTTTTTCAATGCAAACCGCCATGGATAGGCGGCCAAAAGGCTTTCCAAAGTTGGTTCATACAGTTGGGCGCATACTTGGGCTTCGGCTGTTTCTTCCTCAAACGAGGCAATTGCGCTTGCGCCCAATTTTACCAATGCCCGTGCGCATAAATCTATTTTTGTATAAGTCATTTTGGTTTCCTTTCTGTTATAAAAAAAGTCCCCCTGTTTTTACAGGAGGACCTTTTCGTTTTTTTGTTTAAGCATTGGATTCGTTGTTGATGCAAACCATTTTTACAACACCTTGGTTGTCAATTAAACATGCCCCTTGGCTCATCATATTATTCACATAATGGGCTGCATAATCGCCATGCCATGTGATGTCGGTGACAATTTCCTGACCAGCAGCCAATCCTACTGCGGATTTATGATAGATGAAACAGGTTGTTGTATCCTCAGCCTCGGCTCCCGACGCAGGCAAGCCTGTATGCATAATCCAATTGATGCCCATCCATTTTCTGGATTCAGAGCCAGCGATAAACGGATGTTCTTCGCCCACATAGTTGGCATTGGAAAACTCTTCCAAATTCAATAATTGATTCCATTGGGCAGGCCCAACCAATGCATAGCGTTCCCCATCATCTGGCACATTATTTGTGTTCAGCATTTGGAAGGCCTTTAAGATGCGTTCTTTTGTCAATGCTTGTGTGGCATCGCCTGCTTCTTGAGTAGCGGCCGATAAAGCCCCAATAATCAATTCGTCTGTTTTACGACCCAATGCATAGGCTCCCGCTGTGGCCAACACTTTGCGTTCATCATGCCCAACTTTCAATTCATCCAATTTATCCACCCATTGGCCGGCATACCAATCGGACAAAACACATTCCACTGGTTCATGCGTGACAGACGACGGTGTCAATTGTTCGTTGCGGCCCGTTTTTTGGTTGGCACTTTGGGCGCCAATCACTTGGAAAGTGGTGCTGGCCCCTGTGATACCGTCTTTGAAACGAACTGTTTTTTTCAATTTAGATCCTTGTTGTTGATAAGCGGTATGAACTTCTGCTTCAAAATGTTTAATAAAAGAGGCATCAATGCCTTTTGTATTTGTTGTCATTTTTTTCCTTTCTGTTATATTTGTTTTTTTTTAGTTTTTTCAGGTTATGAAGTTTCCTTCGCCTTTTTTGATTTTTATGGGGTTTTTCAACTTGTCCATAAAACTTTTACCCGTACAGGCGTTTGAATCCGGCTTCCACTCGTTTTAACAACTCCGGATCTTGGTCTCGCCAGTACTTTGGATTTTGCATCAATTTTTTCAAACTGGCTTCATCATCTTTTTCGGGCAAATGGCCTTTTCCTTGAATCAAGGGAGATTCCGAATTGGTCTGCATCATTTGATACATTGTCATAATGCCGTCTTTTGATTTTGCCAATGCGTTGAATGTTTCTGGAGACAGATTTTTTTCTGCCCATGCCGAGATTTGTCGGGCAATTGTGTTGAATTGTTCCAAACCTCCAAAGGCTTCTTCCAACTTTTGCAACTCACGGTCTGCCGCCACATCTTCCATCATGGCCTGCATCATGGGTAAAATACGGTCTGTGGCCAAATCATACACCACTTGGGCCTGTTCGTTTGTGAATCCATGTTGAAACAGTATTTCGTTCACCTGTGGGTCGGCCTCTATCAGATTATTTTTGATTGTGATTTGATAATCGGCAGATGATTTTGGTATTTGTTTTTCGCTTGCTTTTGGTTCCGACATCTTTTTTTCTAATGTCAGGTATGATTTTAACAATTCATTGGTTTTTAATTCACCATTTTCATCCAAAAACTTTTCTGGAACTTTGGGTGTGTTTTCTTTTTGTTCAATTTCTTGTGTCATTTTTTTCTCCTTGTTAAAGTGTTTGTGATAGTGGAATGAATGGGGCTTTTGTTTCGCTTGATTTGAACAATGCCGTTGGAATGTTTAATTTTTCGCCCAACCATTTGACAAAGGCTGGTACATCAATTTCTGCCAAGGCATTTTCACCCAATTTTGCAATTTCACCCAACCATGTTAAAGCGTTTGCGGCTTCTTTTTCGGCTTGTTTTTCACTGCGACCAGATTGATAGGTTATTTTCAAATAACGCCCATCAATGAACAAATCAGGGATTTCACCCCTTTTGCGCAACAAAGCCGTTGCCCGTTCAATTAAAGGCATCAACAATTCTGTTTGAAGTCGCCCATAGGTGGCCCCCAAAACAAGCAACATATCGTCTGTGCGTTCCTTCACTTCGGTGGCTGTCATTTTGGCAGAGCTGTCCAATTGCCCCAACTTATCACCCAATAAGGCATGACGAATATGTTCACGCAAATCTTTAATCACCAACTGTGATACATCAAACTTGCCTGGGGATTCCAAAGCCGTCAAGCCTTTTGAGCCAACCGCTTTTGGAATAATCGCACCAGGGGTCAGCTGGATATTGGCAGGGTTTAACACCCCGTCATCTTCGGCCAACCAGATTCCTGTCACAGCGATGGTGGCGTTTTTCAAAATCAATTCTACCACCTTGTTTGCCGTTTTAATATCCGGCAACGCTTTCATCACAGGAGAACGGCCATACACCTCCCCTGGTGCTTTCAGCCAACGGAATGCAATAAACGGTGAGGTTTCGTATGTGCTTTCTTTTAAGCATACCATCTCGCCGCTATTGGTGACTTGTTGGCAATCAGGATTCAAAAAGGCTGTGTAATCATAGGTGCCATGTGCATTCGGCTGGACACACTCTATAACTTGCAAAACAACTTTTTCTTTTTTGGCTTTTTGTTCTGTTTCTTTGTTCAGATGAGCCAGAGGAAACTTTTCCACAAAGCTGTCATAATCCAAATCAATTGTTCGGAAAATATGATTTAAGCGTCCGGTTGGTCCTTCTGCAAGACACAGTTGCGACAAGGGTATAGCCGTAAAATGAAATGCAGAACCACAGCCATACGGTGCTTCCTCAAACATCAAACAAGCTGTGCCAGCTGTGATTAAATCCAAATAACATTGATGCACTTCCATGGCAAAATTACTTCTGTCCAGATTATTTTGAAGGCTTTGGGTGATTTGCTCTAAAAGAGGCGCAACTTTGGCTTGTTCTTCTTGGGTCAAGTCTGAACCGGCTGTTAAAGAAAACCACTTTGTCCATGGTGGTGTCAATTGTGACAACATGGTTGCGCCTAACTGATCAACCGCATCTGGTGCTGTGCCGTCAAACAAGCGATTCGTTTTGCTGGTCACATTTGAAAACACCGATTCGTGTTGCGGAAATGCATATTCATAGCATTCTTGCCATGTGCTTTCCCAAAAACTTCTTTCATTTAAGGCTTTTTTATATGTATTATATAACAGTGTTATGTCTGTCATTTTGTCTCCCTTTCAATTGTAAATAGAAAAACCACCCTCACACAGAGAGTGGTTTTTTGTTATCGGATACACTTATCCCCTTTAACTGGAACACAGTATAGCATATTTTTTTGAAAATGTCAAGGATTATTTTCCTTTTTTTTCATTAAAAAGCAAAAAAGTTGATACGGTGTCCATATTTTTTTGTCTTGAACCCCCAAAAAACGGCGCACTGTTTCCACACATGTGCAGGGGCGCAAACTCAGTTTTATTTTATTGGGAACAGTGGGCGTTGTCCGCACTAAAATATAGCCTTTTTCCTTGAAAAAATGTTCTATATTTTGTGTTTTTACAATTATCAAATCCGTAAAATGAATCAACGGATCAATGATATACCATTCTCGCCCGTTTCCAAAAATTAGAAAACAATGGTAAAAGCCTTTTTTCAAAAACTTTGTCCACCAATGCGAAACTTCTCCACCAAAAGCGACATAAGCAAATGCTGGCCGATAACCTACGGATAAAAAACTTTTAATCATTTGATTTCCTTTGTTTTTTTTATGCTGTCACAATTCCCTTTTTCTTCAAAATATCCCCCAAAAAGCCCAAGGCTTCTTTCCACAATTCGCAAATTTTTAGACTATCCCCAAAATGAGGATGAGGCGGCACTTGACAAAAACCGTATTTAGACAACACCTTGATATGTTTGGCTTTTAATTGCCCTGTTTGAGCCAATCGTTTAACCGCAATAACGATATCCGAAGCCTCACACGGACGCACAACAGACGAAGCAGATTTTTTTCCTTTATGCCGTTCCATTTGTTCACATAAACAATACCAAAACCATGCTTCTTCGGCCGAATTAAATGTCAATACTTCCCGACCTTCTTCAAATGATAGGTATTTATTCCTCATTTTTACCCCCTTTCCTTAAAAATATGAGAACAAAACCAGAACATAATTCATTTTTTATGTTTTGTCAAGAGTAAAATAAGAAAAAAATCCTATTGACATTTCAAAAATAATATGCTATAAAATAGCCACAACTAAAAAGTGAAAGGATTTATCATGCATCTGTCATATCAAGAAATCTGGGTTGGTTTAGAAAATCTTGCACATGCAAAAGGACTTTCTTTATCGGCCTTGGCCCAAAAAGCCGGTTTAGACCCTACCAGCTTTAACAAATCAAAACGAATCGGGGCTGATGGGCGCAAAAGGTGGCCTTCCACAGAAAGTATGAATAAGGTGTTAAAAGCCACAAACACCACTGTTTTTGAGTTTATGGAGTTTGCCGGACAATCTATTCCTGCCCCAAAATATACTATCCCCTTATTAGGGCTGGCCAAGGCAGGCCGTGAAGGCTTTTTTGATTCAGACGGGCATCCTTTATCTTTGGACGAATGGGATGGTATTGAGTTTCCCATCCAAGTGGCAAAAGGGGTTTATGCTTTGGAAGTTTCAGGCAACAGCATGGAACCTGTGTATCGTGAAGGCGATAAATTGATTGTGCAACCTGATTCGGAAGTGCGTATCAACGACCGAATCGTTGTCAAATTGACCACAGGTGAGGTAATGGTAAAGGAATTGCACCATAAAAGTGCCAAAAAAATTGAATTAAAATCCTTAAACACCGAACACGCCATGATTTCTTTATTGCCCGAAGATATTTGTTGGATGGCTCGGGTGGTTTGGGTCAGTCAATAGATAAGCCTGCCCCTCTCTCTTATCAAAAAAAATCTTGCATTATTTCTTTTTGTATGTTAGCTTCTTTTGAAAGAAAAGGAGACTCTTATGAACAAAAATCACTCTTTTTGCAATACCACCCCACCCTCAAAAAAATAAACCTGTAAAA
>JAZUQR010000021.1:0-149335 GCA_045605805.1 Alphaproteobacteria bacterium | reverse complement strand
AGAACCGAATGACACAACAAAGGTGCGTACGGGATTCAGAGCCAAATTGTCGGCCATTGCAACGGGAACAAGCCGTCGCTTGCCAACAAAAGGCAGAAGTGACCGCTAAGTCCGGTTTCCTTGGTAAAAACTTCCCCCGACATAAAAATCGGGGGATTTTTTTTGCTTGATTTTTGGGTAAAAATGTGATAGTATATGCCTGTTGTTCCAAGGTTGGAATGGCCGAAAGTGATTCACCCCTGGAGGAGGATCTTTCGTTTAACTTATTAAAATATAAAGGATTTTTTACTATGGCTGAACAAATTAAAGCAACAAAACGTGAAAAAGCCGGCAAGGGGGCCTCTCGGGCGATTCGTCTTCAAGGTTCCATTCCAGCTGTGATTTACGGAGATAAAAAAGCACCTGAAATGATTTCTGTGGAAGAAAAAGTTATGGTTGCTGAAATGAACAAAAAAGGTATTTGGACTCGTCAATATGAAATTTTATTGGATGATGGTTCTAAACACTTGGTGTTGTGTCAAGATATTCAAAAACACCCTGTGTCCAATCGTCCTATTCATGCCGATTTCTTGCGTATTTCTGCTGACTCTGTGTTGACAATGAATATTCCTTTGCACTTTACAGGCGAAGATGTGTGTCCTGGTATCAAAAAGGGCGGTGTGTTGAATATTGTGCATCGTACGGTGGAAGTGAAATGTAAGGCAAATGCTATCCCAACAGAATTTGTTGTGGATTTGTCTGAGGCCGAAGTGGGTACTTCTTTTGATGCTTTTGCTTTGCAATTGCCAGAAGGCGTTGTTTTGACAGCTCAAGAAGATTTCACAGTGGCGACCATTGTGACAGCTCAGGAAGAAGTGGCCGAAGAAGGGGCTGCTGCTGCTGCCGCTGAAGCACCTGCTGCCGAAACAAAATAAGGAGCAGAAAAATGTTTTTGTTGGTGGGGCTTGGCAATCCTGGTTCGGAATATGCCTTTACCCGTCACAACATGGGATTTTGGGCGGTGGACGAAATTGTTCGCCGCTTTCCCTTTAATGATTGGAAAAAATCCGGTAAAGGCTTGATTGCTGTGGGGGAAATTGATGGCCACAAAGTGATTGCTTTGAAGCCACAAACATATATGAATCTGTCGGGTGAGGCGGTGTTGGCTGCTTTATCTTTTTATAAGTTAAAACCCGAAAATGTGATTGTTTTTCATGATGAATTGGCTTTGCCAGTGGGCAAGGTGAAAGTGAAAGTTGGGGGCGGTGCGGCCGGCCACAATGGCTTAAAAAACATTGATGCTCATATCGGGCCAAACTATATGCGTGTGCGGATTGGTGTGGATCAAGATAAATCTATTGATGCGGCTGATTATGTGCTTGCTCGCCCATCAAAAGAGGAACAAGATCACTTGGCTTTGGTTGTGGACAAAATGGCACAGAATGTATCGTTGCTTTTGAATGGTAAAGAGCAAAACTTTATGAACCTTTTGGTTGAGGAAAAATGACCCCTGAAAGTTTGGAAAAACATACCGCTGTTTTGTTGGAACGGATTGAAAAAAAACCGGCTGTGGCCAACGAACTTATCAATACTTATATTGCTTCACATAAACACTTTCAAGCCCAAGATAAACGAGATTTGTTGGATTTGGTGTGGTGTTGTGTGCGGGCTATGGGGCGTTTGAAATATGCCTATCCAAACAAATCTTGGGCCGAGAGGGTTGCCTTGTTTGTTCGGGAATCATTGGATGAATCTGCTATGCCCGATTTTGTTAAGTGGGAAGTGCCTGAGTGGTTTTTATCTCATTTACCCAATCCAGAAAAGGAATTACCTTTAATGCTTGCCCATGCCCCCATTGTGCTGCGGGCAATTGGTGATAGGACAAAAGTTCAACAAATGTTGGCGGATGAGGGTATTGAAACGCTTTGTTGTGAACATTCGTGCTATGGGCTTATTTTGCCAACTTACACGAATCTCACTTGTACGAAAGCGTGGAAAGAGGGCTTGATTGAAGTGCAAGATGAAGGGGCGCAGATGGTTGCCTTGGATATTGGGGTGAAGGCTGGACAGAAAGTGTTTGATTTTTGCGCCGGTGCGGGTGGCAAATCTTTGATTTTTGCCCAGATGATGAACAATAAAGGCCTTATTTGGGCCTATGACATCACTGTGAAAAAGTTGTTTGAGCTTGTAAAGCGGGCAACTCGGGCGCATATTGATATCATTCAAATTCAACCCAAATTGCCCGAACCTGTGCGCCAATTTGATTATGTGGTGGTGGATGCCCCTTGTTCGGGAACAGGGACTTGGCGCAGAAGTCCCAATATGCGGTTTCATTTAACCGAAAAACAGTTGAAGCACATTACTCAATCACAATATGATATTTTGAAACGAGCCGAAGGATATGTGGCCGAAAATGGCTTTTTGGCGTATATTACCTGTTCGCTTACTTTGGATGAAAATGAACATCAGATTGATGCTTTTTTGAAGGAGCATCAAGATTACAAAGTTGTGTTCCAAAAAAGATATTCTCCATACAGAACGGGGACTGATGGTTTCTTTTTGTGCTTGATGCGAAAAGTATAACTTAACACCTTGACTTTTGAAGCAATTTATTACATAATACCAAAAAAATAATCATAAGGAGTTTTTATGGGATTTAATTGCGGTATTGTTGGACTTCCAAATGTTGGAAAATCTACTTTATTTAATGCTTTAACAGCAACAGTAAATGCTCAGGCTGCAAACTATCCGTTTTGTACGATTGAACCCAATGTGGGGCGGGTGGCGGTGCCGGATGCCCGTTTAGATGCGCTTCAAAAAATTGATAAGGCAGCCAAAATTGTGCCAACTCAGTTGGAGTTTGTGGATATTGCCGGTTTGGTGCGTGGGGCCAGTAAGGGCGAAGGTTTAGGCAACCAATTTTTGGGCAACATTCGTGAAGTGGATGCCATTATTCATGTGCTGCGCTGTTTTGAAAATACGGATATTGTGCATGTGGAAGGATCTATTGATCCTATTCGGGATGCAGAAACCGTGGAAACAGAATTGATGTTGGCGGATATGGAAAATCTTGAAAAGCGTTTGGCTGGTGTGGCTAAAAAGGCTCAGACGGGGGACAAAGAGGCCAAACAGTGGGTGGCGGTGATTGAACCTGCTTTGCAATTGTTGCGTGAGGGTAAGCCGGCCAGATTGGCTGTGCCAGAAGATGCCGAACAAAGAAAGCTCTTTCATCAATTGTGCCTTTTGACAGCGAAGCCTGTGTTATATGTTTGTAATGTGGATGAAGCCAGTGCTGCAACGGGAAATGCCTATGCCGACAAGGTGATTGAGATGGCCAAAAATCAAGGCAACAGTGCGGTGGTTATTTCGGCCAATATAGAACAGGAAATTGCTCAATTGCCATTTGAAGAGCAACCTGATTTCTTGGAAACCATTGGTTTGGCAGAAACTGGTCTGTCTCGGGTGATTAAGGCCGGCTATCAATTATTAGGATTGGAAACATTTTTTACTTCTGGTCCACAGGAAGCACACGCTTGGACAATGCGCAAAGGAACTTTGGCACCGCAGGCAGCGGGTATTATTCATACGGATTTTGAACGGGGTTTTATTCGGGCGGAAGTGATTTCTTATAACGATTATGTGGCCGATTGTGGCGAAAGTGGGGCCAGAGAAAAAGGACACTTGCGTCAAGAAGGAAAAAGTTATATAATGCAAGATGGAGATGTTGTGCATTTCTTGTTTAATGTGTAGTTGTACCAAGAAAAGGGGGACAAATGCCGGTGATTGCGTGGCGAGAGCAAATGAGTTTGGATTATCCACCATTGGATGATGAACACAAAGCCTTTTTGGATGTTATCAATAATGCAACCATGGATTTACACAGGCGTGAGTTGGACAATATGTCCGAGATGTTTGAAGCGTGCTATGATTATGTGCGCAACCATTTTTCTCATGAAGAGGATATTATGGAACGAGTGAACTTTCCGGATATTATGGCCCATATGCAGGCGCATCAACAATTTATTAAAAATATCTCAGAGTTTCGCCAAGCCTATGAAAGTGCAGAAACGAGGGGCAAAAAATTGGATTTGGCACAAAAAACCATTGCCTTCTTATCGGTTTGGTTTGTGGGCCATGTTATCAGTCGGGATAAGATGTTAAAACCCTATATGGTGCGGTTGCGCCATTTACCACCACGGATGGATTATTAAGCCTTTTTTTTGGTATTCGGCCTTTTATGACGGGCTGGCTTTTGTGCGTCTTTTTTGGCTTTTTCTTCAAAAGGATTTTCCCGTTTTCTTAAATGAATTCGGATGGGAACGCCTTCTATCCCAAAAGTGGATCGCAATCCGTTGGATACATAGCGCATATAGGAATCGGGCAAGCTGTCCGGATTACTGGTAAAAATTACAAAGGTAGGCGGACGAGCATTGACCTGTGTCATATATTTCATGGGAACACGGCGGCCGTTTTTGGCCAATGGTGTTGGGTGTGCTTCTTTCAAAATCTCTAAAAACTTATTCAATTTATTTGTTGGGATGCGTTTGTTCCATAAGTCATACATACGGAACACTTCGCCCATCAATTTATCCAGACCCATGCCGTTTTTGGCCGAAATGGGGACGATGGGGATTTTTTTTACTTGTTGAAGGGATTCCGCCATACGGGCTTTCAACTCTTTTAAGACTTCAGCTTGGTTGGGCGTATTTTCCCATTTATTTAAGCCGATGACCAAGGCACGCCCTTCTTTTAACACGGTGCCAGCGATGGCCAAATCTTGGCGTTCCAATGGTTGGTGGGCATCCAAAACCAAAATGACTACTTCGGCAAAGTCTATGGCGTTTTTGGTTTCTTGACCACAGATGCGTTCCAATTCATCATCAATTTTGCCGTATTTACGAAGGCCTGCGGTATCGGTGAGCAAAATCTTTTTATTTTGCCAAACCCAAGGAACAGTGATGGCATCCCGAGTGACTCCGGCTTCGGGCCCCGTTAAAAGACGATTTTGTTTAATCAATTTATTCACCAAAGTGGATTTGCCAACATTTGGGCGGCCAACAATGGACAAATGTAAAGGTTTTTCTGTTTCTTTTTCTTCTGAATCGGGGGGGCAAAGGGGCTTTAATTCTTGAATCAATTCTTTAATGCCCAGATTGTGTTCTGCCGATATGGGATAGGGTGTGCCAAGTCCCAGACGATAGAACTCGCCCAGATTGTTTGTTTGGGCCACGCCTTCACATTTATTGATAATTAAAAAAACAGGTTTGCTTGTTTTTTGAAGTTGTTTTGCCAATTTTAAGTCAAGGGCATTGATTTCTGTGCGACCGTCTGTTATCATTAAAATAATATCAGCTTCTTCAATGGCCAATTCTGTTTGTTGCCACATGGCTTTGGATAATGTGGTTGTGTCTTCTAATCCTGCGGTATCCACTAAGCGGACAGGTCTATCTTCCAAAGTTGTTTCGGCTTCTTTTCTGTCTCGGGTGACACCGGGGCGGTCGTGAACAATGGCCATATGCTTATGACATAATTTATTGAAAAGGGTGGACTTGCCAACATTTGTACGCCCAACGAGTGCTATTGTTTTCATTTTAATATACCTGTATATTGTTTTTTTTGTCTGTTATTGTTAAGAATCCATTGGCCACAACTGGTTTTGCATAAACCGATTTTTTCTTTATTTGTTCTGTTTGTCCGTTTTCAACATTGATGAACACCATTTTATTTGTTGTTGTCAATACCAATTGATTGTTGATAAGGCTTAAACTGTGCCATGTTGTGTTTTCATCGGGGTGTATGGTTTTTCGCCAAAAGATTTTACCTGTTGTTTTTTCCAAAGCTAGCAATTCATTATTTGTTGTAATAAGGAACAATGTGTTGCCGCTTATGATTGGGGTGATAATAGAGGCAAAGTCGTTTGTCCATTTTGTTTCACCTGAATATAAATCGTATGCCGCAGTCAGGTTTGCATTGCCTGTTAAATAAACTGTGGTGTCGTCAATGACAGGGGCGGCTGCAATTTGCGGAATTTGTGTTAAATCTTGGGGGCGATTTCCCACAAGCATTTGTATCCATGTCAATAAACCAGAGTCGGCATCAAAAGCAATGACTTCTCCGGTGGCAAAAGGAACGACAAGAATGTTGTCTTTTTTGGCTGGTGGGGCCATTGTGGTTAAACCTGTATTTGTTTTGGTGGTTTGATAACGCCACAGTTCGTTGCCGTTTTGTATGTTTAACACGATAAACTGGTTATGTGTTGTTATTAAATAGACAGATGTGTTGTCTGCCACCAATGGAGCCCGAGTTGTGACCTGCAAATCTTTTTGCCAGAGCTGTTTGCCATCTAACGAGACAGCGGTTAAAACACCGTCTGTGGATAAAGCCAATACGGTTTTATTGCTAAGTGCCAACGATAGCCCCTGTTTGTTTTTTGCCAGATTGAGTTGCCACAATTGTTTGCCAGATTGCAAATCGGTTTTTGTAAGGGCATAGTTGTTATCCAGTTGATAAATGGCATCTACATTCACCAATGTGGTGGGCAGGGTATTGTTCTTTGGCTGTGAAGCCTTACTGATACGATTATCCCAAATTGGTTTATCTATTTGATTGACAATAAGGTTTGGTTGATTATTTTGAATGTTGTAAAAAGGCATTATCCATGTTTTGTTTTGAATGGGGTTTGCTATTTTTACTTGTGCAGTGGTTGTTTGAACTGCTTCCTTTTCAAAAATGCTTATGCGCCCTTCTTTTGGGGCATACCTTTTGTCATCAGCGCAAGAAATAAGAAGGGTGCTTGAAAGTAAAAGGACAAGGACTTTTTTCATTTTTATTTGCTTTCAATCATTTGTGTTAAAGCGTTTAATCTTGTTTTGATTGTTTCGGATAAATTGGGTAATGTAGAGGCTTTTTTCAACATTTCCAATGCCTGTGTTTCGTTATTATCCCGCAGGTAAAGTACAGTTGCCAATTCGGCAGCGATGCCTACAAACTGACTGTCACTTAAAAATGGTGTCAGCTGTTTCATTAAAGCTGTTGGGTCACCCGAATCTATTTGATGCCCCACATAGGACAAGGTGGCAACGGCCTTTAATTCATAAGGGGCGTTTGAGTTCATTAAAGTGCTGAATTCGGCCAATGCTGTTGGGATATCATTTTGACGAGCGGCAAGGCCGGCTAATTCCAAACGGGCCAGATATTTATATCCTGTGCGGCCGTTGTTGGCTAAATCTGTTAAAATCGGTTTGGCCTCGGTTGGGTTTTGTTTGAAAATGTGAACAACTGCCGTTTCAAATTGATCTGATTCGGTGAGGCGGATTTTTTGTTGGGCGGAACGATAGATTTGTATGCCGGCTGTGCTTGCCAAAATTAAGACGACTATTGCATAGACAACAAAGCGGTATTTTTTCCAAAAATTATTGAGGCGTTCTTGGTGTAATTCCTCATCTACTTCAAGCTCAAAGGCTTTTTGTTGATGTTTTTGACAGTCATTGCAATTTTTACATTCTTTTTTTTGTTCTTTTGTCATAAGATACTCCTTGTTTTGGCGTTATTTTATCTTAAAATCTTGCGAATGTCTACAAGTTATTTTTCTTTTTTTGGCAAACGGGCAAAAATTGGCAGGGCAATCCATGCCGGCAGACAGCTGCCAAGCCATGTGGCAAAGACCATAATGGCTGGAAAGCCGATGATGGCGGGTGCGTGATTTAAGCGTTTATGTATGATTCGGGCTGCTTTATCAGCTTTCATCAAAAATGGCATATAAAAACGGTTTTTGTCGGTTAAAGGTGTTTCTATAAAACCAGGACAAATGGTGGTGACATGAATACCATTTGGTTTTTGTTGTCCATATAAGGCTTCTCCTAAGGCTTTGATGGCTGCCTTGCTTGCCGAATAGGCAGGACAGCTTGCCATGCCACGATAAGCCGCTAATGAAGCGATGATGGCAATATGCCCCTTATGGCGTTTTTTCATTAGCTCTATGGCGGGCAACAGGGTATTGAGTGTGCCGAAGATGTTTGTTGTCATAATTTTTCGGGTGGCAGGGCCTGTTTCGTGGTCACCGATAACGCCTGCCGAGACGCCAGCGTTGGCGATAAGTAAATCAATGGGTTTGTTTTTGAAGGCTTCTTGGATGGCTTGTTCTGTTTCTTCTTGGTTTGTGACATCAAAAGTATAGGTATAAACAGTTGCACCTTTTGCCAGACAGGCTTTTTGTGTTTCCTTTAAGCGTTCTTTATTGCGGCCACACAGGTGTAAAGTGACATTGTTTTGGGCATATTCTATGGCTAAACTGGCCCCCAAACCGCTGGATGCTCCGGTGATAAAAATACTGGTTGGAATAATTTTTTTGAAAAACATGAATTTTCTCCTTGACACGGGTATTATAATTTGTTATAATAGCGTTGTCAATAAAAAAGCCTCTGTGGCGAAATTGGTAGACGCGACAGACTCAAAATCTGTTTCTAGCAATAGAGTGCTGGTTCAAGTCCGGCCAGAGGTACCAAAACATACAACTCCCATTTCGGGAGTTGTTTTTTTATTTGTTTCTAAGAGCTTATATTGGTTCGGTAATAGTTCGATTTTGTAAGGCTTCATTTTTCAATTTATCGAACTTTTTTTTATTTAAAATAATGAGAGAGCTGATAATGACGGCAATCTTTACTAAAATTGCTGTTAAGATTGCTGTTCTGGAGCCATAAACATCCGCAATCCATCCCATTAAGATAAGCACAAATGCAGCAAAAATGCTTGATAAACAAGAAATGATGGATTTCATTGTTGCACGTTGTTCGGGTGAAAATTCATTTTGCATGATATTGGCACAACTTGTTCTTTCTGTACCATAAAACAAGCTGACGGTTGCCATAATAAAAGGGGCAAAGGTGTTGTTTAAAATTACTCCAATCAATCTGACAAAAGCGTTTCCAATCATTGAACCAAAAAACAGTTTAACGATATTAATTTTACGAAAATATGGAACAATAAAAAAGCCGATTATTCCTAAAATATGTTTTGAAAAACGGACGATATTTACGCCCCATTGTGTTATCAATGTTTGATAATATGCACCTTCAAAGCGAAAGGTAGCAGTTCCAAAAGCAGTATCAATCATTTCAATACTTGTATAAAAACGTAATTTCCGATTTTGCCATAATTTCTTGAAAGCCAGTTGAAAATTGATCCAAGAATTTGCTTTTTTAGGTTTTTGTGAGCGTTTTGGTTCAATATAAAGCCATACAGCGATTAATTGTGCAATAAACGGAATAATGGAGACCCAAGCTAATATTTGTAGTGAGGAGTAGTATGTAATTAAAGCAGCCAGAATAGCACTAACAGTTGCACCTGTTTGTCCCCAACCACGACTTTTTGCATATTGGATTTTAAAATTTTCTTGTTCGCCCAATTCTTCCATTGTTTCATAGATTAAAGCTTCATCTGTGCCAGACCTAACAGCATCGGTGGTTCCGTATAAAAAAGCCCCGATGAATAATAAAGACGAATAGTGAAAATTTCCTGCCAATGCCCATAATAAAAAAGCCAAACAAATAAGTAATGGAGAAAATAATAATGTTTTTCGCCGACCTATTTTGTCAGAAAATAAACCGGCGGGAATTTCCATAAATGTGGTAGAAAGTGATGAAACGGCAAAAACAGACATAGCCACAGCATATGATTGTGTTATTGTTTCAAAATAAACAATAGCCAATGGCGCCAAAAACCACAATCCACCAAAAAATTGTGTTATTTTAAATAATAGGATGTTTCTGCGTATCATAAATTCCTCGTTGATCAATATAAAAAAATATATCATAATCATTAATGTAAAGCAATCAAAAAAGTTAAAACCCAACCGCTGGCCCTAAGGGCAGGTTTAGATGACTTGTTCAAGTTGTGATTGAAAGGAAAGGCTTTCAATTAAACGATACAACTCATCAATTTCTTTGATATTATTAGCTCGGTATTCGTTAAGCACGCTGTACCAAAACATACAACTCCCATTTCGGGAGTTGTTTTTTATTTGTTTCTAAGAGCTTATATTGGTTCGATTTTTCCCCCTTCCGAAAGTGCCTATTTTCTTATTTATCGAACTCTTAAAAATTATTTCTTTATAAATCAATTACTTATACCAATTTCAAGTCCGACTTATCAAATAATAATCGAAGTGCTATATTTATTTACTTTTTCCCATTTTAAGCGCTTGACATCTATAATAAATAATGGTATAATTTTAGACATGATTAATACATTATACCGGAGGAAATTGTGATGAATTTGCCTGCAAAACTTTCTAAGCTAGCTGAGGGCGCTCAAGATTATCGGAAAACAAAGTACCAACCGGATATGTCATTATTTCTAGATACCTGCAAAAAAGCCAAAGAAGTACTGGCAAATACGTCTCTTGTTGATGAAGTTAAATCTTATTATTCACAAGTTTTTGATCAAATTGCTTCCCAAGAGAAAATCGATTTAGAGAATCCAAAAACACTCAAAACCTACTTAGCATTAAAGAAATTACTGAAGTATAAAGATAAGGTATCTTTAAACACAACGCCAGGTTGTTTTGATGAAAAGTCTCCATTTCTCGGCGAATATGCTCTATTTCACAAACAGTTAATGGAAGAAAATCTAGCTGCTTGGTCTATTTTCTCAAAGGCTATTTATAAACCAGAAGTAACTTTTTATTTAATTCCACAAGAAGATCGTCAAAAGGCTGACTTGTTAGGGGATAAAATGCTACGAGATGAACTGAAAAAATATGGCACCTCTCCTGAAGAAGTATTTTCTAAACCTACAGATTTTTACAGAAGCATAACAACTTGTTGTGACATCGACAATGAATGGAATAATTGGCAATTACAAATCAATTTAGATACTCAACTTTCCCAAAAAACAGGAGAACAATATGCCCCATTAGGTGTCATTGCTTTGCATGAACTGGGACACGTTCGTCAACGCATGCCTGGGGTTTCCGACAAAGAATTTAACAGTCAAAAAATAAAAACGTTTGCTGAAATTGCCCCAACTGTTGATTTAATTGTCAGACAAGATGAGATTTACAAAAAAATCCACGATATTCCACTTGAACAAGAAGTAAAATATCCAAATTCAGTTACAATTTCCGGAAAATCGCATAGTATAGGACAAATTGCAAATCAGTTCAGGCAAATAAAAGAAAAATATGGATTTGATAATTTTGAACAAGTTTTATTAACAAACGAAGCAAAAAATTATGTTGCCTCGTTGTGTAATAGCGATTCTATATCAATGGCACTGATAAACAAGAATTATTACGCAAAATTAAAATAGCATTTTCTTGAAATTCATAAATAGCTTTTTTTGCTTCTAAATTATCTGTTATCATAGTATGAATTAAAATTTCAGGAGGTCCACCTGTTGTGCCAACTTTTTGAAATCCGCTAAATGTTTGGCTCGGTATTCGTTCAGTGTGCTGTACCAAGCATTACAACCCTTCGAAAAAAAGCAATTTATCGAAGGGTTTTGTTATTGAAAAATAAAGATTTTTCCATCAACGACTGAGTTCGATAAAATCAATTTTAGGATTTCATGTTTTTTGGAAATTATCGAACAATTGAACATTTTTTTGCATTTAAGGCTATACCATTTCCTTATAGCGTGTCCCTCTTAGTGTACAAGGAGAAACTTTTTTTATAAATGGTTGTGGTTTTCCAGTTGTTGGCGGTATTGTTGCAACAGTTGGCGCAGGTAGGTGAGGACAAAAGTTCTGACCGCACCGGACAGGCCACATTCGCCTTTGTTTTTTTCAATTTTTGAACACAGGGCGTGTAGGTTGGTATTTTCTGTTTTACAGATTTCGCTCAGCGAGAGCCAAGTTTCTTTGTCTAATCGCATGCTGGTGCGTCTGCCGTTCACAATTACATTTTTGCATATCAACATTTTTCAATCCTTTGTTAAAGTTGTTTCACCTATACTTATAGCTGTATTTTTTACAAATTGCAACTAAAAAAATAACAAAACTATAAAAATACAACTAAAAGGTGTATTTATCTCCTCAAAAAGGGAAAAATGGTGAGGGGTATCTTGCCGAACGTGAGCCAGGCTAATTGCTCATAATTAAAAAGGCTAGACGCGATCGCCATCTAACCTTTCTATTAAACAAAAGTTCAATTTTCTTATTTTCTTTTTTTATAAGGACATTGAGCTAATGCAGATCCTGCGGCTGCTTTACTCGCTTTGCCAGTACTGCTACTACGCAAAACTTTTGAAGCAGCGCTTGCCGCTCTTCTTCCTGTTTGTTTCAGATTCTTCATTTTTCTTACTCCATACAAATTAACCTGCCAAAGTCTCATATTCTTCTTTATTGAAAAATACTCCTTGACATTTGAAGATGAGTCAGCTAAATTTAAGTTGTTCTACAAAAAGGTAGCTTTTAGCATCTTCACAGCGTTGGGTTTATAAGACCTTTCGCTGTGTTTATTAGAGCAAAATATCTCTTTGTATTCAATAGATTTTTTCATATTTTTTTATGTTTTTTATAACATATTGATTTTTATAAGAAAAAAGAAGGCATTTTTTATTGAATAATCACAATATATTGTCATTTTTTGAAAAAACAACACAATATATTGATAATACGATTCGTTTTTTGTGCATTAAAAAACGTCAGCTTAGTCTTTCTGAAATCTTTTCAACGCTGTACTTGATGTCTTTGATATCAGGAAGATCATCAACTGAGATGCTTTTCCAATCTGAAGGCTTATTTGACATCAAGAACTTGTCAAAAGGTTTTCTTAAACTATAATTCAGCTTCTGTCCGCTGATTGTACAATCAGTCAACACAAGATTCAGAAGTTCTCTCTTTTGTGCTGGTGTAGCTTTGTTAATCAACTCAGGCAGATGAGCTGCAACCATATTTTTCCATTTCTACTGAAAGAAAAGGTGTCATTGATGTCACTTTTTTGATTCATTTTCTTTCAATTTTGTTCTATTCAGAAAGCGTCTGAGGGTGGCGTTTTGAACACCCATGATTTGGGAAATTTTATTTTTGCTCACGCCTGCACTTAAAAGTTTTTGGATTTTACGCGTATTTTTCGTCAGTTTTAGCTTTTTGGACTGTGCAGAAAATGGACGACCGAGCTTTTTACCGCTGTTTTTCACATTTTCAAGGGCTGCTTTTGTCCTTTGTGAAATCAGTTGTCGCTCTATTTCAGCACTGATTCCAAAGGCAAACGCCATCACTTTGGACTGAATATCATTTCCAAGGCGATAGTTTTCTTTAATCGTCCATACTTGACAGCTTTTGTTAAGACAGGTTTCCAAAATGTGCATCACTTCAAGCAGTGAACGACCGAGACGTGATATTTCAGTGGTAATTAAAATATCGCCTGAATGAATGTTTTTGAGTAGGTGTCCGAGCTTTCTTTTATTGAGTGCTTTACGACTACTGATCGTTTCTTCAATCCATTTATCAACATTGAGGTGATTTAAATTGGCAAATTTTTGAATTTCAAAGTGTTGATGTGCCACTGTTTGTTTGTTGGAGCTGACACGAATATAACCATAAACTTCCATATTTTTCCTTTCTTTTGAGTGGTTAAAATTTGTTCATTTAATAGAACGATTGTGACTAAGCTTGAAAAATCATCCTGTAAAAGAGTGTCTTAAAGTCATTGATATTACTACTTTCATATTGATTTTATTGATGTTTGAAACATAAAAAGCAGAAAATTATCAAAAGTGAAAAAATTAGTTGATTTAATCGTTGGTTTATGTACAATGGTATTAGATATCATAATATGCGGGAGGTTCCTATGATTAGCAAAATATGTGCAGGACTAATTGCCTTAGGGTTAACAACCCAAGCATTTGCAGGCTCTCAGATGACGCTACGACAAGCATTCTATTATCACGCCCATAAAGGTAATTTGTTATCCCTACAACAATTAAAGTCCATGGGACATTCCGTGAATATGTCAGACGAATACGGCAACTCAGCCCTCTGTGAATCCGTTTATCGGCAAGATTATTCAGCTTTTGCAATACTAAAACAGGCAGGGGCGACAACTGCACATCCTTGTGTTAATAAGATTCCTGCAGAAATAGTGTCACAGTTTAATCAAGGATATGCAAACTGGGCACAAGCAGTTAATTCTGGACAAATTGCCTATGCTGGGGCTTCAACACAAACAGCAACAGCAGCAACTGCAGGGACGACAGGAACTATTGCCACAGAAACAGGTCTATCCACGGCAGCAATGGTAGGAATTGGCGTTGGGGTAGCCGCTTTAGTGGGTGGCGGGATTGCTTTGGCCGCAGGTGGTGGTGGCGGTGGTGGTGGACACAGCTCCCCTACTGCTTGTTCTGGTCATGGTTCAAAGAATACGGAAGGTGTTTGTCAATGCTACACAGGATACAGGGGTGAAAATTGTTCTGATTGTGCCGAAAACTATGACAAATATGGAACAAATACCTGCCATCTAACAAAGGGCTGCAATACTTCGCATGGTTCTCAAAAAGGGGATTCTTGCGTCTGTAATGCGGGTTGGACAGGCGATGAACTGTGTAATACAGCCACAACTTGTGGAACAAATTATGTCGCCACTTGTCCAACTGGCTATACCCATAGCAAAACATGTAAATCTGGTGATGATATATTAAAATTGTGCGATACATGTGCCAGTGGACACACAAAAATCGGGGGTGTTTGTGTCGCTGAAATGAATTGTAATAATGGGACACAAACAGGTGCAGGTGTGTGTACCTGCAATGAAGGATATGACCCCAGCACAAATTGTAGCAGTTGTGACAGCACACATACTTTGATTGGTGGAGCATGTGTAACAAAATTGGCCTGTAAAAATGGAAGTAGCCAAGTTAGTGCAACCCAATGTTCCTGTAAAAATTTATGGTCAGGGAATTTATGTGACACTTGCCCTATTTCAGGGGAACATGTGACAGATTGTGCCTGCGACGATGGATATACAAGGTCGGGAAATGCTTGTATTGATTCAACAACAATTTCCTGTACAACCAACCAATATTGGAATGGGAGCAGTTGTCAGTCATGCCCAGCTAATTCTGTTTCCTCAGGTGGAAGTGATACAACCTGTGAATGCAACAGTGGTTTTACAAATTTGGGAAATACAAATACTGCCTGTTTTGCTGTAACAAATTGTAATGGACACGGAGAACAAACAGGCGATGCTATGTGTTCTTGCACAGATGGTTACACAGGTAATTTATGTGAAACAGCGCCCATTTCCTGCACAACGTCTCAATATTATAATGGGAGTAGTTGTCAGGCGTGTTTAAATGGTGGAACTTCTGCGGGGGGCGACGCCACATCATGTTCGTGCTCTGGTAATTGGAGCGGAACAGATTGTAGCACATGTAAATTAAGTGGGAGCGGTGTGACGTCCAGTTGCACTTGCGACAGTGGATATGTTTTATCTGGCACGACATGTATTGAACAACCAGAAGATACCAATGGCTATTTATTAATTGATGGACAATATATTAAAGATCCGACGGCATGTCCAGCAGATCATTTTGGAATGGCTCCTGCCTGTCATGAATGTCCAACATATTCGCATTCCGTTGCTGGGACAAGAACAGCAGAGGGTTGTATTTGTGAAGAAGGTAAAGTATGTGTTCTATCACTGCACTCCGATTGTCCTTCTGGACAAGTTTCTGTTGACGGTGACTGCTACTCCCAAGGAGATTGTGACACAGGTTATGTTTATATGGATGGAGAGTGCTGGAGGGCTGGGAATTGTACTTCTGATGAGATAGATGTCGCTGGTTTATGTTGGCCACGAGGAAGTTGTCCAGATGGAGAAATAAGTTTTGATGGATTTTGTTTCCCAATATCAGAACTACTGGGTGAAGATCCAGAACTTTCTGAGGATGAAGAGTGTGGACGCCATGGCGCTTATAGCCAATTAACAAAAACATGTATTTGTACGGAAGGATATACTGGTTCAAAGTGTACTATCCCCCCAACAACCAATGCCTGCACTAGTACAAGCTGCGGAGAACATGGTGTTTGTAACATAAAAACAGGTGCGTGCGAATGTAAAGGGGGATATTCTGGAACAACATGTAATGTGGCTCCAAAAGCTCTTGCCTCAGTATCGTTGGCTTCTTTGAATAGCAAAATGTCAACACTTTCATTGAATTTGGGTGGGGTTTCATCTAAATCTGTCTCTGCGGCCGGGTCCGGGGATTTAGTCGGAAAGGTTGGAACAGATTATTGGCAGTATAGTATTCATAATGGTACAAAAATTTCCTTAGATAATACTGAAGATAGGAATGTGTATGGTTTTTATTGGAATGGCGGAGAAATCGACGCATCAATGACGAATAGTAGTGATGGCTATGGAGATGATGGTTATGGAGGTGATGGTGATGGAGGTGATGGATTAATTTCCATTACAAATAAAAGCGATAAAAATGTTTATGGTATGTGGGGTGACGGTATTGCCTACATGGATAATGCTTCTGCGGAAGAGGGAGGGAAAATTATCATTGATAATACAGGAAATGGTGATGTCTACGGTATGTGGGCCACTGGTAAGGATTATTTTTATAACATGTGTATTTCATGGGCTTACTCCGGAACAGGCTTGGTTTCCATTCACAATAAAGGGAATGGTGATGTTTATGGTGTCCATTCTCAAGGTGGTTTAGATGACGGTTTTATTGACGTTGCATGGGCCGGACGTGGCATGTTAGACATTTATAATGAAGGTAATGGAAATGTTTATGGCTTATTTGGGGATAAAAATGTACATACCGTATATGCAGATACTATATCAGAATATTTGAATTCTCAAGGAATTATACAAATTACCAATACGGGAAGTGGTAATTCTTATGCTCTGTTTGGAAATAATGCACAGCAGGTCTCTAATGAAACGCTTATTGCAAAAGGTGCTAGTATGCCATATGCAAATAATGCAATTTATATGACAAATACGGGTTCCGGAACAGCAGTCGGTATGTATAATAATGGTGCAGCAATCTATAATTCAGGTATTATTACAATCAATAATACAGGAACGGGTAGCGCTATCGGTATTTTCTCCGCTGGTAATGATACAAATGTATTGAATTCTGGTACAATTACCTTAAACAATACATCAAATGCCAATTTAGCTGTTGGTATTTATGCAAAAGGTGGAAATGTTGTTAATACGGGATCTATCATCATTAATGGGACAGAAAACGCATATGGTATTTATGCCGAAAACGGAACTACAGTTTACAACACGGGCAGTATTCAGATTGGCGATTATGTTTATAAGGGAAATGGTGCATTGGAAAATTTCATTTATCTAAATGGAGCCTCCCTTGTGAATGTTGGCACGTTATCTGCTTCATCTATAAATTTTGATAAAACAGGCGGAGATGTAGTTGCTAAATCAAACGCAAAGTTTATCTCACAAAATGAAATGACAGGGAAATTAAACATCAGTTCGGATATTGTCAAAAATGGGTTTAATACAACTTACACGGAAAAGGATATGATTTCTGCTGCTGATACCACAGGCCTAAAATTGGTATCAGAATCAGCCCTGTTTGATGCAAAATTGGCGGAAAATGGGAAAGATGTTGTGATGACAATGAAGCGTTTTGATACTGCGACCAGTAATAAGAGTTTGTCGAATTTCTTGAGCAAAAACTACGCCTTGGGGAACAACGAAGCATTCTTTAATAAGTTAAAAAGCTTTGGCAATATGGGGGCTTTGACCAACAGCTTGAATAAACTGACAGGTCGGGATATGCTCAGTCGCTTTAACTTTGAAGATATGACCATGATGCGGGAACTCAACTATGATATGAATGAAAAATTGTTCCATAATAAAGAGCAACACTTTACCTTGGCGGGTTCGGTGAGTCCGATGGCCTTTAAGGGCGATACAGGCTCCAATGCCAGATATAGTTTGTTTAACAAACGTGATGGGAATAAATCTATCGGTCTGGGGATTGCCTTTACGGATGTGCGTTCTGATGATACCCATGAGGATAACGACCGTCATGAAACATCCTATCAGTTGATTCTGCCATGGGGATATCAGGCAGGTGGCTTTAATTTGGTGACTTCACCCCGTATCGGATATGCCCGTGGCACCTATGACCGCAGTGGCTTTGATGGCACAAGTTATGATGGCACGATTGAAAAGCGTGTGTTCGGTTTGATGAATGAAGCCAGATACCCGATTACTGTTGGTAAATGGAAGTTAGAGCCATCAGCTGAATTTAATATCTTGGGCTATCAACAGCGGGGACACGAAGAAGATAAGGACTACGCTCTCAATATCCAAAGCCAAAATACCTTGTCTGTGGAAGGCGGTATCGGTTTGTATGCCATGCGTGAAGAAGAACTGGATAAAGATACAACTTTGAAATTGACCGCAGGTATGGCAGCCTATCATGAATTTGCAGATCCGTACCGTGTCAAAGTTGGCATGAATGGTATGGACGGGGCATTCACCTTGCGTGATGAAAAGCGTTCTGACAATCGTGGTGTGATTCGGGCTGGATTTGATTATGTCTATCGTGATTTATCGCTCTATGGCTCTCTCATTTCCTACATTGACAAAGAGGCTAGGACATCGGCCAAAACAGGGATGAAAGTTAAGTTTTAAGTCTATGCCTTAAATTTTAACCTCAGTTTCGGCTGGGGTTATTTTTTATCACTGTACATTTGGTGGCTCTCAAAGGGATAAAAACAGGGTAGGATAACGAGGTAAAAACAATCATTGCTCTGATTGTTTTTATGAAGTTATCAATGAATACTTAATGAGCTTTGTTCAAAAAAGTACCAAAATCTAAAAGTTGACACCGATGACACTTTCTAGTGAAAAATGCTGTCGTCAACGTTACCAAAACTTCCTGAAGACGCGTTTTTTGTCAGTTTTGAGCCATTTTTGATGCGTGTAATCTGAACTGATCCAAAGGCTGTTTATGTTTCAGATAGCAGCCGGCCGCCACCTGCCAGCCCGTACTTAAATTGTGCTTAAAATCAGCTCTAAAAGTTCGAATGTCATGGAGGCTATCAAACAGCGCCTAAAATGTGAAATGTAAACAAATCAGCAACTTTCAAGATTGTGAGTTCGATTGCCCACGAAAATTGATGTTTTTTGTGTTGAGACCAATTGAACTGGTAAAAGCTATTGCAAATAAAAGAAAAAGTCGCCCTTTCAGACGACTTATTCAAATTAATGTATCACACTTTGTATCACAGTTTTTATTGTATCGCATCACACATAATTCGTACACGTCCATTTACCAATCCCAAAAAATTTTTTTGTAATTCTTGACAGTTTTTTATAAAACAATTAAACTGTTCTTCATGAAGAAACTTGTAATGATTTTATTATTAAGTTTGACTGCCTGTTCACTTTTTCAGCCCAAAGAAGAAGTGAGGTTCAGAAATCCTATTTTTTATCAAAGAATGCCTGTTGGTGGAGGACAACCCCATGATGAGTTTGTGACGCCAAATTCTATCACTACCGTTTATAACGATGAAAACGGAAAAGTTAAATTACTATATCCAGCGAAACAAACTTATCCATGCGAATTATTAGAAAATGAAGAAACATACATTGTTTTAAGATGTTGTTACCAAAAAACGTGTGATTATTCGCGTTATACTTCTATCCAATGGGATGAGGACTCCTTTTCCAATGAACAGGAATGTTTGATTATGCTAGAAGAAACAGAAAAACTTCCATTCCCTCAAAAAGTACCCAAAGTATGGGCTGTTGATAAAAAAGATTTACCGAACCACAACTGTGGTCCGGTAAAGAAATTGAATTATAAAAAAACTATGTACTATTTTCTCTATTCCCAGAAACCGTAGTTTTCTTTCCTCTGCATTTCACGTTCAGCATCTTCATAAAATTTTCGAATAGCTTTGTACCTATCCACAGGCATATTTTCACGATGACTTTGCTTGTATATTTTATTTAGTCTCTTTAATAGTTATTGACATTTTCTTTTTCGAGATTTAGAATAAACATCATGAAACAATTATTACTCGCAGTTTTGTTATTATTCGCCTGTACATCAAAAGCAGAAGAAGCTGTCGATTTAACTGGCGCACAACAGGCGGAACAAATTATTAAAAAATGCACAAACCCTAGATGGGATGAGTATAAAAAAGATGCCCTCGAATTCAATCAATTGGTAATATTTCAACAATTAGGGAGGGGAGAATATGTTAGATAGTATAAAAGATGAGTTCTTGGCTTTTCAAGAATTTAAGAAAGAATTTGTGTTTAATCAACATTCACTCGTTAAAACAGAAGATACGATTTCGTGTGAGGGTGAGCTATTGCAAACATCAAAGGAACGGTTTGGTGAAACAGAGCATTTTATCAATGGCATACCCTAGGGCATGTTCAAATTGAACTAAATTGATGGCATAAATTCTGTCTAAGGCCAAAAAATGTAAACGGGATAAGTCATAAAAAGTATCCTTTCCCGAAATGGGTTTTGTTGGCTGTGTATAGCGTTTTTTGAGTGTATCAATAAGCTCAATCAAATCTTTTTGAGATCTTTCCAGATAGGTAGAAAAGCCATTTCTTGTGTCTGGGTTGTGGATAAGATTTTCTCCCAGTACTTCTGCCAAGGTATTCCATTCTTCTTGTGGAGCGTAACTTTTAAACATCCCATTTTCTACAACACACATCGTATTGCGAAAATGAACAGGATTTAATTCTATTTCAGCTTGGTTGTAAAGATCATGTAAAAATTCGGCTGTAATTAAGTCCCCAACAGTTCTATAATTAATGAGTTTCCAGTCTGTATTTTTTGCAGAATTGAGTAACATAGAAAGCTCCTTTCTCAAAAAGATAAACTTATGGTTGGTGTATTATACACATTTTTGAAACAAAAATCAACAAAAATTAACCAATTTTTAATAATTTGCATTTAAACTGAAAAATGATAGAAATTTACACATAAACGTGATACAATGTCTTGCATACGGAAGGAGAGATCATGGAGAACATAGATATTTTCGATGAAGAGTTTAGACCACAGGAACCTTTTGTGACAACAATAGATGTGATTCATCAACAAGGATTGTGGCATCAGACCTTTGCATGTTGGTTGGTAAATCCCAAAGAGAATAAGATTTTTTTGCAGTTAAGAGGACCTAAAAACAGAATTGGACCAAATACTTTTGATGCTTCAGCAAGTGGACATTTATCCTCTGGCGAAAAGCCTATAGATGGATTTCGTGAAGCAGAGGAGGAGTTGGGAAAAAATCTGAATCTAACGGATAAGACTTTTTTGGGAATCAACAGAAATGTTATTATACAGGGGACTTATATCAATCATGAATTTTGTCACATATACATGGCCAAAACAGAAAATAGCCTAGCGGATTTTGAATTACAAGAAGGAGAGGTGACTGGTATTTTTGCAATGGATATCAATGAAGCGATGGACCTTTTTGCAGATGTTGTAGAATCTGTAAATGTTGAGGGCAAGATATGGGATGGTAAAATATATCAAACAGAATCTCGGACTATTACCAAAAAGGAGTTCTGTTCTTACCATGATAGAGTTGATATTTCTGGCTATTACTTGAAAGTTATGATAATGGCTGAACGATATATTAAAAATCAAAAGCCCTTAAGAATTTAAAAATCGTCGGTTTTGCTGGTGATTGCTTTATCAGAATTTGCAGGTATGAGTATCTTCGTTGGTGGTGCCACCACATTGATTACACTGGTTGCGGTTGTTTCCTAATTCACCAACTCCTTCTGCCACTCTTTTTTGAGATGGTGTGTTTCATCAAAACAAAGTAAATTTATTTTTTCTTTTACGTTTATGGATTAAAGTAGTGGAAAGAATGCATCACAGTTGCATCACACTTTGCATCACAGGGGGATGAGATATAGATTTTATGCAAGTGCCAATTTTATAAGTGCATGGAATTAAAGGACTTTCTGGAAGATGGGTAGCACCAAAGCTTGCATACCGAAAAAACAAAAAAAGTCCTTGAAAATCAAGGACTTATAAATGGTGAGCGCGGAGGGATTCGAACCCTCGGCCACCTGATTAAAAGTCAGGTGCTCTACCAGCTGAGCTACGCACTCTTTTGCGGTATGGGTAGTATTTTATCTTACTTCTTTTCAAATGTCAATCTTTTTTTTAAGAAAAATGTATTTTTATGTTTTTTTTGATGACAATCCCGCAAAAATCGCTTATAATGGCCTACATGAAATGGATTTTAACACAATACACAATTAAAAACTTTTTGAAGATTTTTATCGCAACGCTGCTTATTTTAGCGATTGTTGTGGGTTTGTTTGATTTGATTGAGCTGTTGCGTCAGGCAGCAAAAGGCGAAACAGCCGGCTTTTTTGATGCCTTAATGATGGCTGTATTAAAATCGCCCCAAATGATGCATATTGTTTTGCCGTTTGTGATTTTGTTATCCGGAATCATTTTTTGTTTGCTGTTTAATCGGTCCAGCGAGTTGATTGTGATGCGGGCTGTAGGGCTTTCGGTGTGGAACATCTTAACTCCTCTGGTGATTGTGGTGCTGATGATTGGAATGATGGATACATTGGTGTTGAGTCCGGTGACGGCTTGGACTGCCAGACGCTATGAACGTATGGAGGAGAATTTGGGCTTTACACATTCTACACCTTTGGTATGGTCGGAGGATGGCTTTTGGTTGCGTGAGCAAACACCCAACGGGGTTCAGGTTTTAAGGGCATCCCAAATTGTTCAGGAAAAGAAACAGGTTCTTTTGAAAAATGTTTCTGTGTTTGAATTGAACGAGCAGGGGGTGTTGTTGCAACAAACGGAAGGTGAGACAGCCTTCTTGGAAAAAGGCCAAATGTTTATGTCGGATGCTTTTGTGTTAAATCCGTTGCAAGAAACAATGATTCAAGAGCAAAAGACATTTTCAACCGAATTGAGTTTGGATCGTATTTTAGAAAAGTTTGATGATCCGCAAACAATGTCGTTTTGGCGTTTTCCAAAGTTCATTCGCTTTTTGAAGGATTCGGGCTTTTCTGTGGAACAGCATGCCATGTATTTTCACGAGCTGATTGCCTTTCCGGTGTTTTTGCTGTCTATGTTGATGATTGCGGTGACTGTGACAGTGTCGTCCGGTAATCGGCAAGGAAAGACTTTTATGAAGGTTTTGATGGCCATTGGGTGTGGATTCTTGCTGTATTTTGTGTCACGCATTACCAATGTGTTGGGCTTGTCGGGCAGTTTGCCTTATGTGTTGGCAGCTTGGGGGCCGGCATTGATTTGTATTCCCTTGTGTTTGTCGGCTTTGTTGCATCTTGAAGATGGTTAGTTTATATTAAACGGAGGAAAGAAGCCGAAGCTAAATTACCTGATCGCCCGAAAATTGAAGGGCTGGATATTGTATGGGATTTACAGCCCAAAGGCAAAAAATATAAAGGGGGCGAGATTTTAGATCCCAAAAGCGGCAAAGTCTATGCTTGTGAAATGTGGCGAGAAGGGGATAAGTTGATTGTGCGGGGCAAAATTGCTTTTTTGGGACGCAATCAAACATGGCTGCCAAACACAGAGTTTAATTCTGAGGAAGTATTTATTCCCAAAAAACCAAGGTTGAAATAAAAAAAATCCCCTGAAATGACTCGGGGGATTTTGTTTCGGTTTTGTTCCTTATGCTTTGATAACAAGGTTCACTAACTTATTTGGCACATAGATTTCCTTAACGATTTCTTTGTCGGACAAATAATCTTTAATGGATTCTTTTGCCATGGCAATAATTGTTTCTTTGTCGGTTGTTTTGGCCACTTCAAATTGACCACGCAGTTTGCCGTTCGTTTGAATAACGATTACCATATCGTCTTTTTGTAAAGCGGCTTCATTGACTTGCGGCCATGGTTGGTTGTGAACTGAATAATTTTCACCCATTTGTTCCCATAATTCTTCGGCAAAGTGTGGGGCAAACGGAGCTAACAAAACAATATATATTTTTAAGCATTCCTTTAAGAATGTTTTATTGACAGGGCCTTGCACATACTCATTCAAAGCATTTAAGAACTCCATCATCCGAGCCAAAGAGGTGTTGAATTGAATGGCATCCAAATCCTTTGTAATGGCTTTGATGGTGCTGTTGCGGACAAAGTCCAAATCTTTTTCACACTTGCCGATTTCGGGGCCTTTATCGGGTAAAGAAGCGGCTTTTTCAAACAGAGCTTCTATTCGTTTGAGATAGCGAGCCATAGATTCAATACCCGCATCCGACCATGGGCCACCATCTGTGTATGAAAAGGCAAATTCAAAGAATAAGCGTACCACATCTGCCCCATATTTTTCAACATAAGGGTCTGGATTGACTGTATTTCCTTTGGATTTAGACATTTTTTGCCCATCTGGACCCAAAATCATCCCTTGATGCACAAGGGCAGAGAAGGGTTCATCAAAATCCAAATAGCCCATATCTCGTAATGCTTTGGTAAAGAAGCGAGCGTAGAGCAGGTGCATTGTGGCATGTTCTTGGCCCCCAACATACATGTCTATCGGACACATACGGTTGATTTTTTCTTTGTTAAATACTTCTTTATCGTTGCGTGTATCCGGATAGCGCAAGAAATACCAACTGGAATCCACAAAAGTATCCATAGTATCCGGGTCACGCAGGGCTTCTTGACCACAAATCGGACACTTGGTATGCATAAAGGCATCACACCGTTTTAAGGGCGATTCCCCGTCTGGACGAAACTCTACATCATAGGGCAATTTCACGGGTAAGTCAGATTCAGGAACAGGCACTGTGCCACAGTGTGGGCAATGAATGATAGGAATTGGTGCGCCCCAATAGCGTTGGCGAGAAATCAGCCAGTCACGCAAACGATACATTGTGGTCAATTCGCCTTTGCCGTCTTTTTTCAATTTGGCAACGATAGCGGGGATAGCTTCTTCGGTTGTCATGCCCGAAAACTCTTGACTGTTCACCAATTTTCCATGTTCACAGAACGGCAGAGGTTGTTCTTTACCGTCTTTATCTACAATCACCAAAGAAATTGGCAGATTGTGTTTGACGGCAAAATCATAGTCTCGTTCGTCATGTGCAGGCACAGCCATCACAAAGCCTGTGCCGTAAGTGGCAATCACATAGTCCGCCACCCATACAGGTACTTTGCGTCCGTCCACGGGATTTGTGGCATAAGAACCGGTAAAAACACCCGTTCTTTCTCGTTCGGTGGACAGGCGGTCAATTTCTTTGATTTTGGCGGCCTCAGCCACATATTTTTCCACTGCCTCTTTTTGTTCGGGCTTTGTTAAACCAGCAACGGCAGGATGTTCTGGTGCAATCACAACATAGGACAAGCCATACAAAGTATCTGCCCGAGTTGTAAAGGCTTGTAATTGCGTGCCATTATCAATGTCAAAAGTGATTAAAGAACCGTGTGATTTACCAATCCAGTTTTTTTGAATCTTTTTGGTTTTTTCTGGCCAATTCAAGCCATCAATATCCTTTAAGAGTTTTTCGGCATAATCCGTGATTTTGAAAAACCATTGCTTCATCTTTTTTTGAATCACAGCGCTTTTACAACGCTCACAACATCCGTCAATCACCTGTTCGTTGGCCAAAACGGTTTGGCAACTGGGGCACCAATTCACAGGGGCTTCTTTTTGATAGGCCAGACCTTTTTTGTATAACTGGATGAAAATCCATTGTGTCCATTTATAATAGCTTTCATCACATGTGTTGACAGTGTAGTCCCAATCATAAGTTGGACCCATTTCGGATAATTGACGAATCATTGTGTGAATGCTTTCATAAGTGCTTTCTTTGGGATGACGTCCATTTTTGATGGCGTAATTTTCTGCAGGTAATCCAAAAGCATCAAATCCCATTGGATGAAAGACGTTATAACCTTGCATCTTTTTAAATCTGGCCCATGTATCAACTGGGGCAAAGTTATACCAGTGTCCGCAATGCAAGTTCGCTGCGGATGGATAAGAGAACATTTCCAAGCAATACAACTTTTCCCCTTTGGCATTTTCATCATATTGATACAGGTTGGTTTCGGCCCACTTGTTTTGCCATTTTTGGTCAGTTGCTTTTGAATAAGACATTTTGTTCTCCTTTGTTATAGTTAAAAGCAGCGGTATTATAACAAAAAAAAAGGTTCAAATCAAGACTTATTTTTTTTCTTGCGAGGGCGGTTTGTTAAAAAGGCTTGACAATTGTTGGAAGATTGGATAGAATAGTTTTATCGGTCCCGTAGCTCAGCCGGATAGAGCAACTGCCTTCTAAGCAGTAGGTCGGGCGTTCGAATCGCTCCGGGATCGCCATTTCCCCGTTTGTATAACGGGGATTTTTTTATTCCGTTTGTTCGCATAAAAAAAGCACAGCGTTTTTCACTGTGCCTTTTTTTTAAGTGGGATGGACTTATTCTTGTCTATCCTTCTTTTTATGCAGGATTTTATCCGTGATGGTTTGTACAAAAATATACAACAACGGAATACAGAACAGGCCGACTATTGTGCCGATGGTCATCCCCCAGAACACCGGTGTTCCCAAGGAACGCCGAGAACCAGAGGCTGCCCCTGTGGCCCATATCATAGGCAACACGCCCAAGACGAAGGTGAAGGCTGTCATCAAAACCGCACGGAAACGTTGCGTTAAACCTTGAATCCCAGAGTCTACCACATTTGAACCTTTTTCGTGTTCGTCTTTGGCAAATTCAACCACCAAAATGGCGTTCTTACTGGCCAATCCAATCAACAGAACAAGACCTAATTGGGCATAGATGGACATGGGCAAATTTGTTATTTTTAAGCCCAAAAGCCCACCACAGATGGCAAAGATGATGGACATCAATACAGGAATTGGTACTGTCCAGCTTTCATATTGTGCGACAAGGAACAGGTACGCAAAGATGGTGGCCAACAGAATCAGATAGCCAACTTGGCCTTCGTTTTCTTTTTCTTGGTAGCTCATGCCAGACCATTCAAACGCATAATTGTTTGGCAAAACCTGTTTGGCAATTTCGGCCAGATGATCCATGGCTTCCCCTGTGCTTATTTTATTGGATTGCACAGCTGTAATTTGGGCAGATGGATATTGGTTATAACGTGTAATTTGCCGAGGGGACAATGTATGTTTGATATTTAGCAAGGCTTTTAATGGTACCATTTCGCCCGTTGCGTTTGGTACATACAGTTTATCCAAACTTTTCAAGTTGCGGCGATATTTCCAATCTGATTGCACAATCACTTTGTTCACTTGCGTGCCGAAGTTCACATCGTTCACATAGCCAGAACCAAGATAATTTTCCAACGCATTAAATATGTTGCTCATAGGCACATTCATGCTTTCAGCTTTATCTCGGTCAATTTCCAAAAATATATTCGGTGTTTTGGCGGTAAAGCTGGAATACCCATATTGGAAACTTGAATCAGTATTGATTGCATCCACCAACTTTGTGGCATTGTTATCCAGTGATAAATAATTTAAGTCGGTTAAGGATTGAATCCTCAGGTCTAAACCTCCCGCTATGCCCAACCCTGTGATGGCTGGTGGTTCAAAAAGCTGAATATCGGCTTCGGGCATTTTTTGAAGCTCTGCCCGCAGGCGGTTTAAGATGGCGGTGGAGGTTTGTTCTGACCCTTTACGATTGTTCCATGGATGGAGCGTAAGAATACCAGAGGCCATATTTTCCCCAGATCCCATCACGAAAGACATTCCTGCAATCATCACAAAGTTTTTTACACCAGATTCTTTTTTGACAATAGGCACAATTTTTTGCATCACCTCGTGCGTGCGTCCAAGCGTTGCCCCTTCGGGTAAGCTGATGCTCATGATTACCACGCCTTGGTCTTCGTTGGGCAGGAAGGATGTGCTGGTGGATTTGAACATAAAGAATGATAAACCACAGAACAAGGCAAACACTGTGCCAATTAAAACCAATTTACGGGCGAACTTTAATACAATGCGTTGAGTGGCCGAGGTGGACTTTTCAATCACTTTATTAAACCACATCAACGGCTTAAATGTTGTTTTATTTTGTGTTTTTTTAAAAAAGTGTGAGGCAACGGCCGGTGCCAATGTTAAAGCACAGAATGTTGAAAAACATACCGCAACGGAAATGGTGACCGAAAATTGTTGATAAATCTTTCCGGTAATCCCACCCATAAATCCGATTGGAACAAAAATGGCCAACAACACCAATGTTGTTGCAATCAATGCCCCAGAGATTTCCTTCATGGTTTGGGTGGTGGCTTCTATTGGATCCATATCGTTTTTGTTGATTAAATAGTCTGCCCGTTCTGTGACACAGATGGCGTCATCCACCACAACCCCGATGGCCAACAACAGACCAAACAATGTGAACATATTGATGGAATAGCCCAAGACAGCCATTACCGCAAAGGTGGCCAATAATGACACAGGAATTGTGAGTGTGGGAACCAATGTGGTGCGCCAATCTTGCAAAAACAAATACACCACAAAAATCACCAACAGGAAGGTGGCAATCAATGTCCATGCTACTTCTTCAACCGAGGCATTGATATAGTCGGTTGAATCCATGGTGATGGTATAGGCTACATTGTCCGGAAAGAACTGTTCCAAATGTTTTAATTCTTTTTTTACACCTGCCATAGTGGATAACGCATTGGCTCCGGATGATAGGTTGAGCATCACCGCAACGGCCGGATGTTGATCAAAATACGCTTCAAATGCATAACTTTCTGAGCCGATTTCTATGCGAGCAATATCTGCCAGACGCAACAGACCACCTTCTTCGTTTGTGCGGACAATGATGTTTTCAAATTGTTCCTTTGTGGACAGGCGGCCAGTGGTTTGTAAAGAATAGACCAAACTTTCGCTGTCGTCATTGGGGCGGGCCCCCAATTTTCCCAATGACGGTTGATAGTTTTGACTTTGAATGGCGGCTTTAATTTTATCGGTGGGTAAGTTTAATGAGGCAATTTTATCGGCATCTAACCAGATGCGCATACTCTTTTTTGCCCCATAAACATTGACTTCGCCCACACCATCCACTTTTGCAAGCGGTTTGACCACATTGTTTTGCAGATAGTCATTTAAGTCTTGGTCGGACATAGAATCATCGGGGGAGTAAAAGCTGATGAACCCTAACATATTAGACGAGGCTTTCATCACTTTCAACCCATAGCGTTGCACTTCGGCCGGTAAAAGACTTTGAATTTGTTGAATGCGGTTTTGAACTTTTACACTGGCCATATCCGGATCTGTTCCTGTTTCAAAGGTAATGGTTAAAGTGTAAGCACCGTCCGCACTGGTGGAACTCATATAAATCATATCGTCCACACCGTTCATTCCATCTTCCAGTGGAATACCGATTGTTTTTGCAACAGTTTCCGCACTGGCCCCAGGGTATGTGGCACGCACACGAACTTCAGGTGGGGTGACTGTTGGATATAAATCCACTGGTAGTTTGAACAGACACAAGATTCCGGCCAAAGCCAAAATCAATGCAATCACAATGGCAAAACGTGGCCGTTTAATAAAGAATAATGAAAACATTAGTTAGCCCCCGTTGGAATAGCGTTAATCCCTTGTCCGTTATGAAGTTTTTGACCACCTGTCAAAACAATTGTGTCTTGAAGGGTTAGGCCTTCTTCTATGGCCACTTTATCATCAATGGTTTGGCCTAATTGAACATAGCGTTGAACAACTTTATTATCCGCATTTACCAACATCACATAAGATCCTTCTGTGTCGTTATAGACGGCTGTTTGTGGAATGGTGACGGATGGTTTTGATTCGGCTGTTGTCCACAACACTGTAATATGGTTATTGGGCACCAACAGTTCGTCTTGGTTGTTGAATTCGGCATATAAGGCGATGGTGGCCGTTTTTTTATCCATTTCATTATCAAAATAGATGTGTTCTTTGTCAACTGGTAATGGCACAACAGATTTATCGCTGAGTTCCAATTTCAAAACTGGTTTTGTTGTACCATAGGCTTGGGGCAACATCTTGCGCATCGCCAGATAGTCTTTATCGGTGAGTGAGAAGGATATTTTCACAGGCGTTGTTTGAACAATGCGTGCCAATGCGGGTGAGGATAAATCCACATAGTTCCCTTTGGTGATTAAAACTTGACCAATGCGGCCGTCAATGGGGGCTTTAATAACCGTATGTTTTAAGTCAATTTCAGCCAATTCTAAGGCGGCTTTTGCCTGTTCTACGGCTGCTTTGGCTTGGGCTGTTTTGCTTTCGGCTTTTTCCAAGTCGGCTGTAGAAATGATTTTATCACGATACAATTCCTTTTGACGGGTGTAATCATTTTGTACCTGTTTCAAATCAGCTTCGGCTTTGGTGACACTTGCTTTGGCAGACGATACATTTGCCTGATAACGGTCTTGTTCAATGGTGAACAAAACATCTCCTTCCTTGACATATTGTCCGTCTGTGAAGGCGACATTTTCAATTGTGCCGGAAACTTGGGTTTTTACATCTACGGCATTTAAGGGTTTGACCAAGGCAATAAAACGAGTGGCTTGTTCCATGTTTTGTAAGGTTGGTGTGCCGGTATAGACATAGGGTGTGGCCACTTGCGCCCGCATGGCCGCAACGGCTTTTTCGCCACCAACTTTTGCGCCATAATAAAAACCAGAATAGATTAAAAGTGCTAAAATCGCAAGAATTGCGATTGTTTTGAAGATTTTTGTTTTCATATTTTCTCCTTTATCCCCCATTTTGATTGTTGTTAGGGTAGTGTAGCACTTATTTTTTTTGAATGCAAGGAAAAAAATGTGTTTTTTTGCTTATAAAATTCAAAAAAAACACCGATATGAAAGTCGGTGTTTTGTTGTTTTTTTTGTGATTTTTTTTATTCTTTTTTTGTGACGACGGCATCAATCAGCCCAAACTCTTTGGCTTCTTCGGCTGTCATAAAATTATCTCGTTCCATTGCTTGTTCAATGGTTTTTAACGGTTTGCCTGTTTGTTCCACATAGATTTGATTGAGGCGTTTTTTTATGGCTAAAATCTCTTTCACATGGATTTCCATATCTGTGGCTTGGCCTTGAAAACCGCCGCTGGGTTGGTGAATCATCACTCGGGCATTGGGCAGAGCAAAACGGCGTCCTTTTTCACCACAAGTCAAAAGTAAAGAACCCATACTGCACGCTTGCCCCATACAAACGGTGGATACAGGACACTTGATGTAGTTCATGGTGTCCAAAATGGCCAATCCTGCTGTCACAACACCACCAGGGGAGTTGATGTAGAACGAGATTTCTTTTTCCGGATTTTCTGCTTCCAAGAACAACAATTGGGCGCAGATAAGACTGGCGACTTCGTCATTTACTTCACCGGTTAAAAAAACAATGCGTTCTTTTAACAGACGGGAATAGATGTCAAAAGCACGTTCCCCACGACCGGTGGATTCTATAACTGTTGGCACCAATGTGTTGTCTTGAATTTGCATAAACTCTCCTTATTTTTTGGATTTTTTATCCGGATCAAAAGCGTACAAATCTTCCACAGAAACAGCTTTTTCCGTGACGGTGATTTTTTCAAACAAGAAATCAACGATTTTTTCTTCAAAAACCGGTGCCCGCAAGGCTTCCATTGCTTGTGGATTTTTGGAATAGTATTCAAAAATCTGGCCTTCTTGCCCCGGATAACGACGGGCTTCGGCCAACAAGGCGTTGTTCATATCTTCTTGTGTGATTTGAACTTTGTTTTCATCAGCAATTTGTGCCAAGAGCAAGCCTAAACGGACACGGCGTTCGGCAATTTCTTGATATTCTTTTTTCAAGGCATCTTCGGATTTATTTTTTTCTTCTTCATCCAATTGATTGGCGGCTTTTGCTTTTTCATAATGATTCCAGATTCCTTTGAATTCGGCATCAACCATTTGTTGCGGAATATCAAAGTCATATTCCTTTGCCAAAGCATCCAATAAAGCCCGTTTGGCGTGCATACGAGCCACTTGCTCATATTCTTTATTTAATTCGGCCTTGATGGCTTCTTTTAATTTTTCCAAAGAGTCCATACCGAACTTTTTGGCGAATTCATCGTCAATTTCTGGCTTTTTCCAAGCACGCAATTCTTTAATGTCTGTTTTGAACAAGGCTTTTTTACCAGCCAAATCTTTGGCGTGATAATTTTCTGGGAATGTGACATTGACATCCACTGTTTCCCCCACATTTTTACCGGTCAATTGGTCTTCAAAACCAGGGATAAATGTGTTAGAGCCTAAATCCAGATAATAATCTTTGCCTGAACCGCCTTTGAATTCTTCACCGTCAATTGAACCAACAAAGTCAATGACAATCACATCGCCTGTTTTTGTGGGGCGTTTTTCGGATAAGACTTCGGTTGTTTTCTTTTGGTTGGCCAAGCGTTCCAAGGTGTCAGCCACTTCTTTGTCACCGGCCAAAGCGGTCATACGGTCAATTTTAATTTTATCAAAAGCATGGACTTTTATTTTTGGCAAGGCTTCAAATTCAACAGTTAAAGCGATGTCCTTTCCATCTTCGTATTTATCCATTTTAACGGCAGGACGCATGGCAGGGCGCAAATCTTTTGCTTTTAATTCTTTGGCTACTTCTTCATTGACCAAATCATCTAACACTTCGCCTTTAACGGCATTTTCATACTTTTGACGAATCATTTCCAATGGGGCTTTTCCTGGGCGGAAGCCTTGGATTTTTGCTTCTTTTTGAATCTGTTCCAAACGAGCAGTGATTTTGTCTGCAAATGTTTGGGCGGGGATTTTAATTTTTAAGGTTTGTGAAAGTTTTGACATTTATTATCCTTTTGTTTGTTAAAAATAGTGTTTTCTATATAACATATTTTCGCACAAAAGGCAAGTAAAAAATCATTTTTCTTTTGCGTGGCGTGTGAAGCGTTGAAAAAAGGCGGCAGATGAAGGGGGGGATTGATCCTGATACAAAAAAAGCCCAAATTGCTTGGGCTTTTGGTAAAGTTTTTTTGTTTAATCCCTTTGTTTTTGTGCTTTTGCAAGCAAGGTCGGATTGACCTTTTTCTTTGGATTCGGTTGTGTTGGTGTTTCGGGTTCTTGCTGGACCAGTTTGGCCAAATCCTGTTTCAAATGAGGTGTCGCTTTGGTTGTTTGCGGTTTTTCCTGTGTTGCCTCATGTTGATAGACATTTGCTTTGTCTTGATGTTTGTTTTTCATTTTGCGGATAGTTTTTTTGATAAAATCAACAACTTTTGGTCCATATTTCAAGACAAGTCCGGCTGCGACCACTGCCCACATGAATACGCTGGCACCCTTCAAAGCCAAATCAATGATGTCTAAAATATCTCGACTAACCTCTGCCACACGGGCGGCTTTTTGGCTGAAAGAAGAGGTTGCAAGGCTTAGTCCTGTTGTTGCAAGAGCTGTGTATAATACGGCTTTATTTCTGTTGAATTGGTTTGTTGGCTTTTGTGCTTGTTTCATCTATAACCTCCTTGCATATATCTATGTGTTTATTATACCATATTTTTGTGGGCTGTCAATTTGTTTTTGAAAAAACTTGTCTTTTTGCTAAAACTGTGGTATCCTTTCTTGAAACAGAAGGAGTATTCTTATGAGTTCAGATAAAAAATTGTATTGTTCGTTTTGCGGAAAAAGTCAAAGTGAAGTGAAAAAGTTGATTGCCGGTAAGTCTGTCAGGACAGAGGAAGGCAAAACCGAAACCATTTTCATTTGTGATGAATGTGTGGGGTTGTGTCAAGATATTATTGTTGAAGGAGAAAAGACTCAACAATCAGAACAGATGGAATTGCCCAATACCGAGGCTCAAAAACTGAAAACACCAAAGGAATTGAAGGCTTTTTTGGATGCTTATGTGATTGGTCAGGAAAAGGCAAAAAAGGTTTTAAGTGTGGCTGTATATAATCATTACAAACGCTTAAAAAATCTTACGGAAGATAATAATGTGGAATTGGAAAAATCCAATATCTTATTGGTGGGGCCGACGGGGTCGGGCAAAACTTTATTAGCCAAAACTTTGGCTAAGACTTTGGATGTGCCGTATGCGATTGCGGATGCTACCACTTTAACCGAGGCCGGATATGTGGGCGAAGATGTGGAAAATGTTGTTTTGAAACTTTTACAGGCCGCCAATTATGATGTGGCAAAGGCCGAGCGGGGTATTATTTATATTGATGAAATTGACAAGATTTCCAGAAAAGCTGATGGACCTTCTATCACTCGGGATGTGTCGGGTGAGGGGGTGCAACAGGCGTTGTTGAAGATGATTGAAGGAACGGTTGCCAGTTTGCCCCCGCAAGGTGGTCGTAAGCATCCAAACCAAGAATACATCAAGGTCAATACGCAACATATTTTGTTTATTTGTGGGGGGGCTTTTGACGGCTTGGAAAAGGTGATTGCCAGACGGGATGCCGCTTATTCTGTGGGCTTTGGGGCCGAAGTGAAAACCCAAGAAGAAAAAAGTGTAGGGGCTTTGTTGGACAAACTGGAACCAGATGATTTATTAAAGTATGGTTTGATTCCAGAGTTTATTGGTCGTTTGCCTGTGCATGTCACTTTACAGGATTTGGATGAACAGGCATTGGTGCAGATTTTAACTGAACCCAAAAATGCTTTGGTGAAACAATATCAAGCCTTGTTCAAAATGGAAGGGGTTGAATTGGATATTACCGATAAGGCGTGTGAGGCTTTGGCCAAACAGGCGTTGAAACGCAAAACTGGTGCCAGAGGGTTGCGAGCCATTTTGGAAGGGTTGTTGTTGGATTTGATGTATCAATTGCCGGATATGGAAAATCTGGAAAAAGTGGTTATCAACGAAAAAGTGGTGGAAAATTTGGAAGAACCTTGTTTTGTTTATAACAAGGAAAAGGCTTCTGCATAAACGGGGGACTTGATGAAGTTATCATTGAATCAGGCATTACAACAAGAGAATGAAGTGCAGTTATCCACCTCTGTTCCCGTGACAGATGAACAGATGCAGTTGTTGGAAACCTTGAATCAGTTTGCCATTCATCAGGCTCAATATAACCCTGAAGTGCGCCAATTTCCCGCAAAGATTACCTATAAAGTCAACGAAGAATTAAAGATGGGGTTGATTGCTTTGTTGACAACCTGTTCTATGTTGGATCCAAAACGATTGGGGCATGAAACATTTACTTTTTTTGACCATGAAATCAAAATCAGACAGGAAAATCCCCAGTCCAAAATGATTGATTTTGGGCGGATTCGGAGAGCTTTGGTTCAACAAAGTATTTTGGCCGAAATTATGAACGATTGGTTTTTATATCGTGATGTCAATGGCGATGGGATTCATGCATTGGCAGACAGAAAAACTTATTTGCAAGGATTGGCTTCGTACACAAAAGGCGGGCATCCTGTGTATGAATTTGCTCGGTTTTACAGGCGGTTTATGGAAGATAAGTTGGCTAAAAAGTTAAAGTTGCAAGAATCTTCTAATGAGGCGGTTATCAAGGCGTTGGCACAACAGGTGGTTGAAAAACAATTGCAAAATGGTTGTTCGCCAGCGGACTTATTAAATCGGCTTGAACACGGAGAAAATGTTTTCTCATTACAAGAGATTGACGAGGAAGGGCCAAAAAAATTGACCCATCAATAATCTTTACTTTCCGCTTAAAATGCCGGAATAGATACAAAGAAAGAATAATGGTACCCAAAACTCTGCAAATGTGAACATTTTTTCTCCTTTTTGGGGGGATTTTAGTTCTTTTGAAAAAAAATGTCAATCCCTTGTTGACTTTTTATTTTCTTGCATACATATATATACTATAAACGAAAGGTGAAAAATATGGTAGAAAAAGCTGTTGATGGTATTTATTCTGTATTGGCTTTGCGGGATATTGTTGTGTTCCCGGGGGTTGTTGTACCGTTGTTTGTGGGGCGTGACAAGTCTATTGCCGCTTTGGAACATGCGATGAGTGAAAAAAAACAGATTCTTTTGATTGCTCAGACAGATTCACAAATGGATACGCCACATACAGGTGATTTATATCGTGTGGGGACTTTGGCGAATGTTTTACAGCTCTTAAAGTTGCCGGATGGGACAATTAAGATTTTGGTGGAAGGGACCAATCGGGCTCGTGTAATGGATTGGACTCAAGACGAACCTTATTTTGAAGCTCATGCGGCCTCTATGCCGGAAAAAGACGAAGATGCCACCAAAGTGGATGCTTTGATGCGTTCGGTGATGGATCAGTTTGAAAAATATATTCAACTGTCCGGTGTTGTTTCGCCTGAAATTATTACGGCTGTGTTGAATGTGAAAAACCCCATTCGGTTTGCTGATGTTGTGGCCACCCATTTGGTTATTAAGGCTGAAGAAAAGCAAAAACTTTTGGAAACTGTTTTTTTAACGGAACGCTTATCGGCTTTGTTTGGGATTATGGAAAAGGAAATTGAAGTTTTGAATGTGGAAAGAAACATTCGCAAACGGGTGAAAAAACAGATGGAAAAATCCCAAAGAGAATACTATTTGAATGAACAGATGAAGGCCATTCAAAAAGAGTTGGGTGATTCGGCTGATGATGCCAGTGAGTTTGGGGAATTAGAGAAAAAAATCAAAGAAGCCAAAATGTCACAAGAAGCAACGGAAAAGGCGTTGGCCGAATTAAAACGATTGCGGATTATGGGGAATATGTCGGCTGAAGCCGGTGTCATTCGCAACTATATTGAATGGTTGGTGGCTTTACCTTGGGCCGAACAAAAGGAATTGCAACTTGATTTGAAACAGGCCGAAAAGATTTTAGATGAAGATCATTATGGCTTGGACAAGGTTAAAGAACGTATTTTGGAGTTTTTGGCTGTTCAAAAACGAACCGGTCATGTGAAGGGGTCTATTTTATGTTTGATTGGCCCTCCGGGGGTTGGTAAAACAAGTTTGGGGCAATCTATTGCACGGGCAACAGGGCGGACTTTTGTTCGGGCCAGTTTGGGCGGTATGCATGATGAAGCCGAAATTCGTGGCCACAGACGCACCTATATTGGGGCGATGCCGGGGAAGATTGTGCAAAGTATGAAAAAGGCTGGCAATATCAATCCGCTGTTTTTATTGGATGAAATTGACAAAGTTGGCAATGATTATCGGGGTGATCCTGCCTCTGCGTTATTGGAGGTGTTGGATCCCGAGCAAAACAAAACTTTTTCTGATCACTATTTGGATGTGGATTATGATTTATCCAATGTGATGTTTATTTGTACTGCCAATGATGTTTCTCGGATGCCAAGTCCTTTGTTGGATCGGATGGAAGTGATTCGTTTGTCGGGTTATACAGAAGATGAAAAGGTAGAAATTACCAAGCGTCATTTGATTCCTCGACAATTGGAATTGGCCGGATTAAAGTCAGGTGAATTGAGTTTTGATGAGGCCGCTGTGTTAGAGCTGATTCGTTCTTATACTATGGAATCCGGTGTGCGCCAATTGGAAAGAGAAATTGCCAAGATTGCCCGAAAGGTTGTGAAAGAGATTCAAACCAAATCTGTTGGTAGTGTGGTGATTACTTCCAAAAATGTGAAAAAATATGCCGGTGTGCCTCGTCATTTCTTTGGTGTGGCGGATAAAGAAGATCAAGTCGGTGTGTGCAACGGCCTGTACTATTCGGAGGTGGGCGGTGGTATTATGCCCCATGAAGTTTTAACCATGTCTGGAACGGGCAAGATTATGCTGACCGGTAAATTGGGGGATGTTTTTAAGGAAACGGTGGAAGCAGGGCGTTCCTATGTGCGGGCTCATGCAGACGAATTCGGTATTGTTGAGGATAAACTGAACAAGCAGGATATTCACCTTCATGTGCCAGAAGGGGCGCAACCTAAGGAAGGGCCATCCAGTGGTGTGGCTGTTATTACAGCCTTAGTATCTGCTTTAACAGGTATTGCTGTGAAAAAACAGGTGGCTATGACCGGAGAAATTACTTTGCGGGGGCGGATTTTGGCCATTGGTGGTTTGAAGGAAAAACTGTTGGGTGCTTTGCGTGCTGGTATTCAGACGGTGTTCATTCCCAAAGAAAACAAAAATGATTTGGACGAGTTGCCACAAAATGTGAAGCAAAGTTTGAACATTGTTTTGGTTGGTCATATTGAAGAAGTGTTGGCTCAGGCTTTGGTGAAACCTCTTTCAAAAGGAAAATAAAGGTGTGGAAAATGTGCTTGACTTTTGGTGTGATTTAAGGTAAGATATGGTTATTGCCCAGGTGGCGAAATTGGTAGACGCGCCAGCTTCAGGTGCTGGTTCTGTCAAAGGAGTGGGGGTTCGAGTCCCTTCCTGGGCACCATTTCTTAAAAGGTCTTGATTGTTCAAGGCTTTTTTTTGTTTTATGGTTGAATGGATTATACTCTGTACTCTCTTTTGCTATTTTTTTGAATGTGTTGTACATAGCCTTTGGTTTTTTGTGTATTTGTGATTTCTTTTGTTGGGTTTGGATGAGGCTGATTGGGTGGAGCCGACTCTAAAATGTTGGTCAATGTTAAATGACGATTTGTTGGAAGGTTGGTTTTCAATGCCGGAGCATTTGTTTGATAATGATCATTGCTTTTCAGGCAACTTATATCTGCTTTTTTTAGAAGGGGCGCATTCAAGGTTTCTAGTTCCACATTGTATTCAAGAAAACCTTTTCCAACTTTATGTAGATTGGGCAGACTTAGGTGTTTTAATTTAGGCATTGCTGTTGTTGGTGATTTGGGGGTATCGTCTATTATAAGATACGACTCTTCTTCTTTGCCACATTTTCGCAAAAAGTTTTGTCCTACTTCTTTCAACTTTGGACAGTTGATAGAGTATAAGTTATTGCTGTTAGATAAACTGTCATTTCCTATCACTTCTAATTGTGGACAATCCAATGTTGATAAATGATTCGTGCGCAGAAAATATGCCTCTGCTTGTTTTAATGCCGGCAGAGAGAGGTTGTTTAGTGCGCTGTTAGAGTGTAAAAAATAAGTTCCCACTTTTTCTAAATTAGGACAATTGAGTGTTTGAAGTTTGGGCGAGTGGAAAAAACATTCGTCTCCCACTTCTTTTAACGAGGGCGCATTTAAGGTTGTTAACTTCTTACAGTCATATAAACATTGATTGCCTAAGGTTTGTAATTTTGGAAAATCCAATGTTTCCAAATACGAGCTGTATCTCAGAACATCGTCTTCTGTTGAAATCAGTGAAGGAAGATAAAGTTTTTGTAATTCAGTATGCTGAAGACTTTCTTTTTTAAGCGTTGTCAGAAGAGGGGCATCTAAATTTTTTAGATCTGGTGCCAAGCAAAGAAAACAGTTTCCTGCCTTTTTCAAGCAAGGCATGTAAAGAGATTGTCCTGTGAAGTTTTCCATAGAAAAATCTCCTATACTTTCTAAATTTAATAATTCTACATTTTCTGCATAGATTTGTCTCAAAGAATAGGAACCAATATGTTGTATTTGTGGTATATTTAACTCTTCAATGTAAGAATTTTCTAAGACATGGTTTCCTATTTTTTTTAATATGGGGGCGGTCAATTTTGTTATCTGGTGGCAACAGAGGGCAAAATTATCTTTTATTTGTGTTGTGTTGGGGAGATTTAGTTCGGTTATTCGTCCGTCTTGAACAAGGATAATTGGTATGTTATCAGCTTTTACCCAATAAGCCGATTTCCCATCGGGTTTCAGAGGGGCTTTTGTTATTTGAATTTTCTTGTTTTTGATTTCGTTCATTAACACATCAGGCAATGAGTCTGTATGAGAGGAAGATATATTTTTAATCTCTTTGGTTTTTGTATTAAAAAGAAAAGAATCCAACAACAATTCTTTATCACGATCTATGGGGTGAATTATTCCATTTTTTACATAAAAATTATCCCCAAAATAGATGTCGTCTTGTTCAAAATTAAAACGTATGATTTTATCATTTAACGCTATAAAATTGTCCGGTAACGGTGTTTCTTTTGCAGAAAAATCAACATGAAAATGATGTTTAATCGCATCGGACAATCCATAGATAATGTTGTCAGGATTTGAATTAAAAGTATTATCTGGATTTTCAATGGTGTGGTTATAGCGATTTTTGATGGATATAAAACCACCGTTTTTTAAGATTTGGATAGACAGAACTGATGTTCCATATTGATCTTCCCTTTTTTCTTTTCCCTTAAAATCTTCTCTTTTAATGTTGGCTACATCTTTTTTGATTGCGTTGATGATAAAATATCTCACAAATCGGGTTGGATCTCTAAAAGTGCATAATTCCTCTTTTGGGGTATAATACTTTTGAATGGCATTTTGCTTTTCCAATGTATCAGCATAATAGGCATCATATCCAGCTTCTGAAAGCAGTGTTATTGGGTCCTTGTGAACGGCGTGTTCTTCAATTTTAATGTTTTTTAATGAAACTAAATACTGCATAATGGGTTCGGCTTCGGACCCTGCGTATTTTAGTATTTCTACAATATTCGGGATATCAAAAATGCCGTTATCGTAGGCACGAATAGCCTTTGCAAATCGTTCTCCATTTTGTTTTTTAATTTGATCAAAAGTAGATTTTGCCATGGTGATACCTTGTGTTGCATTGTTTCAATTTATTATATTGTATGCTCAACATATGTCAACTCATTTTTATCTCTCGCTTTGTTCGGGACCGTCTACGGCGTCCTGTCTGCGCAACACAAATGCCTCCCTTGCCACCGGACTTGGCGAAAGGCTTTATCACATGGTGCGGGCTGCTTTGCGCAGTATCGGACTCAACTCACAGAAGAATTAAAAGAGAAATTGAGAAAGGTGTTGACATAATTTCTAATTTATGATTACATGGATATGTGTTTAATCTTAAAAAAGGAGTTGTAAAATGTCTAAAGATAATCCCGCATGGGGAAAGCCTAATAGTCCTGTTGGACGTGTCAATAGAAAAGAGTATTTAATAAGTTCTATATGCATATTCGTATATACTTTCTTAGTTTTATTGTTTGGAACATTTACTTCTGGTTTTGTATCAGGAATGGTAGGAGAATTTGCTGGTATTGCTGTTGGTATATTGTTTATAGCGTGGGCAGGGTATCTCTATTGGAAATATCTAATGGTATGTGTTAAAAGATGGCACGACTTGAACTTATCCGGTTGGATGTGTTTGATCACATTTGCTTGTTCTATCCTACCATTTTTTTATTTGCTTGCATTATTAACAAAACAAATGGAGCTTTTCCTAACAGTTGCATATATTCACGATTATGCACAATGGGGTTTTGCTCTATTGTCTTTAATTCAGTTATTTGTTAAAGGAACAAAAGGGCCGAATAAGTATGGTCCAGATCCTTTGGAACAAAAGATAGGATAGTATTGAATCTCTTTCAAAACCTCTACCATTATTCGGGTAGAGGTTATTTTTTGATTTAAGAGTCCGATAATTTGCGATTTTTAACAATCGGTGTATGTAAATTGGCTGACGCACAATTTATCCCTCGCTTTGTTCGGGATTGTCTCTTGTGTCCTGTCTGCGCAACACAAATGCCTCCCTTGCCACCGGACTCGTGGAAAGGCTTTATCACATTTTTTTAGTGTTCCACCACTGATTATAAAGGTATTTATCCCCCCGTGATTCATTTTTGGAATCAAATAATTATATCACACCACTTTCCAGCAGTGAAACAGTTTTCTTCTGTGGATTAATTTCAGCCATAACACCATAGGGAAGAATGAGTTGCGGCAAGGTATGTCCATAATCCATATTGGTGACGACAGGTAAATCTGTTCTGCCAAACTCTTTCAATCCTTTTAAGATTGCTTTATCAAATTCAGGATATTTAGCCAACCACTTTTGTTCTTCTTCTTTATTTTGAAAGCGAGCATTTCCAGGACGGGCAAATAAAAGTCCTGACAATCGTTCCAAAATACCTTGAGCCCCCAGATTTCTCATCCAATACAGTACCCAATCCGCAGGCGGTTGTTCTTCAGAATCCTCCAAGAACAAAATAGCATTGTTAAAATCATCCAGTTCTGGCCACAACTTTGTTCCAATAATTGTATTCATCATAACATCTGCACATCCACCAATCAAGGGGCCACAGACAACGGAATCTCCTTGAATATAACGCCATGGAGTTGAAGGAATCCTTTCACGCATAGGGGGACTGTCTAATCCCCAATCTACATTTTCTACAATGAATTCTTTACTTTCGGGCAAGATTCCCACAGGGGTGGTTGAAAATAAAGTTTTCTTTGTATTTTCTACCATAATGTCAGGAATCCCCCCATTTTCTGCATAGCCAAACAGCAAGGATGGGGAATAAAAACTTGTAAGACCAGCTTTCAAACACATCATGTGATTGACCGTTGTGTCTGACAGTCCCATAAAAATTTTGGGATTATTATAAATGGTTTCAAAGTGCTTTTCGTTCATTAAAGGTAACATACGAAGGGTATCATCTCCGCCAATATTAGACAAGATACCTTTCACTTCAGGATTTTCAAAAGCCCACATAAAATCCGCCAATCGCCATTCTGGATGTTCATAAACTTCTTCAGGGGAACAAAGGGCATGCGGTGTAGGAATAACTTTTACCCCAAAGGATTCTTCAATTTGTTTGACGCCTTGTTCATACCGTTTTGGAAATAAACCAGCAGTTCCAGATGACAAAGAAATACTGGCAATGGTATCACCCGTTTTTAATGCTTTTGGTTTTATCAGTGTTTTCATGTTCCCTCCTTGGATTTTGAAATATTTTACATTCTTTTACTTTATTTGTCAATGAACGAACTGATTTAGTCCTATCTAATCAGGAACTAACCATGCGTGTTCAAAAGTTAGAGGCAGAACTTGCCACACTTAAACATAGGGTTAGTGCTTTGGAGAACATCTTTTACAAAAATGGTGTGAGTAAGGAACAGCTGGAGACAATGTTAAACCAATCCACCCTATAAATACACCTTGAAGACAGCTCCCCTTTTTATCACATCTCCCTTGTCGCTTGACGAGGGATTTGCTTTTTCTTAATATCACTTTGAAACTCATATTGCTAATTGATTCATTTTGATATATAATTTCCTAAAAAGGAGGTCTTGATGACAAAATTACCGATAAAGTGTGGAGTTCGCTACAAAGGTTATGAAGATGAGTTGCAAGGAGCAAAAATTGAGGCCGCATTTTTGCTGAAAGAAGTCAATGCTTGTGGTCCAAAGGAAACAATGCGCTTACATGAGGAATTATTACCAAAACTGTTTAGAAAATTAGGGAAAAATACTTGGTTTGAAGTTCCAATGAATGTAGATTATGGACAGGCCACAGAAATCGGCGATAATTGTTATTTTAACCATCATTTATCAATAGGAGATGGGGCCTTGGTTAAAATTGGGAATGGCGTCATCGTAGGACCATATGTCGGTTTGTATACAGCGACACATCCTCTTAATCCTAAAGAACGCGCTGAAGGATGGCAAACTGCTGCTCCGATAGAGATTGGAAACAACGTTTGGATTGGGGCAAATGTTACAATTTTGGGTGGCGTGAAAATTGGTGCTAACTCAGTGATTGGTGCAGGGAGTGTTGTGACTAAGAATATTCCAGCTAATACGCTTGCTTATGGTGCGCCAGCAAAACCAGTGAGAAAGTTAAATAAATGATTCGTTTATGTTCAGTCATTGGCGAAAATGATACTCTATTAAAGAAATATCTAAATCATTATACAGAATTAGGTGTTGAGTTTTTTCATTTTATTGTACATGATCCAACAAAAGAAAAGTGTTTATGGAAGAGGATTTCTTCGAGGCTAGAAAAATGTTGTAATGTGGAGTTGCAGCTGTATACGGGTAGATGGAACGGCGTATTATCTGCGAATCAACTTAACAATGTTATACACAAACATCCAAGCGTTTAAAAAAATAAAAGGTTTTAAGATCTAACAGTATTGACGCAACGAGGGGCTTGAATAAATGTTAACTTGTTTGCATGCTTAAGGGCAAAAAATTCTATGCATTGTGCCAATTGTGTTTCTGATTGAGTCATACTATAATCTGCTTCTGGTATTCTTTTGTCTTGATTACATAGTACCGTATTAAATCCCATTTTTTTAGCTACTTTTATATTATTTATTGTATTAGTCACCTTTGTGAAAAACAACAGTTAAGTGCTCTTTTGTTTCAATAGGAGTATAGTTTTTTAAATTTTCATCAAAAAATTTTTCATCAATAGACAACTCTCCTAATTTTTGTGCTCTTGTTAAAGTACGTTTTTTGGCAGTTTCTATACTACATTGCACTTGATGCCAAACAACATTTGCTTTCAATTTTTTGGACATTTGCATAACATATTGTCTATCTTGAATACTCCACGAGCCAGCATCGTAAATCACATCTTGTTTCTGTTGCAAAGATTTTTCTATTTCTTTCCAGATATATATATTCAGTTGATTTGCTTTATCCATAAAGTCGCAACTTACATCCGTTCCATATAGTTGTATCATCAACTCATCAGGGGTAAAACGTTTCGCGTTATATTGCTTTTCTAATTTTCTTGCAACAGTTGTTTTTCCAAAACCGATGTAACCGCACATACAATGAATTGTCGCCATGATCATATCCTCCTGGCTGAACATTTTATCATTTTTTAAAAAAATGTCAAGGATGTGTTGACCACGAAGCTGGCTATACAAATCATCCATCTGATTCCCCCACGAATTTTGGTGATTTTTAACAATCGGTGTATGTAAATTGGCTGACGCACAATTTATCCCTCATTATATTCGGGACCGCCTACGGCGTCCTGTCTGCGCAACACAAATGCCTCCCTTGCCACCGGACTTGTGGAAAGGCTTACAAAAAAGCCCTCATTTGATTGAGGGCTTTATCACATGGTGCGGGCTGCTTTCAATTCCGACATCAATTCATTCTACACTACCGTTTGAATTCATCGTGTCTCATTGCTTTGCGCGTCCAAATAATTCACTGGATTATTTGGATTTGCGCAGTATCGGACTCAAATCACAGAAGAATTAAAAGAGAAATTGAGAAATTTTTGCCTTGAATTTGGAAACACAAAATTGTATACTTCATTCCATGAGAATGAGAAAAATAAGAGAATTACAACAAAAATTGCGCCCAAAAATAATTGATAAAATCTTTGTAGGCTTGTTTTTTCTTTGATTGTTTATTCCTATGACTAAGATCTCCCATGAGAATGTGTCAAAAAGGGAGAATAGGGTTTTGGCTAAATTTCCCGTTCTTTTTGTAGAAAATCACTTTAATGAAAAATTTACTTCAGAATTTGAAAGTTGGTTTAATGACCGTTTTAATGGACGCAGAAAATTAATACATTATCACACGAAGCTAAAAAAGCTTTTAGATAATTTTTCATCAAACGAACTGGTGTATTATGGCAATGATGGTTGGTTATTTTATAAAGGAGATAACTCGCTGGATAATTTTCAAAACAAAACTGTTTTTTCAGAAGAAGAATTAAAGATCGTTTCCCAGTATTTGTCGGATATTGATAATTGGTCAAGGCAAAACGGTAAATCATTTTACTACTTGATTGCGCCAGATAAAAACAAAATCTATGGTGAACATATTACATCTTTAAGAAAAATTCGTCCAAATAAAGAAAGCCGAGCTAATCAATTTATTAAATACCTAAAAGAAAATACTTCGGTAAAAGTTGTTTACCCATATCAATCACTTTTAAATAATAAAGCAAAAGGACTTTTATACTATAAACAAGATACGCATTGGAACGACTTTGGATCATATATAGCCTATTCAGAACTCTTAAATGTTATAAAAAAAGATCATAAGAACATCAAAAACATATATCCCAGCAAATATAAGAAAGTTTTACATGAAACAGGTGATCTATCAAAAATGATAAATTTTGCGATTTCAAAAGATCAATCTGAGTATTTGGAACCAGAAATGACGAATGAATCTCTTTGTAAATATCAAACTGAGGATAAGGATCAGAGAAAAGGATTTGAGTGTAAAAATAAATCCAAGCCTTTAAAAGTTGTTGTTTTTCGTGATTCCTTCACTACTGCTTTAACTAGATATTTGAATAACACTTTTTCCTTTGTGAAGTATGAATGGAGATGGGGTATTACAAAAACAGATTTGGAGTATATTAAAAATAATGCTGATATTATCATTTTAGAAACAGTGGAGCGATACATTCCCTCACTGCTTTCCTTGAAATTTCCGGAGGATTAGAATGCTGTTTTCATCAATGACATTTATCTTTTTATTTTTACCCATTTTATGCGCTCTGTATTCAGGAATTTGCAAATTTTTTCCAAAAACAAAATATAAAAATTATTTGTTATTATTAGCCAGCATTTTCTTTTATGTATGGGGAGAGCCACGTTATGTCGTCATCATGTTGGCCACGATTGTGATCAATTATATGGGCGCATTGTTTTTAAATAACTTTTCAAACCATAAAAAATCTATTCTTGGACTAACTGTTTTAGCAGACCTTTCTTTTTTAATTTACTTCAAATATTTCAATTTTATTGTGGATAATTTCAATACCTTGTTTACAGCCGACTTCAACATGATACAAGTTATCATGCCCATTGGTATTTCATTTTATACTTTTCAAGCAATGTCTTACTTGATAGATGTATACCGTGGCGTTGTAAAGGTGCAAAAGAATGTTGCCAAATTGGCTCTCTATATCTGCTTATTCCCTCAATTAATTGCTGGGCCTATTGTTCAATATGCAGATGTAGCGGATCAAATTGATAGACGACAAGAAACTTTTGATAAAATTGTGTATGGGGTCAAACGTTTTATTGTTGGACTGGCAAAAAAAGTGTTGCTGGCGAATACATTGGGCGCAGTGGCGGATAAGATTTTTGATAGTCCTGTGACTTCTTTTTCACCAGCCATTGCTTGGATGGGTGCTATCGCTTATAGTTTTCAACTATTTTATGATTTCTCTGGTTATTCGGATATGGCGATTGGACTAGGTTCCATTTTTGGATTTAAATTTTTGGAAAACTTTAACTATCCCTATATTTCTAAATCTATTACAGAATTTTGGCGCAGATGGCATATTTCATTGTCTTCGTGGTTTAAAAATTATTTGTATATTCCGTTGGGTGGTAATCGTAAAGGATGTGCGCATACATATTTCAACCTTTTTATCGTGTTTCTTGCAACAGGTATTTGGCATGGTGCCAGCTGGAACTTTGTGGTGTGGGGTTTGTGGCATGGATTGTTTAATATTTTTGAAAAACTGACAGGTTGGTATAAAATTGAAAACAAAAAACTGTTTCCATTACAACACCTTTACGCTTTGTTTGTTGTTCTCATTGGCTGGGTTATGTTCCGTTCAGAAAACTTATCTTATGCTTTAAGTTATATTCAAAATATGTTTGGTATGTTAAATGTCAATTCCCTTTATGATGTTAAGTATTATATTGGCAATATAGAAATCCTTGTTTTTATTATAGCTATACTTTGTTCAATGCCCATTTTCAAAAATTGCGTTTATAGCCCTAAAAATAAACTTTTTCATATCTGTCTGAATTTGTGGATTATGATTTTATTCATACTGTCAGTATCTTCTATCGCAGCATCCACCTATAACCCGTTTATTTATTTCAGATTTTAATATCTTGAAATTTCAGAAAATCAGATTTTAAGAGTCCGATAATTGAGGAATTTTAGCATTTTTTGAGGTTATCACTATCGGACTCGTGGAAAGGCTTGCAAACAAAAGTAAAAGCCCTCATTTCGTTGAGGGCTTTATCACCTGGTGCCGCAGGTGAGAATGTAAATTCCCATTGTTCCAATGGGCCCCTTTCGCCTTTCGGCTTGGACTTCACGTTGCCCCCGTGAGTCCTCTCCCACTTGTGATACGCATTAAAAAAAAGCCCCAAAAATGGGGCTCTTTTTAAATGGTGCCGCAGGTGAGACGCCTTTGGGAACCCAAAATAGGGAACTGAATTTGTTAAGGATTTTGAAGGCCATTTTTTCCGTTTTTTTTCTTGTGTTACACCCCTGATTATAGGTGATGATTGGCATCAAATTGTAACTGTCTTTTGGGACTAATTTTCCTAAAGAATTCAATGAGTATTTGTCTTCCTGTCAAGGGGCACTTCAATTGACAAATTGGCAGGTGTCATAGATATTTTAAAAGTCGCTTTGTAATGATGGACTGCCCCTCTTCATAAAGTCGATCAAGGTATAACTGTTTACCAAAGTTATCATTCAAGGCACTGATATTGTGTATTAGATTATGGACTGAATCAATGGAGGGATGTCTCTGTTCGCAGAGGATCATTCCAAAGTAGTATTTGTTCTTGTTTAAGAACTGTTCAGAGAACTGGTACTGACTGTCGACATAACCTAATTTCTTTAGGTAACGATAGCATTTTGTGATGAACTGCGCATCCTCTGTTTGCTGTTGGTTGCGAGGACAGCTGAGTTCCTCTGCTACCTCTTCATCTATGGATTTCTGCGTATTCTCCACAGGTGGCACGGTTTGTTCTGGTTTCTTCAATTTATCCTGTATATGTTTTAATTTCTCGGTTATTTCTTCAAAGTTTATATTCACAAGTATCTCCTATATCTTATAGACATTTGTATTTATAGGAAAATGATTTAAAAATGTAATTTTAATAACCTTTTTAATTCTCACGAAGGAATCTGTACATTGTCATTTTATCTACACCGAGGATACGAGCAATCTGGGATTTGGGCAATCCTTTGGCAAGAAGATTGTTGATCTTTGTGCGGTTTTTAGAGAGTTTCAACGCTCTGTTTTTAGAACCAAATGGTCGACCGAGTTTTTTACCATCTTTTTTCAATGATTCCAAACTTGCCTTTGTCCGCTGTGAAATAAGATTACGCTCGATCTCTGCCGCAAGCCCAAAGGCAAAAGCTAACACTTTACTTTGGATATCAGCACCTAAACGATAGTTCTCTTTAATCGTCCATATCTGGCAATTCTTTTCTAAACAGGTCTGTAAGATTGACATGACCTCAAGCAAACTTCTACCAATGCGTGAGATCTCGGGTGTGATTAGGATGTCATGTTCCTTCATATTATTTAACAACTCACCCAATCTTCTTTTGGCAAGTGGTTTTCGGGAAGTTATGGTTTCTTCTACCCACTCATCAATTTGAACCCCATTCTCCTTGGCAAACTTTTGAACCTCATAGTGCTGATGGCTAACCGTTTGTTTCCCTGTTGAACATCTACAATACCCATAAATCATTTTAACTCCTTTGTAATATCTATGGGTATTTATTGGATGTTTTCTTTATGAAAAATAACGAACATTAAAATCAAGCTCTTTTTTTAATTTTTTTAAACTTTTTTAAAACGCTCTTGTTTTTTATGGGAAATGCGGTAGTATAAGGCAATTCGGGCATTTTGAGAGAGAGTTTCCCTTATAACTAATGACCTAGGAACAGAAATGTTCGTTTGTGTTACACTCCTTTTTGTAGCAACAGAAAGGAGACATAATGGACCAAGAAGATGAAAGAAATTTAAAGTTACAGGAGGCCTTGTTCTTTTGTACGGGGAGCGAGAACTACTACACAAACAAGCACCTTGCCTTTGAATATACAGATGGCGTTAAGATCTTCTGTGACAAGGCAGAAGCATATTGGTTCTTGGATCTTGTGAATAGTTTTGTAAAAACAAAACCAGATTTAAACACGGACCTAATTGGTGTAGCTCTTATCGTTAGAGATGACAATACGGCCAAGATAACATTTAAGAAGAACACAAAAATACTTCACAAGCAGGAAATACCCTTTACGGATTGCCCGCACGGAAAATGGAAGTTCTTTTATCAGGAGGGTGTTCTATTTTGGAACACGGAATACTAATGGACAAAGAACAAATTAAAGAAGCCATTTTAGGAAAAGCTGATTGTTGTAAAGAGGAAACACCTCTGTGTCAGTTTGCTACATTTCATCCTGATGTGGAAATGGTTGAGATACTTTTGAAAGGAGCGGATATAGATAAGTCATTCAATCATCATCCTCTTGCATGGGTGTATCAGTTCTGTGAGCCAAACTGGAATGAGATGTTGAAGTTGTTGTTCAAGTACAAATACCATGCACTTAAACTGACCTCTAATGAATTGGAGTATTTGTTCAGAATGTGGGACAAGCTGAAACCTGAAACAACTTCATACATATTGCAGAGAATGGAAAAACACAGATTTAATTTGCCAGATTACATAAATAAATCAAAAAGGAGATTAAATGGAACATAGAATTGGAGAAATGGTTAAAGGTCTTATGAGGGCCATAGAACAGCACGACCTAAAACAAATAGAATTGTTGGTATTGCGTGGAGCAAACTTGAACGCCCCATATGATGTTCATCGCTCTACCCCATTTATGTATGCGATGACAGTATTTCATAAACCGCACGAAGTAGAGAAATTAATCGAAATGGGGGGAGATGTGAAGTACAAGAACAGACGTGGGGAAACTGCATTGATGATTGCGGTAGAAAATAACTGTGGGGACGTAGTTCCTTGGGTCATGGTGGATTATGGAGCAGATATAGACGCCCAAGACATCTTTGGGAATACTGCCCTCATGCGTTGCTTAAGATCTAAGAACAGAAACAAGAATGCGGTATTCGCCCTAATAGATTACGGGGCAGACATAACAACCTTGAAGAATAAACAAGGAAAGATGGCGTTCGATTTGTTATGGGATCTTATAAAGTAACACCTAACTTAAGATGTCTTCAAATTCTTTAGTTAAAACATAAGTTCTGTTCTTTTTAGCTGGATTAGCTACTTGTAAAAAGCCATCTTCAATCCACTTTTTCATCAAAAGTCTGGCAGATTGTTCAGAAATTCTCATGTACCCTGCCAATTGTCCGGAAGTGATTTCTTTATATTCCACAAACAATTCCAATGCTTTTCGTTGCTTAATATCCAATTGTCTGATCAGTGGAGACTTGTCCACGCTCAATCCTTTTTTTACCTCTTCTTCGGCCTTGATAGACACCTTTTCAAATGCCTCAGCAACCCCTTTAATAAAGTATTCTAGCCATCCTGTCAAGTCTGCTTCATGGCGGCCTTCATAGTAGTTATGATGCGGATGTGTTGCCAATGCTTCATAATAACTGGCAAGATCTTTGGCATAGTATTCTTCCAAGGAGTATATCCCCTTCAAACCATAACCATATTTTCTCATAAGGAAACTAGTAATCAAACGGGCTGTACGACCATTCCCATCAAAATACGGGTGAATGGTCACAAATTGATAGTGTACCAAGGCAGCAATCACAGGTGTAGGCAGGTTATCAATATTTTCCCTGACCCAAGCGACCATGTCTTTCATAAACAGAGGAACATCTTTTGCTTCTGGGGGCAAATAGACCAAAGCACCGCTCACACTGTCATAAATGGCATTTTGTGTTTCACGGTAGGGGATAACTTTTTTTTGTCCTTCAATCAAAGCATGGACTTTTTGGATAAAGGGTTCTGTAAATGTCCCTTTCTCATCCAGATATTTTTCCATGTAGTTTAAAGCGTCATAATAAGCTTTGACTTCTTTCTCATCACGTTGGTGATGTGTAGCGGCTTTTTTTGCCATAGTGTGTAAGGTTCTTTCCACCTGTTCCATAGACAAACGATTTCCCTCAATTTGCGTAGAATAATGGACGGAGGACACTTTGGCGGTATTGTGTAGCGAGTTCAATAAAACAGGCGATAAAGGTTTGCTTTCAAATGCTTCTTTTACCCGTTCTATGCGAGTTAAATTAGATAAAATCTCTTTTGTAATTGTATATTTTGGTTGCCAAGTCATGATAATTTCTCCTTAAGATATCATTATTATATCATTAAATTATCATTAAATCAAGCAGAAAATTCTATTTTATAGAATAATTATACTTCTTCCGAAGTTCTTTTAGTTTATTCCAGTCCTGTGCCTTAAATGCTAACAAGGCATCCACAGGGTATTGAATGTTCTTACCATCTCCCCGATAAGGGATGGTAGTTCTTGTAATCTTCTTCTTATCAGCCATACGTTTTTTGGAAAGATACGTATCTTTTCTTCCCAAAAGATATGCTGCATTCTTTGATTGTAGCCAACCTGTGTCATATTCTGCTTGATAGGCAGCATAGTCGAAAGCGGGTTTCTTTGGTTTTGCATTTGCTAACAGGTTCAAATCTTCTGCCATTTCCTTTAGGTTTGAACTTACCAACTTATCATATAATTGTTTTTTAGATGCTTCCATTTCATCCGTTGCGTTAGATGGGAAGCAAAGATTGAATATCTCTGTCAATGAACTAAATCTATCATTATTGAGAGTAAATGGTTTATAGAAAGTTACATTGTTCATTGTTAGATGTAAGTTATGGCATTTGGTTACTTCAAACGCTCCATAAAACACAGAATCCGTTATCTTGACTCTATATGCATCATCTTCAGAGAAACATTCCACTTTTAAATCACTAGTATTTTCAAAGACACAGTCATTAATGCAAAGTTCCGATAAATCGTTAAAATTAAATGTTAATGAATCAGAAATAACGCAATTATCAAGGACAATACGACTCAAATCCTTTTGTCCCATCCAGTTGAATCCTTGCTTAAAGTGACAATTATGGAAGTAGAAGTCCCTGTCAGTTAGCGGTCCAAATCCAAAGTGTTGTATATCAAAGCAGCAATTATCAAGAACTATACAACGTGGTGTATATGGAATTTTTTCTTCTGCAATCTCCAACAAAATTGATCCATCCAGAACATCGTAAAAATGTATGTTTCTTAAAACAAGAACGTTGTCTCTACAGGTAACGCCTTTCTTTGCTAATTCTTCTTCCTTCCCAGATGGTTGATTCTTGCTAGGAACGATAACTGGCTCGGTATCTATTTCTAGGACCTCATAAATCATTTTAATGTATTTCTCAATGATTGGGTTCATTTCAGTTGGAACGATATCTTTAATATAATATGTATGGTTGCACATATCTAATTTTGTAAATAGATTCTGTTTCCGCAGATTTTGTTCCCTGTTACCAGCAGTAACTTCGTGCAACAGGTCCAAGCCCCATTTTTCACTTTCTAATTGATCTTTTAGTGTCTCATTATCTATACTGTTCTTGACATCATCTATTTGGGACTCAATGCCATCTATAATATCCCATTCCCCGTTGAGTCGTTTGAGAATATATTTGCTAACCTCATGACTTTTACATTTTGCCTTACTGTAATCAAGGCAAATATCTAACAATGGGAAGAATCCATCACTGACAGCGTTTAATGCAAAGGCATATATGACATATTCTGATCCCCTATTAGCAAAAATCTGTATTAGATTCTTTACACACAGAAGTTGTATATCGGGTAGATACTTGAGATTAAAGGGAACATATTTTTCCTCATGACCATATAAAATAAAATTATGTTCCTTTTCTGTTCCAGCAAAAGATATTTCGTTATCAAATTTTCTCATGGTTATTCCAAATGGTTAAAATTTGGTTAAATTTTATCATAAAACAATCAAAAAGTCCAGAGAAAACAAAAATGTTAAAAAAGAATCATTTTTTAACATTATTCTTAAAACCGTTGTAAAATAAGGGTGTTTTAAAATGTCCTTCACCACATCTGTTATAAAATGTTAAAATATGTTAAATAAAATAACTTTTTTTAACATTATATGCTTGACATTCAATTTTCATTTTGGTATGATCAGAGTTACGAAGAAAATGTATAATTTGAATGATTGGATTAAAAATGGTAAACAGTGTTTTTATTGACGACAAGAAAATCAAAGATATTTTGACTTATATCTCTGGAATGAGACATGCGGAAATGATTAGGATGATGTTCCTTTGCTCGCTCAATGGCATGAGGTCTATAAATTTTGCTTATCTTCAAGTTGGGGATGTTTATACCCAAGATTTAAAGGTAAAGGATGTTATTTGCCTTGAAAAGGATAAGAATAAAGGCAAATTTGGGTGTAGTTATTACCTAAATTCTCAAATGAAGAAAGAGTTTAAGGAGTATTTGGAGTATTTGAAGAGCAAAAATGAAGAGATTTCCCCGGAAATGTATCTTTTTACCTCGCAAAAGTTGGGGAAACCATTTAATCGAGTATCTATTAGTAGAATGTTCTCAACTATTTACAGTAAGTTCAATATTGAAGGGGGAAGTCACCTTGGAAGGCATTTGTTCGTGAGTCGTTTAATAAATGCAGGCACTAATATCTGTTTGGTTCAAAAGCTCGCCAATCATCGTAACATAAGCACAACACAAAGGTATTTCAACTATAATGAAAAGATGCTCTCAAACGCTGTGGAGAATGTTGTGGTATAAACATAAGATAGCGATGATGTGTATCCAAATAAGTTTTACTTTAAGTATCAATATAATGATTATACAAGATACTTGCAATTTCAAAATCTGAAATCTCATCTATGTCTATAAGTGGTTTTTGTGTTTCAAATAGATAAGGGTTCCGACCGATTTGATACCATGCTTGCTCAAGCATTTCTCTTCTCATAATAAATGCAGCCCATGCTACTTCATATAGTTTTGGTAAATCTTGGCTTATCTTGTGCCAATATCCAAAATTGAAATTAACGGGATTTCCCTTGTCATCTAATAAATGATGGCGAAATTTCTTCACAACACATATAGAATCATATTTTTTATCTAAATTATGATATGTTTCCAATAATTTTGAAAATTCGTTAAATAGCGGTTGTGTTACCTGACACCACATTATATCTGGTTTTCCAGGAATACTGTCTACTATGGTCTTGACAAGTTTGTTTTCTCGTGTATTTTTAGTTGTCAACGAGATATCTCTTAAATGAAAATTAAAACCGTACTTTTTCACAATTTGTTCCACTTCTGGATTTTCAGATGAACACCACACATCTTTGGGATCAAAACATTTTAGTAATTGTTCAGCTTTTATATCAAATAAACTTTTATTACCCAAAAATGGACGAAGATTCTTATTGGGTATGCGTTCCGAATTAGTTTTTAATGGTATAATGATTTTTAAATTGCTCATTAGGTTCCTTTCATTCTTGATATGTATCTTTAAACAACCCTTTTAGACCAACTGGATTAATTGATATAATTTCTGTATCTGGATAGTATGTTTCAGCAAAATCCTTTAGTTTTTTCCAGCCGTTAATTAAATATTCTTGATTATTTTTCCAAAAGTCATCCGAAAAACTTTTTACCATATGTTCATCATTTTTGCCTTCAATAAAATGCCCCGTTTTAATACCACTACAATCACACCCAACAAGATATATTCTTTTAGGATTACAGAATAATGCAAATTGTACCGCCTGATGTGCTACACTATTTCCATTCCAAAGAGGCAAACAATCAATATCAACTGGAATTTTTTCGCCTGCGTTAATAAAGATATCAGTTTTGTATTTTCTAGCATTTTTCAATGATAGAAAGTAGGATTCAGGTATATCCCTACCTTTTCCTTCTTGTTGTTCCCCTATAAATTTAACACAATTATTCCCCTCGTAATTTTTAAATTCCTCCATAAAACTATCTATTCCTAATAGGTCAATGGTAAACAAAAAATCAAATTTAATACTTTCTAACATACAACTTCTGTTCATTCCAATATAAATTGCATTTTCAATGGGTTGGAATTTTTTTACGCTAGGACCTGCTGCGACAACTACAATATCTCTTCCTTTATATATGCCTTTAAATTCTCTAAATGCTTTAGCATTAAAATATTGTGCAGTTATGTAGCGTGCCGCCATATTTTGTATATCATTTATTTTAGTTTCATTAACATATATTTTTTTAATTAAGCTCATTTTAATATCTCCAAGCATTTATCAATATCATCAAAGGGTAATTTCTGTATGTATTCGTGCTTTCTATTCCACCACTTTTTATCAAGCAAAATTTTAATAATATCTTCATTAAATCTGTATTTTATTACTTTGGCAGGAACACCTACAGCAATACCATATGGAGGAATATCGTGAGTTACCACCGCACCAGAACCAATGATAGCACCATCTCCTACAGTTATTCCTGTCTGAATAATAACATTAGCACCTATCCATACATCATTGCCAATTTCTGTTTTCTTACTGATTGTATATTGTTTCTTAGGACATTTTGCATCAATCCAATAATCATATTGAAAAGGTGAAGTTGAAAGCCAATTCGTAGGATGTCTTGTTGCCCCAATCAAAACATTATCTGCTATAGAACAATAACGACCAATTATAACTTTATCATCAATTTTTGTGTATTCACCTATGTATGAATAACGCCCAATCTTAGTGCCTTTTGTTACAAAATTATTTCCACACAATGATACACCATTATCAAATGCTATAAATTTGTTATTTCTGCGTAAATCTTGGTTAATTATCAATTCCGAATATTCAGTGTAATCGTGAGCAATACTTACCACAGAATCAGCAACAAAAGGATCTTTCTCACAAATAGGTTCAATACGCTTTAATGGTGTGATATATTTCCTACGGAATGCTTTTTTGCTTTGTTTGTTGAGAATAAAGGCAGCACAAATTTGATAGAATATTTTTTTCATTTGTTTTTGTCCTTCTTTGTGATAGAAAATAAAGGTATACAATTAAATAACCAATGCGACCTTTTTTGAGATTTAATACGGATAGTATAAAAAGGTATGAAACAAAATAGATATAGCCGATGTCTAGTTGTAGTTTCTTTCTTCCTAATAAAAGGAATTAAGTTTAATAAGTAAATCTTTGTATTGCTAAGTGTAACACCTTTGTGTTCATTTGTTACAGGAAACCATGCCTTAGGTAGTGGTACATAATGTTCATGTTTCGCATCCCATGCATGCTGAATTTGAGAAAATTCGGTTTTGTCATTATCGGTAGCTATCAGACAAAAAGTGTTAATCCACTTTCTTATAATTTGTTCAGAAAAACTAATATTAATACCTTTAAATGTGTTTTTTAGGTATTGGGCATACTTAATAGCTCCTTCTGATATGGCGGGATATATTTGAATCCGTTTTTGTTCATATGCATTAGGTTCTTTAAATATTGGTTTGTTATCTTTAATAGAATCTATTGGTGGCGTTGGAGCGGTCATTAAAAGCTCCATAATGTCCCAATCAGCAAAATTTGGGTTGTTTGTTTCTGAAAATGTGTAAAAATTGTGCTTATTTGCTATTTTCTGCTTGTTAGGCAATGTGTACCAATAGTAACCTATAATATCATTATTTGGTAGCCCCATTGCTAATGTTCGTTGCGATGAAAATAGTTGTGTTATCGTATCTACTAATCCAACCTTTTTCTCCGAAATTTCAAAAGTTTTTAGATAAGCTCTGTATTTTTCTTTTTCAATACTAGCAAATTTTTCTAGGATTTCATGATTATCTTTAAATATTTTCGTAGCTTTGGATAATGAACTTATGTATGAAGCATATGCTTTCATCGTTGAGTCGTACTGGGAAAAATGATTTAATGTGAATTGTGCAAATGTTAATTTCTGTTGTGGTGATTCATAACTATCCCAGCATAAATCTGTTAACAAACTAGTTGTTCTTGGTGCATAAAAATAATGAGTTTTTGTGTTTTGAGTTTTGATAATATTGAATACTTTTTCTAGGGTATAACCATCTCGTGCAACAAAGAGCAATTCTTTAATTCCTTCTTTTTGAATGGCACTATTTAACCATAACATATAAGCGTAAATAGTGGGTCCTGCGTAAACATAACCAATTGTTTCCCAGTATGAAACATTTTCGTCTGGGAAATAGTTTGCTATTGAGCCAAGCAATATAGATGCTTCTAATGAATGTTTATTGTTTTGATAGAAAGATGCTGCACGCTTATCATTCTCCAATAAAGCATCTATCCTTTTCTGGTACCAGTAAGAAGATATTCCATTTTCCTTTGCCTTAGCTATATCGGAATATATATTATCCCCAATGTGAAATATGTTCTGAGATTTTTCTCCTAGTTTATTCATAACATATTGATATAGTTTGCCTGTTGCTTTTGTACTTCCACATTCGTTGGAGACATATACATTTTCAATCTTTGTGTATCCATTCTTATGAAGAATTTGTTTCAAAAATTCACTAGATAAGTACATATCTGAAATAACTATAATTTTCTTCTTTTTTGATAAAGCATATTCATAGATTTCTTTCATATCAGGATTTGTTCTTAAAACCTGCTTCTCTAAATCTAATTCATTTTGTTGTAAGGATTGATATTTTGTAGCAATTTCGTTATAGATTTGCTCTAATGTTATGTCCTCTTGGTCGTGATGCTTCTTCCTAGCATTTTTCTCTGCTTCAATTCTATTGATAGCAAAACCAGATGTTCTTTCTAATTCTTCTAAATGAAGGAATAAATCCGTAGGTTTTACATAGGGTCTAATTAGCAAAGTATCAAATATATCAAATGAAATAATCTTATGAGAATCGATCTCTTTTTGAAGTTCTTCAGTTATCATTTTATCTCCTATGAATTAATATTTCTTAATTAGCTTTCTATATTTAAAATATCTGCTGATTTTATGCCCCCAAGGTTTTAACCAACCTTTTGAATTCAAATCACTTAGTTCCTCTGCAAAAGCGGCATATAGCTCAGGTTGCTTTTCGTTTGGCGCCCTTTGAATCCTATTTAATTCCTGTTTTAATATGTTGGGGAACAATTCATGTCTCACAAAGCGTCTTTCCTTTTTGGATGCTTTGCTATAGATATCTATAAGAGAGTTTAGTCCAGATTGAAAATCTTGTATTTTTCTTACGGTTATATCTGTTAAGGTAATAGAATTCGGATTATGCATATAATAGTATAGAGGGATATCTAAAATTACTGTTCTTGGATGGTGTGCAAGTACAGCATATGTGTGTGGATAATCTTCACTTGTTATCTCTGGAATAAATGTTAAATCATGAATAAGATCCTTTTTAAATAATTTTGACCATGAATTGACAGAAATCTTATGCTTATGGCGTTTTTTTTGATAATAAAGAGGGTTATTTGTTATCGTGTATTCCAGATTGTTTATATCGTACTGACGATGTGATATAAAATCTCCAAGTTCAACCTTTTGAAAATTAAAGCTTACCATGTCAGCTACTTCTTTTTGAGCAAGGGTATAACAAATCTCCAACAGTTGGGGATGTACATAATCATCTGAATCTAAAAAGAATATGTATTCACCAATTGCTTCTTTTAGCCCATTGTTCCGTGCCATTGAAAGCCCTTGATTCTCTTGTGTAATTATTTTAATCCTTTTGTCTTTAGCTGCGAATTTATCAAGAATCTTGCTACACCCATCTGGACTGCCATCATTTACACATATAACCTCAAAGTCCGTAAATGTTTGTGCCAATACTGATTCCAAACAATCAGGTAAGTATTGCTCAACATTGTATACAGGTATGATAATAGATATTTGGGGGCAGGATTGATTCATTAAAAATTCCCCCAATAAAAAAATTCATCACAAAAATCCTCATTTTCCTCACGAACATAATCATCTAAATAAGTAAAAACAGTTGCTGCGGATAGAAATGAAACAATTAGTGAACACCAGTGAATAGGACAGTTTGTCCAGTAGTTAAAAAGAGCAAATAAAATAACAGGGACAAAAATTAAAGATAAAGCAACATAATATAAGGGAACTACCGCAGGATATAATTTTAGATATTTTATGACATCATCAGGTAGTTTTCTGTATCTTTTTGTTTCATAATACCAATCAATCAGTTCTCCAATAAAAATAAAGCTAGTAGAAACGATTGTATATGCAGATATAACATATGCAAACTTTGTTTCAGGTTTTAAAAACGGTAAAAGACAATACCCCATCAGCATTCCAAAAATAGGAATAATGTGTAGAAATTGATTTAATAATTCCAAAATGTTCACTTTTCTCTTTTTCATAAACTTTTTCTCCTTCCTTCGGGGATTTTTATCAAGTATTCAGGCAAAATATTTAAAGAATCAGAAATTTTCTTAAGAGTTTTAATTGTTGTTCCAGCCATACCACACTCCAGTGATCCAATGGTTACCAGTTTTAAACCAGACCGTTTCGCAAATTCTTTTTGTGAGTAGCCCGCCAACTTGCGATAATAAGCTATGTTTGTCCCAACAATTTTTAGAAACTCTTTTTCAGTCATATCTTCCCTTACTGTGTTTTTGTATGCGGACATTGTATAAAAACCAAGGTTAAGTGACCGATGAATTTATGTGGTATAGTAAATATGGGATATTTCATTGATATTTATAGAGTTTTTACCTTTTAAACGAATTTATTAAAAAATACAAAAAAGTAGTTGACTTTTAACCTTGGTTAAAACTGAACCGATAAATATGTATGTCAAACAATATAAAAGGAGTTCAAATGATTTATGGGTATTGCAGAGTTTCAACAGCTCATCAAAATGAAGAAAATCAACACTTTGCGATAGAAAATTTCGCAAAAGCAAATAATTTACATATAGATACTTGGGTGGAAGAAAAAATTTCCAGCAGCAAGAAATTAAAGGAAAGACAATTGGGACGATTACTAAACAACCTGAAAGGTGGAGATATTCTCATCACAACCGAGATTTCCCGCCTTGGGCGTAGTTTGTTAGAAGTGATGAATATTCTTCAAATGTGTTTAGAAAAGGAATGTCAGATATGGACATTGAAAGAAAACTTCCGCTTGGGAGCTGATATTCAAAGCAAGGTGTTGGCATTTGCCTTTGGACTATCTGCTGAGTTATCTAAATCCTTATTACAGGAAAGAGTAAAGGAAAGTTTGGCACGCTTAAAGGCTAGTGGTAAAAAATTGGGGAGACCCGTTGGTGCTCGTTCTCGGGCCTTAAAGTTATCTAAAAATCGCAACAAAATAAGCAAGTTGTTGGCGAAAGGCGTGAGTAAAAACCAAATTGCCAAAATTATGAAGGTTAGTAAAGGAACTTTGTATAAGTTTTTAGAGAATAAAGAAATTTGATTTATTATTCTTTTTCTTATTTTTTAATTCATTTTTTTTGCATCCTTCTAAAACTTCAAGGGGATGGTGATCATCATCTGTCGGTAAGAAATTGGTTTGAATAATAATGTGCTTTGGATTGAAAAATGCTTTAAATGATTCCATTTCTCTTGGATTTGTAGAATGCTCTATGCATGGAATGATAGTAATTTTATAATGAGGAAAGTGAATAATATATATGTGTTTTCCCCGTGTTTTGCTACCGAATATTCCATTTGCAAAGTCTAATGGTGTCTGCGTCCTTGAAGCGTATATTAATGGGACAAAAAGGTTTGGATCGTCTTGCAGTTCATCTTTTATCATTTTTAAAGCAATATCTTCATATTTACCAAGATGTATATCGCTTGAATCAACAGATGCCCGCCACATTAGAGAAATTAAAAACTTTTTTAATGTCCAATAATCTACTTCTTCAGGAAGTAATTTGCATAAGAGATAACCATTAACAATATCCCATTTGTGTTTGGGTATAATTTGCTTAAATACTTTACTAGCGTAATTATCTAGCTTACCAATTAAATTATCACATTCTTTACATAACAAAGGTTCTTTTTGCCCGCTTTGGTGTTTTGGATTATGATCAAACCGTTTAGAAACAGAATCTACACCAACCATAGGGCCAAACTTGTCCGTTTGGCACAAACTTTTAGGAATTATGTGCGAATTAATGAGTTCCTTTTCCTTGCCACAATACTTACAGATACCTTTTGTCATTTTGAACTTATAACTTTGCCTTAAGAGAATTAACTATAGGTTCTAATCTTGAACATATTTCTAGATTATTTTTACTGTTAATAATATTTTCCAAGATTGTTAATGCTTTTGCTTTAATATCAGCTGATTCTTTCTCATTTATTTTATTAAACAAGTTTTCTAAATCTGTTATGGTGATATCAAGAAAATCTCTATCCGATTGCGTTACCAATTTTTCCACAATCTCTATAGATTTTAGGGCATCACAATCTACATCTACAATCAATTGATCAATTAACCCATAGGTTGTAGGGATAATATTATGTGTACAAACAATATCATGTAGTTGATTTAAAGCCCACTTTTGATCAAAAACGCCCGAAGTATACCAGTGTCCAAAAGATTTAAGGCCATCCTTATGGTTTTGCTCGTTTTCGGCAATAGTAGCTCTATATTTCCCCCATAGATTTTTGAATCTTTCATAATAAATTGGTTCTAAGTTCTTATTAGCCTCATCACGTAAAGATCTACCAATGTAGCTTAGCAAAGAAACTCCTTCAAATGTCTCTTGTTGTTGAGGAAGCAATATATCAAAGATTGGATCTTCCAAAGCAATCGTTCCTCGCCCATAATACATTGCTAGGTGAGCGGCCGTTCCACCATTTTCTGTGTTATCTTCTGTCTTTTTATAGTTTCTATTTAAAGCATAAGTGAATTTTTGTTTTAAAATATCATACATGTCACTATAGGGAGCTACAAAATGTACATAACACAACCATGTTACATCAAAAGTTTCATTATTATCTTCTGGTAAGAGTTTATCCAAATTAGCTGCAAACCATTCTTCATTCATAGATTTTATCCAAGGTAAATGTCGGCCTATGACAGCATAAGTTTCTGGATAATGATTATCTGTTAAAACCTTTTCCAAATGTGTTGGAACATCATTTAAATGTAAATTTGCTCTATTTTGCCACATTCCATACTGGAATAAAGCAGTCATTGCATCACCATGCAAAGAGTTAATAGCCCTTTGATAGTGCTCAATTGGAGGTTCTTTAGATGACATCTGTTGCTTTTTTAACCAAGAATCCTCCATAAGCGTTATTTCTTGAATAATACTATAGGCATCTTTAATATTGTTTATATCATCCTGTGATAGAGTTTCTTTCCCTGTAAGATTATGGAAATAATGGACAAAGATATTCATAGCAGCTCTGTACACCTGATGCCAATCCCTGTCTCCATCAAAGATACTCTCTCTATCTTCAAATTTTTCTTTCTTTTTTGTTAATGCCCATTTAATCACTTCACAAATTTCAATAAAATTAGGCATAATTTGATTTGTGTTCCAAAGCGTATTCAATAGTGTGCTAATGTAAGTTGGTTCGTTCACATCTTTAAATAAATGAAGATGCTTTATATATTCCTGAGGTCTTTTACGTATATCTTTTGCTAATACATCACTTAGACCGCTTCTATCGGGAGAACGAATACCTTTGTCTTCAGGTTTCCAAGTTTTCATAAAGTCCACAATTTGTTCAATAGACATTGTCGATAGTTCTTCCTCTGTCTTTGGAGTTGGATAACCAACAAACGAAGACATATAATGTAAAAATTCAGGATGTTCTATTTTATCCTTAAATTTTCGTTCTAAAGTGTCATAATATTGTTGTATACCAGCGGGTAACCCTTTGTGAATAGAGTGCAATTTTTTAAATTTCCAATATTCTATTTGATCCGTTGTCATATCGGAATCTTTTTCAGGACCTTCTAATATATATCCTATAATTAGATTCTGTTTTTGTTTGGATAGGTTCTGGAATTCCTGTTGTAGCAATTGATAATATTCATGATACACATTCGTAGCAAGTTTTGTGCCCGTAAAGTAAGTTTTGTTGGGCAATATATCTGCAATATATTTTTTTAATTTACTTGGAAAACGGTGGGCTAGATATAATAAAATTCTCTTAAAGATATCTCCATGTCCTTTTTTCAGCAAATTGATTACTGTCATCTGTGTGTTCTTGGAATTATATTGCATGATTTTAGCGGATAAATCCCGTATCACATCAATTATATTAGAAATAGGTTCTTCTGCATTAATATTTTGTGGATCATCCTCAATTGCAGGTCTTCTAAAACAGATACGCCAATTTAACATCTCACGATCAGTACTAGTCAATGTTTTTGTACATAATACATTGTCTAGAACTTTATAATATATCTTGAATAGTGATAAAATATCTTTTTGATTCTTAGTTGTGGATGCACTCTTTTCAGTGAGTGTATGGTAAAAATGATTTTCTCCAGTTTCTTTGCTATTCTGAAACCGAGGAATTGCGTTATACTCAGGTTGTTTAGAAGCAAATAATTGATCTGGGACAAGTTTAAGCGTTAATAATGCTTCCAGCAATTTAAATGCATTATGAATGCATTTTAAAGTTTTGAGTTTGATTATGAAGTCAATAAAAACATCGGCATTAAAATATGAAGGAAGTTCTATCCCTTGATTTAAAATGTTTATAAGTTTATTACAAATTTTTAGTAAATTTTCTTTGTGTTGAAAATTTAGGGCTAGCTGTAAAAGACCACTTAAGACCAAATGATCTATTTTGAGGTCCTTGTGGAATGGTAAAGAGCTGATTAAATCGGCTACTTCAGTTTCTTTTTCCGTTACTATACTTTGTAAATATGGCAAGGCTGGCCAACTTATACAGCGTTGCTCATCATTTCCGTATTGTATTGGTGAAAGCAAATTATTTTCTCTAAAATACTCAAACAATTCTGTATTCTTAACCACTTGAAACAGGTAATAAAACAATTGTTCATTTTTAGGTAGCTTTAATTCTGGTAACAATCTATCGAGATTGCTTTCAATATTATTGTTCATTAGAGCCGCATCTATTTGTTGTTTTAGTTCTAAAAATGTCATGTTATTCGCTCCTGTTGTAAAAAATTTGTAATTGCGTTATCAACTTGATGGCTTGTTTTTCCGCAATACCTCTATCCATATTCCCTTTTTGTAAAGCACAAATCAATTGATCCGCAAAAACAAAACAACTATATTCTTGTTGATTAAGATCATTTATGCTTTTTAAATGTACATCAAGAGTTTTATGCGTGCGTATCCGTATTGCTTCTGAAAGCAAAACCGCAACTTCTTGACAATATTCTTCTGCAGAAGAAATAGTATCAAGTTTTTTTACTGTATCAATAATTTTTTGTTCATTTTTAAACAAGTTTTGTATTGTTTCAACTAATCTATTGCCAAAGCTTCTATTTCCTATGTTAATAGACGTTGAATCGTCTATATTGGTTTGTGTATATGAATTGGGTAAATTTATATTTTTACGGACTAAATTCTGAAAATCAGAATAAAATAATTTGAATTCTTTTCCATGTCCTTTGTGGACATTATCCATCAAAATGTCTATCTCCCTTTTTAATACCGCAGCCAAAGCTGAAATGTTGGGGTATTGGTAACCATTTTGTTCTAAAAAATTTGTTAATGATGCTTCAATTTTTCTATTAAGTTCCTCCAAATATGGGGTTTTATCCCAGAAAGTTATGTTAGAAACTAATGAATCTCGTATTGCATTGGGCGTATTTTGTTCTCTTTTTAAAAAATCTTTAAGCGATTGTGATGTTGTCTGTGATAAAAAATTTATTAAAGCTTGAAATTCCTGTTTATTTGCTGGGTTGTTCCAAATTTCTATGCCACTCTTTTGTGGTGAATTAGCACATAAAGGCGGAGTTTCTAATTTTACTGATTGCGTAGTAATGTACCAAAAATTAGTAGTTTTTTCTGAATCAATCAGATATTGCCAAGCTTTTTCAATTTCTGGTAATAATTCTTTTAATTGAATAGAGCTTCCCACTTCTTTTACTTGTATGATAATATGCAGGGAATCAGTGCTCACAGTTCCAAATTCAATATCTTCAATACGCTCAAAAGTGACATAATTATCTTTTTTTAATTTTGTACAGGCCCATAAAAAAGCATATCGCTGATATTCGTATCCGCAACCAGAATGAAATCCTGTATTTCTTTTATTGTAAGGGAATGAAATCGTAGTATTATCCATGGGATGCCCTATACCATTTGTTTATTGAAATATAGTGTAGCAAAAACTCATATCAAAGTCAAGCAAACCAGCCACCCGCTCGCCAAAAGGCGGCTACCAACTTTGTTTTCTTTCTGTGTGATGGCATCAGGCAGTTGCCTCTATTATTTTCCCTGACTGATATTCCCAATTAGTTAAAAGGCCTATATTTTAATCACAGAAAAAAGAAATCTATTGTAAATTCCCTTATATAATAGATTCTATTTTATTTCTATTATAATTATATTATAGGACTAAAAAACACCTCTGTAACCCCCGTCAGTATTGAGTTTCATGAAAAAGCACCGAACATAACGGTCACCACTACCGAACATAACGGTCTTCAGTAGTGGGGATAACAGTTATCACCCCTGAACATAACGGTCACCCAAAATGCCAAACCCGAACATAACGGTCATCACCCCCTCAAAAACCGAACATAACGGTCACCGTGAAGATTTTTTTTGAAAAATGGTGAAATCCATCTTCGGGCGGATAAATAACAAAGAATAAAACAATCATTGCTCTGATTGTTTTTTCAAAGTTATCAATGAGCACTTACACGAGCAATATCAAATGCCTTTGATAAATTGCGAGTTTAGTGCGGAATTGCTGAAAATCAATTTAAGGAGTTTTTATGAGTAAAAGTAAATCAGATTTGTCCATCACAAAACGGGTCTTGTTGGACTTTGTAAAATATAAAACGCAAAATGGGCATCAGTTCTTTGCCAGCAACGAATATATTGCTAAAGGATTAGATCTAACCGAAAGCACTGCCAAGACATTTGTAAATGACTTGATAAGGGATGGATACCTTTATAAAGAAATTGATAAAATGGGAAGGAGAATACTATCCCTAACAGGTCAGGAATACAAACCACTCTTTGAAGACATGCGGAACTTGGATAAGAAGATATTAAAAGAGGACAGAGATAACTTTGAGCGAGATAACAAATACCTGAATGACCAATTATCACAAGAAACTGACCGTAATGAACAATTAGTCAATGAACGGACTGATTTAGTCCTATCTAATCAGGAACTAACTATGCGTGTTCAAAAGTTAGAGACAGAACTTGCCACACTTAAACATAGGGTCAGTGCTTTGGAAAACATCTTTTATAGTAATGGGGTATCCAAAGAACAATTAGATGAGATGATTCAGCGATAAATACTTTTGTGGGCGCGCTTTCACCCACATTCCAGTAAAAAATAACCCTCGTTAATTCGAGGGTTTCTTAAAAAATATTTTTCAAAACCCCTTGCACAAGGAAGAGAATAAAACCATATGTTAAGTGTTGATTGGGAAACTGTGAATCCCAGCAATGAAAGGAGAAAGATTATGTCACATTATATTGTAAAGAGAACTGAACTAGAACCAAGAACAAATGATGTTTGGGGATTACAATCCGACATAAATCGCCTGTTCGACGCATTTATGAGTCCATTGGAAACCACAGAGACACATGCAGTTATGGTTCCAAAGTTGGATGTTGCTGAATTAAAAGATAAATTTGAAATCAAAGCAGAACTGCCCGGAATGGATGAAAAGGATATCGAATTGTCCATTGACGATGGCTTGCTAACCATCAGTGGCGAAAAGAAAGCAGAAACCGAGGAGAAGGATAAAGGATATTATTTGAAAGAATGTTCTTATGGTACTTTCAGTCGTTCGGTGAGATTGCCAGACAATATTGCTGATGATAAGATTGAAGCAAACTTTAAGAAAGGTGTTCTAACAATTGACTTGCCCAAGAAAGCAATTGCTCCACCTAAATCTCGCAAGATTGCGATCAAATAAAAACAAAACCCTCGTTAATTCGAGGGTTTCTTTTCTTTTTTAAATGCCCAATCTAGAATCTCTTCTCGGCGTTTCCTTGCATCTTCCTTTGGGAACTTATCTTCATATCGTTCCAGCAACCCGTAAATTAAAAGCATGGCAATAGGATTTTTGTTAAAGGAGGCATAATCTCTGGCAGTCCAACCCCTATAGTCCAAATAATTCGGGTTTGCACCTTCTGCGAGCAGGTATTCAATCACCGTCACGTCAGCAGACATCATACAACAAATCTGTAGCAATGAAGACAATTGAGTGTTTATCGGTTGATTTATATCTTCTAATAATGATACCACATATTTCACGTCTTTAAGTGTATCAACATAAACGGTATCTTTATCCTTATTTTTCTTGGACATTATTTCTCTCCTCGTCAATTTCGGTTAAAAGTTTATCTAACTTATCTAGGAAGCGCTGCTTGGCAAGATAATCATCGTTATAGATTTGAATTAGTTGTCTGATCGGTTCTCGAAGTTTATTATCAGGGAGTTGTGTCACACACAACCATATTCCGTGTATAATTTTATTGATCATTTTAATCATCCTTTTCTTACAAAGATATTTATCAAAGAATGATTAAAAAATGTAATCTTTCAGAAAAATGATTTCAAAAAAGATTAACGAACACTTTCAAATGTATAAGTAATTAAGTCGTTGATGGCATTATCATATGCCATGGTATCGGCAATCTTACGCATAGTGCCACATCCCAAATCTTCTCCGCCACACATTACATTCCGTCTAGCAATAGTGGCATGAAGTTTCAGGAAGTTTGCTTTATAATCTTGGTATAACTGGGCAACTTCTTCTTGGTCACTTTTCTCCGGAAGAATTTCAGGTAAAAGTTTCAAGAATGCCTTTTCCTTACATTCTATTTCTTCCTTGGTAATGTCGGCCAATAGGTAATCTTTGTGGAAATCCCTAGATTCCTCATATTCCTTCCAGCGGGAACTTTTACATTGTTGGATAATTTGTTCTGTCCTTTGAGCAGAGGTTAGTTCGGATTCATCCTCAGCCCTTGTAGAACAAGCAAATACAAGCAATATCAACAATAACAATCTCTTCATGGAATTGAGTTTATAGGCCATTTTCAAGGATGTCAAGTCCGATTCGCATCATTTTTGAATCAGATTTTTGTAACTTTGAACAAAATTTAGGGAAAAATGATCACTTCTGCAAAATAAAAAAGGAATGAATATCCATCCATATCCATCAATATCCATCCAAAATTGCCATTTTGGACCTTTTGTGAATTTTGGGTATATTGACTTCATTTTTCAAATCCATAGAATTGTGCCTGCCTCAAAAAGAGGCGGTCTAACAATTAACAGAAAGGATAATAAAATGTTAGAAAATACACAAACTATGGAATCCTTTATGGGTTCTTTCGGGATTGTCCCAATGACAACTTTGAAGGATGAAGGTTTGCTTTCATTCAAAAATTGTAAGGACAGAATCCTGAGTATGATTAAGTTAAACATCCAACACTTTAAAAACAACACGTGGAATATTGATAACCGCATGATGAAGATGTTGGTGGATTTGGACGAGAAGAAGAACAAATCCATTTGCACAGTCCGTTTGGGTGGTAAAAGAGTTTATAGGTGCAATTGTCCAACCTTATCAGTACCACAAAAAGTGGAGTTTCTTACCAAATTCTACGAGGGTGTTTCCAAAGGTCTCTTGGACAAACAAATTCAAGACTTTTGTGAACAGCAAGTTGCTTTAGCAGAAAACCGCAAGAAACTCCAAAGGGAAAAGCGCAAAGCAGAAAGAAAAGCAGAGCGTGAAGCACTGGAAAAACAAGAGGCAGAAGCAATTAAGCATCTACCTCAGAATGTCTGATTATTTAACCGAGAGTGGGAGAACTGGAACTTCTCCTGCTCTCATAACCTAACGAAAGGAATTATACTATGACTAATATTGAAAATCAACAAAAAAAGAAAATGATCCATTTGTTCCAAAAATGTGGACAGTCAAAGGATTGTTACTATGCATATCAACTGATGGATACCGATGAGCAACGCTTTATTGAGCATGTTCTGACAACAATTAACACCAAGGGCTATATGCCAGCATAAGGAGGATACAATGACTGATTTAGAATTAGCAGAAAACTTTATCCATCTCATCCAAACAAAACATTGGGGTAATCGTGAACTTCAAAAAGCATACGATGACCTTTGTGAAGTTGCTGATGTAGATATGTCGGCTGGGGTTGGATGCTTCTTGGCATTAGGTAAAATTTTATTCTTTGATGAGACTATTCCCGAGAAAGAGTTCTATCTTGGGATGTATAACGCTGACTACTGGTTATACGAGAAAAATGGTTTACTTACGATTGATCTTAAAGATTTCTTTCACTATAAGCAATCTCTCTTTTGTATCATATCAGATCTAAAGGCAATTTTAGCGGATATCAAGGAACAATATCAGATTGTTGCCAATGAAGGAGTAGCTATGTGTTTCCTTATTAACCCTCGTAGTGAGGTTGTGAAATGGGCACTTCAGCATAAAAATGAACTTGGAATCGGGGAAGAAGACATTTCAATTGCTACAGAATATCAGGCAAATCCTGAACTGAAAGAATTAATTTTAAACAGTTTAAATAACAAAGGAGAATAAGATGACTCAAGAAGAATTTGAGGACATTGTTAATAAAACCTGTCAACTGGCAAGAGAACAAGGACGAACCGCCTTTATCGAATACTGGAATGATATTGGCCGTATTGAAATAGAAGAGGAAGATACTTGTTGGGCTAAAATCATTTTTATCTCTTATGATGAAAATTTAAAAGCGATAGAAAAATGGATGCCAGTATCTGATGCTGCGTATCTATTTTGGCTTACTCGGGATGAACTTGCAATTATCGATGAATTTGGATTTGTTCTTGGAGAATCTTTAAACAGAGAACAATCACTTTGGTTTGCGACCTGTGATCTTAACAACATTAAGAAATGGGTAAATCAGGATGAACATAATCCTAATGAACTTTTTAAGGCATATATAGGCGATTGTGCTTACGCATCACCTTGGTCCTTATTGATTAATCCCAGAAAAGATGTGGTTGATTGGGCATTAAAAACATTTGATTATAAGGGTAACAAAGACACTTGGCTGATCAAACTTATAAATGAGAGACAGGCAATCCCTGAACTTAAAGAACTCATACTAAACACATTAGGAAAGAAAGGAGAATAATATGGCAAATTGTTGTTTAAATACTTTAACTATCCGTGGAGATGAAGAAACAATCAAAAAGTGTTTGGATCAGATCAAAAATGATGATGAAGGCGCATTTATTGATTTTAATAATATTGATCCTATGCCCAAAGAATTGAGCGAAGTTATAGTATCGGGATCTCTGAAGGATGATATAAAGATTCTAAAAAAAGAATTGTCAGGTGAGGAATTATCTGCCGAAGAAAAAGAACAATTGAATTCTGTACGCTTTGATGGCAAAAGCAACAGAGAAAATGCACAAAAAGCATTACACTGTAAAGAACATTATGGTCGTTATTCTTGGTATGATTGGCATTTGGCACATTGGGGTGCCACAGGCAATGCATATGATTCCACACTAGAATGGATAACATATCACAGGAAAAAGGCATGTCGTATACTCTTTATTACACCATGGGAACCACCTATTAGGGCTATGATAAAACTATCCAAACAATATCCTTCGCTAACATTTATGCTTAAGGCAGAAGAATCGGGGAATGGAGTTGATTTTTCAGATGTTTTCCACAATGGTCAAGGAACGAGATTAGACTCCTATCAACTGCATAATGAACTGTTTGAGCGGTATCTGGATATTTTAATGGGGTAAAACAACAGAGCAAACTCCCAAAACGCTCTTGACATGGTCATAATGATGTGGTTGAATTCGATCTCCAAATGGAGGAAGAATGTCATATCACTATTCGGGACTATTTGCGAGAGGGCGATTATTTTACCTGCGGGTTAGAATACCTGCGGAGTTAAGGACAATCGCACGATGTGATGAACTTACCTATACATTAGGAACATCCATATATCAGGAAGCCATTGAAAAGTATCGTGTGGAGTTTGCTCATTTACAAGCATTTTTAACAATATTGAAAGAGATTATTATGAGAGTAAATGAGAACAAACAATTAGAACTAAATGAAGCAGATGTAGATAAACTCTTGCTTCACAGATTGGAACAAATCCAAGCATTTTTGGAAAACAATGGCGAGGAAATCAAGGCTCGGCATAAAACAGCAGCCGATATTATTCTGTTTCCAAATGGGAAAAAGGAGGCGGATATTCGTAAGTTAATGACCTCGATGATTCTAGATTATCTCAAGGAATTATTAGATAAAAATAAGGCAAATATCACTTTAAGGACTGTGTATCATCAGTTAAAAGAGAAGGAGATTGAACTAGGATTGGTGGAACCAGATGACAAATATGATTGGTTAAAGGCGTTCTCAACCCACATTAACCATTTGGACCATTATGCGAAGAAATCAGTAGAGGCAATAAAAGAGGATAAACATTACGCTCCAACTGATCCAAAGATTATCACCTTGTTGCGTACTTATGATAAGATGAAGACAGATGAGCGTATTCATCACTCTATGGCAGCAACCCATTGGGAAAAGTTTTTCAAACGATATGCGAAGATGAAGCAGAATTTAAACGGGACGACCCCTAGTCGATTACACATGAATAAATTATCAGTTAAGCTTGCTTTTATGATTATTGGCAAAGAATGTGTGGAAGATGTAACAATCCAAGATTGTCGAAAATTAAGTACACAAATACATTCTGTTTCAAAAAAGTGGTGTCAGATTTTGGAAAAAGATTGTACGAGTATTCAAGATATTATGACTAATTCTTCTTCACAGGCATTGGCAAAAGGAACAATTCAAAGATATTTACAGGTATTTAAGGAATTCATGCGATTTGCTGTGAAAGAAGAAATTATTCAAAATAGTTTGAATGAGTTTATTGATATTCCTCTTCGAACGGATGTACTTGTTCGGGAGCCATTTACGGATGTAGAACTTCATAAAATATTTAATCCTCAATTTTATCCTAACCCTAAAGAGAGGTTAAACATGGGAAGATTTTGGATACCATTGTTAGCCCTTTATCAAGGTTGTAGACAAAATGAAATCTGTCAGTTAGATCTGACAGATATTGTCAAAGAGAAAGGGATACCTTGTATTAGTATCAATGACAGAGGTGAAGATAAGTCAGTTAAAAACAAGGGATCCATCAGAGTAATACCTATCCATCCAAAACTAATAGATATGGGTTTCTTACATTATGTTGAATTTCAAAGACAAGAAAAGGAGCGCAAACTCTTCAGTAATTTATACCGTCAGAAAAGAGGGCTCTACGGAAGGGCAGTTCAAGGATGGTTCGCAAGACATTTGGACGCTCTAGGCATAAAAAGTAAAAGCAAGGTGTTTCACTCATTTCGGCATACATTTGAAACAAAGGCAGTTGAAAAACGGATACCTGCGGAATACCAAAATGCTATTTGTGGATGGACTAATCACGGTATAGGACAAAGAATTTATGCTCATAAGAAAGACATGAGAGTTATGCTGGAAGAAATAAGCAAAATTAACTATCCTATCAATCGAGAGCTGTCAGAATTAAAGAAGTCATTCATGGATTCGTTTGTCATGCGTCAATTGAATGCGAAAAACTAAAAGGGCAGATGTCTTGACTGGGATCCATGTGTTGGTGTCACAGAGATGTTATATTCTGTTAAAATGGCAAAAAATTCATACGGTATGATATGCTAAAAGTCATCAAAAAGTAGCCGTCAAAAAGTCATAGATGAGTACCCCTGATGAATGAGATATTTTTAACGCAAATTATGTTTGAAAATATGGGCGTTTTGAAGGGGGTATTTTGTGTCTTTGTGTTACAGCTTTGTGTTACACCCCTGTGTTACACCAAAAATAAGCCCTCCAAGGCATGAAAAAACCCTTGATAAACAAGGGTTTATTCAAAAATGGTGCCGCAGGTGAGAATCGGACTCACGACCCCGTCCTTACCAAGGACGTGCGCTACCACTACGCTACTGCGGCAACTGTTTTATGGTATGTGACAAAAAATAAGGCCTATTTCTTGTATTGTACTTGTTTACCATAAGCTATCTAAGTATACACTTTTTTATAGCCCTTGTCAACAGGGTAAATTGTTTTTCCGATAAAAAGTTTATCGCTTAAATATCTCTGTTTAAGTTTTCCAGTTGTTGGCGATATTGTGCCAGTTGGGTGCGCAGATAGGTGAGGACAAAACTTCTGACCGCACCGGACAGGCCACATTCGCCTTTGTTTTTTTCAATTTTTGAACACAGAGCGTGTAGGTTGGTATTTTCTGTTTTGCAGATTTCGGACAAGGATAGCCAAGTTTCTTTGTCTAATCGCATGCTGGTGCGTCTGCCGTTCACAATTACATTTTTGCATATCAACATTTTTCAATCCTTTGTTAGAGTTGTACCTATACTTATAGCTGTATTTTGAACAAATTGCAACTAAAAAATAACAAACCTCTAAAAATACAACTAAAAGGTGTATTTAGTAGGAAACAAAGGACACAAAGGAAACACCAAGGGTATTGTCCGTTTTGTTTTGTTGGTGATAGTTTAATTTTCTAAGGATTTTTCGTACATTTCTTCACAGGCTTTTTCAAATGAACGAGTGAATAAAACCATATCAAATTTTTATTCTAAAATCAGGCTCTTTTTTTTATTTTTTGAACTGAGCATTATAGAGGGTTGCATAGGCGCCATTTTTGGACAACAAAGCCTTATGATTACCTTCTTCTACGATTTCCCCTTCGTTGATGACCACGATCTTATCGGCATTTTGAATGGTGGAGAGGCGATGTGCAATCACCAAAACCGTTCTGTCTTTCATCAGGTTATCAATGGCTTGTTGAACAACACCTTCTGATTTGTTATCCAAGGCCGAGGTAGCTTCGTCCAAAATAACGATAGGGGCGTTTTTCAAAAAGGCCCGTGCGATGGCAACCCGTTGTTTTTGCCCACCCGAGAGCCGGGTGCCTCGTTCTCCGATGTGGGTATCAAGGCCATTTTCTAATTCTGCCACAAAATCTTCCAAACAGGCGGCTTTTAAGGCTTGGTGGATTTCTTCGTCTGTAGCGTCAAATTTGCCAAGCAGAAGGTTTTCACGAATGGTTCCAGAGAACAAAAAGTTATCTTGAAAAACGACCGCAATATTTTGACGCAGTGTGTGCAAAGAGATATCCCGAATATCTGTGCCGTCTATCATAATGCTTCCTTCCTTTACATCATAAAAACGGGGTATCAGATTGACAATTGTACTTTTCCCGCCACCAGAGTTGCCCACAAAGGCCATTGTTTTCCCTTTGGGAATGGTTAAATTGATGTTCTTTAACACAGGCGTATCCGCTTTGTATTCAAAGCAAACATTTTTGAACAGGATTTCTTTTTTCAATTTATCCATTTGTTTGGCTTCTTTTTTGTCATGAATCGGGATTTGATAATCCAACATCTCAAAGACACGTTCTATGGCCAAGAAAGACTGTTGAACCTGTGTGAAGTTTTTGCCGATGTTTTTAATGGGGGTATAGAGCATCAACATAGAGGTCATAAACGCCACAAAATCGCCCGCTGAGATTTGTTTTGAAGTAATCAGGTATGAACCGTACCAGATTGTGCCAGCCATGCCGATGGAGATGATGATGTGCATCATCGGAGAAAGCCATGCAGTGCGTTGTGTATTTTTAATCGCCAATTTGAACCCCATTGTTAAAATATCGCCATATTGCTTGCGTTTATGGTCTTGTAAGTTATATGAGGCAATTGTTTTTGATCCCGCATGCGTTTCGTTAAAAGCGGTAAAACCTGCCGCACCAACTTGGACAGATTTTTTCACAATATCTTTAATGCGTTTGCGAATGCTTGCCAATGGCCATAATGAGCTGCCCAATACAACAATGGCGATGATGGCCAATTGCCATGATGTATAAAACAAAACACCAATCAAGGTGATTGAGGAAAAAATGCGTGTTGTGAATGTTTTGATGTTTGTCAGCAAGCCGGCACAGGCGGTTGTTGGGTCAGCACTGAACCGTTGGGCTAAATCTCCGGAAGAATGTTGGTCAAAAAAAGATTGATCCATGGTCAGCAATTTTTTATACATTTTGCGCTGTAATTCTTGGGTGATTTTTCCACCCGTCCATGTATTCAAATAGGCAGCCCCATATTCCAAACAGGCCTGGACAACGGTAAATACAACGATTAAAATGGGCATGACATACAAAGGCAGATTCCATGGCGTTGCCCCATTTTGTTCAATGACAATGGTGTCCATAAAAGGCTTTAAGGCCAAGGCAATAACAGCGTCCAATGAGCCGATGGGAATGGTGATTAAAATGCTTAACAGAGAACGAAACCAAAAAGGTTTGACAAATGGCCAAATGCGTTTGTAGTTTATGACAAAGTTCATCTTCTTTAATTTTTGAAACATTTTTTTCCTTTTGTTAAGATGCTTCATTTTAACAATTCATTTTTATAAATGCAAGCACTTTTTATGCATCTTCTTCCGGTTCTGTTTCTTCGGGAGCATCTTGTGTTTTTAAGGGTTTGACTTTTTCTATTTTTGCCCCTTTGAACAGTTTTTCAATTTCGGCCACGGCTGGATCTTGTTTGATTTTGCCAATCAATTGTTGGGCGTTGGCCTCTTTTTCTTCTTTGATGGAAGGCCCACCCCCTGTTTTTTGTGTGTTCAAAATCCAATTTGTTCCAGTCGCATCTCGTAAAAACTTGGTCAGATTAGCCGAAAAATTGCCTGGGGTATTGGGAGCCAAGACACAAGAGATGGTATTGTTTTCAATACTTATCGGGCGCACAAATGTTTCTAAATTAAAGGCCAACATTCTTTCCCCTTTTGTTTTTGCAAAGGCAGCAATTTCCTTGATGTTTTTGAATTGTTGTAAGGAAGATTGTACAGTCTGTTGGTTTTGCTGAGGTGTATTTTGTGGTTGTGGCTGGGTGGCCATTTGTGGTTGAACCACAACAGATGTTGTGTTTTGTGTTTTGATTTCATTTAACAATTGTTGTGGCGTGGCGATATCAGACATATAAGCCATGCGAATCATCAACATTTGTGTTGCTTGGAATGGATGGTCAGCCAAACGCACTTCTTGAATTCCTTTTATCAGCAGTTGCCAATTTGCAGTTAAAGCGTGGATGCTGGCCTGTTTTGCGATTTCTTTTAAGGCGCCCTGTTCGTCTTGTGTTAAATCTTCCAATAAAGTTGTTTTTGGGGCAACTTTCAGACATGTCAGTTTATAGGTTAAATCCATCATATCTTGCACCAAAGTCAAGGCATCTGTCCCCGCCTGATATTGGGTGGAGAGCAGGTCAAAAACCAAAGGCATATCTGCGTGTAAAATGGCTTGATATAGCTTTAACAAAGCACCGGAATCGGCCACACCCAACATTTGGCGCACTTGCTCTATTGAGGGATTATCGGGTAATTGTGTTATAGCTTGGTCTAATAAAGAAAGGGTATCACGCACCGAACCATCCCCCGCTTTTGCAAACAGGCGCAAGGCTTCATCAGAAAACTCTTTTTTTTCTGTTTGGCAGATTTTTTTCAGGTGCTGTGTCAATTCTTCTAATTCTACCCGCTTCAAATCAAAACGCTGACAACGGGATAAAATGGTAAGGGGAACTTTGCGGATTTCGGTGGTAGCAAAGATAAACTTTACCCGTTCCGGCGGTTCTTCCAATGTTTTCAAAAGGGCGTTAAAAGCGGCTTTGGATAACATATGCACTTCGTCAATGATATAAACTTTATAACGGGCAGACACAGGGTTGTATTTTGCCCCTTCAATGATTTCTCGTATGTTGTCCACACTGGTATTACTGGCCGCATCAATTTCAATCACATCAATGTGTGAATCGGCGGCAATTTCTTGGCAATGTTTGCATTGACCACAGGGGTTAGGGGTCATATTGCCTTGGCCATCTTTGCCAACACAGTTCAAGCCTTTGGCGATGATGCGAGCAGAGGTTGTTTTGCCAACGCCACGAATGCCGGTTAGCATATATGCCTGAGCTAGACGGTTTTGCTTTATGGCGTTTGTAATTGTGCGTACAAGGGCTTCTTGACCGATAAGATCATCAAAAACTTGCGGGCGGTACTTGCGTGCGAGAACTTGCGATTGTGTTGCCATCGGTATCCTTTTGTTAGAGGAAAGACATGACCCGAAATACAAAGGGTGGGCTGCTTTCTTCCGAACCTGACCCGATAACCAAAGATTGTCGTCCACATCTTTCCGCCTTTATTTTACGCAAAAGCGTGATGAAAGTCAAGACAAAAATGTTTATTCGGATCTTAACGGGCGATCAAACAGGATTTTGATTTCTGATTTTGGATCGGCATTTTTATAAATCACATTGTACAGGGCAACGCATAGTGGGATTTCTAACTGATCTCGCATTGCATAAACGGCCTTTAAGGTAGGCACGCCTTCGGCCAATTTTTCAAACCTTTCGCCTTTTGCCCATGCTTCACCATAGGCCCGATTGTGGCTGTGCGGTGAGAACAGTGTGGCTTCATAATCACCCAAGTGAGCCAAACCATAGGCACTTTTTGATTGCCCGCCAAAGTATTCCATAATACGGCCTACTTCCACAGGTGCACGAGCCATCAATGCGCCTTTTAAGGCGTTCCATCCGATGCCGTCCAAAATGCCGGCCGCCAACCCGATAACATTCTTTAAGGCCGCCCCAATTTCATTGCCAATTAAATCTGAACCATAATAGGCCCGAATTAAATGGCTGTTCATATATTGGGCAATGGAAAGTTTTGCTTCTTCTGTGGCCGAGCTGACAACCACACAGCTTGGAATGCCTTTTAAGTAGTCTTGTGGATGACCAGGGCCGCCCAAAACGGCCACCTGAGCTGTGGGTTCATGGATTTCTTCTTCAAAAATCTGCGTCATGCGTTTGGCAGTATCAGATTCCAAACCTTTCATGGCAAGCAAGAACTTTTTCCCTTTTAAGTTATAGGGTGCCATTTGTTTGCACAGCGAACGGAAACCTTGACAGCCAATGGATACAATAATAAAATCATTTTTAAGCGTTTCTTCCATATCGGTGGTATAGCTGACATTTTCGGGCATTTGGCAATAGCCGTTGAAGCCTGTTTTGATTAAAGATTCATAAGCCGGATCACCAGGGACACCCAGAAACAATACATGTGATGATTTAATTGTGGCGGCGTACCACCCCAAAAATCCGCCCCAACGGCCACAGCCGATTACCGATATATTTGAAAAGTCTGTCATGCTTACTCCTTTGTTTTGGTTCATCCTAGCACGAAAAAAGGCAAAACGCAAGGGGAAAGTTTATTTTTGAAAAGCCTTATGTGTTAGCTCATTGATATTTGGCGAAAAATTACTTGGTTCTTTTTTGAAGTGAGCCAGATATTCGGTGTTGCCACTTGTTCCTTTGATGGGGGAAAGACATAAATGATGCAAATGAAATCCATTTTTTTCAAATGTGGCGATGACAGTTGTCAGCACTTGGATATGGATTTTGGGATTTTTGATAATTCCCTTATATTTATCGGCCGTTTCTTTCCCGCATTCAAACTGTGGTTTGATTAAACAGATGAGGTCGGTCAGATTTTCAATCTGTTGCAACTTGGGAATCATTTTTATCACAGAGATGAAAGAAACATCTGATACGGCAATTTGGCAAGCGTTTATTTTTTCTGTGCTTATGGTTCTGAAATCGGTTTGTTCATAAACTATGACAGCTGGATTTGTTCGTAAAACAGGGGCTAATTGGTTGGTGCCTACATCAACAGCTATCACCGATTTTGCTTTGTGTTGAAGGGCACAATCTGTAAAACCACCGGTTGATGAGCCGATATCCAAAACGATTTTTTCACTTAAATCAATTTGAAAATCGTTTAGGGCTTTTTCTAATTTTAGGCCCCCACGAGAAACATAGGGCAACAAACAGCCTTTAATTTCAACTTGTGTATTGTCTGTGACCTCAAAACTTGGCTTTGTTATTTGTTGACCGTCACAATAAATGAGGCCTTGTGTGATGGCTGATTTGGCTTTTGTGCGGGTGTCAATCAGATTTTGATGTACCAAAAATTGATCTAGTCTCATTTTTTTTGCCTCAATGTGCCTCTTTCCAATTATCCCCAACACCAACTTCGGCCACCAACGGAACAGACAGATGAACCACTTTTTCCATGGCTTCTTTAATCAGTTCACTTGCTTGTGTGACATCTTGTTCGGCAATTTCAAAAACCAGTTCGTCATGCACTTGAAGCAGCAAGGCGGCATCCAGATTTGCTTGCTGTAAGATGTGACAGACTTTGATAGTTGCCATTTTTATAATATCAGCAGCACCGCCTTGGATTGGGGCATTGATGGCGGCTCGCAAGGCAAAGTTTTTGGTCATTTTGTTGTCTAATCCTGCAATGTGGATAGTGCGACCAAAGGGGGTTGTGACAAAGCCGTTTCGTTCAGCAAATTGTTCTGTTTCTTGCATATATTTTTTGATTTCTGGATATTGGCCGAAATAGGTGTCTATATAGGCTTTTGCTTCTGTTCTTGAAATGCCCAAGTTGGCCGCCAACCCAAAGGCAGAAATGCCATAGATGATACCAAAATTGATGGCTTTTGCTTGACGCCTTTGATCGGGTGTGATTTCGTTTAAGGGGATGCCTAAAATCTGGCTTGCTGTTCGGGCGTGGATATCCTCGTTTTTTGCAAAAGATTCTTTTAATTTTTTGACATTGGCCACTTCGGCCATCAGACGCAATTCTATTTGTGAATAGTCGGCAGATACAAGTTTATAGCCGGTTTTTGCTTTGAATGCCTGACGGATTTCTTTGCCTTCGGCAGAACGGATAGGAATGTTTTGCAGGTTTGGGTCAGAACTTGCCAAGCGGCCTGTGTTTGTGGCTGTTAGGGAAAAGGTTGTATGAATGCGAGCATCTTGTTTTGCATAGTCTTTTAACGCATCCACATAAGTGGATTTTAATTTGCTGATGGTTCTGTATTGCAGGACAAGATGTGCCAATTCCGAACCGTTTTGCGCCAAAGATTCCAAAACTTTGACATCTGTTATCCAATGTCCATTAGCACTTCTTTTGCCACCGGATAAACCTTGTTTTTCATACAAAATGACACCCAGTTGAGCAGGAGAGTTGATGTTGAACTCTTCACCAGCAGCTTGATAGATTTTATCGGTTAAAGTTTGCAGGTTCTGTGTGAATCGTTCATCCAATTTTTGCAAAGTGGGAATATCTACCAAAATGCCGGCTTTTTCCATACGATATAAAATTGGAATCAGTGGTAAATCAATATCCTTATAGATTTCCAAGGCTTTTGGTGCGTTATTCATCAAGTTTTTTAATTTTTGCCAGCATTGAAAAATTGCGCTTACCTGCTGTCCCATATAGATTGTGGTTTGTTCCAAAGAAAGGGCTTCAATGGGGGTTTTATTTTTGCCCAATCCGGTCAGGCTTTCCATTCCCATCAAGGGCAGCCCCAGCAAATCTTGGCTCAGCTGATGTAAGGCCGTTTGTTGTTTTGTATTGTTCAAAATATAGCTCATCAATTCAATATCGTCTATGGGAGCCAACTCAACCATTTCTTTTGTGGTCAAACTGTGCCATGTTTGTTTGATGCTATGGCCTATTTTAAGGATGGATGTGTTTTCCAAAAATGGTGTGAGGATGGACAAAAAACTTTGTGGGCTGATTTGTGGCGGGCGGCTGATTGGGGCAAATAGGTCTTCTTTTATATCTGATTGGTGAATGTGATTCAATGGGATATAACAGGTATTGGATGGGCTGTTTGCCAAGGCCACCCCTATCAGTTGATTGTTTTGTGTCAGGCTTGTTATGGCCAGCACATTTTGTGTTGTTTTTAACCAACTTTGCAAATCCGTTTCACTTTGGATACAGATGTTTTGAGTGGGTGATGCCATAACAGGTGTTTGGGGGGCATTTTTTGTGTTTAATTGGATTTTTTTGATTAAACTTTGAAAGTTGTTTTGTGTTAAAAAATCACTCAGGTGTTGGGGATGATATGGTTGTGATTCAAAGACGGATAAATCATTTTCCGTTGGGGCATTTTTATCCAAGGTCACCAATTTTTCGGATATCAAGATTTGCTCTTTATCCCGAATCAATCCCTCTTTTTGTTTTTGTTTGGGAATGGTATCCAAATTATCCAACAGATTTTTTAACGAACCATAATTTTTTATCAATTCTGCGGCCGTTTTGGGGCCAATGCCGTTTGCACCAGGGATATTATCTGTGCTGTCACCCATCAAGGCCTGCACATCAGTGACTTTATCCGGTGTCACCCCGAATTTTTTTATCACATCTTCTTCGGTCAGCATTTTTTTCTTCATTGGATCATAGATTTTGACACTGTCTGTCATCAACTGCATCAAATCTTTGTCAGCAGTAATAACAGTTGTTTGCCATCCCATTTTTGTGGCTTTTTCGGCATAGGCGGCAATTAGGTCATCGGCCTCATAGCCTTCTTTTTCAAGCCATTTGACATTTAAGGCTTCGCAGGCAGAGCGGATTAAAGGAAATTGTGGAATCAGTTCAGGGGGTGTTTCTCGTCTGTTCGCTTTATATTGCGGGTAAATATCATTGCGAAAGTTTTTGCGCTTTGCATCAAAGATAACCACAATGTGGGCGCAATGCTGCTCGTTCAAAAGGTTCATCATCATATTTGTAAAACCATAAACGGCATTTGTGGGGGTGCCATCTGGCCTGTTCATTGGGGGGAGGGCATAAAAGGCACGGAAGATATAACCCGAACCATCAATCAGACAAAGCGTATTTTTGTTTGTTTCATTCGTCATCTGTGGTTGTTTCTTTTGTTGAACCTGAATAAGCCATGGCACAGTGTTCGGCACAGTAAGGTTTGCCTGTGGCTGTGTTTTTACCACAGAAGTGAAAGTCATCATCTGTTGGGTCGCCAATTGGCCAACGGCATGTGTTTAGTTTTAACTCCATAATGCCAATGCGTTCATTTGTGGTTTTTGTTTCTTTTGCTTTTTTCACCGGAGCGGTCTTTTTAATTGGAGAAGGCCTTGTTTCCAAATTCAGCCGATGGACTTTGCCGATAATGGAGTTTTTAGAAAGCCCCAATTTTTTGGCAATTTCGGCCGTTGTTGCCCCTTTTTGCCATAATTTTTTTAAGTTTTTAATTTTTTCATCTGTCCACACCATAAGAAACTCCTTTTGAAAGATACACCTATTATAAGTGATATTATTTGAAAAGTCAATCTTATTCCTTATTATGGAATGTTTTGTGTTTGGTTTGGATTGGCCAATATCTCGGGAATCATTTTTTGGATATTACGCCAATCTTCTTTTTGGGGTATTTTAGGCCAAGCGTCAGGATCTAGCAGAGGATATAATTTTGCGGGCATAAACTCTAGATTTTCTTTGGCATATTCTTGCATTTGTGGTGCAATCTGAGTGGGCTTTTTCCCTTTCCAGATAGCAATTTGCGGATGAGTGACAATCTTCTTGGCAATGTATTGTGATTCAAAAAGGGCCGGATAGATATACACTCGTTTCTCAAAAGGCACTTTTAACAAGGCTTCCAGCAAGATGTTTTGTATTTTTAATAAGTCTTGTTGTTGTTTATAAACGGCGGTATAAATATCCAACCCTTCGTCTGAATCCGTTTGGGTTTGTGCGATACAGGGTATAACAAAAAAAAGACTTATAAGTAAAAGGATTTTTTTCATACTTTCTCCTTATTCAAATGGGTTTGTATTGCTGTGGTTGGATTGATTTGACAGAACTTTGTGCGCCATTCTTGATGATGATTTGCCAAAATGAACAACGGATAGACTTGACGCACTTGATTCTGGGTGAGGCCTGCCATTATTGTTGGTTTTTCCAATTGCAACAGTTTTTTGCGCCAATAGATTTGTCGGATTTTTTTCAAGCCGGCCTTATATGTCAAACATACCCCAACAATGGCGTATAAAACAAAACTCACAAGCCAAAATACAGACAAGTTCTGGGGGACATAGTATAGGCCAATCAATCCGAGAAGGGTCAATAAAATTGTGCCAGCAAGTGTTTCTCCCGCCAAAGCAAAGAATGTTTTTGTTTTTGTTTTAAGGTATGTTTTTTTGGGGTGGTTTTGCCAATCTTGTTGTTCTTTTTGTAATTTTTGAAGGGGCCAGTTATTGGCTTTTCCGAATTGAATCAATGCCTGCCATTTTTGATGGGTCATCGTTGTGCCGATTTGATGGGCCAGCTCTGTCAGTGTTTTTGGATATTTTATTTTTGGCAAGGTGGGGGCATTATTCTTTTTGTTTTCCCACCATAGGGTTGCGCCCCAATAACTCAGTAAAATTAGATAAACAATCAAGTTTATCCAGTGCAAAGAAGTATTGAGTTCATCATACCCAGAGGGAAGTTTGGTTGAATCCAGACTCATTTGTAATTGAATGTTTGCGTTTTCTGGAATGATACGGTTGATGACATAGCTTGTTGTGGCGTTCTTATCTGTTTGCTGAGTATAGATATCGGGAATATCCATTTTGTTTGTACCAAACAGCAATTTATTCGTTGTGAGGTTTATGGGTGTGCTGAATGTGATAAGAGCCTTAAAGCGGTTGATAGGCACATCCACTTGGGTGCCAGTCAAGTTTAAGTTTAAGGTGTTGTGTTGAATGGCGTTAGTCAAATTGTATTTTAAGACAATTTTATTTGGTCCCAACGGTAAGGCAAAGTCGCTTTGAATCAGTAAAGTGTTGGCTTGTGCTTGTGCTGGGATTGGTTGGGCCTGACCGTTGATGGAAAAGTGGGTCATTTGTGCCAAAGAGTTGGGGGGCAAATTCACACTGCGTTTCCATTTTTTTTCTTTATCTGTATTGATAACAGTGATGTGTTCACTTATCGTTATTTGCTGTTTGTCAAGCACTTGGATGATTGAGACAAAATCAGGAATGTGGGGAATAAAGGCTGCTTGAACGCTTTGCCCAAAAGGGGTTGTAAAGGTATAGTTTTCTTGCTGATTGTTGCTTTCTTCTGGCTTTGAATCGGACAGTTGTAATGTGTTGCGTGTGGCCCTTTGAATATCCTTTGTGCCAAAAAGTTTTAACTGTAATTCTTCCATCTCATTATTGGCTTTTTCGGGGGCTTTGATGCCTTCAATATACAAAAAAGGTTGGCCGGTATAAGCGGTCGCTTCATTCAAATTGATAAGTGTGGCAGATTGCATCAAATCTTGGGTTTGAGCCATACAGAAACTGGCAAACAACACCAAACTTAAAAAGATTCCCCCTTTTTTGAACATGCTATTTTTTCTCCTCGGATATACACACTTGATACATGGGACATTCAGCACATTTTGGTTTGCGTGCCGTACAAGTATAACGCCCCAAAAGAACAAGTGCAAGTGCAAAATCAGTTTTGTATTGGTCTGGAATGATTTGTTCCAATTTTTTTTGAAGCTCTTCGGGTGTTTTTCCTGTACAAATACCTAAGCGATGGCACAGGCGGAAGACATGGGTGTCTACCCCGATATAGGGGGCTTTATAGGCCACATTTAGGAAAACGCTGGCTGTTTTGCGGCCAATGCCGGGCAAGGTTGTCAATGTTTCAAAATCTTGCGGGATTTCACCGTTATATTTCTTGTCAATCACTTCGGCCAGATTCATAATGGCTTTTGTTTTATTATTATGGTAATTGATTGAGGTTAAAAAGGAATGCACTTTTTCATAGCCCAAGGCCAACATTTGTTTGGGTGTATTGGCAACTTTGAACAGGGCGGGCGTGTGTTTGTTGACATTTTTGTCTGTGCTTTGGGCGGATAAGATGATGGCGACCATAAGCTCCCACGGATTAGACCAAACCAATTCACATTTGGGGTTGGGATAGGCGGTTGCTAAGGCCTGACAAAATATCTTTAGTTGTTCTTTATTCATCAATTTTTGCATCAATAATTTCTTTCCAAAATAAAGTGACTTGCTTGTTTTAACAGGTTGGCCTTTGGCCCAAAGATGACCAAGGCACTGTCGGCTTTTTCGCCCAATTCCTGTGCTTTTAGTTTAGCTTGTTCAAGGCCCAAAACAGATACAAAGGTGGATTTTGTTTCGGTTTTATCTTTACCCAAAGTTTTGCCAACGGTTGTGCTGTCCCCTGTAATGTCCAAAATGTCATCTGTAATTTGGAACATCAGGCCAATGCATTTAGCATAGGTTTTTAAGGCGTTGAGATATTCTTCCTGCGCCTTTGCGGCAATGGCACTGGCGATGCTTGCAAACATCAACAAAGCACCTGTTTTTTTGTCTTGCAGCATTTCAATTTGTTCCAGATTTAAGGTTTGTTTTTCTCCGATAAGGTCAATCATTTGTCCGCCAACCATGCCGTCTTTTCCAGCCAATTTAGCCAGCAAATGAACTAACTTGATACGAATGTCAGCATCGGGATGAGTGCTTTCATCGGATAACACTTCAAAAGCTTGTGTTAAAAGGGCATCACCGGCCAAAATAGCGGTGGCTTCATCATATTGTATATGGTTTGTAGGTTTGCCACGACGCATAGTATCATTGTCCATTGATGGTAAATCATCATGAATTAAAGAATAGGCGTGAACCATTTCTAAGGCAGTGGCTATGTTTAAGGCAGATTGTTCGTGTAAGCCAAACATTTTTGCGGTTTCCAACACCAAAAATGCCCGAAAGGCTTTGCCGCCCCCGATGGCGCTGTATCGCATGGACTCTACCACTTGTGCGCTTAAATTATGTGGCACAACAAGCCATTTTTCCAAGTTGGCATCTATCAGACATCGGGTTTGTTTGAGTTGATTCTTAAAGTTGTTCATCCAATGCCTCCGTTTGAACAGGGGTGCCGTTTTGAATTTGTAATTTTTCAATTTTCATTTCGGCATTCTTTAATTCTTCTTCGCATATTTTTTTAAGCTCCATTCCCTTTTCATAAGTTTTTACGGCTTCTTCTAAAGGGATTTGTCCGTTTTCCAATTTACGCACAATTTCATCCAATTCAGACATAGCTTGTTCAAAAGTTATTTTTTGCGGCATGTTTTCTTCTCCTTCTTGGAACAGCATTTCGTTTTTGTCGTTTTTTTGTTTTTACAACAACATTCGTGTTCGTCTTCATGGTGATGACCACAACAGCATTCATGTTTGTCTTCGTGGTGATGACCACAACAACAATGATGTTTGGCGGGTTTGACTTCTTCTTTTAAGCCAAACTTTGCTTTGACCTCGGCTTCACGAATGGCCAAGTTATTCATAATATCCCATACATCTTCACGAATTTGAAAAATGTTTTGAACAGAACGGATATCATTGGCTTTTTCTTCGGCTTGTTCCAACTCGGCCATCATTTTTTCTTGAACCTCAAAGGCTTTTTCTTGAATAAGAACCATTTCCTGCGGCAAAACCCTTTCATCGGCTGCACTTTGAGCCAAGGCCAATAATTGTCTTGTTAAATCTTGTAATGTTTTTTCCATAGCGTACTCCTATTGCTTGATTTTATTATTGTACAGAAGAAATTTTCTCTTGACAAGTTTTTTTTGTTTTTTTACAATTTTTCCATATAAGGAGAGACAGATGAAACAATATATGTGTTTTTTGGTGTTTATGCTTATGGGGAGTTCTGCGATGGCGGGGCTTGATCCGTTTTCTGTGTATCAATTGGATGCCCCAAAGGGATGTGTGGAAAAAGATTTAACACAGGGGGAAATTGGGTTGCCCGAGTTGATTCAGATGGGGATTTGTGTGAATCCTTCGTTAAGCCGTTCTTATATGGCAGTGAAAGTTAGTGAGGCAGGTGTGGGGCAATCAACGGGTGAATACTTACCTTCTTTAACGGCCAGTGGTTCGGTCTCTGTTTCGGATGATAAAACCGAAGGTGCAACTCATTTGGAAGGGTATCCTTATTCAGGCAATGTGGGTTTAGATTGGCTTTTGTTTGATTTTGGTGGGCGAGGGGCTCGTTTGAATAAAATGAAGGCTTATTTGGCTTCGGCAGAGTTTAACTATAATACACAGTTGCAGGAAACTGTTTTGTCCATCAATAACGCCTATTTGAACTTGTTGGGGGCCAAAGAGGTGTTGATTAGCACAAAGGACAGCGAAAAATCGTATAAAAAGGCCTATGAAGAATCGGTCAGACGGTTTGATTTGGGGTTGGTGGCTTTAAGCGATAAATTGTTGGCCAAAACCAGTTATGAACAATCTAAATTAGCTGTCATAAAGGCGGAAAATACGGTGAAGAAAGCCGAAGGAGATTTGGCGACTTTGCTTCATTTATCTCCGGATACGACTTTTAATTTGGAAAAACCGCCAAAAGATAAAGACATTATCAAGTTGGAAACTTCGGATAGTATTGAACAGATGATTTCTTTGGCATTGGCCCAACGCCCCGAATTAAAAAGCAAGGAAAGCTCTGTGCAAGGGGCAAAGGAAAACATTACAGCCCAGCGTTCAACCACTTTGCCAAAGCTGAGTGTGACGGGCAGTGTGGGATATAACGATTCTTGGCGTGAAAGACAACTGGGTCGTCTTTCTTCTTCGGCTGGTTTGCGATTGAATGTGCCTTTGTTTTCCGGGTTTGCGGATACCTATAAAGTGGCGGCTGCGGAATATGAATATCGTCAGGCTCAATTTGGTTTGGAAGAAACACAAGATTCCATTCGTAATGAAGTGTGGGCAGCGTATCAAGATTATGAAACAGCTGTGGCAGCTTATCATATTTCAAACGATGTGTTGGCGGCAGCAAAAGAAAATGAACGGGTGGCCATGAAATCGTATGAAGTTGGACAAGGGGATATTTTGAACTTACTGACGGCAACTTCACAACTTTCTGAGGCCAGACAAGGTCTTGTCAATGCGTTTTATTCCGTTTTAATCAGTAAAGCCAATTTGTATCGTTCTGTGGGGAGGTTTTAGATGAAAAAGCGTTTATTGTTGTTGGGTGTTGCTGTTGTTTGTTTGGTGGGTGCTTCTGCTTGGATGAAAGGACATTCAAAAGATTCTTTTTCCGAAAAAGATTTTGAAATGGCTGTGGTGAAAAACGGAGATGTGGCCTATGTGGTGACAGCATCCGGCAAGATTCAACCCATCAATAAAGTATCGGTTGGAACACAAGTTTCCGGCATTATTGAAGAAGTGCTTGTGGATTATAACGATGAGGTTCAAGAAGGACAGGTTTTGGCTCGGTTGGATATGTCTGTTTTACAGGAAAACCTGAATGATTCCAAAGCCAAGTTGGATTTAGCGAATGCCAAGAAAAAGATTTCTGATTTGAATTATGAACGCTTGAATAAATTGTATAAGGATAAGCTGATTGCCAAAGCCACTTTGGAAGAGGCTGAAGTAGAATTGGAAACAGCCAAGGCTAATGTATTGAGTTCTCAGGCTGATTATAATAAAGCCGAACGCAACTATGGCTATGCCACGATTACTTCGCCCGTATCGGGAACGGTGATTTCAAAAGAAGTGGAACAAGGTCAAACTGTGGCCGCCAGTCTTTCTACGCCAACTTTGTTCACGATTGCCGAGGATTTGACAAAAATGCAAATTGAAGCCAGTATTGCTGAGGCTGATATTGGGCTGATTAAAGGTGGTATGGGTGTTGAGTTCACGGTGGATGCTTATCCGAATGATCGTTTTGAGGGTAAGGTGCAACAGATTCGTTTGTCGCCCAAAGAAGAATCCAATGTGGTCATGTACACGGTGGTGATTGAAGTAGATAATTCTTCCAGAAAATTGTTGCCTGGGATGACGGCCAGTGTGTCTATTGAAGTGGCACGGGCAACGAATGTACCTTTTATTTCTGCTATGGTGTTGCAATTTAAGCCATCGGCGGCTTTAAGAAAAACAACCAATGTTGTGCCGAATCCGGATGTTATGAAAAACGAGGATGTGGTTTATCAATTCAAAAATGGCGCTTTGATGCCCGTGGTGATTACAAAAGGCATTTCAGATATGACCAACATTGAAGTGAAAGAGGGCTTGAAATCGGGTGACAAGGTTATTTTGGAAGTTATTGGGGACAAAAGGCGTGGCATCAAATGAGTGAAAAACCTGTTGTGATAGAGGTGAAAGATTTATGTAAAACCTATTTTATGGACGGTGGGTCGTCTCAGGTGGTGTTGAAGCATATCAATTTTCAAATCTATGAGGGAGAGTTTGTGGCGATTATGGGGCATTCCGGTTCCGGTAAGTCCACTTTGATGAACACTTTGGGTTGTTTGGACAGGCCCACAAGCGGTGAGTATTATTTGGCGGGTGAAGCGGTGGCAACTCGTACAGATCAAGAGTTGGCTTATATTCGTGGGCAAAAAATCGGTTTTGTTTTTCAAAACTTTAATTTGATGATGAAACGCACAATTGTGGATAATGTTTCCATGCCTTTGATTTATCAAGGGGTGGGTGAGGCAGAGCGCAAAGAACGAGCCTTGAAAATGTTGAAAGTGGTTGGGTTGGAAGGATATGGTGATAGGCCTCCCAGCCAGATTTCGGGCGGTATGCAACAACGAGTGGCCATTGCAAGAGCTCTTATCAATCATCCCAAAATTATTTTTGCTGATGAACCAACGGGTAATTTGGATTCGGCTACTTCTGATGACATTATGCGCTTGTTCACACAATTAAATAACGACGGTATTACAATTGTGTTGGTGACACATGAAGATGATGTAGCGGATTATGCCAAGCGGATGATAAAAATTGCTGATGGTGAGGTGGCGTATGATGGTTTAAGAAAGGAGTATCACGCATGATTTACCAGATTTTTCGTGAAGCCTGGATTTCTATTTCTGCGTATAAGATGCGTACTTTCTTAACGATGTTGGGCATTGTGATTGGTGTGGCCTCTGTTGTGTTGATGGTGGCGGCAGGGCAAACTGTGCAAAATGAAATTACAAAAACTTTTGATTCTATGGGGACAAACCTGATTATTTTGGGCCCTGCTCAAACAGTAAGCGGTGGTGTGCGAGGAGGGCGTGGTCGCCCCAGCATTACCTTTAAGGATGTGGAGGCTTTGAAGTCGTTAAAAGATGTTGAAACCGCTTCTTATGTGGTGAACACTGCGGTTCAGGCTGTTTATGGTTCCAACAACTATGGGGTCAGCGTATATGGCACAAATCCTGATTATTTGGCGGTTGGTAATTGGGAAATTGAAACAGGTGTACCCTTTTCAGAAAAAGATGTGAAAGCCGGCAAGCCCTATATTTTAATTGGACAAACTGTGGTGGAGGAATTGTTCGGTCTTCAAAACCCCGTGGGTAAAGTGATGCGCTTAAAAGGCCAGCCATTTACTGTGATTGGTACTTTGAAGGCAAAAGGCGATAATTTAATGGGGCAGGATCAAGATAATATCATTATGATGCCGGCCACAACTGTGCGGCAACGGTTGCGTGGGTCGTGGCGGCCGCAATATGTGGATGTTGCGTTTGTGAAAGTGACAGAGGAACATAAAATGGAATCTGTGGCCAAACGAATTGAATATTTGTTGCGGACAAGGCACTATTTGAAAGATGGTGTGGACAATGATTTCTCTATCAACTTGATGACAGAAATGGTTGAAAAAGTAAGAAGTATAGGTTTTGTTTTGTCTGTTCTGTTGTCAGCCATAGCCTCTATTTCTTTGGTGGTTGGGTCTATTGGCATTATGAATATGATGCTTGTTTCTGTGACGGAACGAACTCGGGAAATTGGTACGCGCAAGGCTTTGGGCGCCCCTAATCGGTGGATAATGTTCCAATTTTTGGCTGAATCTGTGATGATTTCTTTTATGGGCAGTTTTGTGGGGATGGTTTTGGGGATTGTGCTTTCGCAAATTGCCGGTCAAATTGTTGGTAAGGAAGTGCCTATTTCTGTGTGGTCGGTGATTATTTCGGTTTCTGTGGCCATTTTTGTTGGTGTGGTGTCTGGGATTATGCCCGCCAGAAAAGCCATGAAACTGGATCCGATTGAAGCCTTGCGATATCAATAAAATATGTTTGACAAATCAATAGTGATGGTATATTCTGTATATATAAAGAAAAGGAGTATTTTATGAAACGAGTGTTATTGGCTGGATTTTTGGCTTTATCGGCCCCTGTGATGGCAAACCCTGCAAATCTGATGGTTTTTGGGGATAGTTTAAGTGTGGGACATAAGATTCAACCACGGGATTCTTATTGTTCAAAATTACAACAGGCGTTGCTTAAAGATAATTATGATGTGAAGATTATCAATTTCAGCAAAAGTGGTGAAACAACGGGTGGTGCCGTGGCCAAGATGAAATCGGCATTAAAGCGCAAACCGGATGGCGTGATTTTGCAGTTGGGCAGCAATGATGCTTTTCAAAAAGTACCGTTGGATGATACCAAGAAAAACTTGGCAACCTTGATTGAGTTTTTTAAGCAAAACGATGTACCTGTGATGCTGTTTGGAATGGAAGTACCTGTGGCACTGCCGGAAGAATATCGTGCAGGTGTGCGTCAAATGTATGATGATTTGGCGTTGGATAACGAATTGCTTTTATATCCATTTTTTATGGATGGGCTGTGGAATGACAATGGCACACATAAAAAAGCAGAGTATTTTTTGGAAGATAAAATACATCCTTCTGCCAAAGGGGTAGATATTATGGTGCGGCGCACTTTACCAGCAGTGAAACAGTTTTTGTTTGAGGATATGATGTTGAAAGATCCTCGTCAAAAATAATTGATAGGGATTTTTTTAAGGTTTATATAATCTTATATCAAAAAGGGATTGTGATGAAAACAGTGATTATGTTGATGGGAATGATATGTATGGCCACTTCTGCGATGGCGTTTGGTGGCGGTGGTGGGGGCCACGATTCCACAAAATATAATCGTCACAACCCTGGGGTAGATAACTTTGGGGTTCATATTCATCCGGATAATCCGCCGTTGGACATTCGTTTTTATGACATCAAGGATGATGCAAATGCCCAGCCGTGTCAAGCTGGGGCAAATGTCTATTGCTGTAAAGCAGGGTATGTTGTGGATGTCGCCACCAGCAAGTGTGTGGCGTGTCCGTCTGGCTCTGTGGCTACTTTAGAGGAAAACTTCAAATGCACAGTGTGTACCGAAGAGGAAGGCATTTCGTTGGATAAAACCGCTTGCTGTGACCCCGCTGATGCAACCTGTATGAACCCCAACAAGGAATGTCACCCTGATTATTTGGGCAATTGTGGTTCGGGTGTTTGTTCGGATATGGGCGGTCAATGGTGTGGCAATAAGAATCAGTGTGTTTCAAAGAATGAAGAATGTTGCCCCAACGGTGGTTCATTGGGCACGGATGGACAAACCTGCTGTTTAGGCGGATATGTCTACAAAGGGGTTGAAGAATGTTCTAATTTGAATTTACCAGACCCTGCACAGGAAATGGCTCGCAAAGGCTATTGTACACTGAATATCCCTTTGTGTGGATGTGATGACATAATAGCGAAAACAGAACTCTCCAGCTCTGGGAAAGGATGTTGTTTTGGTGGCTACTATGATGAAGGATACTGGGGTTACTGGTCGTTTGACTGGAACAATATTGCCGAATGCAATGGTTGTGGCTATGGTCAGTTGGTTGAAAAAGAGGAGCAAAAGTATTGTTGTGATGGTCCGTATGATATAAGTTCTTGTAGCTATAGTGGTGCAAACGGTTGGCCAAACTGCACCAGTCCTGCATCCACAGGCGCAGCCATAACCCAAGTCTGTTGTGAAGCCACCAGCGGTATGAAATGGTGTGCCAGCAATAACACTTGTGTTGATGAGCAAGCCAGCTGTCCATGCGTGGGTGAAGGAGGGCCTTGTCAAAAATGTGAAGATGGCGCATGGGTAGCGGATGAAGAATGTTTATGTGAGGCCGACGATAATGTTTGGGATGCTTCTAAACAAGAATGTTGTCCATATGGATTCTGGCTAGAATATAAGAACATAGAAGAGGATGGGGCTGCTTGCTGTGATCAGCATTATAACTGGTATAATTATTATACAAATCAACCTACAGAAGATTGTTGCCATGCAATGACTGACTATGGTGTGTGGGATGAAGATAATCAACTGTGTTGTTCAGTAGATGTAGATAATGGCACTTTTGGGTATGATGCGTATCAATATAAACCAACAGAAGCTTGTTGTAATTTTGTTGAAGGTGGTTGGGATGCAGATATGCAGAACTGTTGTCCAAGAGATGCTTGGGTAGAAGATGCACAAGCCTGTTGTTGGGGTCCAAAGAGTTATTTTACCAATGAGATTACAGAGGGTTGCTGTAAAGGTGTATCTGGAAAATGGGATAATACAGGCAAAACCTGTTGTGAAACAGCAGAAGGGGCGTATTTTGGTGTAGATGCTCTGAATGGGCAGAAAACAGAAGCTTGTTGTAATCTTGTTGGAGGCAACTGGAGTAATGGAGATTGTACTCCAAAAACATCCCAATAGTGCTATCGTTATGCAGTATTAACCCTTCCCCCGATTTCACACGGGGGATTTTTTTTGCTTGATTTTTAATTTTCTTATGTGCTATACTGCCTTTATAACAAAAGGAGAAAATATGTTTGATTTATCAGGAAAAACAGCCCTCATCACCGGTGCCACAGGCGGTATCGGCCGTTCTATTGCCAAAACTTTGCACGCACAAGGGGCAACCTTGGCTCTTACAGATATCAGTATGGAGGCTTTGAACGCCTTGGCACAAGAATTAGGGGAAAGAGTGTTTGTCTATGCAGCCAATATATCAGATGCCGAAGCCATTAAACAGCTTGTGTCCAACGCAGAAGCGGATATGGGTAAAATTGATATTTTGGTCAATAACGCCGGCATTACAATGGATACATTAGCCATGCGCATGACAGACGAACAATGGGAAAAGGTCTTAAATGTCAATTTAACCGCAGGTTTTAGGTTGGCTCGTGCCGTGATGACGGGCATGATGAAACGCCGTTTTGGCAGAATTATCTCTATGGCCTCAATTGTGGGTGTCATTGGTAATGCTGGACAAGCGAACTATGCCGCAAGTAAGGCCGCCTTGATTGCAATGAGCAAATCTATCGCAGCCGAATTAGCCTCTCGTGGTGTGACAGCTAACTGTATCGCACCAGGGTTTATTGAAACAAAAATGACCGCTTCTTTGCCAGAAGAAGTGAAAAAAGCAATGTTAGATAGAATCCCATCCAAAAGAATGGGCCAACCCGAAGAAATTGCCGCAGCTGTGGCATTTTTGGCATCTGATGAGGCTGCCTATATTACAGGTCAAACCCTAAATATCAATGGGGGAATGTTGATGCTGTAAAAAAAATGCTTGCATTGGTTCTTTTTTTGTGCTAGTGTAAGTATGTTTTCGTCCGAAATGGACTGATTAACTAAACAAAAGGAAAAAAAATGACAGAAAATACAATTGCTGAACGTGTGAAAAAAATTATTGTTGATCACTTGGGTGTTGATGCCGCAAAAGTGCAAGACAATGCAAGTTTCATCGATGATTTAGGCGCAGACAGTTTGGATACTGTTGAATTAGTAATGGCCTTTGAAGAAGAATTCGGTTGCTCCATCCCAGATGATGCGGCTGAAAAAATTCGCACGGTCAAAGATGCTGTTGACTTCATTGAAAAACAACAGGCCTAATTTGGACTGTTTTTGGTTTTTATAAAGACGTTTTGAGATTGTGCTGTTCTGGCTGAACTTAAAACGTCTTTTTTTAAGATAAAGGATTTTTTCATGAGACGTGTTGTTGTGACGGGTATAGGTGTTGTATCACCATTGGGTGCAGGTGTCAAAACAAACTGGAATGCCTTGGTCAATGGAAAATCGGGCATTGATACTATTACACATTTTGATTCAACCCCTTTAACGGTTCATATTGCCGGTGAAGTGCCGATGGGAACGGAGGAAGGATATTTAGACTTAAATCAGGTGGCGAATGTGAAAGAACAACGACATCTGGATATGGTGACCCTGTTTGGCTTGGCGGCGGCGGACGAAGCAATGCGTGATTGTGGCTATAAGCCAGAAACAGAAGAAGAAAAAGCAAAAGCAGGTGTGTGTTTTGGTTCGGGGCAAGGGGGTGCAAAAAGTTTCAGAGATGAAGTGTTGGCTATTCCAACAAAAGGTGTGAACCGCATTTCTCCATTCTTTATTCCCTCTATTTTAATCAATCAAACAGCAGGCGTTATTTCCATTCGCTATGGCTTAGCAGGGCCAAATCAAGCCTGTTCAACAGCCTGTGCCACAGGCAGCCACGCTATTGGGGATGCGATGCGTTTCATCCGTGATGGCTATGCGGATATGATGTTGGCCGGCAGTGCCGAAGCAGCTTTATTATTAGAGTGTATAGGCGGTTTTGCTCAATTGAGGGCATTATCCACCCACAACGATGAACCGCAAAAGGCTTCCCGCCCATGGGATAAAAATCGGGATGGCTTTGTGATGGGGGAAGGGGCTGGTGCCGTTGTTTTGGAAGAATATGAACACGCCAAAGCCCGAGGTGCAAAAATCTATTGTGAATTGGCTGGCTATGGTCTTTCTGGGGATGCCTATCATATCACAGCCCCAGGTGGAACAGGTGCAGAACGGGCCATGAAAATGGCGTTGGATCAGGCTCAATTGAATCCATCACAGATAGATTATATCAATGCCCACGGAACATCCACACCAGTGGGAGATTTAACCGAGTTTAGGGCAGTACAAAAATTGTTTGGCTCAGATACTGTGGCGATGTCGTCCACAAAATCAATGACAGGACATTTGTTAGGCGGTGCAGGCTCTATTGAAGCGGTGTTCAGCATTTTGGCCCTTCAAAACAACATTATGCCACCAACCATCAATTTGGATGAACCAGAAGAAGAAACAAAAGACTTTAACTTGGTGCCTCATACCGCCCAAGAAAAGCCAATCAATGCTGTTCTGTCCAATTCATTTGGCTTTGGCGGAACAAATGCGTGTTTAATTTTTAAGAAAGTATAATATGCGTCATCATGTTTTTGTGTATTTTGTCGTCTTGATTTTAATTGTTGGCGTTATGGGGGGGAGCGTTTTTTCCACCTACCGTCAATTTGTATCAGAAGGTCCATTGACCCAGCGCAAAGAGGTTGTCATTCAATCTGGTTGTTCATTACGAAAAATTGCCAAGCAACTACATCAAGAAGGTATTATTGACAGCCCAGCCATCTTTGAAATTGGCACTCGGGCAAGCGGGGCGATGGCGGATATTAAAGCCGGAGAATACTCCATTCCAGAAAGGGCAAGTGCAAAAACGGTTTTGTCCATTTTAACAAGTGGGAATACCTACATCCGCCGTCTGGTTATTCCAGAAGGTTTGACAGCACATCAGGTTGTCGGCCTGATGGAAGGAATGTATGGTTTGATGGGCGAGGTGGAACGTCTACCCAAAACAGGCACTTTAATGCCGGATACATACTATTATTCGTATGGAGATACGAAACAGGATTTGTTGGAACGCATGCAAAACGGCATGAAACGGGCTATTGATGAGTTATGGGAAGGACGGGATAAAAATCTTGCTTTCAAAACACCGCAAGAGGCAGTAATTATGGCCTCTGTCGTGGAAAAAGAAACATCAAAAGATTCGGAACGGGCGCATATTGCCTCGGTCTTTCATAATCGTCTGGAAAAAGGAATGCGGCTGCAATCCGATCCAACCGTTATTTATGCTTTGTCAGATGGAACAGGTGAGTTTTCCAGAACTTTAACATATAAGGATTTACGGGTGGAAAGTCCCTTCAACACCTATTTTGTTTATGGTTTGCCGCAAGGTCCGATAAGCAACCCAGGGTATGCGTCCTTAAAAGCAGTGTTGCATCCGGATAAAACGCAGGATTTATATTTTGTGGCAGATGGCAAAGGGGGGCATGTGTTTGCAAAAACCTATGCCGAGCATGAAAAAAATGTGGCCAATTATCGCAAAATGCGCAAAGCCAAAAAGAAAACACAGGCCACAAATACAAAAACTGAAATAAAAGCAAAATAAAAACTTGCAATATAAAAAAAAGTCGGTTATCTTTCTTGTAAAATATAGGGGGAAAATATGGTTCAAAAAAAACTTGAAACAAAGAAAAAAGGCATTACAGCCAAAGAATTACAAGAACGCATTGAATGGCATTTGAAATACTCGCTGTCAAAACGGGTGTGCGAAGCACATAAAAGCCATCTGCTAAGTGCTTTGTCATTGGCAATGCGTGATTTGTGTATGGATCAGGTTTTTGAAACAGCGGCTCGCCATAAGAAAAAAGCAAAAAAGCGTATGTACTATCTGTCGTTGGAGTACTTGTTGGGGCGATTGCTGTCTAATAACCTGATGAACTTTCAATTGATGGATGTGTTAAAAGAGGTTCATTTGGATAATCCAATTTCATTGGAAAGTATCATTGAAGAAGAATATGATCCCGCACTGGGCAACGGTGGTTTGGGGCGGTTGGCCGCCTGTATTTTGGACTCTGTCGCCACACAGGGCTATGCGGGGTATGGCTATGGCATCAACTATCAATTTGGCTTATTTAAGCAATACTTTGAAAACGGATGGCAAAAAGAACGAGCCGATTCATGGTTGGCAACGCAATCCCCGTGGCAAATTGAACGAGCCGACCGTGCATGCCTTGTCAAATTGCGTGGTCGTATAGAGTACGAAGAAAAAAACGGTGTTCGGCTGCCGTGTTGGGTAGATACAAGCAATATCTTGGGCATCCCATTTGATATGCCGATTGTAGGCTATGGCGCAAAAACTGTAAATTATTTGCGTTTGTTTTCGGCCAAGTCCAATAATGTGTTGGATTTAGACCTGTTTAATAAGGGGGGCTATGTGGCCGCAGTGGAAGAAAATATCCGTGTGGAAACAATATCCAAAGTTCTGTATCCGTCTGATGAAGTGGCCGAAGGGAAGGAATTGCGTCTGATTCAACAGTATTTCTTTGTGTCTTGCGTGATTCAAGATATCTTGCGTCGTTTTAATGAGGAAGGCGTTGGCTTTGAAGAATTGCCCAATAAAGTTGTTTTGCAATTAAACGATACACATCCAACCTTGGCGATTGTGGAATTGATGCGTGTCTTGTTGGATGTCTATCATTTGGAATGGGAGAAAGCCTTTGATATCACCGGCCGCTGTATGGCCTATACAAACCACACTTTGTTGCCGGAAGCGTTGGAAAAATGGCCTGTGGCTTTGTTTGAAAAATATCTGCCACGCCACTTGTTGATTATCTATGAAATCAATGAATGGTTGATGCATCAAGTGCGCACACGCTATCCAGGGGATAATGCAAAACTGGCCCGCATGAGTTTAATAGAGGAAGGCTATGAAAAACAGGTGCGGATGGCTCATTTGGCTGTTGTTGGGTCGTTCTCGGTGAACGGGGTGGCCAAAATCCACAGTGAATTGGTTAAACATAAACTGATGCCTGATTTTTATGAAATGTGGCCACAAAAGTTTAATAACAAAACCAATGGTGTCACCCCAAGAAGATGGCTGTTGCTGTCAGATATGGAATTGTCTTCTTTTATCACACAGCATATCGGGGATAAGTGGATTACAGATTTAACAGAATTGAAAAAATTGGAAAAGTTTGTAGAAGATGATAAGTTTTTAACAGAAATGACATCCATTCAACAAGCCCGCAAAGAACAGTTGGTCCAGTATATCAAAAAGACATTAGGTATTGAAGTAAGTTCAAAAGCATTGTTTGATGTGCATGTAAAGCGCATTCACGAATATAAACGCCAATTGTTGAATGTATTGCATATTATGCATCAATACTTCCAGATAACCGAGGAAGGACAAAAGTTGCCATCCCCCAGAGTTTACATCTTCTCGGGTAAAGCAGCCCCAGGTTATGTGTTTGCCAAACGCATTATCAAGCTGATAAATAATATGGCTAATGTCATCAATAACGATAAACGGGTAAAAGATCAAATAAAAGTGGTTTTTATTCCTGACTATAAAGTTTCTGTGGCGGAAATGGTAATTCCGGCTGCGGATGTCAGCGAACAAATCTCCACTGCCGGTTTTGAAGCCTCTGGCACAGGGAATATGAAACTGGCTATGAATGGGGCAGTCACAGTTGGCACGCTGGATGGGGCAAATGTTGAGATTTTGGAGGCAGTTGGTAAAGAAAACTTCTATTTGTTCGGTTTGACGGCAGAGGAGGTACAGGCTCGCCACGAAACTAATTCACACCGTCCATGGGATTTTTATAACAATGATCCCCGCATCAAGCGAGTGATGGACAGTATGGTGGACGGTACATGGACACCAAACGAAGACAAAAATCTGTTTATGGAAATCTTCCAAAACATAATGTTTAAGGACTATTATTTATTATTGGCGGATTTTGCTTCGTATGTGGCTGTTCAAGATAAGATTGGAAAAGATTATAAAGCTCAACGCAAATGGGCACAAAAGTCTTTGTTGAACACCGCCCGTTCAGGATATTTTTCAATTGACAGAACGGTGCGTGAATATGCAGATGAGATTTGGAATATGAAACCTACAATATAAAGAAAGGTCAAAAATGGAAAATATGTTACGCTTTTTCGGACGCAGAAAAGGAAAAACAATTGGGGCATCCAGAGAAAGATTGATGGACAACTTATTGCCAAAAGTAAAATTGGAAGTGCCCGAAAAAGGTATGATAAATATGACAAAAATCTTTCCGTTTAAGCCAAAAGAAATCTGGCTTGAAATTGGCTTTGGCGGTGGCGAACATGTGGCCGAGCTTGCCAAAATCAACAAAAAAGTGGGTTTCATCGGTGCAGAACCTTTCTTGAACGGGGTGTCTTCGCTGTTGGCCCATTTGAATGGGTCACACCGTTTTCCTCGCCCTGAAACAGATTTGGAAGAAGGGCGTTCGGATAATGTACGAATTTGGCCAGATGATATTCGTCCGGTGTTTGAACATCTGCCGGATGGTGTTTTTGAACGCATTTTTGTGCTGTATCCGGATCCTTGGCCCAAAGCACGCCATGCCGAAAGACGCTTTATCAATCAGGCAAATCTGCCAGAATTATATCGGTTGCTAAGTCCAACAGGGTGCTTGTTTGTGGCAACGGATGTGGCCGGTTATGCCGACTGGGTTCAAGAGCAAATGGCCATTTTCAAAAAGTTTTCGTTAAAGAACAAAGACTTACACAAAGCTCCAACAGATTGGGTGCCAACCCGATATGAACAAAAGGGAATTGAGGCAGGGCGGACACCAATTTATTTTGTATTTTCTAAAAAAAAGTGCTTGACGAAGGATAAAAAAAAGTCTAGGCTGAAAGTATAAGATTTGGTAAAACTCAAAAAAATGGGAGAAAAAAAATGAATTATAAAACAACAAATTTGAAAGACGGTGTTGCAATCCAAATGAGTGGTTCATTCACTTTTCGGGATCATGATACCTTCTTTGAAATTGTTTCTATGATTAAAACGGGCTATAACAAAAATATGGTTTTTGATTTTTCAGAATGCGATTTTTTGGATTCTGCCGCCTTGGGAATGTTGGTAATTGCACACGATGAAGCGGCTGCCAAAGAGGTTAGCTTGTCCATCAAAGGGGCACAAGGAAAAGTCAAAGATGTGTTGTATGCCGCTCGGTTTGATACATTGTATACTTTTGAAGATTAGGAGTTAAGGAGAAAAAATGACTTATAAATTGCCCACACCCGAACAAGTAAAAGCGGTTGATTTGTCATGGCAACGCTACCTATTGCCGGCAATTCATAAAGAGGGAAAAAAAATCCTCTTTGCAATGTTGGCCTTTTTTTGGGTGTTAGGATTACTGTGGAATGGTGTGTGGTTCATTGGTTTGCCTGTGTTGGCTTTTTCATACTATTTTTTCAGAAATCCAGATCGTTTCACACCTGCTGGTGAAAATCTGATTATTTCACCCGCAGATGGTATTGTCAGTAATATCAAAGAAATGGTGCCGCCAAAGGCCTTGGGTCTTGGAAATGAAAAACTGATTAGAATCAGCATTTTTATGAGTGTTTTTTCGGTGCATGTGAATCGCACACCCGTGACAGGAGAGGTCACCCATTTGGAATATATCCCTGGCAAGTTTGTTTCCGTTGCTGATAAAGACAGCGAAGATAATGAACGGCAATTGATTGGGATGACAGCCTCTAACGGTGAAAAAATCGGCTTTATCCAAATTGCTGGTTTGGTGGCACGTCGCATTTATTGTCCCTTAAAAGTAGGGGATAAATTAAAAGCAGGCGAGGTGTTTGGGATGATTCGTTTTGGTTCACGTTTAGATGTGTTTTTGCCAAAAGGGGTTGTGCCAAAGGTTTTGCTTGGGCAGGTGGCTGTGGCCGGCGAAACAATTTTGGCAGATATGAAAGAAGGGAAAAATAAATGACTGAAAAATTGAAACCTTGGTGTCCAAATGCTGTGACAATGATGGCATTAGCCTGTGGTGTTTCCTCAATGAATATGGCTTTGTGGGGGAAATGGGATATGGCCGTAGTGTTTATTTTGTTGTCCGGTTTTTTTGATTTTATGGATGGTAAAGTGGCTCGCTTATTGGGGGTTTCAAGCCGGTTTGGTGCCGAATTGGATTCACTGTCTGATTTTGTAAGTTTTGGGGTGGCCCCTGGATTTTTAATGTACAATTGGACAATGAATGAGGGCTTGCGAATGGAAGCCTTAAAAGACATCGCCTATCGGTCAGATGCCATTGGGCTTCATTGGGGTGTTGTTTTATTTCTGGCTGTATGTTGTGCAAGTCGCTTGGCTCGCTTTAATACGATGTTAGACGAAAAACAACCCTCCTATTGGACCCATTTTTTCATGGGGGTGCCGGCTCCAGCTGGGGCAGGTTTGGCACTTTTGCCATTGATTTTATGGATGGCCTGCAATGAAAAGGTAGAGCTGTTCCGGAATCCGATTATTGCTACATGTTTTGTCATTTTTGCGGGCGTGATGATGGCCAGTAAAATCCCAACAATTTGCTTAAAGCATTTGCATCCTGGTAAGAAAATGCGTTCTGTATTGATGTTTGCGATGTTTGCTTTTGTGGCGGGTATTATCTCTGCCCCATGGGTGACAATGGGTGTGTTGGGGGTTTTATACCTGATGTCAATACCGGTGTGTGTATGGGTGTTTTTGAAATTAAAAAAAGTAAGTTCACAATAAACAAAAAAAGGGGGACTAAATGAAAAAGATTCTTATTTTGATGTTGATGGGAATAGCAAGTGTTGCATATGCATCGGTTGTTCCAGAGCAAAGGCTGACTATTCCAAAAGTGAAAGTTAGCAAACCTGATATGACACTTCGGCCCGAGACGAAAAAAATTCAACAATTGGGTGATACAGCCATGACAAAGGAAACGATCTCCTCGCTGGAAAGATATCGCAATAATGTGACAATGGAAAATGTGAAGTCCATGGAAAATATGGCCTATCTGTTGCAAAATGATCCAAACCGATTGTTTGACCAAATCGCAGGTCAGGGGGCAAGTGAAAAAGCAGGTATCGCCTTTTCCCGACAAAAAATGGGCGAAGAGACAATGGTTGATTATTGGCAACCAACAACATCTGAATCCGAAAATCCGTCTGAAAGATTGATGGGGTTAAAAACGCCCGATTTAACAGGAACATTTGAAGATGTGCGTGCCTCACAGGATGAATTAAAAGCTATGCACGCAAAGGCCTTAAAGCAAATGGAGTTGGTCGGAAAGGAACAACTGGGGCAAAAACAGGTGTCTATACAAAAACCCCTAACGGTAAAAGAAATCAAGGAAATGGGCATAGATACATCTCAGTTGCCAAAAGGTTGGGAAAAAACGGTGTATGAATCTGAAAAGAATTTCAAACGCTATCAAGAACAGCAAAAGAGAGAAAAACAGGCTAAATCCGAAAAAAAAGCACAAGCTAAGCCTCAGCCAGAACAACAGGCAAAAGGCCCTGCCGTGCAACCTCAAACGCAAGGCCAACTTAAAAAGCCCACTGTTCAAAAGAAAAAATAATTTTGTATGAAAAAAGTCCCCTTACAAAAAGGCGAAGCTCCAATCATTGTGCTTGTGCGGCCGCAGCTAGCGGAAAATATAGGTATGGTGGCCCGAGCAATGATGAATTGTGGGCTTTGCGAATTGCGTTTAGTTTCCCCACGAGAGGATTGGTTGTCGCCAAAAGCTGTTTCAGCTTCCTCTGGCGCTGCGGAGATTTTGGAAAACGCCAAAAGCTATGATTCTTTAAGGAATGCTTTGGAAGATGTTCATTGTGTGCTGGCTACAACAGCCCGTCTGCGGGATATGACAAAACCCTTGATAACACCCGAGATTGCTGCCCAAAAGTCGGACATTCACATTCAAACAGAGGCCAAGGTGGCATGGGTCTTTGGTCCCGAGCGCACAGGTTTGGAAAATAATGATTTGATTTTGTCTGATATGCTTGTGCAAATCCCATTAAATCCTGCCCACAGTTCGTTGAATCTGTCACAAGCAGTTTTGTTGATGGCCTATCATTGGTGGACCCGCAATTTGTTGCCCCAAGAAACATTGGTGCAAGGATCGGGGCGTTCAGCCACAAAAAAGGAACTATCGCTTTTTTTGAAAAAAATGGATGCGCTGTTGGAAGAAAAAGGCTATTATGCCTTTGAAGAAAAAAAAGAAAGAATGAAGCGTAATTTGCATAATATCTTTGAAAGAAACGGTCTAACAGACTCGGAACTTAAAACCTTGTATAATGTTTTGTCGGTTCTGGGGGAAAAAAAGAAAAAAACGCTTGCGAAAAATAAAAAATCATTTTAGAATATCCAAAAAGGGAGTTGTTTGATGCTTTATTTGGCAACATTTTTGTCTTTGTTGGTTAGTCTGTTGATTGTGTTGATGGACCCAGTGTCTCATCGTCAGTCATTGGATACTTACGAGGGCGAAGCCTATGTGGTTGGTTTTTTGAACCAGCATCAAGCCGCCAAGGATTATCTTTATTATTGGTTGGGAATGGTTGCGCCTGGTTCAAGCGTTAACGGTGTTAGTGTACCGGGAATAGAGGCTTTCGCAAGTAATGTCAATGTGCAATATGTTGGGCAAGCCAGTGCAATAGCCTTGCCAGGGGGGCAACTTGAAGAGTTTTTGCCTAATGGCCTGGTTTCAGAGCTTCATTATAACGAGGATAGCAACACATCATATTTGAGTTTTCAAGATAGAACAGAGTTGTCGGGCAGTTATCATTCGGCTTTAATATGTTTGGACGGCAATAACCTAGCCCCTTGTTATCGTTATTTGTGTGAAGGCGGATGTCCTGCGGGGGGGGAAGTTGTTGACGATTCATTTTGCGCAAGCTGTGCAACCGCAGACGAAATCCGCCAGATATCATTTCGTGAAGATGTACGCCCTTATGTGATTACCTATTCGGATACTTTAGAGCCTGCGTGGTGGCAAGAAAAAGGCGAACCCAAGGCAATTCGCAAACAACTGTGGCGCAGGGCTATGACAAGGCGCACGCATGCCTCACACAACTGTGGCGTTTTGTTTCGGGCCCCATTAGATGAAACAAATAACCCAAAATATCACTGGATAAACGCCAATGTCGGCATGATAAACAAAATCCAACCTGACGAATCGAAAGGACAGCAAAGCGAAGTATATTGCATTGATAACGGCAATCGCTGTATGAAATTGTTGCCACACAGCATTCAAGGCTTTTTGGAACAAATGGTCAACAATACAGAGACACAAGTTCAAGGACAGAATGATTTGCAGGATGTGTTCTTTTGTATCAGTGAGGTCAAAAACAACCCATACGAATCCATTGCCCCTGCCACCTATCATTTTGACGGTATCAACAGTGCCGCCCGTGGTGCTCCCTTTATGTTGAGCACAGCGCAATGGCCCTCTCTTACAAACAAAGTCTTAAATGGCAGCATCTATCTTCCGCCAAACGCCGACATTGTAGCAATTGATGGGCAACCAACTTTGACCAATCCAATAACCATGCCTTTTCAGCAAAACCCAGCGAATAACTTTACATTGATTTTTGTCACAGAGGGCAATTTGAATAACGGAAACATTTTGAATGATTCTTCTGCACCATATGCCCTGTATGTTGATGAGGGGGAATTGACATTTTCCTATCGGGACGCCGATAGCTTATACACAGTGCCATTATCGGATGAGACAAGTATTAAAAAGTATATTTGGCAACTTGTGAAAGAAGGCACAACCTTGACATTATACTTGAATGGACAACCAATTCAGACAGTAGTGGGTTCACTCCTTGAGAGCACAGCCAACGTCACATTTGGCCCAAGTAATAATGTGAAATTGCTAAATGTCAGATATTATGACAACAGGGTATTAACCAAAAACCAATTAAACAGAATGCTTGATATAGATACCAAACGCTTCGGTAGGGATACCGTGCCTATTGCCGCAGAATAAGCTAATTCCACTGCATAGGAAAAGGAAAAAACAGAACAGGAGTAGAAAATGAAGCTCAAAAAGAATGAAAAAAGAAAGTCTGAATCCGGCGCAATTATGTTAGAGGTGGTTGCCGTATTAAGCCTGATGGGGCTTATGGGAACGGTGCTGTATCGGCAAATCTATCAACGCAACCAAGAATTACATAACATTCAAATGGCATCGGAAATCCGCATTGTGAAAGAGGCTTTTTCGGCTTGGATTCATGCAAATACAGCCCCACTGTACGATATGTGTAAGATGTCAGGTATCGGGGAAAATGTGGTTAATCCTTGTCTTAACGATCCGTTAGAGGATATTCCGTTAGAGGATACTCCGTTAGGGGAGATATTAGAGGATATAAGAAGATATCTGCCAGACGGATATTTCTTTGAGGAAGGGGCAGACGCAGACTATTTAGCCGACAATTATGACTTTCATCTGTTTGGCTATTTGCGGGGAACAGGCAGTGCTGCCATTCCAACTTATTACGGGGTTGTTGTTCCAAAACCAGGGACAATGTTGCCGGATGGGGGAACAAATAACGAGACATGGAACTTCCGTCGGGCCGCCCGTGTGGCTATGTTGGTTGGCATTGACGGGGGGGCTTATGACCCAAATATCACGGGCACGGATATTGTTGGTTCGGTTGGTACATGGAGTTTGGCAGCCGAAGGGATTCTTAACTCTAATATCCCGACCTATGTGGCGATGACAGGATTGGATGTTTTCCAACCAGAGGTTGAACTGCCCAGGATTGAAGTGGGTTTGCCCACAGAACATTGGTCTATGGCGTTTCAAGACTTGAATGCCTACGGACAATTTACGGTTGGGCAAGATAGTAATTGTTTTACTAGGGGAGACAGAAGAGCTGAGGAAACAGATGGGGTGTTTGAAATTCAAAGCGACGACATCTACGCCCCCGGTACAAATAATTGTCAACCGGCTTTTTGGGTGACCACAGGGGGTGATAGTGACGAGGAAACCGGCCATGTATATGTGTTAAATGACCTGCATGTGGGGGCAGATCCATCTGGGGCAGAATCGGGCATTCAGTTGAAAAAAGAAGGGGCAATTGTGTTTAGTACAACAGCACAAGACCTGCAAAACAAGAATCAAGAAACAAACTATCTGTTGGATCCGGCCTTTACCTCGGTCATGAATGATGTCAAATTGATGTCCCGAGGCGGGGCTAAATTATCGGAAATCCTGCCCAACTATATCTTGAAGGATGTCAAACGAGGGAGGGGACACGTCAATGTAACACTGTCAGAAAATTACTGTCCAAAAGGTTATGTCGTTGGGATACGAGCAAACCCAATTTCGTGGAGTGATGAGAAAATAAACACAACAAATGATAAAGGAAAGATAACTGATGGTTCTACTACGGCCGAAACAAGTGGACACACCCACGACCTCGACGATATAAGTGTCACCTTGCCGGACACACTGGCAAAAGCCAAAGAACGGGTGGTTTTGATTGTAAACGAGGGAAGTTGTAGCCTAGATGGTGACACAGAAGTAGAAGAACTTGCTAACAAAGGTGTAGCAATAAGCTACAGAGGAACTATAACAAAAACCGCCTGTGTGGGAGATAAAGGATCGACAGATGATAGCTTTACGGAAGACGAGAGTGCAGTGTTGGAAGTCTCGGTTTATTGCATCTGGCCAGACGGTATTGATATAAATGGCGATGGGACTGACGAGTCACCAACAAATGGCTCATATACATTTGAGAGACCATCCTCAGGAAGAACTGGCTCAGAGGAAACCTATTGCAACAGCTTTAAGGCCGAAGGAACATGTACCTTGATGGGCTGTCAATGGAACAACGGAAACTGCACAAAAAAACAAACTGAGTAATAACCAAAAACCCCAAGGCTTTCCTTGGGGTTTTCTGATGCCTAAAAAAAATCTGAAGCAAGATTTAATTTTTCACTTCCGGAACCGTGGAACGAGGTTTCTTGTGTGAAGCCTTTTTTTCATCCTGCCGAATTTTCTTTCCTTTCAACAAACTTTGAATTTCGTCACCAGACAAAGTTTCATACTCCATTAAACCGTTGGCCAAAATATCCAACTGTTTTTTGTGTTGTTGTAAAAGGTTTTGCGTGCGCCGATAAGCATTTTGAACAAGATTGCTGATGGCCTTATCAACCTGTAAAGCCGTTTGATCAGCCATATTTTTGCGTTTGGCAATGCTGTATCCCAAAAACACATCACTTTCTGGTTCTTCAAAAGCAATTGGCCCCAAAGGACTCATCCCCCATTCGGTCACCATCCTGCGGGCAATGGTTGTGGCCACTTGAATGTCATTACTGGCCCCAGTGGAAACCTTTTCCTTGCCCAAAATCATTTCTTCGGCCACCCGACCGGCAAACAAAATGCTCAACCGGCTTTGTAAATAGGTTTTGCTTTGAGAATACTTGTCTTTTTCGGGCAACTGCATGGTCACCCCCAACGCCCGACCACGAGGAATAATCGTCACTTTGTGTAAGGGGTCAGATTCCGGCAAATGCAATGAGACAATGGCATGACCGGCTTCGTGATAGGCTGTCATGCGTTTTTCTTTGTCATCCATCATTAAACTGCGCCGTTCTGTTCCCATCATCACTTTGTCTTTGGCATCTTCAAACTCACTCATGGTCACCATGGTCTTGTTGCGTCTGGCGGCCAACAAAGCGGCTTCGTTCACAAGATTGGCCAAATCTGCCCCCGAAAACCCTGGGGTCCCTCGGGCCAAAATGTCTAAACGCACATTCGGAGCCAAAGGCACTTTGCGCACATGTACCTTTAAGATATCTTCACGCCCTTTCACATCAGGATTGTTCACCACAATTTGCCTGTCAAAGCGACCAGGACGAAGCAGGGCAGGGTCTAACACATCCGGCCGGTTTGTGGCAGCAATCAAAATAATCCCGCTGTTTGTTTCAAACCCATCCATTTCAACCAACAGCTGATTCAAGGTCTGTTCTCGTTCATCATTTCCGCCCCCAAGGCCGGCTCCACGATGACGCCCCACAGCATCAATTTCGTCCATAAACACAATGCAAGGGCAGGTTTTCTTGGCTTGTTCAAACATATCTCTGACACGGGAAGCCCCAACGCCCACAAACATTTCAACAAAGTCTGAACCTGAAATGGAATAAAAAGGAACGCCTGCTTCACCGGCAATCGCCTTGGCAAGCAAAGTCTTACCTGTCCCCGGAGGGCCAACAAGCAACACCCCTTTGGGTATTTTGCCGCCCAAGCGTTGAAACTTGACGGGTGATTTCAAAAAATCAACAATTTCTTGCAGCTCTTGTTTGGCTTCTTCAATGCCTGCCACATCCTTAAAAGTGACACTGTCTTTGCCGGTTAAAAGTTTGGCTTTGGACTTTCCAAAACTTAAAGCCTTGCCGTTGCTGGCTGCCATTTGCTTCATCATGATAATCCAAATAAAAAGGAAAAACAACATAGGCAACCATCCCATAAGTCCAGCCCAAAAAGACCCATCTTCTTTGGGTTCGGGTTGGGCCTTGATGGTCACTTGATTCTTTTCCAACAGAGCCACAACTTGCGCATCATTTGGAATATAGCTTGTGAATTTTTCTGAATCTTTGGTTGTCCCTTCAATATGTTGACCTGTCACTGTCACAGAAAAAACTTCACCCTCATTGACTTTTTTCACCAGTTCGGAATAGGGCAATTCTGGAATCGGCTGAGCCATTTTAATTTGGTTTTGACTGAATTGAGAAACAGCAAAAACACTGACAAACAAGGCCATCCAGATAAGCCAGCCCTTATTAAATCCTTTTAATTTTTTCATTTATTTTTTCCTTTTGTTCATCAAACTTGATAAGAATGGTTTGTGTTTTGTCTTTATAGGCTATTTTTAATTTTTTTTCAAGTTCTTTTTGCGTGTTTATTAAAGGGATAACCTGAAAACCCTTGGGAATGTGTAAAAAAGTGCGTTGAACCAAATAGGGGATGCCCACCACACGAGGGCTGGGGGCTTTGCTTTTGGCCATAAAGGAAGTGGTTGTATAAATCTGGATGGCCCCCCAGCGAACCCAATGACCCGCAGGAATGAAAACATTTTGCTGAATCTCTTTTTCTTCTAAGGCAAGATAGATTTTTTTATGGCTGATAACCCATTGACATCCGGATAAAGTGGCATGCTTGGGGCAGGTCAGGGCAATCTGTTCAACCCCCTCCAAAGAAATGGGTTTATCTTTTAAGGAAAGCAACTTAAACATTGCCAACACGCTGCGGATGCGAATTTCCTCTGGCTGAGCCTTCAAACAGGCTTCATCCATTTCTAAATAACCAAAAGCAGAACGCCTTAAAAATTGGCTTAAAAATTGTTGTGTAAAACAATCCAAAGCCTCTTTTGCCCGCTTCATTCTTTGGACAACAGTGCCAATATGTTCGCCAGTTAAACCCATCGCAGCCAATTCAACCTGTTTCTTGCGCCACCGAACTCGCTCATAGGCGATATCTTGATTCATAGGGTCCTCTACCCACAGAATCTGATGCTTTTGAAGGGTTTTCAAAATAACAGATTTCGGGGTTTTCAGCAGCGGCCGAACCACCATCATCTGATTTCGCCAAGAAATATCAGAAATAGCACACAGGCCGTCTAATCCGCTGGCATGTGCAAGCCGAGCTAAAAAGGTTTCGCTTTGGTCTTGTTGATGATGGGCTAAAAATAAAGCCGAGGCCTTTTCCTTTTTACAAAAATCAATCAAAAGCTCATAGCGTTTTTCTCGGGCTTTTTCTTCCACATTCATTTTGGGTTTTGGTCCATGCCACACCAAAGTTTCATGCCGAATATTTTTTTCAGCAAGTAATTCGTGAACATAGCAAGCCTCTTGATGGGAAGTTTCACGCAAGGCATGATCCACCGTCACAGCAATCAATTGATGTTTGTTTGTTTGACACCATTCATTCAAAAGAAAGGTTAGATAAAGGCTGTCTGCGCCCCCCGAAACACCAACAATAATTTTCCCCTTTTCAAGCGGGAGATGATTCAAAAATCTTAAAATATCTTGGGGAATTACAAACATTGATTTTTTTGCGCTTCTTCTTTTGCACGATTCAATAAAGATTGTTCTGCCTTCGGATATTCATTTGGTAAAGCAATAAATGCCGTGCAGGCTTCTGTCTTTTTATCCAAAGCAATCATCGCTAAGCCCATTTTTAACAAAGCATCCGGTGCTTTGTGGGATGTCTGGTGCTTTGTGAAAACATCCGCAAACGGCCCAACAGATTTTTCAAATTGCTGTTGTGTATAGTAAGTTTCGCCCAACCAGTAAAGCGCATTCGGTAAGAAAGGCGAGCTTTCAAAGTCTTTGATAAAAGATAAAAACTCGGTTTCAGCTTGGAGGTATTTTTGGTCTTTCAAAAGGCTGTATGCATAATCATATCGTTCTTTATCCGAGTTTTTGTCAATGACAACAGGGGCAGTATTGGCCTTATTTTCAAGTTCGGTCAAGCGAAAGGCGATGTCCTGATTGATGCGTTCCAGTTTTTCTTCGGTCATTTTAAGGGTATGTTCTGCTTGTTCCAAGCGTGCGGTCAGCTCTTGCAGAGTTTTTGTCTGGCTGTCCAAAAGTGTGTACAAATCATCATAGGAAATGCTTTTCTGTAAGGAAAAAGAGGCCTGAGTTGTTTGTGTTGATACATCAGTGTCGGAAAGTTTTGTGTCCTGAGTTCTCTCTGGATGAGGTGCTTCCAAGGGGATTTCTTCCAAAACAAGATCTTGTGCTTGAACAATGGTGGCAGACAAAAGGCCTAAGATAAATAAGCAGTATTTCATGTTTTCTCCCTTTCAAATAAAAAACCTTCCCTGCATTATACAAGGAAGGTAAAAAGATTACAAGTATTTTTTTAATAGGCAACAGTTGTGGCGTTTCTGTTTTTCGCCCATGCGTCTTCATCCGAACCCAACACCACAGGTTTATCTTTGCCATAGGAAATGGTACGAATGCGAGCAGGTTCAACGCCCTGAGCCATCAAATAGTTGCGAGCAGCATTTGCCCGTTGATCGCCCAAAGCAAGGTTATATTCACGGGTGCCTCGTTCGTCACAACGGCCTTCAATCACAACCAAAGCAGTTGGATTTTGTTTCAACCATTCGGCTTGCGCCTTCAAAGTGGCTTTCGCAACATTGTCCAAAGAAGAAGCGTTAAAGCTGAAATACACAACATCAGAGCCAGTTTGTTTCATTTTCTTGGTTAGTGTTGTTTCTGTCAAATCAGTAATGTTGACATCTTCTTGCCACCCGCCTTGTCCGTTGCCGTAAAGTTCGGCCCCGTTTTGTGTGCCAGCACAGGCTGTCAACAATAAAGCAGTTGCTGTGAGAGTAAGTAATTTTTTCATGATTTCCTCCTTTTTTTATTTATCATAACAATGTGTGCAAGGATCATTTGGATCTTCACAAGGACACTTTAATTCTTCCTCTGCTTGCGCCCAAAGCTCCGCATCGATCAATTCTGGTTCAGAATCTACCACAGTTTCTGCCACAATCGTTTCTTGTTCAGGTTGCACAAAAATCACCTCTGGCTTAGGTTGTTCCAAAGGCTGTTCAACGGTTTGAATCACAGTCTGTTGAGGTTGAAATTGTTTTTGGCAAACGGTTTCAACGGTATGCACCTGAGAAGTTGTGGTAGGCGCAGCCCATTCATATTTTTCTGTTTTAGGAATCGGTTGCAAGCCACAGGCAGTTTGTGCGGTTGAGCTTGCGATATTAGTGACCACTGCCACAGGCCGACCGTCATTCATCGTGGTGGTGGAATAGGTGGCTGGTGAGTTCAAATTGTACGTATTGATTAAACAGTTTTTGTAAGATTCATGGTCACGCACAAAAGTACAGCCAGCCGTTTGATGTCGTTGAGCAATGCTTTGTTCCCGAATTTCTTCGGCTTTATCAATGTTTGATTCAAAACCAACGGTACAAGCGGAAAGTGCCATAGCCCCCAAAATTACAAGTCCCTTTTTCATTTAGTTCTCCTTATTTAAGTTAAAATCAACCTCGTCAAAAGTAAGTCTAAATCGTTTTTTTTTGAAATGCAATACTTTTTTTATATTTTTATTGATTTTTTTTCAAAACTTTTGTATGATAAAGCTATTAGAAAGAAAAGGAGAGAAGAATATGAAAAAGTCTATGCATGTAAACAATCAGATAACACAGCAGATGCCTTCAAAAACAAAAATGCCTGTTATGGAAACAAAAGAACAAAAAACAAAACAGAATCCAACACAACAATCAACTCATGAACTGACTTTTTTCCAAGCAAAGGAGTTGGAAAAACAAGAGTTTGATGAAATGATTCACAAAGCCCAAGAGGATAAATTGACTGTTTTGGACTTTTCAAAAATGGATTTAACACCAGCTCAATTGTTGCGGGTTCACGAACTGAAAAAACAAAAGCCAAATGTTGAAGTGGTATTCTCTATCATGGACGAACAAGAAAAACACAGTTTAGAACAGAAGGCTGTGTCTGATAAACGCTCGCTGGGCAACGGCAAAGGCTTGGATGATAAATTGCAGCAAGCCAAAAAGAAAAACAAACGCTCTCTGGGCAATGGCAAAGGCTTGGATGATAAATTGCAGCAAAAACAAAAGAAAAACAAACGCTCGCTGGGCAATGGCAAAGGCTTGGATGATAAATTGCATTACAGTTTGCTGGATAGGATTTTTATTTTTTTACATCCGGATAAAACCGATAAAAATCAAAAATAACACACCTTTTTTCTTCCCCCGACCCAAAATCGGGGGATTTTTGTTAAGAAAGAATGTACTTATCTCTCAATCGGTTTATATTTAATGCGATGTGGTTGGTCGGCATCAATCCCTAAACGCCGTTTGCGATCGGCTTCATATTCTTCATAGTTGCCTTCAAACCACACAACCTGACTGTCGCCCTCAAAGGCCAAAATATGCGTGGCCAGCCTGTCCAAAAACCAACGGTCGTGGCTGGTAATCACCGCACACCCAGGGAAATCCATCAGGGCTTCTTCCAAAGCACGCAAGGTATCCACATCCAAATCATTGGTCGGTTCGTCAAGCAACAAGACATTTGCCCCTGATTTTAACATCTTGGCCATATGCACCCGATTGCGTTCACCACCAGAGAGTTGACCAACTTTCTTTTGCTGATCGCCCCCCTTAAAGTTGAACTGTGCCACATAGGCCCGACTGGAAACTTCTCGCTTGCCAAGCAGCAACATATCATTCCCGCCAGAAATTTCTTGCCATACAGTATTGTTGTCATTCAAGGCATCTCGGCTTTGATCCACATAGCCCAATTGAACGGTCTCTCCCACACGGAAAGTGCCTTCATCAGGTTTTTCTTGCCCTGTAATAATGCGCATCAAGGTTGTCTTCCCTGCACCGTTTGGTCCAATCACACCCACAATGCCACCGGCAGGCAGGTTAAAGTTCAGATTTTCAAACAACAATTTGTCGCCAAAGGATTTTTTCAAGTTATCCGCCTTCAACACTAAATCACCCAAACGAGGGCCGGCAGGAATGACAATCTGAGCGATGTCCGGTACTTTTTCGTTGGACTTTTTCAAAAGTTCTTCATAAGCAGTAATACGAGCCTTTGACTTTGCCTGTCGTGCTTTTGGATTAGAGCGCACCCATTCCAATTCTTCTTTCAAAGTTTTTTGTCGCTTGTCTTCGGCATTTTGTTCAATTTCCAAACGCTTGGCTTTGGCCTCTAACCAACTGGTATAGTTGCCTTCATGAGGAATGCCTTCACCCCGATCCATTTCCAAAATCCAACCTGTCACATTATCCAAGAAATAACGGTCGTGTGTAATCATCACAACTGTACCGGTGTAATTTTTCAAATAGATTTGCAACCACGCTACCGATTCGGCATCCAAGTGGTTTGTGGGTTCGTCAAGCAAAAGCATATCCGGCTTGGATAAAAGCAAACGGCATAATGCCACCCGCCGTTTTTCACCACCAGACAGCTTTGTCACATCCCAATCACCAGGGGGACAACGCAAAGCATCCATGGCAATTTCCACATTGCGTTCAAAATCCCAACCGCCAACGGCATCAATTTTTTCTTGAAGTTCGGCCTGTTCTGCCAACAGCTTGTCCATATCAGCATCCGGATCGGCAAAAGCATTGTTCACTTCCTCCCAACGCTTCATTAAATCACGCACTTCGCCAACCCCATCCATTACATTTTCCATAACCGTTTTGGTGGGGTCCAGTTGTGGTTCTTGGGGCAAATAGCCAACTTTCACACCCTCGGCAGGCCAAGCCTCGCCAGTAAAGTTATCATCTAGCCCCGCCATAATCTTCATCAGGGTAGATTTACCGGCACCGTTTGGGCCAATGACGCCAATCTTGGCCCCAGGGAAAAAGCTAAGCCAAATATGTTTCAAAACCTCTTTTCCGCCAGGGAAGGTTTTGCTTAAATCTTTCATAACATAAATATATTGATAGGAAGCCATTTTTTTCTTATCCTTTCTTTTTATGTGGCAAATGTAATGTTCGTTTCAAATAAGCCTTAAAAATATCGTTGATATCCCGTTGTTTGAGACGATAAATATCGGTATCAGTATAAGGTTTTGCATAAAAACGACGACGTGCCTGTTCATACGGTTGATCAAAAATGTGGCTTAAAAACGCCAATACTTTTTCATCTGATACAGCGTCTAACGCCCCCGGTTGGAAAACCGGTTCACGCATAATTGATAAATACAGTTCGTCATCTTCATCCACCTTCTTCACATAATCCATCATTTCTTCTAATGAATTAAAATCATGCGCATTGATAAAGGCTTTGGGATTAAATTCTTCTGCTACACGAGGATTACCATAATATAAAGGAATATGTTGTGAAGCAAAAGAATCAACTAATTTTTCCATAGTGTAGCCAGAACAATAAGTATTCTCAAAGGCAATAGAGAATTTATAGTCTCTTTGAAAACCTACTTTTTCAGACGGTGGGTAAATACGACCAACGGTATTGTGATATTTGCCACCGTAATCCACAGTTTTATACTGCTCTAACAATTCCAACATCCTTGGGCGGGCGCCATCTGTTTGAGTGCCATTACCTAATACAGCACAACAAAATTTTCTGTCCAGCAATTGTTTGTCCGTCATATTATCAAGACGATGCAAGGATTGTTCAATGTTGCCTTTTCCTAAAGCCCAAAGAGGAAAGCGCATATATCTGTCTTCAAATGTTAGATAACTATGCCCAAAAGCGTAGTCACATAAGTTGAAATTTGGACACATTTGTTCCCCAGTCCAAAAAATGCGGATACCGTCAAAAGCGTGGTGTTTATTGCCAAAAACAGTATAGAAAATATAGTCAGGTTCATTGGAAATCTCTACATCATATTTGGTGCGCAAAAGTTTTGTAAAATAATGATTTTCGGCATTAAAATTTTTACCAAAATCATAATAGTTTATTTTTAATTTTTTCATTATTTTCCTCCTGTAGAACCAAAACCGCCCGAACTGCGGTCTGTGTTGTCTGTCACAGTGCCAGAGAGAATGTCTGGCCGTCCAATTGGACAAACAACGGCCTGAGCAATCCTGTCACCCGCATGAAGGACAAAATCTTCTTGTCCCAAGTTGATTAAAATAGTTTTTACTTCGCCCCGATAGCCATAATCAATCGTTCCAGGGGCATTAACAACGGAAAGACCATACTTTGCCGCCAAGCCGGAACGAGGGCGCAATTGAATCTCCCATAAATTGGACTCGCTAACAATTTGAAAGCGAACACCGTTCGGCACAATAACTTTTTCCATGGGTTTCAAAACAATATCATCTTGAATAGCAGCCCGCAAATCAAAGCCAGCATCATCGGGATGAGCATAAGCCAATCTATCCCAATTTTTATCATAATTTTCAAGATATTCCACAATCAAACGCATGTTCTATCCTTTCTTACAGTCCCTTAAAACTACATTTTTTTTTGAATCTTGTCAAGAAAAAGAAAAAAAACTTGCTTTTTGTAAAAAAATAGTTATAGTGTCTAGATATAAAAAAGGAGTGACTTATGTTTATTACATCTGCAATGGCACAAATAGCCGAAGCCGTTCCCTCAGCCACAGGGGATATGTCTACTATGGTAATCCAGTTTGCGTTGATTTTAGTTATAGTTTATTTTTTAATGATTCGTCCGCAACAAAAACGCTATAAAAAACACGAAGCCGAGTTGAATGCTATCGTCAAAGGTGTACATGTAAATGTATCCGGTATTATTGGGAAAGTGGTAAAAGTAGAACCGCTTGAATTGACGGTTGAAATTGCCAATGGGGTTGAGATTAAAGTGTTGCGTCCATATGTGACGCAGGTTCTGTTTAACGAAGACGAAGTGTCAAAGAAAGGATAAAAGAATGTTTGGATATTCAAAAGTAAAAACAGCCATCATCTGTGCTGTGTTGGTGTTGGGATTGTTTTTTGCATTGCCGAATTTCTTACCAAAAGAAATGTATAATCAAATACCATCCAATATGAAATCTTGGTGGAAACCTGTCACATTAGGTTTGGATTTACAAGGAGGGTCATATCTGGTGATGGAGGTGGATACCACAACACTGGTCAATGAAAAATTGGAAAGTTTGGCGGATTTGTCCCGTTCTGCACTGCGTGAAGGAAAAGTGCGTTTTTCTGGTTTGAAAGTGGCGGATGATGCTTTAACTTTCAAAGTGTTAAATGTGGCTCAAGTCAATGACGCCCGTGAAATTGTTCGCAAACAAGAAAATGTGGCTTTGGATATTACAACACAAGGCGAAACAATCAAAGTGGCATACACTGACGAAGCGTTGGCTGCTTTGAAAAACCAAGCTGTTCAACAATCGTTGGAAATTGTGCGCAAGCGCATTGATGAATTGGGAACAAAAGAGCCATTGATTCAACAACAAGGGGATGACCGCATTGTCATTCAATTGCCAGGAGTTCAAGATCCGGCCGAAATCAAGGCTTTAATGGGAAAAACCGCCAAAATGACATTCCATTTGGTGGATGAAGAAACAACACCTCAAATGGCCCAAATGGGTAAGCTGTCGGCCGACTCTATGTTGGTCTCCGGTGAGGAAACAGGATATATTGTATTGAAACGGGCCGTTGTTGTTGGCGGCGAAAGTTTGGAAGATTCTCGTGCAACTTATGATGAAAACGGCAATCCGGCTGTTTCGTTCAGTTTCAAAAGTGCCGGTGCCAAAAAGTTTGGAAACGCAACCCGAGAAAATGTTGGCAACCGTTTGGCCATTGTGTTAGACGGTAAAGTCATCAGCGCACCGACAATCAATACGCCAATCACAGGCGGAAAAGGAGTGATTACCGGTAATTTCACGGTTCAAACAGCCAATGATTTGGCCTTGCTGTTGCGTTCTGGAGCCTTGCCTGCGCCATTGATTGTGGCCGAAGAACGTGTGGTTGGTGCCGGTTTGGGAGAAGATTCAATTAAAGCCGGTACAACAGCCTGTTTAATTGGTCTGTCCATGGTCTTTATTTTTATGATTCTTGTGTACGGCTGGTTCGGAATCGTGGCCGATTTGGCTTTGCTGGCAAACGGGATGATTTTGTTGGCCTTGCTCAGTCTTTTGGGGGCCACATTGACATTGCCTGGTTTGGCCGGTATTGCTTTAACCGTTGGTATGGCTGTGGATGCAAATATTATTATCTTTGAAAGAATGAAAGAAGAAAAAATGCATGGCGTGAGTGTGCCAAAAGATGTGTTGATGCGTGGTTATGCCGGCTCGTTTGGGGCAATTTTTGATGGTCAGTTGACCACATTATTTGCCGCTTTGTTCTTGTTCTGGCTGGGCTCGGGTCCTGTGCGTGGCTTTGGCGTGACTTTGGGATTAGGGCTAATCAGCACGCTGTTTGCTGCTATCTGCGTGTCAAAAATCATAATAATGGCTTGGATTAAAATGAAACATCCAGAGAAGATTGAATTGTAAGAAAGGATAAGAAAATGCGTAAGTTATTTAAGAAAAGAGAATACAATTTTAACTTTATGAAACAGGCAAAATATGCCTATGTGCTGTCGGCTATTTTGGTAATCGTTTCTTTGTTCTCCTTGGCAACCAAAGGATTGAATTACGGCATTGATTTTGTGGGAGGTGTTCAAATTGAAGCCACAAGCGAAACCGAACTTAAAATGGATGTCCTTCGTGAAAAATTGTCCTTTTTAAGAGATTTATCCTTACAATCGGTGGGAATGGATGGCAAAGGTGTTTTGATTCAAGCCCAACCGCAAGGTGAAAATGCCAATGAACTTTTAACCAAAATTAAAAACACCTTAGGCGAAGGATACAGCTATAATCAAGTGGAAATCATCGGGCCTGCCATTGGTGAGGAATTGAAATACAAAAGTTTATTAGCCTCTGTCTTGGCATTGTTGGCAATCGCTGTGTACATTTGGTTCCGATTTGAATGGCCGTTTGCAGTGGGGTGTTTGTTGGCTTTGGCACATGATATGATAATCGTGGTTGGCTTTTTCTCTGTGTTTCAAATAGAATTTGACATGGTGGTTGTGGCAGGCTTGTTGTCATTGGCGGGCTATGATTGTAATGATACAATTGTCAGTTATGACCGCATGCGTGAAAACTTAAAAAAATACAGAAAAGAATCTGTTATCAACCTGTTAAACCGCAGTACAAATGAAACTTTATCTCGCACAATGTTGACCAGTTTTACAACCTTGTTCGTTGTGGGTATTTTGTTGCTGGTGGGCGGTGAAACATTAAAAGGCTTTTCCATTGCCATGTTCCTAGGGACAATTTTTGGAACATATTCTTCCATCTATTTGGCGATGCCAGTGTTAAGGTGTTTTGATTTGCGTTCGGTTGGAAACAGTGAATCCGCAGAACCTGATTTTAATAAATAAATCAACCAACAAAGAAAAAAAGGCCTCTGTGAAAGCAGAGGCTTTTTTGCAGGTAAAACAGTTTCATTTTTTATGCAAAAATGATAAAGGCATTCAGATAAAAAGCAAACAAAGACCAAAGCAAGGTTGGAACAAGCAACCAACCGGAAAGTTTGTTGGACTTTGCAAATGTTTTGATGTTCATGGTCAAGGCCCATATAAACAGAATCAACACAAACAAAGCCCAAATCGGTTGATGTAAAAAGAAAAACACAAAACTCCATAACATATTCAAGCCAAGTTGAAGGGCAAAATACCTTGGGCTTGCCTTGCCCCAAACAAGAAAAGCTGCCACAGCTTGCAGTAATAAAAGGACAGACCAGACAAGTCCAAATACATATCTTGGAGGGGTTAAAGAAGATTGCGTTAAATTGTTATACCATTGGATGTTGTCGCCCGTCATATAAGAAGAAGCCAAAAATCCAATAGCATTGACCAAAACTAATAAAAAAATAAAGCGTAATGCCTTTCTGAATAAAGAAACTGGTTGCATGAGTAAAATCCTTTCTGTATAATTGTACTTAACCATAATGGGAAGAAAAACAAAAGGATGCAAGGATGCAATTTTGGAAAATAGTATTGGATTTTCTTTTACCACCGGTATGTGCTGTGTGTAAAACAAGCGTATCTGAAAAGGATACTTTATGTCCAGAATGCTTCAAGAATTTGCACTTTATCACAAAACCCTATTGTCAAAAATGTGGCCGCCCGTTTGAGTTTGATATTTTGGGCGATCGTGTGTGTGCAAGCTGTTTGATGAAAGCCCCTTTGTTTGAAAAAGCCAGAGCTGTGCTGTTATATGATGAAATGGCTAAAAAGCTAATTTTACCATTCAAAAGCGGTGATAAACAGGAACTTGTGTCTCTGCTTGCTAAAATGATGGCCTTGCAAGGTAAAGAGTTGATTGAAGAAGCAGATGTCCTGATGCCAATTCCGCTGCACAGATGGCGATTGCTGAAAAGGAAATATAATCAATCTGCTTTACTTGCCAATCGTTTAAGCAAAATCTTTCATAAAACATATAATCCAGACTCATTAAAACGTGTAAAATCTACAGTCAGCCAAGGCCATCTGTCCCCCGATAAAAGGCGTAAAAATGTGACAAATGCTTTTAAGGTCTGTCATAAAGAAAAGATTAAAAATCAAACAGTTTTGTTGATAGATGATGTTTTAACAACCGGCGCCACAGTCAATGAATGTGCCAAAGTTTTATTAAAAGCTGGTGTAAAGAAAGTACTTGTCTTGACTTTTGCTTCCACGCCCAAAAACCGAAAAAAATAAAATAGTTTGATTTTTTTAAGCGTTTCGGTTAAAATACTCCAAAACAGAAAGGAAAAGAATGAAACAAACGCCAAAACAAATTAAATCAGAAGAACGTTCTATGATGTGGGCAATGATTCTAATCATTGCTGTTCTATTTGGATTCAGATATATTTCGCCACAAGAAAAACAAATAAATGTTGTTGAAAATCAACTGATTGCAGAACAAGAAGCCGCCAAAGCCTTGGCCGAAGTGGAAATTGTCCCAGCAACAACGGATAAGCCCCAAAAAGAAATTGCCATTGAAAGTTCTGCGCTGCAAGGTGTTTTAAGCTCAAAAGGGGGCGTTTTGAAAGGGTTGACACTGAAAAAATATAAAGAAACTATTGCACCAGACAGCCCTAATGTTGTCCTTTTGTCAGACAAGTATTATGCTAAGGTTCAATGGTCAGGATCGGCTGAATTGCCTGATAGTGAAGCAGAATGGCAAACATCAGATAATACTTTAACCCCAGATACACCTATCACACTTTCGTGGGAGGGAAAGGAAATCAAACTGGTGCGAGAAATAAGCGTGGACAATAACTATATGTTCACAGTGGTGGATACGCTTCATAACAAATCAGAAAAGGCAGTGACAGTATCCTTAAATGGGGCATTGGTGCGTGCCACAGAAAATGCACCGAAAAACCCAACATCTGTGCATACTGGGTTTGTGTCGTTGGTCAATAATCGCTTGAAAGAAAGTGCATACACAGATGTGGAAGACGAAACTATCTCGTATAAAACACAAGGCGGTTGGTCTGGTATAACGGATAAATACTGGCAGGCGATATTTATTCCTGACCAAGCACAACAGGTTGAATATAAAGAAAAACAACAAAATGAAATGTATGTGTCATCCTTCAAAACACCACCGCAAACTGTGATGAGTGGCGCAACATTGACAAAAACAACACACCTTTTTGCCGGTGCCAAAGAATTGGATTTAATCAATGCTTATCAAGAAACCTTAAACATTCCGAAGTTTGATTTAACCATTGATTTTGGATGGTTTTATTTCTTAACAAAACCATTCTTGTATTTTTTAAGATGGTTGTATAATCTGGTTGGAAATATGGGAATAGCCATTTTAATTTTTGCAACCTTGTTGCGCTTGGCCTTATTGCCTGTGGCAACAAAATCATACATTTCTATGGCCAAAATGAAAAAGATTCAACCGCAAATGCAGCTTTTACAAGCCCGTTATAAAGACGATAAAGTGCGGTTTCAACAAGAAATGTTGGCTCTATATAAACGGGAAAAAGTGAATCCGGCAGGCGGTTGTTTGCCAATGCTGATTCAAATCCCAGTATTTTTTGCATTATATAAAGTTTTGTCTGTCTCGTTGCAAATGCGCCAAGCGCCTTTCTTTGGATGGATAAAAGATTTGTCTATGCCAGATTCCAGCTCGGTCTTTACCTTGTTTGGCTTGATTCCATGGCCGATTCCAAGTTTCTTGAATCTTGGGGTGATGCCTGTGTTGATGGGTTTGACCATGTATATCCAACAAAAAATGACCCCGCAACCGGCCACAGCCGATAAAACACAAACCAATATGTTCAAATATATGCCGATTATCTTTACCTTTATGATGGGGCAATTTGCCGTTGGTTTAATCTTGTATTGGACATGGAGCAATATCTTGTCCATCGCACAGCAAAAATATATTACAAAAAAGGTGGGCTAAATGGCATTTGAAGAACGGGGAAAGCAACTTTTTGCCAACGGTGTGGCCTTTGAAAAAGGCGTTGCAAAGGAAGAAGATTTACCAAAACTCTATTTGCCGGAGATTGCGTTTGCGGGGCGTTCAAATGTTGGAAAATCCTCTTTAATCAATGCATTGACGGGAAAACCGATTGCGCGTGCCAGCAACACCCCAGGGCGAACTCAGGAATTGAATTTTTTCAAAGTAGGAACTCGGTTTTTCTTGGTGGACTTGCCTGGTTATGGCTTTGCCAATGCCCCAAAACAAATGGTTCAAAACTGGACAAAACTCATCCATGCCTATCTGCGTGGCAGGCAACAGTTGAAACGAGTTTTTTTGCTGATAGATGCCCGCCATGGCTTAAAAAAAGTAGATAAAGACATTATGGTGATGCTGGATCGGGCAGCCGTCACATATCAAATTGTTTTGACAAAAGCCGATAAAGTGAAACAATCAGACTTGGAAAAAGTGTATGAAGAAACAATGAATGAAGGCAAAACGCATGTGGCGTGCTATCCGGAAATTGCAATAACAAGTTCTGAAAGCGGCTTGAATATAGCCTCCCTGCGTGGCGAGATTTATAAAGTGGTGGAGGGGCTGTAAATGTATCAAAACGGAGATACCATTTATGCACTGGCAAGCGGATTGGGAACAGCGGGTGTGGCTGTCATTCGTGTGTCCGGATCAAAAGCGTTAGAATCGGCCAAGTTATTGACAAAACTTAAAAAAATGGAAGCAGGAAAAGTTTATTTTTCCCCTTTAACACAAAATGAAACGATTCTGGATAAGGCGATTGTGCTGTATTTCAAAGCGCCCCATAGTTTCACAGGGGAAGATGTGGTGGAATATCAAGTGCATGGTGGGCGAGGGGTTATCAATGCCTTGACAAACGCCTTGTCACAAATGGATGGATTGCGCCCAGCCGAAAGAGGCGAGTTTTCAAGACGAGCCGTTATCAATGGAAAAATGGATTTAACCGAGGCAGAAGGCCTTTTGGATTTAATCCACGCTGAAACAGAAGCACAACGGCAACAGGCTTTTGCACAAATGGAAGGCGATTTGGGGGCATTATATGAAAATTGGCGCAAAAAATTAGTACACCATTTGGCCTATGCTGAAGCCTTCATTGATTTTCCAGAAGAAGAAATCCCGCCTGAAAAAGAAAAGGAAATTGATAACGATATTCAAAGTTTGATAGCCGAGCTAGAAGACCACCTGAATGATAATCATCGGGGTGAACGCTTGCGAGAGGGCTTTCAAGTAGCTATCATTGGTGTACCAAATGTCGGAAAATCTTCTTTAATCAATGCCCTGACAAAAAAAGAGGTTGCTATTGTATCGCAAACAGCAGGCACAACACGGGATATTGTGGAAGCCCATCTGGATGTGGGGGGATTCCCTGTTATTTTGGCAGATACAGCAGGTTTGCGTGAAGCCAAAGAAGACATTGAATCCGAAGGAATCCGCAGGGCTGTGAAAAAGGCCGAAAAAGCCGATTTAATTCTGTTTGTCCAAGATGCAAAAACATATCCAAACGCCGAAAAATTACCCGAATCGTTGCTTAAAAAGAAAGTGATAACACTTTGGAATAAAACAGATTTATATGATGTAAAAGAAAATAAAAGTGATTTTTTCATCTCAGCCAAAACAGGTAAGGGGATAACAAAATTGTGGGAAGAAATAAAAGTAATTCTGACCGATTCTTTTGCCGGTGGCGCAGCCATCACCCGTGAACGCTATCGGGTGGCATTAAAACAATGTGTGACACATTTGAAAGATGCCCTCAAAGTTCAAGAATTAGAATTAAAAACGGAAGATTTGCGTCTGTCTGCCCGTGCTTTGGGGCGTATTACGGGACGCATAGAGGTGGATGAACTTCTGGATGTCATCTTCCGTGATTTTTGTATTGGGAAATAAGGAAACGCATGAAAAAAGAATATGATGTAATCGTTGTGGGTGGAGGCCATGCAGGATGCGAGGCCTGTACGGCTTCGGCTCGCATGGGTGCAAAAACTTTGCTTGTGACACACCACCTTAAAACCATAGGGGATATGTCCTGTAATCCGGCCATTGGCGGTTTGGGAAAAGGTACACTTGTGCGTGAAATAGATGCACTGGATGGTGTGATGGGGCGTGTAATTGATAAAGCCGGTATCCAGTTCCGTATGCTGAACGCCAGTAAAGGGCCGGCGGTTCAAGGACCACGAGCCCAAGCCGATAAAACAGAATATATGCGTGTGATGCAAGAAGAATTGGCAAACTATCCGAATCTTGAACTGTTGGAAGGCAGTGTGGAAGATTTGCTGACAGAAAAGGGGAAGGTAGTTGGTGTTGTGGTGGATGGAAAGGAAATATATGCCAAAGCCACAGTTTTGACAACGGGTACTTTTTTGAACGGGGTGATGCATATCGGGAAAGAACAAACAAAAGGCGGCCGTTTTGGTGAACCAGCCTGTTATGGCATAACACCTGCCTTGTCTAAACTTGGATTAAAGATGGATCGCTTGAAAACAGGTACGCCTGCCAGATTGGATAAAAACACCATAGATTGGTCAAAATGTGAACGCCAAGATGGGGATAATCCGCCCAAACCTTTTTCCTTTATGACACAGAAAATTGAACAAGAGCAAGTGCCATGTTGGATAACGCATACCACCCCAACCACTCATAAGATTATTTTGGATAATTTAGACCGAGCGCCCCTTTATGATGGGCAAATAACCTCCACAGGGCCTCGCTATTGCCCAAGCATTGAAACAAAGTTGGTGCGTTTTGAAGGGCGTGACAGCCACCATATTTTCTTAGAACCTGAAACACGGGAAGGGAACAGTATCTATCCAAACGGTATTTCTACCAGCGTGCCAAAGGATGTTCAAGAAGCCTTCATTCGTTCTATCCCAGGGCTGGAAAATGTTAAAATCCTGCGCTATGCCTATGCCATTGAATATGACTATGTTGATCCCCGTGAATTAAAATTGACTTTGGAAACAAAAAAAGTGCCAAATCTATTTTTGGCCGGACAAATCAATGGGACAACAGGCTATGAAGAGGCAGCAGGGCAGGGATTGCTTGCAGGGGTGAATGCCGCCTTAAAAGCACAAGGAAAAAAATCAGAGTTGACTTTTGACCGAGCAGACAGTTATTTGGGGGTAATGATAGACGATATCACAACTTTGGGGGTAGATGAACCCTATCGCTTGTTCACTTCTCGGGCCGAATATCGCCTGACAATGCGGGCAGATAATGCCGATTTACGCTTGACCCCATTGGGTATTAAAATCGGTTGCGTTGGCAAAGAGAGAGCAAAAATCTTTAAGAAAAAACAAAAAAAATTAAATGAAGCTCGTGCGTTGGCAAAATCACTGGATATAACACCAAAAGAATTGAAAAAAATGGGTTTTTCCGTCAATGTGGATGGACGCAAACGCACCCCATTTGACTTACTGTCACACCAAAATATCGGTTGGAATCAGATTGTGTCTGTATTCCCTCAATTGAAAGACATACCCCAAGAAATTGCCGAACAACTGGAAATTGAAGGGCGTTATCAAGGCTATTTGGCCCGTCAGGCACAAGATATAGCTGATTTCAAAAAAGATGAAGCCTTAAAAATCCCCGAAACCATTGATTATCGCAAAGTGGGAGGGCTGTCTTTGGAAATTGTGGAACGACTGGAATCAGAACGCCCAGCCACTATCGGAGCAATGAGCCGTATGCGTGGCATCACGCCAGCCTCCGTCACAGCCGTGATCGGTTTTTTGAAAAAGAAATAAAAAAGGAAAGTCAATGTCTTGTATAAAAAAGCCAGAATTATTATTACCCGCCGGCTCGTTAAACAGATTAAAAACAGCCTTCTTATACGGGGCCGATGCCGTTTATGCCGGTATGCCTGGGGTCTGTTTGCGCAACAAAATTGCATTCAGCTATGACGAACTTAAAGAAGGCATCGCCTATGCTCACAGTATCAATAAAAAGGTTTATTTAACTGTCAATTTGTTCACCCATAATCATGATATTATGCGTGTGCAAGAGTTTGTGTCGCATTTAACCGATTTGAATCCGGATGGTGTGATTGTGGCCGACCCAGGAGTTTTTAATTTGATAAAAAAACAGGCACCCCAGATTCCTTTGCATATTTCAACCCAAGCAAATGTCTGCTCCTATTTGACAGTGGATTATTGGAAAGAGCAGGGGGCATCCTTGTGTGTTCTAGGCAGAGAAGTCCCCCTAACTGAAATCAAGGAAATTCGCAAAAAATGTCCGGATATTCGCCTTGAAACCTTCATACATGGGGCTTTGTGTGTCAGTTATTCCGGCCGTTGTCTGTTATCCAATTTTATGACAGGGCGCAGCGCAAATAAAGGAAATTGCGCCCACTCGTGCCGATGGTCCTATAAAATATATGAAGCCAAAGAGGTGCAAAAACCATCTGATACAAGTGTTTATTACATAGAAGAAGAAACACGTCCGCACGAATTGATGCGTGTTGATGAAGATGAAAACGGCACTTATATTATGAATTCCCGAGATTTGTGTTGGTTGCCCCGCTTGCCGGATTTGCTGCCAATCGGGATTGATTCCTTCAAAATTGAAGGACGAAACAAATCGGAATACTATGCCGCAGTCACAGCCCGAGCCTATCGCCACGCCATTGATGATTGGTTTGAAAACCCTGATAAGTGGTCGCCCGATAAGTATATGAACGAGATTTTAACATTACAATCAAGGGGTTATACCTTGGGATTTTTGGATGGAAATGCTGGCCCTGAAGCACATAATTATGATGTGTCGGCCAGTGATGGACAATGGCGTTATGCCGCCCTTGTGACAGGGGAAAAAAATGATAAAGTTGTGTTGGAAGTGAAACACAAACTTCAAAAAGGTATGGTGTTGGAGTTTTTGTCGCCCTTGCAATATGAACCCATTTGTATAATGCTGGATAAGCTGTATGATGAAAGAACAGGAATGCTTGTTGAAGAAATCTCGTCCGGCCATATTGGTCAATCGGCCCTTATCCCATTACCACAAGAACTGCGTTCAAAATTGCCTCCTTTAAGTGTTGCCAGAACAAAGCTGAAAGAATGAATGAAATATTTGGTAACATTCATTTTTTGACAAAATGCGGCTTTTGGTGTATAATAAAAAGGTCAAAAGGAGAAAATGATGAAAAAAGAAACAAAAATTCAAGAACATCGGAACAACATTGGTGAAGTGCTTCTGCGAGAAGAAATATTCTTTGAAAATGATGTCAAAGTACAAAAAAAGATATATGAAAAGGACTATCTGACGGGCAAGTTATACTTGTCTAAAAACAAAACCTATACCCAAACAGATTCCGGCGAGATTGTGCCAAAAACAACCATCTATTATGATGAATTTGGTCGCCCTATAGAAGAAAAAGAATATAAGGTAGAGGGTGATACAGTGTTTGCCGAAACAACCAAGAAAATCTACGATCGTCAAGGGCAATTGGAAAGTGAAACAATCACACGCTACAGAAGTAAGGACTGGAAAAAATGGATACCTTTGTATGGTGTGAAAATAAATTATGATAAATCTGGCGAATGGATTTCCGAAACCGGTTTTAAGTACATCGGATTTGGGGATAATCGTGAACAAATAAAAACGCATGAAAATATCCGCAAACGCAACAAGAAAGGCAAATTATATCTGTACAAACAAAAAACTTTTACTTGGTCAGCCGAGAGAGGTTTGATGCCAAAGCTCACAAGATATTACAATGAAGATGAAAAAATCGTGACAAGTAAAAAATATAACTTGGAAAAAACCCATCTTATTGATGAACCGTTGATGGTGTGTCATCTGGCAAAATATGAGTATGATACAAACAATCAACAAAAGAAAATTAAGGATGAAAAATATGTGGGTGTTGCCGGTATGTGGACAAAATACATCGAACGACCACAAATCAAAAACCTTGTCATTAAGAAAGATGTGGCAAAAGGGGCAAGATAAAATTAAAACCCAAAAACAAAAAAGCCTTGGTTTTCCAAGGCTTTTTTTATGGTGCGGAAAGCCGGAATCGAACCGGCACGGGGTTGCCCCCAACGGATTTTAAGTCCGTTGCGTCTACCAGTTCCGCCATATCCGCTTTGCTGATAGCCCACATAGAATAGCGAAAAAAAACACAATCGTCAAGTATTTTTTTCAAAAAAATGAAAAAATAAATAAAAGGCTCTTGTAAAAAGAAAAAAAATCATTACAATGAAGGCAGAAAGGAAGGAATCAAATGGACGAATTTGAAAAAATTAAAACATTTTCCGAAAGCCTTGTTGAACGGGAACAAAAAATAAACGAAACCCAAACACAGCCCAATCCAAAAGAAGAATTGAGTTTGCCGCAATATCTAAGTCAATTTCGTGCTGTCCCCGTTGCGGAACAAAAAGAACCAAAAACAGTTTTGTGGATTGCCTTGGGATTGGCGGTAATCGTAGCCGGTGGAACAATTTTTGCCTTAATGCATCGGATGCCAAAAATGGAAGAATCCAAAATCGTGGTTATTTCACCAACGCCTACACCGGTTAAAGTGTTGCCAGAAAATCCGGGGGGATTAGATATTCCAGATAAAGATAAAGTTGTGTATAATCGTGCCGAATTGGCCCCCACACCTGTGGTTGAAAATTTGTTTCCTGAACCAGAACAGCCACTTTTGCCATCAGAGGTCGTTTTGCCAGAACCCAAAGAAGGAAATGTGGTTGTTTCCCCTGAACAAGTGACTCAGGAAATACCGCCTGCTAAAGAAGCAGACCAAGCAAAAACAGTGTCTGAATCCACACCTGCAGTACCTGCTAAAAAAAGAGAAGAAAAAACGGTTGAAGTGGCCACAACAGAAAAAACAGGGGCTGCACCACTTACCAAAGAAAAGCCAATTATATGGCGGGCTCAATTATTATCATCATCAAGCAAGAAAAAAGTTGAAACATCTTGGCAAACAATTTCAAAAAATCACAAAGCCTTATTGTCAGATATGCCATATCAAATTGTATCGGCTGAAATTGCCGGAAAAGGCACATTCTGGCGGTTGCAGGTGGGTGAATTTGCCACTCGGGAAATGGTGATGAACCTATGCGAAAAATTAAAGAAAAAGAAACAAGAATGTATTCCTGTGAAGTAAAAAAATGACTTTTATTTATACTTTAACTACTTGGATTATCCCATTGATGTTGTGTATTATTTTGCACGAAGTGGCACATGGATATGTGGCCATGAAATTAGGGGACAAAACCGCATATAGTCTTGGGCGGATAACCCTAAATCCGGCCAAACATTTTGACCTAATTGGAAGCCTGATTGTACCTTTATTTTTATGGATAATCCAATCTCCCATGCTGTTTGGATGGGCAAAACCGGTTCCTGTCAACTTTGCATATTTGAATAACCCCAAACGAGACACAGGGTTGGTGGCTGCTGCCGGCCCTATAACAAACCTGTTGTTAGCCATAGATTTTGTTTTAACGGCTCATGTGATACTATGGTTGTTCCCACACGATTGGTCGGGAACAAAGTGGTTGATTGAAAATATGACAAATGGGATACAACTTTCCTTGGTATTGGCGTGTTTTAACCTATTGCCAATTTTACCAATGGATGGCGGGCGGATTTTGTGGTCACTGTTGCCAAAAAAATACGCTGACTTGTACGCAGAAACAGAAAAGTATGGACTTTTTGTTTTATTTAGTGTACTATTCATGTTGCCAATGCTGGGCGTGGATGTTGTGGGATGGTTTATCTCAACACTCTATCCGGTGTTGCACAGTTTTGTAAATATCTTTATTTAAGAAGGAGAGAGAAAATGATAGATATCAAATTGATTCGGGAAAATCCCGAACTTGTGAAAGAAAACATTAAGAAAAAGTTTCAAGATCAAAAGTTGGTTTTGGTTGATGAAGTAATTGATTTAGATAAAAAAAATCGTGCTGCAATTACAGAAGTTGAAGCCTTGCGGGCCAAAAGAACCTCTCTCTCCAAACAAATCGGTTCATTGATGTCCTCGGGCAAAAAGGAAGAAGCAGAAGCAATTAAAGCCGAAAGCCAACAAATTGGTGATAAAATTATTGAATTGGAAGCCATTCAAGAAAAATACCAAGAAGAAATTCGCACCCGCATGATGACCATTCCCAACATCATTGATGAATCTGTTCCGGTTGGAAAAGACGATTCGGAAAATGTGGAAGTGGAACGTTTTGGCGAACCGGTGACACCCGATTTTGAAATCCCATATCACACAGATTTAATGGAATCTTTGGGCGGTTTGGATTTAGACAGTGCCCGTCGTGTGGCCGGCAACGGATTTTATTACCTGAAAGGTGACTTGGCCCGTTTGCACTCGGCCATTTTGTCCTATGCTCGTGACTTTATGATTGGGCGAGGGTTTACCTATTATGTTCCCCCATTCATGATTCGTTCTCAGGTTGTGACTGGCGTGATGAGTTTTGCCGAAATGGAAGCCATGATGTATAAAATTGAAGGGGAAGATTTGTATTTAATCGGAACATCTGAACACTCTATGATTGGAAAATTCATTGACCAAATCATTCCGGAAGAAGAATTGCCCTATCCCCTAACAAGTTATTCGCCTTGTTTCAGAAAAGAAAAAGGGGCTCATGGTATTGAAGAACGAGGTGTGTATCGGATTCACCAATTTGAAAAACAAGAAATGGTGGTGGTATGCAAACCCGAAGATCATATGAAATGGTATAATCAAATGTGGCAAAATACAGTTGACTTTTTCCGTACATTGGACATTCCTGTAAGAACATTGGAATGCTGTTCGGGCGATTTGGCTGACTTAAAAGTCAAATCCTGTGATGTGGAAGCATGGTCGCCACGGCAACAAAAATACTTTGAAGTCGGTTCGTGTTCCACATTGGGTGATGCCCAGGCCCGCCGCTTGAAAATTCGTGTGCAGGCAAAAGATGGTAAAAAATACTTTGCCTATACCTTGAATAACACAGTGGTCGCACCGCCTCGGATGTTGATTGCCTTCTTGGAAAATAATTTACAAGCCGATGGTTCTGTAAAGATTCCAGTTGCGCTTCAACCTTACATGGGTGGTCAAAAGGAAATCAAAAAAGTCTAAAAAAAGATATACTTGACAAAAACAACAAGAGGGTGTATAATCTTCTTGTTGTTTTTTATGAAAGGATAAAAATGAAACCGATTTCACAATTACCATCAAATCTCAGCTATCACCCATTAGGAGAAAATCAACAACATAATGGCGAACCAATGATGGCCTTAAATGTATCAAAAACATATATTCATATGGTTCCAAGGCACTTAAAAGGGGTGGATTGTATTGTTGCTCAAAAAGGTCAAATTGAATATGTGGCCCCAGATTTTAAGGGTGAAATATATTATATTGAAAATCCAAATACCCCAACAGCTTTCTTTCAAAAAGTAGGGGAAAGAGAAATGCAACAGAAAAAAAAGAACTATATGGATCGTGAACAAGTAATAGATTCAATATTTAGAAGTTCATATTTGGCCAATCAAAAGTGCAATTTGTTTCCGGCCGAAGAAATGAATTTGCCAGAGCATTTAACATTTTCATGGAAAAATAGCATTCAAATGGGTAAGTTAAATGCAGAAAAGACTTTGCTGGAAAAACGGCCAAAAATTGAAAATATCTTTCATGTCACGATGCCATCAGAAATAACAGTGAAAAAGGCACACAAGGCACAAGAAAGGATTCTAAAAGAAATAAAAGCCCGTGAAAAAAGAATGCAAAAAAAGAGATTGCAATACGCAATTAAAAGAAGCAAAATGAAATAAAGAAAAGGAGCATATGCTCCTTTTTTTTATTCATCCAACGGAGAAACAAGATTTTCCAATAACGGATTGGCGGCCTCGGGCGCCAAAGTATCCGTTTCAACATTGCGCAGTTTTCTGTTCAAAGCTCGTGTCCGAGTGTCGGCTTGATCCAATGTTTTGTTGGCTTGTTCCAAATTGCGTTTCAAATGTTCAATCCAGTTGGCATAGCGTTCAAACTCCAACTTTGCTTGGCCCAAAACAGTCCACACCTCTGATGAACGCTTTTGAATGGCCAAAGTCTTAAACCCCATCTGCAAAGCATTCAAATAAGCCGCCAAAGTGCTTGGACCAGTAATGGCAACACGATATTTGCGTTGAATCTCATCGTCAAGAGCAGGGCGCTTCATCACCTCAGCATACAATCCTTCGGTTGGCAAAAACATAATGCCAAAGTTGGTTGTTTGTGGGGGCAGGATGTATTTTTTAGAAATCTTTTCTGCCTGCGTTTTAATGGCTCGTTCTAATTCTTGAATGCACTTTTCTGTTAAAATCGGGTCGGCCTTTTCTGCTGCATCCATCAACCGTTCATAAGATTCCATCGGAAACTTAGAGTCAATCGGAATCAACACATCATCAGGTAATTGAACGGCATATTCCACAACTTCTCCGTTGTTTTGAATATGGGCATTTTGAATAAATTGTTCGGGGGCCAACATTTGAGAAAGCAGATTTCCCAATTGCACTTCGCCCCATGTCCCACGAGTTTTAACATTTGTGAGAATGCGCTTTAATCCCCCCACATCACTGGCCAAAGTTTGCATTTCGCCCAAACCTTTGTGAACTTGTTCCAAGCGTTCCGAAACCTGAGAAAAGGATTCACCAAGTCGCTTTTCCAAAGTAGAGTGCAACTTTTCATCCACAGTAGCACGCATAACTTCCAATCGCTGTTCCAGTGATTGACGAATTGAATCATTAAAACGCATCAAGTTTTGGCTCAGTTCTTCACGAAGATCCTTTGCATCACTGCGCATCAAACGTTCCAATCGTTCCAATGCCTCGTTGTTATGGGCAGGATTGCTTAAACTTTGAAAGCGCATCAAAGCAACAACCGATAAAATTAAAACCCCAATCAATAAAAATAAAATAATATAATCCATAAAAAAACCTCTTTCATTTTTTGCAAAATAAGTGTAGCATAAAAAAAAAGGAAAGAAAAGGAAAATGCAACATATAATCAATCCACTGTTGACATATTTGAAATGGCCATTGGCTATCATAATGGTATTGGGGTTTATGCCTGTATTAAAGGCAGATATGTATCTTATTCGTCTAACAGCAGAAGAGCTGTTTTTTTCGTTTTTGTTGCCCATGTTCGCTATGGTTGGCTTGTGGTTTGTTATCCCTGGTTTGCATGGGTCACATTTGGCAATCTTTGAGCACGAGTTCACCCATATGTTGGCGGCCGTAATAACCGGCCATATGCCTCGTTCAATGAGCATAGAATCAGATAAAGGAGGGTCGTTTGGATTTTATGGAAAGGGGAATTGGTTGATTGTTTTGGCACCATATTTTGTACCGACTTTTCCATTGATAGTGATGTTATTCGGAACAGTGTTTGATTGGCTGAATAAACCAATGCCTGATGTTTATCTGCCCGTTCTTGGGTTGATGTTTGGATATCATTTAATTTCAAATATCTATCAAATCCACCCAAAACAAACAGATTTTATAAAAGCAGGATGGCTTTTTTCATTTTTGTTTTTACCAACGGCCAACTTGTTGAGCTTTGGGCTGGTTTGGTCTTATGCAGCCAACAAGGGAAGGGCAGTGACTCAATGGTTGGAACTGATTGAAAAATATACAAAAATGTATATTGAACAACTTTTTTAATAAAATAACTTGCATTTTGTTTTTTTTTATGTATAATAATCAGTATTCGGGGTGTAGCTCAGCCTGGTAGAGTACTTGCTTTGGGAGCAAGGTGCCGGAGGTTCGAATCCTCTCGCCCCGACCAGTTATCAAAAGACCGCCGTTTGGCGGTTTTTTTTATAACTCATCGGATATGAGGGGATCGAACCGAAGCAGGAGGTTCGGGGCTTTAGCCAATGTCGAGCTTGTGCGAGACAGCCCCTTGTGGGTGAGTGGCGTATGGCACGAATAATCCTCTCGCCCCGACCATTTTGAAAAGATAAAGACGGATACTGTACAGTATCCGCTTTTTTTATCCGTCTTACAACAGGATGAACAGACTTAAAAATAAAGGGCCACCAAATGATGACCCCTTGATTGATTATCTTGAGTGTTGTTTACAGCGCATACGCATTTGAGGAGGGAGTTTTGGCTCTGCCACAATATGTACAAACTTGGAAAAATCGGCATCATATTGAAAGGCGTCAAGCAACAAAGAGTTGCCTGTTTCAGAAACTTTCCCCTGAGGGGTCTGTACAATACAATAATTCAATCCTCTGCTGTGCAAAGATAAAGCATACGAATAGTCTGTATTCGGATTGTCAGGTTGAAGCGGGGTGCGTGTCATCCGAATGCGGTCATGTCCTCGCCGAATGTCCATCCATACAGGCAATTTAGTGTAATCAACCATCTGATTAGGATGATAATGTTGATTTAAGGTAGTATCATTATACTGCTCAGGGATTTTATCTCCCAAAAAACGAACATCAACTAAAACATATTGGTCTTCTCTCATTGCGGAAGGTTCTTTCTGAAGAAGGGTATTCTTGTTTTGTTCAAAAGTTTTATCAATGGTTTTTTTTAAGTTAAAAGTTTTTGAATCTAATTTCATATTACTTTCCTCCTATGAATAAAGACATTATATCACATTTTTGTTTTTTGTCAATGAACTAATTTATTTAGAGTTTTGTTTGTTGTGAAAAGTTTGGACAGCCGAAACAACATCTTTCATCTGCGTTTTCACAGATGGACAATGTGCATCCACAAAGGTTTGTAGATAATACAAAAAATGCAACATCGTCTGCTCATTTTGAGTTTGCATCTGTTGATTTTTGTGTTCTTTCAACATGTTCTGAGCAAATACTTTTGCCCCCAAAGTTGACATATCTCGATAATTGGATGCATAGATTTTAACCCGTTTCATGGCTTGTGTTAAACCAGAACGAGGAATAAATTGATCTTGAAAATAAGAAGTTGCTTCCAGATTCTTGCGCACCCAAGGGCTTGCCATCACACCACCGCAAAAGAACAAAGTGTCCGTTTTGGTTGTGGCAACCATGCTGCCGGCATGGGCCCCCAGATAGGCATTGAAAAAATCAAATGTTTTTAAGGCCAGCGGATCTCCCCGCTGGGCGGCTGCCTCAATCTGTTCTGCTGAAACACATTGTTTGGCCTCAGTAGGAATCTGTTTATCCCTTAACGCATGAAAGATATTACTCAACCCTGTGCCTGAAACCAAATGTTCTGTGACAGCTTGCTGCCCTTTTGCTTGGTAATGTTGGGTAATAATTTGCAACATCTCGTTATTCATCAGTTGATCTTTTGGTTTGGGAAAAACAACATAGGGAATGGTGTTGTGACCAGCCTCCGAGGTATATACATTTTGGCCTTGAGGATCACTTGGCATAATTAAACATGAGCCAAGGCCGGTTCCTGGGCCGATAAGAACCACTTTGCCCCGCTTTAAGTCAGGCATATTGGGGGAATCAAACAATGGATGATATTGTGTAGATTGTAATCCGGTTAAAGCCCATCCTTGTAAAGCAAAATCATTGACCAGTTTGATCTTTTTGATAGATGGGAATGTTTGTTGCACTTTGGAAATATCCGTGTGCCACGGTGTGTTTGTGGCAAGAACAATGCCCCTTTGTTCATCAATGTCACCCGCTGCCCCAATCAGACAAAAAGCGGGCAAAACATCCAGTTTTGCATCATGGCGATATTGGGCAAGAGCTGCTTCAAAATAAGGAAAATAAGCACATTTGTATTTGCCGCTAAAAGTCACAGGCTCTGGTTGGTTGTCTTGATAAATACCAAAACGCACATTCGTGCCACCAACATCACAAATAAGAACAGATTGATTATTATGAACTGCCATTGCATTCCCTCATATGTCAAATGAATAAAAAAATTATACTTTATTTTAAGAAAAATGCAACAAAAAAGTTAAGAAAAGATTAAAATGTGACAAGGTATAAAAAGATATGATTTAATCATTTACTTTAATTGTTTTCAATAAGTCATTCAATTCACTCATATTATGAACTTCTGGAATCCATTTTAAGTCATCTGGTAAATCGCTTGTAAAAGGACAACGATAACGAATGGGATGCGCCCCAACATGAATGGCTGCATACTGATTATAAATCCGATCATCCACCAAAACTGTTTCTTCTGGTTTTAATCCATATTTGGAAAAACAAGCCTTTAAGGAATCCTCCTTCGCAGTATCATGCATAAATTGACCATGTTGAACACATTCAATGGTTAAAAAACCAGTCACCTCTGATAATAATTTGTTTAAGAGGGCTTTTTTCTTGGCGACATCAAAGGTGGCAGACAGTGTAAATTGACGATAACCCTGCCGATGAAAGTCTTTCAAAGCCTCAATAACACCTGAATAAAGAGGGCGCTTTTCAAAAAATAAGCTGTGGCAAAAATCATAATCCATTTCCACACCCAGTTCAGGATGTGTTTTTAATTCTAAGGCCCCATATTTGGGTTGAATGGGCAGAACTTTGTCCAAATCTTCAAATTTTAGGTTTTCATATAAAGGTTTATATTTGGGATGCTGGGTCAAAAAATCATAATAGGCCCGATTTAAGTCTGCCAAGACACCATCAACATCCCAAAATATATTTTTGATTTGAGTCATTCAAAGATTCCTTCTTCATATTAAAGTTATGTGCGGCCTGTTTTGTTCAGGCAGGAGCAATTTGGACCCAAAACAGCTTTTTTATGGGCATAAAACAGATGTAAACGAGAAACCAAATCTGTTTTTTGCTGAGCTGTCATTTCACCCAAAGTGCGCAGGGTCGGCTTGGAAATAATCCCCTTTTGGTAAAGCGCCTCTTTAATCGGCATCGGATTGGTTGTAATAAATAAACTTTGAAACAGGGGAAACAACAACTGATGTGTTTTGTTGGCAGCCTTCACATTGCCCCGCTTAAAGTCCGTCACCATGTTTTGAATTAAAGAGCCTTCCAAATGAGAAGCCACACTAATCACACCCTTTGCCCCCAAGGCAAGCATGGGAAGGGTTAAACTGTCATCTCCGGAATAAAGATGAAAATCTGTAATGCCTCGTTTTTGTAATTCTTGATTGAGTTCCGACACTCTGTCTAAATTGCCCATACTTTGTTTCAGGCCAACAATGTTGGGATGACGTTGAGCCAAAGTGGCAACAGTTGCAGGCAAAATCTCTGTGCCTGTTCGGCTGGGGATATTATATATAAAGACGGGTTTGTTTGGAACAGAATCAGCAATCTGTCCAAAATGAATAAGCATCGCTTCTTGTGGAGGTTTGATATATTCCGGCACAGCAACCAACACAGCATCCGCCCCCAGCTCAAAGGCTTTTTTTGTTTTATGTATCGCCCGAGCCGTATTTTTATCACTTGTAGCGACCATAATTTTTGCCAGCTTTGGCGCATATTGACGCACCCGTTGCACAAGTTGCCATTTCTCGTTTTCTGATAATTGTGCATCTTCACCGGTTGACCCTGTCAATAAAACAGTGTCTGTTCCGTTTTGGTAAAGATGGTTTGCAAGCAGTTCTACCTCATCAAAATCAATGTCCCCGTTTTTCTTAAAGGGGGTAATCATGGCAGTAATTACATTTCCAAAATTCAGTGTACTTCTCATAAAATATCCTTCACCTCAACCTGTTGGTATTATACAATAAAACAAGAATAAAAAGCAACTTTTTTTTAATAAGAACGCATCAATCCGGCTAAAATGCCTTGAATTTCCACTCGATCATTGGTAAAAATGCGTGTTTCATAGTTGGGATTTGCCGGTTCCAAAGCAAGTGAGGAAGCACGTTTGCGCAAACGCTTTAATGTCACATCATATCCATCAATCAAAGCCACAACAATGTCACCGTCATTGGCTTGATTGGACCGCTTGATAATCACCGTATCACCATTCAAAATACCGGCATTTATCATAGAATCACCTTCCACCAATAAAGCATAGTATTGTCCTGTTCCCATCATAGAGGTTGGCACAGCAACAGTTTCCGTTTCGTTGGCCACCGCTTCAATGGGAAGGCCTGCCGCAATTTTTCCATATAAAGGAATCTGAGTCACCTCATTGGCAATATCCTGATCCGAAAGAGTATCAGTGGCAATGGAACGAGCCACCTTTGGTGTGCGATGTAATAAATGTTGTTGTTCCAAAGCCCCCACCAAGCGATGGACACTGGATTTAGACTTTAATCCCAAATAATCACGCATTTCGTTAAAAGAAGGGGAAACCCCATTTTCTGAAACATATTCTTTAATAAAATCAAACAGTTGAAGTTGTTTTTTTGTAATCATAAAAGCCCCCTGTTAAAAGTTTTGTTCGTCTTTTGTTCGCATTTTAGATAAAAAAAAGTAACCTGTCAATAGGGAAAGCACATTTTTTTTGAAATTAGCTTGACTTTTTTGCTGTCTAGGCTATAATCACCCCCATAGAAAGGAGAAAAACCATGAAACTATACAACACACTGACAAGATCCATTGAAGATTTTCAACCTATTGAAGAAGGAAAAGTGCGTCTGTATTGTTGTGGTCCAACGGTGTACAGTTTTGCACATATCGGCAACCTGCGTACATACTTGAATGAAGATTTTTTGCATCGTGCTTTAACACGGGCAGGATATGAAGTCACCCATGTGATGAATATAACAGATGTGGGGCATCTTACTTCGGATGAAGACAGTGGCGAAGACAAAATGGTAAAAGCCGCCAAACAAGAACAAATGGATGTGATTGAATTGGCACGCAAATATGAAGACTTCTTTTTTGAAGAGGAAAAAGATTTGAATATAATCCGGCCAACTGTGGTCTGTCGTGCCACCGAACATGTGCAGGATATGATTCAATTTGTCCAAAAATTGGAAGAAAAAGGCCTTGCCTATACCAGTGGTGGTAATGTTTATTTTGATACGGTAAAATTTGGTCGTTATGGGGAATTATCACGCAAAGATATTGAAGGGCTGCAACATGGGGCTCGTGTGGAAGAAGATGCTAATAAACGCAACGCAACAGACTTTGTGCTGTGGTTCACAACCTCTAAGTTTGAAAACCAGATTTTACAGTGGGATTCCCCTTGGGGTAGAGGATACCCTGGGTGGCATATTGAATGCTCAGTGATGTCCTCAAAATACTTAGGGGAATACATTGATATCCATTGCGGCGGAATTGAGCATGTGCCTGTGCATCACGAAAATGAAAAAGCTCAATCAGAAGGATGCTTTGGACATAAATGGGTGAATTACTGGGTTCATAATGAATGGTTGCAATTAAAAGGAATCAAAATGTCCAAATCCTTGGGGAACATTTTAACGGTGCCTGCCTTGAAAGAAAAAGGCTATAATCCATTGGCTTATCGCTATCTGGCATTGACAGCGCATTATCGTTCTGCCTTGCAATTTACATGGGAAGCCTTGGAAGCAGCACAATCAGCCTATAATAACCTAACGGCTCGTGTGATTGACATGAAAAAAGATTTAACCGCTGCGGTGGATGAAGCGAAAAAGGCGGCATACCTGACAAAGTTTGATACAGCGGTCTTTAACGATGTGGCCACACCTCAGGCCTTGGCAGTTATGTGGGAAGTTGTCAAAGATAGCACCTTGAATAACGCAACAAAATGGGCAATTTTGTCTGATATGGATGGCTTTTTGGGTTTGAATATGTCCGAGATGAAAGAACAAGTCTATGTACCGGATGCAGAAGTGCAAGCCTTGTTGGAAGCTCGCAAAGTGGCTCGTGCAGCCAAAGATTGGGCCAAATCTGACGAAATTCGGGATGCCCTAAAAGCAAAAGGTTTAACGGTAAAAGACTTACCAAACGGTGAAGTTCAAATCAACAAGATTTAACCAACCATCCAACAAAACAAAAGCAGCCTTCAAGAAGAAGACTGCTTTTTTTTGGGGGTGGATTTTGTGCTGTAATAAATCCCGCCAAAAACAACAAATGCACCCACAACTTGAATCCAATGGATGGAATCATTCAAAATAAACCAACTTTCTACCATTGAAAAAACAGGCATTAAATAGTAAATCATGGAAATTTTAATCGGATCACCTTTTGTCAGAGCATAATTCCACAGCAAATAAGCCAACACAGAATTAAAAATACCCAAGAAAAATAACACGCCTAAAATATCAAGGTTCATATTGGATAAGAAAGCAACAGGTGTGCTGAATGTATCCCACAGAAACATTGGAAGACATAAAAGAGAACCAACAATAAGCGAGGCAGCAAAAAATGGAAAGTAGGGCAGGTTTTTTGGTTTGTCAGCCACGCAAAAACTGTAATAACCAAAAGTGATGGCCGCCCCTAGCATCCAAAAATCTCCCCTTTCAAAGTGTATTTCGCCCATCGTTTGCGCTCGGCCGTAAAGGATAATAGCAAACACACCAAGCAAAGTGAACAAAAGCCCAAAGAGTTGGCGTTTGGACAAATCTTTACCTTGAATAAGCCATGAGAAAAAAATTAAAAATAACGGTCCCGTCACGCCAATTAAAGAAAGAGCCACCGGCCGAACAGTATAGGCGGCATAATAGACCAAAGTATTGTTGATGGTAATGCCCCATAAAGCCGTCCAACAAATCCACCACTTGTTTTTAAGCACAATTTGCCAGTTCTGTTTTAATGAAAAAACGGCAAATGGTAAAATCAATAAAGCCGCAATGCTCCACCGAAACCCCGAAATCTGCCAAGGGGTTAAATGGTTGGCTAAAATATGGGCAATAATCACATTAAAACTCCAAAATAGTATAGAAATAACTGCAAATAAATAATTTTTCATCTTGTTCTCTCCCTTATAACAGATAGGATAAAATAATTGTGAATCAACAAAAAATCATTGACATAACTATTTTGGGGGAATACAATGTGCAGGTTGAATGGTCTAAAACTTATAAAAGGAGAATGATATGACATTTTTAGTAAAGCATACAAAAACAGAAAGCGGTATTGGTACGTTACTCTTTAAAAACGGAAGACATACGATATATTTTACACTTAGTGATAGTGGTATAGCATTTGATATATATAAAGGAAAAGATATAAACAATGGAAGAGAAGCACAACACTTGGCTGGTTTTAATCTTGTAGGTCAAAGGATGAGTGGTCCATATGATCATATAGTCAAAGAAAAATTAGCACTGGCTAATTTTGAGTTAAACGGAAAAGCAAAGAGGTATGTATACGTTGAGGGTGATGTGCCTGGAATTCCAAATCGGCCGATTTTTACCGTCGATAAAGAACCTTTTGATCATATTACATTTTGTGATAGTGAAGGCCTTCAAGCTATTGATATAGAACTTGATAAGGAAGGACGTATTACTTCTGTCTGTAGGTCACATGAAGCTATTACACGGGATGATTTGATTGTGATGTTTGAGGATGAAAGAAATCCAAAATTGAATAAGCTTATTGACTTGAACAGAACTGGTCATTATCATTTTTTAAATGAGAATAAGACTACAGGATTAAAAGAAAAAATTGCGGCAGAGCTGGCTCCAAAAGTCACAAGAGGGGAAAGAACCTCTCGTTAAATCTCCATCATCCCTTAGAGAACTTCTGAGGGATTTTCTTATTTCAAACATTTTTTTCTTGCTTTTTACAAAAAGTTTGTATAAACTCACAACATACACATTTTTTAATGAAAGGGTGAAAATGAACGAAGAAAACAAGCAAAAAGTTGACGCTATCATCCGTAAATGGAATGGTAAGCGTGGCTCATTGATTATGGCATTGCATGAATTGCAAGAACAATTTGGATATGTCCCTTGGGATGAAGCTCTTTATTTGGGTGAAGGCTTGGGTGTTCCAATGGTAAAAATCTATGAATGTTTAACATTCTATAACTATTTCAAAGTTAAAGCCCCTGGGAAATATGTTATCTCCGTTTGTGATGGCACAGCTTGTCACATCAAAGGCAGTATCAGCGTTTTAGAAGAGCTTGAAAAAGAATTGGGTGTACCGGCTGGCACAACAACAGACGACGGCTTGTTCTTTATACAAGTTGTCCGTTGCTTGGGTTGTTGCGGATTGGCCCCTGTGATGGTTATCAATGGGGTGACCTATGGTAAAGTGACACCAGATAAGATTAAATCAATTATAAACGAATGGCGTGCGAAGGAGGCAAACTAATATGGTAGAAATGACACCAGAACAAATTGAAAAATTAAAAGCCGTTGGCCGTATGCAAAAAGATAAACTTTTGCAAATGGGCAAAGATTTTGAAGAAAAAAATGATAAATATCTGGCCACAATTTTCACATGTAATGCAACAAGTTGCCACTCCGGCGGCGGTCAAGGTGTGTACGATGCCTTAAAACAGGCTTTGGAAACAGCCGGTTTAACCGAACAAGTGCGTTTGGTTGCCACAGGTTGTATGGGGTTGTGTGCGGCTGGTCCAATGACACGCATTGAAATTAAAGGTCGCAAGCCGTTCCTTTATAAGGAAATGACCTCTGATATAGCACACTTGATTGTGGAACAACATATCAAACCTTTGTTGGGACATCCAGAAGCAGAATTAAAGTTAGCTCCTCATTTACAAGAAAAAGAATTGCCCATGGATTTGCCGTTCTTTACAAAACAACGCCGTATTGTGTTGAAACACTTGGGTTCTTCTGATCCGGAAGATTTGGGTGAATATGTATCCAATGGCGGGTATAAAGCATTGATGAAGTGCTTGTTTGAAATGACCCCACAACAAGTGTTGGAAGAAATCACAAAATCTGGCCTTCGTGGCCGTGGCGGTGGTGGCTTCCCAACTGGTAAAAAATGGGAATTACTGGCCAAAGCCCCATTGGTGGATGGTGAAAAGTTCATCATCTGTAATGGTGACGAAGGTGACCCAGGTGCTTATATGGATTCCTGTATTTTGGGTGGTGGTGCTCATGCCGTTTTGGAAGGAATGATGATTGCGGCATATGCCACAGGGGCAACCTCCGGTTGGTTCTATGTGCGTGCCGAATATCCATTGGCTCTGGAACGTGTTGAATTGGCCTTGAAACAAGCCAAAAAAGCCGGTATTTTGGGCAAAAACATTTTTGGAACGGATTTCAGCTTTATGGCAGAATTGCGTTATGGGGCAGGGGCATTTGTATGCGGTGAAGAAACAGCTTTGATGATGTCCTTGGAAGGGAACAAAGGAACACCACGTCCTCGCCCGCCATATCCAACAGAAAAAGGGTTGTTCGGTAAACCAACAATCATCAATAATGTGGAAACATGGGCCAATGTGCCACAAATCATTTTGAATGGGGCTGATTGGTTTAATTGTGTTGGAACAGAAACAAGTAAAGGAACAAAAGTGTTTGCTTTAACTGGTAAAGTGAAACATTCCGGCTTGGTTGAAGTTCCGATGGGAACAACAGTTCGTGAAATGGTTGAAGAGGTAGGGGGCGGTACCTCCACAGGAAAGGCCTTCAAAGCTGTGCAAACAGGCGGACCTTCCGGTGGTGTGATTCCAGCTCGTGACTTGAACTTGCCTTTATGCTATGAAGAATTGAAAAAAATCGGTTCTATGATGGGGTCCGGTGGTATGATTGTGATGGATGAAGATGATTCCATGGTTGAAATTGCCAAGTTTTATTTGGGCTTTACCGTTGATGAATCTTGCGGAAAGTGCGCTCCATGCCGTTTGGGTGGCTATCAAATGCTGAAACTTTTGACAAAGATTTCAGAAGGCAAAGGCACACGTGAAGATTTGGAAAAAATCAAGGAAATCGGTTCTGCAATGCAAAAAGGTTCTTTGTGTGGTTTAGGTCAAACCTCACCAAACCCTGTGTTGTCAACAATCAAGTATTTTGAAGACGAATACGAAGCCTTGTTGCAAAAAGATGAAGAAAAGAAAGGATGCTAAGATGATTACATTGACAATTGACGGAATAGAAGTAAAAGTTCCAGAAGGAACAAGCGTTTTGGATGCTTGTCGTGAAGCACAGGTTATTGTGCCGACACTTTGTAAACATCCCGACTTGGAAGCCACAGCTGCTTGCGGTATCTGTATTGTGAAAATCAATGGCAGAATGTTGCGTTCATGCTGCACACCGGTGGCAGAAGGGATGCAAGTAATCACTCGGGATCCAGATATTATGAAAGCCCGCAAAACAATTGTGGAATTGATTTTATCTCGTCACCCGAATGATTGTTTAAGCTGTTTGAAAAACGGCAACTGCGAATTGCAAGATTTGGCTCGTGAGTTTGCATTGGATAAAGATGCCTTTGATAACATTACACCATCTGAAAAAGAAATGCCGGTGGATGATTCCACAGGATGTATCCAAATTGACCCACGCAAATGTGTTCAATGTGGTCGCTGCGTTCAGGTGTGCCAAGAAGTTCAAAATGTCTATGCATTAAGCTCATTGAATCGAGGTATCAATACACAAATGACACCAGCTGCCGGCTTGCCATTGGATGATTCACCATGTATTAAATGTGGACAATGTTCTGCTCACTGTCCAACAGGCGCAATCACAGAAATGGACGAAACATCCAAAGTTTGGGACTATTTGCAAGATACAACAAAAACATGCGTGGTACAAATTGCACCGGCCGTTCGTGTGGCTTTGGGTGAAGCCTTTGGCCATCAAAGCGGTGATTTGGTGACAGGCAAAATCTATGCCGCCTTGCGTCGGATGGGATTCAAAGCTGTGTTTGATACAAACTTCGCTGCCGACTTGACGATTATGGAAGAAGGAAGCGAATTTGTCAAACGCTTTACAACAGAGCCCGAAAGATTGCCTTTGATTACAAGTTGCTGTCCGGCATGGGTGGATTACTTGGAAAAAGTGGATCATGATATGATTGACAATTTCTCCACAGCAAAATCTCCACAAGCAATGTTGGGTGCTTTGGCAAAAACATACTATGCCGACAAAATCGGGGTAGATCCAAAGGATATGATTGTGGTATCCATTATGCCATGTACAGCCAAAAAATGGGAAATCAAACGGTCAAAAGAAATGTTCCGTGAAGGCATTCAAAACATTGATGTGTCATTAACCACTCGTGAATTGGTCCGTATGATTAAACAAATGGGTGTTGATTTCAATGCCTTGCCGGATGAAGAAGCAGATTCTCCATTGGGGGCATATTCTGGTGCCGGAACAATCTTTGGATTCTCTGGCGGTGTGATGGAGGCAGCGTTAAGAACAGCTCACTATTTAATCACCGGAAAAGAATTGGAAAACTTGGAGTTTGACCAAATTACCAATTTGAACGAAGGTGCCAAAGAAATGACCTTGACAATTGCCGGTAAAGAAATCCATATTGCAGTGGCACATGGCATCAAAAATGTGGCTTCTGTGTTGGAAAAAGTCCGTCGGGCCAAAGCGAATGGTGAAAAAACACCATACGACTTTATTGAAGTGATGGCTTGCCCAGGTGGATGTATCGGTGGCGGTGGTCAGCCTTTGGGGGTGACAAATGCCGTTCGTAAAGCCCGTCAAGACGGCTTGAAAAACGATGATCGTCAAGCAAAAGTGCGTTGTTCGCATCAAAATCCTGATATTCAAAAGTTGTACCAAGAGTTCTTGGGAGCACCGCTTTCTGAAAAATCGGAAGAATTGTTGCATACACACTATACAGCAAGAAAAATGTACAGAAAAGACGAACAATAAAAGCAAAAGAGTCCTTGAAAAAGGGCTCTTTTTTAATTATGTAAAAGAAAGGCTGGACAATCTGAAAAAAGTGTGCTAGGCTGAACAAAAAACAAAGGGGAACAAATGCCAAAAAATCAAATCAGCAATTTGAAAAGTCTGGATAATTTAATTGAACGGGTTCATATTGCCCAAGAAAAATATGCCCTGTTTTCAGAAGAAAAGGTGAACAAGATTTTTCAAGCTGCTGCCTGTGCCGCCAATAAAATGCGTATTGAGTTGGCCGAGTTGGCTGTCAATGAAACAGGCATGGGGGTTTTTGAAGATAAGGTTATTAAAAATCAATTTGCGGCCGAATATATTTACAATAAATATAAGAGTGTGAAGACTTGTGGTGTGATAAAAAAAGATAAAATAAACGGCATACAAATTGTGGCGGCACCATTGGGGGTTTTGGCTGGTATTGTCCCCACAACAAACCCAACCTCCACAGCAATTTTCAAGTCGCTGATATGCTTGAAAACAAGAAATGCCATCATCTTTTCCCCACACCCTCGGGCAAAAAAAAGCACAATTGCGGCTGCCAAAGTGGTATTAGATGCCGCCGTGAAAGCAGGCGCACCAAAGGATATTATCGCATGGATAGATGAACCAAGCGTAGAATTGTCCCAACGCTTGATGACACATCCACAGATTCAAGGGATTTTGGCCACGGGCGGCCCCAGTATGGTCAAAGCAGCCTATTCCAGTGGGAAACCGGCATTGGGGGTTGGGGCTGGAAATACCCCCGCTGTGATTGATGAAACAGCAGATATCCGCTTGGCCGTGTCGTCTATTTTGTTATCCAAAACCTTTGATAATGGAATGATTTGTGCCTCAGAACAATCGGTTGTTGTTGTCAAAGAGGTGTATGAACAAGTCAAAAAAGAGTTTGCTTATCGTGGGGCATATTTCTTAAAACCCAAAGAAATAGAAAAGTTGGGAAAAATAATCCTAACCCCTAATGATTCGGTCAATTCGGCCATCGTGGGACAATCAGCCTGCGCCATTGCCAATATGGCAAAGATTACAGTACCCGCAGAGACAAAAGTATTGATTGCCGAGCAAAAAAACTATACCCCAAGCAACCCTTACGCCCATGAAAAGTTGTCGCCCATCTTAACAATGTATCAAGCTAAAAACTTTGAAGAAGCAACAACCATTGCCCGAAAGTTGATTGAATTAGGCGGAATGGGGCATACCTCCTCGCTGTTTACCGATGACAGACAGGAAACAAGAATTGAAGCATTCGCCCAAATAATGCCAACGGGGCGAGTTTTGGTCAATACACCGGCTTCACAGGGGGGAATAGGTGATTTGTATAACTTTCGCCTTGAACCATCGCTAACACTAGGGTGTGGTTCGTGGGGCGGTAATTCGGTCAGCGAAAATGTTGGCCCTAAGCATTTGTTAAACTATAAAACCGTAGCAATAAGGAGAGAGAATATGTTGTGGTATAAAGTGCCGTCTAAAATCTATTTCAAACGAGGTGCAACTGATTTGGCCTTGCGTGAGTTTGAAGGGAAGAAACGAGCTTTTATCGTGACAGACCGTTTCTTGTTTGATTCTGGCGCACTGAGACCAATTACAGATACTTTGGAAGAAATCCGCACAGATTATGAGATTTTCTTTGATGTGAAACCTGATCCAACGCTGTCTAATGTAGAACAGGCCATGAGTATTGTCCATTCCTATCAGCCGGATTTGATTATTGCCCTGGGGGGTGGCTCACCCATGGATGTGGCCAAGATTATCTGGTTGATGTATGAACACCCCGAAACAAACTTTGAAGATATTTCTATGCGTTTTATGGATATCCGCAAGCGGATTTGTTCTTTGCCAGAATTGGGTAAAAAAGCCAAATTGGTGTGTATTCCAACCACATCCGGCACAGGTTCAGAGGTGACACCATTTTCCATTATCACAGACGATAAAACACACATCAAATATGCCTTGGCCGATTATGCCTTGACGCCAACCATGGCCATTGTAGATCCGAATTTTGTGGATAATATGCCCAAAGGGTTGACAGCAGCGGGCGGTATTGATGCCCTTGTACATGGTTTGGAAGCCTATGTGTCTGTCATGGCAACAAACTTCACAAACTCATCAGCCTTGGAAGCAATTAAACAAATCTTCCGCTATTTACCCCGAGCTTATAAAGAAGGCGCAAATGATCCTCTGGCACGGGAAAAAATGCACTATGCAGCCACCATGGCAGGCATGGCCTTTGCCAATTCGTTTTTGGGAATCTGTCATTCAATGGCTCATAAATTGGGGGCGATGTACAATATTCCGCATGGCATTGCCAACGCTTTGTTAATTTGTCAGGTGATTCGTTTTAACGCAACAGACAAACCCAAAAAGCAAGCGATATTTCCACAATATCAAGCACCAGAAGCCAAAAAACGCTATGCCCAAATCGCCCATGTGTTGTATCTTGGAAACAAAAAAACAACAGAAGATGAAAAAGTCCAGTTGTTGTTAAAGGAAATTGAAAAATTGAAAGCAACAATCGGTATCCCAGCCTCAATTCGGGAATATGGGATAGACGAAAAAGTATTCAAAAAAAATCTGAACCAATTGGCTCGTTTGGCCTTTGATGATCAATGCACCGGAGCCAACCCCGTTTATCCGTTGATTGCGGATATTAAACAGATATATCTGGATGCTTTTGAAGGGGTATATTAAAAAATCAAAAAAAAATAAAAAAAACCTTGACATCACTTCTTATGGCATATATGCTTATATTCTGTAAGGAATAAAACAGCATATAAAGGGAGATATGATGTTTCAAGTAAAAGTTCCAGAAATAACCGCTAACCCCTTGAAAAATAACGAAAAAATTGTTCAGGGGGGGGGGTATTGCCAATTCTTTATAACAGGG